>QHYK01000081.1 GCA_003224085.1 Acidobacteriota bacterium | reverse complement strand
GCTGGCAAGCGTCCCGCGACCCATACCGGATACCTCCTGCCGGTCTCCAAGCGTCGCGGGCATCCGGGCGGGGAAGTAAATGCCGGGGGGTTCGGGGGGCAGAGCCCCCCGGTGCGTGCTCGCTCAGCTCACGACATCAAACCGCGACGATCCCCTCAATGCAGTGCGGGCCGGTACACCCGGAGCAGAACAGCTTTCTTCTGGACGGCTCGGACATCAACAACGTGTACAACAAGACGCCGGGGTCCGTGGGCGGCGTGCTGCTGGGCGTGGAGACAGTGCAGGAATTTCAGGTTCTGACGAATTCTTATTCCGCGGAGTTTGGCAGGTCCTCCGGCGGCATCATCAACGCTATTACGCGGTCGGGAACCAACAAGCTCCATGGAAACTTGTTTGAGTATCTGCGCAACTCGGCGCTGGACGCGAAGAATTATTTTGATCCAGCGACAAACCCCATTCCGTCTTTTAAGCGCAATCAGTTCGGGGGAACGCTAGGCGGGCCGATTCGCCACGACAAGACATTCTTCTTTGGGGCTTTCGAGGCGATTAAGGAGCGCCTCGGCGTAACGGGCGCAACCTTTGTTCCGGACGATAACGCGCGCAATTTTCTTTTGCCCTGCACGCCAAGCGACCCAAGCTGCATGGCGAACGGCCTGAAGAACGTTGCTGTACCCAGCACCTCCGCGGCTGTGAGTTCCCTATTGCAGGTTCTTTTCCCGCGCGCGAATGGGCCCGAGGTACTTGATAAGAATCAGAAACCTACCGGAACGGCTGGGTATTCTTTCACACGCCTGCAACCTACCGATGAGTACTTCGCGCAGGGCCGAATCGATCATCGTCTTTCCGGGAAAGACATCTTGTTTGGCCGCTACACATTCGACAACGGAAACGTGCAACGGCAGGTCAGAGACAAGCCGCCGGACGTGTTCACTAAGGAGCGCTCGCGCAATCAGTACCTTACGCTCGAACACGTGCATTCGTTTTCGCAGGCGCTGATCAATACGCTGCGAGTGAGCTTCGCTCGTTCCACTGCAGAGGTCGATAACCAGCGTCTCGTGGATGTGCCGTCCAACCTTTGGTGGATCCCTCCCTCGGCGGGCGGCGTGCAATTTGGATTTCTCACTATTCAGGGACTGGTGACGGAGATGGTGGGCGATTACCGCCTCCCGCGTAATGACCATCTGAATAACTACCAGTGGCATGACACGTTCTTTTGGACGAAGGGTGCGCATGGTTTTCGGTTCGGATTTGAGGGGCAGCGCATGCAATTCAATCAGCAGACGACGAGCCAGTTGGGCGGCATCGAAACGTTCACAAGTCTGGAGAATTTCTTAATGGGCGCGCCTGCGCAGATCAACTTCGCTATTCCGGGAAGAATTGATCCGAATCGCGGCTTCCGGCAATCGTTCTATGCGTTTTTCCTGCAGGACGACTATCGTTGGAAACCAAATTTGACCTTCAATTTGGGCCTGCGATACGAGTTCGCCACAGTTCCCACAGAAGCGAACGGGAAAATCTCGAATCTGCGAAGCATAGCGGATCCCGCGATCATCGTTGGCAATCCGTGGTACGCCAACCCGGCACTGAAAGATTTTGCGCCGCGAATTGGTCTGGCGTGGGATCCATTCAAGAACGGAACGACTTCCGTGCGCGCCGGGTTTGGGATTTTCTACGACCAGCTTCTGCCCAAGTATTACGTGTTTTCCGGGAGCCTCAACCCACCGTTCACGACGCGCACCAGCAGAGCAAATCCCGCATTTCCGAACGCCGTGCAGGGCCCTATCACCACACCCATTTGTCCCGCAACTCCTTCTTGCATCAAAGCGAATCTTCAGACCGTGAATTTCGACCTACAGCCGTCTTACATCATGCAGTACAACCTGAGCCTGCAGCGGGCGCTGCCCGGCAATTGGAATGTGACCCTGGGATATGCAGGCTCTCGCGGGCTCCATCTGATTCGAGTAGCGGATGCCAATCTGGCTCCTTATGTCATTAATGCTGACGGACGAACAGAGTTCATAGGTGATGGCACTAACAACACTCCGAAAACGATAAACACCTGTTGCCGCCGCAACACCAGCTTCGGCGGGGTGACGCAGCGAGAGACAGACGCGCAATCGTTCTACAACGCACTGCAGGCGGGCGTTTCCAAACGGCTGTCGCACGGTCTGCGCGCGCAAGTGTCGTACACATTTTCGCGCTCCATTGACGAGTCGAGCGGAATTAACTCGCAGGATTTCGACAACAGTACTCAATATTCGATTAATTTTTATGATCGCAAAGCGGACCGCGGCCTTTCCAGCTTTTCGGTGGAGCATGTCTTAGTGGCGAACTGGAGCTACGAATTGCCGTTTGGAAGCAGCCGGACAGGCTTTGCCGGTGTGCTTGTGAAAGGCTGGCAACTCAATAGTATCGTGACGGCGCAATCCGGGACGCCCTTTGAAGTGCGACTCGGCCACAACCAATCAGGAAACCTGAATACCATCGACTTCTCGATTCATGAGCGTCCGGATGTCCGCCCGGGTTTTTCTAACAATCCGGTCACCGGCGACCCTAAACACTGGTTCGACGCGAACGCCTTTGTGCTGCAGCCCGTCAACACGATCGGGAATCTCGGCCGGAACACGCTCATTGGCCCCAAGCTGGTAAACTGGGATTTCTCTCTGTTCAAACAATTTGTACTGGCAGAAGGCAAGGCGCTGCACTTCCGCGCCGAGATGTTCGACATCTTCAATCATCCGAACTTCGGCGTGCCCAATTCGGCGAACCGGACTGCCCTACTGCCCACAGGCGCGGTGAATCCCAGCGCCGGCGCTATTCTGAGCACGGTGACCACCTCGCGGCAAATCCAGTTTGGATTGAAGTTGACTTTCTAGATTGCGACAGTCGCGCGGCGACGAGTACAGCGGGATATAGAATCCCCAACGCCTCGGGGCATTGTAGCCCCTCTCAGCCTGATCATCATCAGGATTGTTGCCGAGTGACGGCAATCCAGAAGTTGAGATTCCTCAGCTAAGGCTTAGAGTCCACCAATAGGCCGAGGTTGCCCAGAAACCCTACTTCTACGCAGGTCGCAAGTGATTGATTCTGTTCGCACTGAATTCCCTGTTTTGGATGCCCAAAAGGAGTTGTTTTCCGAACGCGGCCCAGCACGCCGCGCCTTGATGCGCCCCCCTCGCAGGAGTAGGATTCTGGGCAACGCTGAATCTCGCAAGGAATTTCTGTGAGCTGGAGCGGGGGATCGAGTTTGATGCACGCCCGGCGGGAAATTTGCGTGGGGTGTGCTGTCTCTTAGGAGCGTCCGATCTGGGATAAGAAAAAACCGGATACGCCGCAAGCTGCGGCCCCGGGCACGACGGGGTGCCTAGGGTCGAGCCTGCATGTGAAAGGCGACATCTCCGGCACTGAGGATCTGCTAATCGAAGGCTCGGTCGAAGGACTGATCCAGCTTGATGAGCGGAAGCTGACGGTCGGAGCGACGGCGAAGCTAACGGCTGACATCAACGCCCGCGACGTGGTGGTGTACGGTTACGTGAAGGGAAATGTGCGCGCGAAGGGACGGATCGAGATTAGGAAGGACGGTTCGATAATCGGGAATTTGACTACGGCACAAATCATGATCGAGGACGGCGCGGACTTCAAAGGTTCGATCGAAATCGACAGGAGCGCAAAAAAGGAAGCTGACAAGAACGTTTCCTCGCGGCCGCCGGCGGCTGGCGCGGGTCCGAAAAGTATTTGACGATCCTCCATGCCATTACTGTGGTTGCAGCGACGTAATACGTTGTCGGATGGTCCTGAACCCTCATGACCCAATAGCTGGATAGCCCGTCGTAACCCGCAAACGGACGGGCAGATGGCGGATCTATCCCAGTTTGGCAGCTCCCATCGGAAACGGTTTGCATTTGACTTCTCGCAGCGGGAGGATCTTCGTCAAGGAGTGATGTTTCAATCGGGCCAACTCGTGCGTGAACCTTGCTGGCATTCAGGCCGAGGGCGTAATGTTCCAGGCCGCGGTTTAGAACGCTCCGCGGCCCTAATTGATTCCTGATTTTCGGGATGGGGCCAGGGCAAACGCGCGTAACGGGAGCGGGAGAAGGGAAGAAGCTGGACGGAAAAAGAAAACCTAAGACTCTTGGACTCCAATTGACTCCAATGGGACTTGGCGGAAACCGCAACGTCATCATTCGCCGGGACTTGGGAGTCGAATGTTTGGGTTCGACTCCCACACGCTTCCGCCATATCTATCAGGCCGTCGATGGTTATGTCGGCGTGCGTGGGTGCAGGTGGCTAACTAGGCCCCAACGCGTTCGGCTCACGAAACGTTCGTAGGCCGATACTCGGCCTTTTTGCCTAAGAGTCTCAAAGCCTAATTTGGACAAGCGTGCCGGTATCAATACTTTGTTGGCTGTCCGCTTTTCCGATTTTCCATAGTAATCCCTATAGAGTTTTGAGGGTTTCCCTAAATTGACTGCCATCCTTACATGCTTTATCTGCTAGTTAGCCGACCCTAAAACGGGTTACTTACAAGTAGGGACCGTTGGAAACCGCGCGCACCCAGCTCAAGGTACTAATGCTCGGAGCCAACCCTCTCGTGCGTGACAACGTGCGGGTGCTGCTCCGGAGCATGGGGTACCAGTGCCTTGTCGCTTCAGCTTTGAAGACGGCCGTGGAGCTGTTTGGGCGGGAAAGACCTGATGCCGCTATCCTTGACCCGCAGCTAGCAGATTCACCTCCAGCCCGCGTGGTGGCCTTGTTCCACAAGCGGGTTCCTGACCTACGAGGCCGCCTGATGGTTCTCATAAGGGAACAAAGCGACCCGGAATTGCTCCAGGTGCTGGATGCTTATTCTGTTCCGGTAGTTCGGCTGGATACCCTTTTCCAAGAGCTGTGGCCCAACTTGGACTCCCTGCTCCGCCGGGGTACTGTTCCCCGCCAAGTCACGCGTGGCGCGCCGCTGGTCTTTGATAGCCTTCTGCAACCGTCGTTCGCTGGTATCAGATCCTCCCAGCCCATGTATCGCCAACTCCGTTATGAATCCGACACGCTCGTAGCGGACCTTTCCCTCGAAGGGCAGAGCGGCTCGCAACACATCACTCTGATTGGTCAGGTCTTGGACGCGGCCAAAGGGAAGCCTTATCTGGGCGGCGTTCCAATCGTTGTCCAGGGCCATTCAGGGTTGATTGGAATAGCGAGGACGAATGAGTGGGGCGAGTTTCACTTTGAATTCGAGCCAGAGCCAGGCATCACGTTAGAAATAAAAGCCCGAGAAAACTTCTGGGTATCGGCCGGTTTGCCCGATTTCGGCTTGCCCGATTTGCAGCGCGTCATAAGTTGGACATAAGAATCGCAAATCCCGAGATTTCTGCGGATTTGTCGACACAGCAATACTTTTATTCTAAGGGGGGGGTAGGCCATGAGGTTCAAATCTGTATTTGTGCTCGTGCTCCTCTGCGGACTCTGGCCAGCCAAAGCCTCTGCCGACAACCGATTTATCGTCCGCACCACGCTCGATCTCGAAACGCTTCAAACGGTGTGCAATCTTCCCCTATTGCCCTGCACAGTGGTGCGTGGACTGGGGGATCCCGGCGGCCAACTTTTCCTGATCACCAGTCCGCTTGACTTGGACGAACTGCTGGCTCTCCCTCTGGGAATTGTGGATGCCGAAGCGGATCAGTTGCTCAACTTATTTCCGATCGGGTCACTAAATACAATGCCTCCGACAACAGACCTGAAGAACCTGCTGTCGGACAGAACTCCGGTACACTATCCCGACACAAGGGGAACCGTATGGAATAGCTATGCAAACCAACCCGCCGCACATATCGTCGGCGTCGCGGAAGCGCAGAGCCAGTTTGCAGTCACTGGCAGCGGAATTGTCGCGGATATTGACACAGGCGTGGATCCCACGCATCCCGCGCTAAGAAGGGTTCTATTGCGGGGTTACGACTTTGCACGGAATCAGCCGGGTGGTTCAGAACTAACAGATATATCTTCTTCGTGCCTCCGCACTTCATGCCCGCCTCCACCCTGCCCGAGTTGCTCCGCAGCTCAAGTCAATCAATCCACTGCTGCGGTACTGGACCAGTCTACGGCGGCCGTCCTTGATTGCAACCAGCAAACGCCGTGTCAGTACGTCGCGTTCGGTCACGGCACTATGGTCATGGGTGTGATCCACCTGGTTGCTCCGACGGCGCGACTCTTGCCTTTGAAAACCTTCAAATCGGACGGTACAGGCTTCCTCTCCGACATTGTGCGGGCCGTTTATTATGCAGTGCAGAATAACGCCAACGTAATCAACATGAGCTTTGACACGCAGACAAACTCACCGGAACTGCAGATGGCGTTGAGCTATGCCAACCAGAACAACATCATTTGTATCGCGTCGGCTGGCAACGATGGCCAATCGGCTCCTCCGCTGAATGTTTACCCTGCGGAGTGGCAAGACTATGTGATGGGAGTGGCCTCCACGAGCGACGCAGATACGCCGTCTTCATTTTCCAACTATGGCGATGCCATCGTATGGGTCGCCGCTCCCGGAGAAGCCATCGTCACAACCTATCCCTTCAACACCTACGCCGCCGGATGGGGAACTTCTTTCAGTGCGCCGTTCGTTTCCGGTGCATCCTCTCTGCTGCTAGATATGCAAGCGAGCACAAATCAGTCTCGGGCCGCCGGCGCCGTGGCTAATGCAGCGCCCCTAGCGCCCTTCACCCCCGAAAAACCCATGGGCAACGGCAGGTTGGACTTAGTCCAGGCGCTTGGGTCAATGGCCCCGTGAGAAGTACGGCCCACGAAGCCGATCATCAAAATAACAGTGCGGCGGAAAGTTTCCACACGATAGGCAACGTTGGACGCCGGCAATTTGGCCCGCTCCATGGCCGTTGCCTTCCTCGGTCGCCAAGCACGCGCCAGCAGGGCTGCTTCAGAACTTGACCTCTGAATAACCGAATAGGCTACGCGCTCCTGCATTCCAATAAATGATGCGCTGACGGGCGTGACAGGCGTCCACGGCGAATACGGCAGAATGCGTATTCCCAAATGAAGGCAAAAGATTGGGTAAAGGGCTCCACAGGATTCGCTCCGATGACCAGGCCCGGCCGCTAACCAGTTTTGGGGGAGTACGACTCGCGGGGCGCGGCCCACGTGGATCCTACCCCGCGGTCTGGAATCGTACTTCGCTTTGGGACCGCTTTTTCTCTGGTATTTACCAGCCATTTCCGTCCCACATTCAATCTGCCAGGAGTCCTGTCCGCCGCTATCCTATTGATTATACAATGGTTGTTGGCTGGACCGTGCCTCCGCCGGCTTCGGGAACCTAGAGTTTGTTCAAGCCCTGGGAAACCCAATGCCTCTAACGTGGAACTTTTCTTGCAACGGTTGAAGGCGTGGTGATTTGGATGCTCCACGCACGCGCTCCTCGATTAGCGAGGCTACTCGGAAGCCATGGACGCCAAGGTGTCTACGACGGCAATGTTAGCCAGCAATTCTGGAGGCAGACCATGTCGCCCCTTCAAGTAGTCGGGACTATTGTAGGAAACCCAGACTTCTCCCTGGTCATCTTCCGAAACTAGGATTTTCAGAGGCAGATCAATGGCAACGCTGGGGGCGGCCAACATAAGTGGCGTTCCCGCTTTGGGGCTGCCGAAGATGAGCAGCTTGGTCGGCGGCATTTTCATTCCCACTTTTTCGGCCTCTCCACTGTGGTCGACCAGCGCAAATAAGGTGACGCCCTTAGATTGCAGAATGTTCTTGAGCTTTTCCACGGTGGCCTCGACCGAGTGATTGCTCCGTTTGTCGATGATTCCCTTGTTGCTTGCGGGCATCATTCCAGGTGTCATGGTTGTCTCCATGGTGCTTCCCGTCGGAGGATTTGCCGAACCGCGCACAGATACGAGATAAATCGCCATCGCCAATCCAACGAAAACCAGAAACAACGCGGTGGCGACAGGGAAGGTCAAAGAACCCAAAAGCTCAGGTTCGCCCGCGTCGAGTTGACGAACCAAACGCACGTGGCGCAAAGCGGCGCAGAGATTCACGGCAACTCCCACACCGATGAGTGTCGTCCCGAACCACAACGAGATCCCATAAGACAGGTTTGAGGGAACTTGGTCGGCAAGCCGGAGCTGCTGCAGGAAGAGACCGAACCGCGCAACCACGAAACCAAATCCCATCAGCGCCAGCCCGGTGCGAACCCACGCAAGAAACGTTCGCTCGGCGGCCAAATAGTCGCCAAGCTCCACTCTCTGCTTCTTTTCCGCCGACGTATCCATTTTCCATTCCGCCGTTGGATTCTGTCGCTTAAGCTAGTCAGCCGTCCGGATCTTGTAACGGGCGGCCTCCAATCACAGTGAAAGTCGGAAGCAATTCGGGAAATTCGTCAGCCGCGCACATTAGTGCAGATACCGCATGCCTTGCCGATGGTGAAATGGTCAGGCAAGTCTATCATGTGCGGCGCTGGAGAACGTAAGATTCGGGACCTTGACATGACCGAGTGTTGCACTCGCTATGACTGCTCCGGCATCTTATAAGCAAGCATCTGGGTTTACCTTTTTGAGCCAGCGTGCGCCGAGATTCCGTGTATCATCGTTGGTACTGACTGTCCCGGAAGCTGCTGCAAACTGCGTGTCCAGGGAACTATAAACCTGGTGTCAATCGAGAGCCTCCAATGAGCCGAAGCAGCCCTTTGCTGAACTTGGAATTGCAGAGCAATCCCGAAATGCTCTGTGTGGTGCGCCATGCCTTGGGCCAGCTCGCCGAGACGTTGGGGTTTTCCAGCGCGGAATGCCGGGCAGTGGTGTTGGCGGTCGATGAGGCTCTCACCAACATCATCAAACACGCCTATGGCGGAGAACAGGGACACCCGATCCGCGCATTGTTCCGCCGGATTGAGGTTCCGCGAGACGGTAATCAAAGAAAAGCTCTGGAAATTGTGCTCGAAGACCGCGGCAAGAAGATTGACCATGCGAAATGGTGTGGACGCCCCCTCGAAGAAGTCCGGCCGGGCGGCTTGGGATTGCATTTCATCAACGAATGCATGGACGCGGTAGAATTCCGCCGCAAATTCGGAAAGAACCACCTGCGCCTGATAAAACTTCTTGATGTACCGAAGCCCGAGAAGGGTGTCTGAGGAGAAAGAATAGTGGAAATTTCCGCGCGTCGCCTGGACAATATGACCATTTTTGATGTCCGTGGAGACGTGGATCTCGCTTCGTCACCGGAACTACGAAAAGCCCTTTTGCACGAACTGCGCGAGGCGCGCGTGCCCCGGGTGATCCTGAACTTGAAAGGCGTTCGCTACATGGATAGTTCGGGCGTTGCGTCTCTTGTGGAGGGGCTGAAAGTATCGCGGGACCTGAAAGCCCGGCTGATTCTGTATGGTTTGAACACGACGGTTAGGGAAGTTCTCCAGCTTTCCAAGCTGGTGAAGATTTTCGAAATTTACGAGAATGAGGAGCAAGCCGTATCGCCCTGAGGCATGGTCTTTAGGCGCCCAGTCTCCTCGAGGGGCAACGTGGAATTTGCGGCACAAATTGGTGGATCGGTCACCGACGGCCTCGCTTATCTTGGATCGCTGACCTCGCTGGGCGCGCGCGCCGCTTATTACACATTTATCGCGCCGTTCAAGGGAAAGCCGATCCGCTTGCAACAAACAATTTCTCAGGCGATGCAAGTTGGTGTGCGGGCTCTGCCCATCCTTTCGCTGATCACTTTTTTTATCGGATTGATTCTGGCGCTGCAAAGCGCATACGAATTACGCAAATTTGGCGCCATCACTTTTGTCGCAAACGCCGTTGCCATTTCCATGACACGCGAACTCGGGCCGTTGATTACCGCGATTGTGGTCATCGGGCGCTCAGGCTCCGCCTTCGCCGCGGAAATCGGCACCATGAGGGTCACCGAGGAAATTGACGCGCTGGAGACGATGGCGATTCATCCGGTCGATTTTCTGGTCGCGCCAAAGTTCTTGGCCATGACCATCATGCTCCCCTGCCTGACCATCTGGGCGAACTCCATGGGAATTCTGGGCGGAGCGCTCTTTGGCGTGACGCAGGCAGGTTTTTTCTTCGGCCGCTACATTCGCGCTTCGCTCGATACGCTTTTCCTGCGAGACATCGTGACGGGATTAATCAAGAGCGTCGTTTTTGGGATTGCCATTACCGCCGTGGGATGTCATGAAGGTCTAACGACTGGCGTAGGGGCCGAGGAAGTTGGGCGCTCCACTACGCGAGCGGTGGTTGTCTCCATATTTCTGGTGATTTTGGTCGACCTGGTCTTTACGACATTATTCTTTTTCTTGGGCCAGCGCTAGGAAGAAGCAAACCGATGGAACCGAGGGACGATTCAAAACTGGAAGCGATGATTTCGCTGCGCGATCTCCGCGTGAATTACGGTGAGCGGGAGATTCTCCATGGGCTCACCTTCGAAGTGATGCGCGGCGAAACGCTCGTGATCTTGGGAGGCTCCGGTTCAGGAAAGAGCACGCTATTGCGCACCTTGGTAGGTCTGGAGCGGCCCAGTTCGGGAGAAATCTGGCTCAAAGGCAAGAATCTAGCTGTAATCTCCGACGCAGAAATGAATGCAATCCGCAAACGAATCGGAATGTCCTTTCAGGGTGGTGCGTTGTTCGGGTCGATGACCGTCGGAGAGAATGTGGCGCTTCCGCTCCGCGAGCATACCAGGCTCGAGGAACCGACGATTGAGATTATCGTGCGGTTGAAGCTGGATCAGGTGGGTCTGGCGGGTTTTGAAAACTACCTGCCATCGCAACTGAGCGGCGGGATGAAGAAGCGCGCGGCGGTGGCTCGTGCTATGGCCATGGATCCGGAAATCCTCTTTTTTGATGAACCTTCCGCCGGGCTCGACCCCATTATCGCCGCTGGCGTCGATGAATTGATCCTTGAGCTGAAGAAAGCCTTCCACATGACCATCGTCGTGGTGACCCACGAGTTGGCGAGCGCCTTCTTGATCGCCGACCGTATGGTGCTGATTGAAAAAGGAAATATTGTTGCCAGTGGTTCGAGGGAAGAAATGCGGTCGAGCGCGCATCCGCGTGTAAGGCAATTTCTTGACCGCATCGCGGAGCCGGAAGTTTTGCAGGAAGCAGATTACCTGCAAATGCTTACCGAAGATCATCGTGCGGCTGGCCGTTCGATGACCCAAAGGGGAGGTGTCTGATGCAATCGAAGAAAGAGCAGGCTATCGTGGGCGCGTTTGTGCTAGCAGCCGCAGGAATTTTGGTTACGACGGTATTTACGTTGAGCGGCGCTTTCGGTGGCTCCGCCTCGACCTTCCGCGCATATTTTCCATTTGCGGGCGGCTTGGAGCCGGGCTCGACCGTGCGCTATGCGGGCGGTCCCAAGGTCGGACGCGTCGAGAAACTGCAACTCGATTCAAAGGATCCATCGCGCATCGAGATTACTTTCAGCGTGCAGGCCGATCTCCCCGTGAAGACCGACAGCCGCGTGAAAATCATGAGTCTGAGTCCGCTGGGGGACAATCATTTGGAAATTATTCCAGGAAGCGACAAAGCCAAGTTGGCAGGTCCCGGCGCGACTCTGCCCTCCGAACCTTACATTGACTTCAACGCGCTCACCGCAAAAATCAATGAAATCGCCCCGCAGGCGCAGGAGCTTCTGAAAACTCTCAATGATCGCGCAAACGACTTGAAGCTGACGGTGAACCGCATGAACGACTTGATGAATGACCGCAACCGCGCCAACCTCGCCGAAACCCTATCAGGCGCCCACGGAATGATTTCGGAAAACCGCGCGAACGTAAAATCCGCGGTCCAGAACCTGAACACCGCCAGCCAGAAATTCGCTCCCTTGATTGAGGATTTGAGAAAGACTTCAGCGGAGGCAAATGAGGCGCTGAATCACGTGGATTCCCTGATCGGAGAAAACCGTGAAGACTTGCGCAAGGCGGTCCTTGAGCTGCGTCGCTCTCTCGGGGGCTTAACGGAATTGACGGGAAAGCTCGACCAGACACTGGACGTGAATGCCGAGAACATTGATGAACTGCTGGAAAACTTTCGCCACGTCTCGGAGAACTTGAGGGAATTCACAGACGTTATCAAGCGCCGGCCTTACACTCTGATTCGGTCTAGTAGCCCGCCGGAGCACAAACCCGGAGAGTACAAATGACCCGCGAGGAAGAAACCTTGGAGGGATTGACAGACACGAAAGGGAAGCGGAGGCGCGGCTCAAGTAGTTCCGAGAAGGCTTGTTGGCCTGCCTGGATAATGAGTTTTATGCTCGCCACAACCCTCTCTGGCTGTGGGGCCGCTCGCCCCAGCAAGTATTACCAGTTGACTGTTCCTGGTGAACGACCCGCGGCACCAGGGGCGGACCCGGTGGCTGCCACGCTTCTCTTCGGTCCGCTATCCGCTTCGCATCTGTATCGTGAAGACCGCATCGTTTACAGCGGCGGCGGCGAGCAGATGGGAACATACGAATATCAGCGTTGGGCGGAACCTCCGACGGAGATGATTCAAATGGTTTTGTTGCGACGCCTGCGATCCTCGGGCCACTACAAGTCGGTTTACGCGGAGCGCAGCAATGCCAGCGGTGACTTCCTGATCCGCGGCCACCTCTATGACTTCAAAGAGGTTTCAGCAAGCACGATGGTCGCGAGACTGACTTTTGAACTGGAAATGCGCGACCTAAAATCGGGTGTGACCGTCTGGACGCGCTATTACTCGCATGACGAGTCCGTGGCTGGAAAAGATGTGCCCGCTATCGTTGCCGCTCTGAACCGCAATGTTCAATTGGCCTCAGAAGAGATGCTCGCGAGTCTCGAGCAATATTTTGCGGAGCATCCTTTCAAGTGACACGCGAAGTTGTGCTGGCCTCGCGTAGCCGTGCTCGAACACGAAAGCTTCATGAAATCCGCCGCAGCGTCAACAACGTGACATCGTCTTCCAACTCTCCCTCAGCGCCTCGAAAATGGTGAACGCCCTGGAGTAATGCCTCAGAAAAATCATGCAGAGAGAAGGGCTTCGGCAGCGCGTTTAACGTTTTGTCGGCTAGTTGCAAGAATCCTTGGAACGTGAGTTGCTCCCCCGACGGCGAGCGAACTTCAGTCGCCCCGTCCGAGAACGCCAGGATCATGTCTCCCTGGTTTAGCCGCACGCTCTGCTGGTTATAGGTTTCGCCGGTGATGAACCCGAGGGGAAATCCTTCCAAACCTTCTCCCAGCTCGAAAAATCGCGTCTGTTGCGCGCGCCGGAGCAGCAACCGCGGATGCGCGGCATAAGCAAAATTGAATTCGCCGGTAGTTCCGTCGAACGTACCGGTCACGACGGTGGTCAGACGCAGGGACTCGCCTGAATTGTCGTTCGAAAGCGTGAACGCATCGTTGAGCGCCGCGAGCAAGCCCGCCGTGTCCCGGATGTCTTGGAACTCGTGCAATAAGTGATGCACATGCCGCGCCACGCCGCTCGCTGTGTAGCCGTGCCCCACGCAATCCGCCAAAACCACCCGCGCAATGTTGTCGCTGCAAGAAAAAACAGCCGACAAGTCGCCGCCCTTGGCGCCCCCGGCGGGCACCGCGATCACATCGCTCTCGAGCCCGGCGAGTTCCAGAGAGCGGTGCGCACGCTCATTGCCGGCCCACAATTCCATGCAGCCGAACGGCCGCATGGCCGTCGGTGAACATTCCAATTCCTGGGGTTCGATCTTCTTGAATTTCATGTTTGTTTGCGTGCCCGTCGAACGCCAGCCCAAGTTCCGCGTACTCCAAGTATCTCATTTTTCCGCGAAGGATACCGGCTCGCCCCCCGCCCATCACTGCCGTCTGCCTGACGACTCGGCCTCGATGAAATCCTGACCTTCCTCTTACAACTTCTTTATGCTTTTTGTTTCATGCTGAAAAACTCTCGCGGGCCCATAAGTCCAGCCCATCGTGAAGATCGTTTGAGCGCCGTTATCGCTTGACCGTGAATTAGGAAGGACAGGTCCTCATGCTGGATTTCATTTTCATCGCTGCGACGGCGATATTTGTCATCGCCGGGATTCTGTACGTTCACGGCTGCGAAAAGCTGAGAGGGACGAAATCATGAGCTTTGCAAATGCCGCCCTCCTGACTCTTTGCGGCCTGCTGCTGGCGTACCTGCTTTATGCGCTTCTCAAAGCCGAGGACTTCTAAAGCATGACCGCTAATGGGTGGTTTCAGATTCTCTTTTTTCTTCTTGTGATTTTCCTCGTCACCAAGCCTTTGGGCGTCTTCATGGCGCGCGTATTCAACCGTGAGAAGACCTTCCTGGATCCGTTTCTGCGGCCCGTGGAAAAGCTTGTGTACCGCGTGACCGCCGTAGACGAGCAGCACGAGATGTGCTGGACGGAATATACCACCGCCATGCTCCTGTTCAGTGGCGTCTCGATGACGCTTCTTTACCTGATCGAGCGCCTGCAGAAGTGGCTCCCCTTTAACCCTCAGAAGCTTCCGAATGTCGAGCCCGGGCTGGCCTTTGGCACGGCAGCTTCTTTCACTACCAATACGAACTGGCAGTCCTACGTCCCGGAAACCACGATGAGCTACCTCACGCAGATGATGGGGCTGGCCTATCACAACTTCGTCTCGGCCGCCGTCGGCATTGTGTTGGCCATCGTTGTGACTCGCGGCATCGCGCGCAGAGAAACAGAAAAGCTCGGCAACTTCTGGGTGGACACGACGCGTTGCCTCCTGTGGGTGCTTCTGCCGATGTGCCTGGTCGGCTCGCTGATTTTTGTCTCCCAGGGCGTGGTCCAGAATTTTAAGCCGTACACGGCGGCGCAGCTCCTCGATCCGCAAACCGTCCAGGTAACCGGCGCGGACGGCAAAACCACCACGCGGACCGTCACGCAGCAGGTCATCGCCCAAGGGCCGGTCGCTTCCCAGGAAGTCATCAAGGAATTCGGTACCAACGGCGGCGGATTTTTCAACGCCAACAGCTCGCATCCTTTTGAGAATCCCACTCCTTTCTCAAACTTTTTCGAGTTGGTTCTGATCTTCGCGATTCCTTCCGGCCTGACGTACACGCTCGGCCGCGTGACCGGCTCGCCGCGCCATGGCTGGGCCGTTTGGGGCGCCATGGCGTTCTTGTTTCTGGCCGCAGTCTCGGCGGCGTATTGGGCCGAATCGCGGGGAAATCCGCAATTTCAAGACTATGTCGATCAGCACGCCAGCGCCATGCAGTCCGGGGGCAACCTGGAAGGGAAGGAAGTTCGCTTCGGGACTGCAAGCTCCGCCCTCTTCGCCACCGTAACCACCGATGCGAGCTGTGGCGCCGTGAACGGTATGCACGATTCCTTCACTCCGCTGGGCGGCATGGTGCCCCTCATCAACATCATGTTGGGAGAAGCGGTCTTTGGCGGCGTGGGCGCAGGCCTTTACGGCATGTTTGTGTTCATTGTCCTTTCCGTATTCATCGCGGGATTGATGGTGGGACGCACGCCGGAATATCTGGGCAAGAAAATCGAATCGTATGACGTCAAGATGGCTATGCTCGCCGTGCTCATTTTAACGTTCACCATTCTGGGGTTCTCCGCTTTCGCCGTGGTCGAGCCTTTTGGGACAGCTGGCATTACGAATCCGGGTCCTCACGGGCTGTCCCAAATCCTCTACGCTTACGTTTCGTCCGCGGGAAATAACGGTTCCGCGTTCGCCGGCATCAACGCCAACACCATGTGGTACAACACCAGCACCGCCGTCGCGCAGCTCCTCGGCCGCTTCTTCATGATCATCCCGATTATGGCCATCGCCGGCAGCCTGGCCAGAAAAAAAACCGTGCCCGAATCGGCCGGAAGTTTCCCTGTGACGGGCGCGCTTTTCAGCACTCTTTTGGTTTCTACGATTCTCATCGTTGGCGCCCTTACCTTCTTTCCTGCTTTGAGCCTCGGGCCCATCCTCGAGCATTTGCTGATGATGGCCGGAAAGTCCTTTTGAGGATTTATGAACACACCGGGACAAGCAAAAGCCAAGCCGGTTGGGGACAAAAAAATTGTCCTCCGAGCCATCGGGGACTCGGTCTCAAAACTCGATCCGCGCACCATGGTGAAGAACCCCGTCATGTTCGTGGTGGAAGTGGGCTCGGCGCTGACGACGCTGCAATTGGTTCGCGACACGTTGCACCACGTAGGCAGGTTTGCTTTTGGCCTGCAAATTACTGCGTGGCTGTGGTTCACGGTCCTGTTTGCCAATTTTGCGGAGGCCATGGCGGAAGGGCGCGGGAAAGCACAGGCCGATACGCTGCGGAAAGCGCGCGCCGAAACGCAGGCCCATCGCTTGCGCTCGGATGGATCAGCGGAAGTTGTCCCCAGCTCGAAGCTGCGTTCGGGTGA
The DNA here is from genome assembly GCA_003224085.1 of Acidobacteriota bacterium. Taxonomy (GTDB): domain Bacteria; phylum Acidobacteriota; class Terriglobia; order Acidiferrales; family UBA7541; genus Acidiferrum. Next base: position 28,480 of record QHYK01000081.1, on the reverse strand, counting down.
CGTGGTCCGTGTAAAAGCCGGAGAATTCATCCCCGGCGATGGCGAAGTCATCGAAGGTGTCGCCTCCGTGGACGAATCCGCGATCACCGGCGAGTCTGCTCCCGTGATTCGCGAATCCGGTGGCGACCGATCCGCCGTAACTGGCGGGACGCGCGTGCTCTCCGACGAGATCAAAGTAAAAATCACTTCGAATCCCGGCGAAACCTTTCTCGACCGCATGATTAGGCTCGTGGAAGGCGCTTCCCGGCAAAGAACTCCCAATGAGATTGCGCTGAACATCCTTTTGGCGGGATTGACCATTATTTTTCTGCTCGCGGTCGTCACGCTGCAGCCTTACGCCATCTATTCCGGCGCGCCGCAAAACATTTTCGTGCTCGTTTCTCTTCTCGTATGCCTCATCCCGACCACCATTGGCGGCTTGCTATCCGCCATCGGAATCGCCGGCATGGACCGCATGATTCAACGAAATGTTATCGCCATGTCCGGCCGCGCTGTGGAAGCATCCGGGGACGTAGACGTGCTTCTGCTGGACAAAACCGGCACCATCACGTTGGGCAATCGCGAAGCCACGATGTTTCTCCCGTGCCCCAATGTGGACGAAACAGACCTCGCTAACGCCGCCCAGCTTGCGTCCCTCGCCGACGAAACCCCCGAAGGCCGCTCGATTGTTGTGCTGGCAAAAGAAAAATACGGATTGCGCGGACGCGATTTTGCTCAGCACAATCCGGTGTTCATTCCTTTTTCCGCGCAAACGCGGATGTCGGGAGTCGACCTCGACGGAAGGCAAATCCGCAAAGGCGCGCCCGATGCAATCGCCAAATACATTGCCGAACGCGGCCAACAAGTCCCCAAAGAAACTCAACAGTGCGTTGCAGACATCTCCAATGGGGGCGGCACTCCTCTTTTGGTTGCCGAGAACGGGCGGGTGCTGGGCGTGATCGCGTTGACCGACATCGTCAAGGGTGGAATGCTCGAGCGCTTCAATCACCTCCGCGCCATGGGCATTCGCACCATGATGATTACCGGCGACAACCCGCTCACCGCAGCGGCTATTGCGCGGCAGGCTGGCGTGGATGATTTTCTGGCCGAGGCGCGCCCCGAAGACAAAATGGCGCTGATCAAGCGCGAACAGGCAAAAGGCAAACTCGTGGCCATGACCGGAGATGGAACCAACGATGCGCCTGCGCTGGCACAAGCCGACGTGGGCGTTGCCATGAACACCGGCACGCAAGCTGCAAAAGAAGCCGGAAACATGGTCGATCTCGATTCGAATCCGACCAAGCTGATTGAGATCGTCGAAATTGGCAAGCAATTGCTCATCACCCGCGGCGCGCTTACGACTTTTTCCGTGGCCAACGATGTGGCCAAGTATTTCGCGATTATTCCGGCCATGTTCGCCGGCGCATTCCCTCAGTTGAATGTGCTGAACCTAATGCGTTTGGCAACGCCCCAATCCGCGATTCTCTCCGCCGTCATTTTCAACGCGCTCATCATCATCGCCCTGATTCCCTTGGCGCTTCGCGGCGTCACGTATCGCCCGGTCGGCGCTGCCGCTCTGCTTCGTCGAAATCTGTTCATTTATGGACTCGGTGGCGTGATTGCCCCATTTGTCGGCATCAAGCTGATCGACATGCTCATCAGCTATCTTCATTTTGCGTGAGACGCGTCTATGAAAAACAACTTTCGAATTGCAATTCTCTTCACCCTGGTAACTACCGCGTTTTTCGGGCTGGCCTACCCGCTCGGTGTAACGGGTCTCGCCCAGCTTCTGTTCCCCTCGCAATCGAATGGCAGCCTGCTCATGAAAGAGGGTCGCGTCATCGGCTCAAAACTCATCGGCCAGTCCTTCTCCTCGCCCGGATATTTCCATTCGCGCCCGTCGTCCGCAGGCACGGGCTATGACGCGTCGCAATCCTCCGGTTCCAACCTGGGGCCAACGAATCGTCAATTGCTCGACCGCGTGAAGAGTGACGGGGAAAAACTCCACGCGGAAAGCCCAGGCGCTCCGATTCCTGTAGATTTGGTTACCGCTTCAGGTTCGGGGCTCGATCCAGAGATTTCTCCGGCAGCGGCGGAGTTCCAGGTCCCTCGCGTCGCAAAAGAGCGGGGAATTAATGAGGCCGAAGTTCGCGCACTGGTGCAGAAACACGCTTTGGGCAGGCAATTTGGTTTCCTGGGGGAGCCCCGCGTCCGCGTTCTGGAACTGAATCTGGATTTGGACGCCACGCATCCGCGCAAATAACGGTCAGCTCATCCTTTTCGCGCCGTAGGTTTAGAGTTTCCTGTGCGTGGCGGCTGAAAGCGGTATCCCACCCACGGCTCGGTGACAATGTACTTCGGGTGCGCCGAATCCGTCTCCAGCTTTTTCCGCAATTGGTTGATCACTACGCGCAAGCTTTCGGTTTCCTCGCCGTAATCCGGTCCCCACGCCGCTTGCAAGAGTCGGCGGTGCGTCAACGGTTTGCCCTGGTTGGCCACCAGATGTTTGAGGACGTCGTACTCTTTCGGAGTCAAATGCACGTCTCGGTCACGCACGGTCACCCGGCGCGCTTCGAAATCAATGTTCAAGTGTTTCGATACAAACGGTGGAAGCGCGTCGCCCGGGGAATAGCGGCGCAGCGCTGCGCGAATGCGGGCAAGAAGTTCTTCAATGCCAAAAGGCTTGACGACGTAATCGTCGGCGCCCGCGTCGAGAGCGGCCACTTTGTCGCGCTCCGCGTTGCGCACCGTAAGCATGATAATCGGCATGTCCGAGGCGCGGCGAATCTCGCGGCAGGCCTCGATGCCTCCCATCCCCGGCATGTGGATGTCGAGAAGCACTAGGTCCGGCCGTTCCTTGCGCATCCATTCGAGGGCCTCTTCGCCGGTCTTGGCCTCCATAATGACGTAGCCTTGTGTGGAAAGCGTGGAGCGCAGCACGCGGCGGATTTGCGGCTCGTCGTCAACCACGAGAATGTTGGCTGCGCTCATGGAGCATCTTTCCTGGCATAGTCCACGGGTTGAAGATGCTCCACAGGCAGCGTAAACGAAAACACCGAGCCATGCCCCAACTGGCTTGTGACGCTAATGCTGCCCTTCTGCGCTTCAATAATCGCCTTAGCGATTGGCAAGCCCATTCCGGTGCCGCGAACAAGATACCGCTGATCCTTTCCCCGGTAGAATTTGTCAAAAATCATTGTCTGTTCAAAATCGTCAATCCCCGGGCCGCGGTCCGCGACGCTGATGGTCACGGCCTCGCCAGTAAGTTCCGCAGTAATCGTAATGGGCTCCTCTTTGGGCGAATAAAGATTCGCATTCTCGATCAGCTGCACAAGCGCCTCTTTTGCACGTTCCAAATCAGCTCGCACCGGCGGCAGTCCATCAGCGACTCGCACGTTCACGCGCCGCCCGGCCAGCGCGCTCTTGCAATGCCCCAGGGCGGCATCAATGATCTCCTCGACCGGCGCTGGAACCAGGTCCAACTGCACCTCACCTGCCTCCAGCTTGGCCATTTCTCCCGCCTCCTCGACGAGATGATTCAGCCGGTCGCACTCTTCATTGATGATGGTTAGAAGCTCACGCGCCTGCGCGGAACCCAAGTTCGATGACGTTAGAAGGCCGGTGACTGCTGCTTTCATCGAAGTCAATGGCGTTCGAAAGTCATGCGTGATGGAATCGAGCAGCGCGGATTTCAGCCGCTCGCCTTGTCTCTCCGCCTCGGTTTGCCCGAGTTGTTCCACGGCCCGCGCTCTTTCGATGGCAATCGCCACGAGCCTGCCCAGCGCTTCCACGGTCTGTCGTGAAAGCTGTGCTCCGGAAATTCCCAAGCTCGCTATCGGACGCACTCCCAGCCGCACTGGAATGAAATACTCGGCATGCTTCGCGTCTATCGTTTGCTCGTCGTTCACGTAGGCCAATTTCATCTTCTTCTCATCGAGATGCGCGGCGCCGAATCCAGAGCGATAAAACTTGTCTTTCTGCGGAAGAAAAAGCTCAGCTGCGCCTGCCTCGAAGCTCTCCACGATATAGTCGGGAATCGCGTTCATCAATTGAATGACGTTGCCTTCTCCCAATAATTGCCTGCTGAAGCTGTACAAACGCTCCACTTCGCGCCGTCGCTGGTGCGCTTCGTCAGCCTCTTTTCGAATGCGCGAAGAAAGCTGGCTCCCGGTAATCGAAGTGACCAGAAACGCGAACAACGCCACCCAATTTTGCGGATCCGCAATGGTCAACGTGCCCACCGGAGGAAGAAAGTAATAGTTGAACGCCAGCATGGCCGCCACAGACATGAAAGCCGAAACCACGATTCCCCACACTGCCGAAACTGCTAAAATGGCCAGGAGAAACGACAATGCGACCGTGGTTTGGTTTACTTTTAAAACGTGACGATAAAGAAGAACAATGCCCGCGACCACGACCAGGGACACCGCCACTCCCATGACGCGTCCGCCGAGAAATCTCTGCATGGGTACATTCTAGCCCAGGCCGCCAATCGGGTAGGTAAATAGCCTTGCAAAAAAAACCTGAAGAATGGCTCGAGGTTGTCTCCCCGCCGCAAAAAACGCGCGGCGTCTTCAAGCTTTTCCTCGGCTACGCTCCCGGCGTCGGAAAAACCTTCAGCATGCTCAGCGAAGCCTTACGCCGCCGCAGCCGCGGCGAAGACGTGGTCATCGGCGTGGTGGAATCGCATGGCCGCCAGGGCATCGAAGAGCTTGCGCAACAATTGGAAATCGTCCCGCGCAAGAAAATCGAATACAAAGGCACGATTTTCGAGGAAATGGACGTTGACGCGATTCTCGCGCGCCACCCCGGTGTCGTGTTAGTCGACGAACTCGCCCACACCAACATCCCCGGCAGCAAACACCGCAAGCGCTACGAAGACGTTCAAGAAATTCTAGCCGCCAATATCGACGTACTCTCCACGCTGAACATCCAGCACATCGAGAGCCTCGCGCCAGTGGTGCGCTCCATTACAGGAATCACCGTGCGCGAAACCGTTCCTGACTGGTTACCGCTCACCGCCTCGGAAACCGTCATGGTTGACCTCACCCCGGAGGCTCTGTACGCGCGCATGAAGCGTGGCGACGTCTACAGCACGGAAAAAGTCGAGCGCTCGCTGAAAAATTTTTTTCGTCGCGGCAACTTAATCGCTCTCCGCGAGCTCGCGTTGCGCCAAGTCGCCGAGCAGGTGGACCGCAGCCTCGAATCTTACATGGAGGCGCAGGACATTCGAAAGAATTGGGGAGTGCGCGAGCGCATGGCCGTGTGCATCTCCGCGAATCCTGCTGGACAATACCTCATCGCTCGCGGCGCCAGAATGGCGCGCCGCATGGATGCAGAGCTGTACGTCGTTCATGTCGACCGCGAATTCGGCCCTATCCACCGGGAGGACAACCCGACTGGACTTGCGGCCAACTTGCGCTTCGCAGAAAGCTTGGGCGCAGAGGTCGTTCGCCTGAAAGGGAAGAGTGTCGCCGACGCAGTGGCCGATTTTGTGCGTTCGAAACACATTACCCAGGTCATCTTTGGCCGCGCACCTGTTCGCGATTGGCGGAAATACCTCTATCTGTCTGCCGTGCACCGCTTCCTGCGCGAGTCTCCTGCCGTCGACGTGCACATCGTTACCCAGGAGACCGAAGACTGACGGCAGGCAGCTCTTGTGCGGGCATTCGAATGCTCGCCCCCACAACTACCACCGCCACATTGCTCTGGTCGAAATGGTCTCCCGCCCGCCGCTTTCCTATTCCTCAAATCAATGTATAATCGGCCTTATGGCCCCTCCTACGGAAGTGAAAGCGCCGGGGATGGTCTCTGACGAACTGAAGCACGAACCCCGTTCGAAAGGCATCACCACGGCGCGCAAAAAAAAGCCCAAAGAACTTGCCGTCATCACTGAATGCTGCACGGGTTGCGCCGGCTCGCCCGCCTGCGTCGAGTACTGTCCGGTCGAAGACTGCATGTTCTGGGTTCCCGACGAGGACCACCCTCCGTTCGGCCGCATTCAAATCGACCCGATTCTCTGTATCGGCTGCAAGAAGTGCCTCAGCAAGGGTCCTGACGGCTGCTTCCTCGATGGCTGCCCCTGGGACGCCATCGTTATGGTTGACACCACGGAAGTGGAAAAAGAAGTCGGCCCCATGGCCTACTAATCGGTCATCGAACCTTTCTGCATCCCCAGGCGTTACCGAAGGTCGGTTTCACCATAAATCCAGCGAACCTGACTTGCAAAGGATGAAGTCCCTATCGGCGCGCTCTTCACATCCGATTCGCAATTTTCGGTCTTCCTCTCCAAGTTCCCGAGGTCCCAGGGTTCCAAAGTACAAAGGCTCGCAAGGATTTAGACCGTTACGGCTTTTGTGGATCCGGCCCGGGCAGGCCCGGCAGCGGCTCCTGACTCATTTGCGGTTTTGGCGGATTATCCATCTTTTCGGGATCCGCGCCGGCCGTAAGCATCGGCCCCGCAGATGAGCTGTCCGCCACGCGCGTCAGGTAAAACATGAACGGCGTAATTTGGAACGGCGTATTCTCTGCCTCGCCCACGATCCCCACGGGCTTGGACTTGAGCAGGCGCAGCTGATCGTTCCACGCGTCGACTTTGCTGCGTCCACCAAGCGGCAGCGCGGCAGTCGCGCCGACCGCCGACGCCACTGTCAAGCTTGCCGAAACGCGGTCGCCCAGGTGCGGGCTAATCAAGTTCGGAATTTCCTTCGACCGGTCCCTGACCGCCTGCAGGAAGAGTTGCGTGCTGCGGAAATTGTCTTTGTACGGCGAATTCTTCAGCAGCTCCGCGCCTTTTTGCTTTGCCGCTTCTTCCTCTTCCGGAGTGCGCTTGCGCGTTTGCCGTCAGCGGCCAAGCCAAAAGCATCAGAGCAAGCAGTGCAAGCAGGGCCAATGTAGGTAACGCAGATACTGCCAAGTCCGGCCGAGCGCGAAATGTTGAGACATGCAAAACCTTGGGGCTGCGCATCACGCCTCCCAAAACCTTAACCCTAATAACAGGGCTGTGATTCGCAGCGTACCGCCTTGAAACACACCTGCCACCTGTTCTGAAGGGCAGTTTCCGTCCGGCTGTCCGCACGGTTGGAGAACAGGGAACGCCAAGGCAGAAGGCCTACGGGTTAGCGGCGCGCAAGGGAAGAGTCAAAAGCCCACACGAAAAATCGGCGCATGGGCACCCATTCGCTCGAGCGCATCGCGGGTATTTCGTTTTCGAACAAAATAGCCGACGTCCCGTTAATAGACGCGACATCGGGGAGGCCACGTGCCGCTATCCGGCTTGCTTGAAGCGCGGCTTTTTCAGGGCTCGCAACATGTTTACTTCCCCAGAGAGTATCCTGGGTATTAGCTCGGGCATCTTTTCCGCTATACGTTTCATCTCGGAGACGTATTGGCGGTTAGCGCTTGTTGCTTTGCCCCGCTGCCCTTTTGCCTCGCTTCTGTAAGAACTTGCAGAAGTGTTTCGTTTCTGTTCTGGCACTGCACCGCCGCGCTCCCTTTGCCTCGGCTTTGCATCTGCTTTAAACGTCGCCGCGGCCTCAAACGCTACGACGGCCTTTTGCGTTTTGTGGAGATGTTGCTCCTCGGTCGGCATCGGACCGGGAGCACCAGAATGGATGTACCGATGAACCGCATCCGCTATCAACCAGAAAGCCTTCGGCAGCACGTAAAAAAAGCCGAACAGACCAGCAAAGATATAAACCAGCCCTGTCCAGGACATAACTTTACCTCATGGGTTTTTTGGGCTGGTGAATGGGGCTCAGTGTAACGCCTCGCCGTCGCAAGGAGCAATAGTACTGTTGTAAGGCTTTGCTCCTTTCTGCAATGGATTTAAGAGGTCTAGATCTGCCTGTAATGCGAACCGAGTTTCCCGAAAGTGCGGCCACCGCACCGTTTTCTGCCCAAATTCAAAAAAGGAGCTTGGAGGCAGCGTTGTTTGGTGACCTTTTGCGCAAACGCGCCCCTACCAGGGAATGGCACCGGCGTTGCACGTTGCATCACTTCTTGGCGCGCTTGGGTTTGCGCTTGCGGAGGAAGGATTTGAAGGAGTCGGCGCTGGCGAGATCGTGCAGGAGGCGCTTGCGCTCCTCAGGATGCATGTTGGCGGCGAACAGTTTCTCACGCTCCTCGCCGAGTTGCTGGAGCCAGGCTTCGTATTCCGGGCCGAACTGCTCTTCGAGTTCTTTGCGGAGGCGCTGAGCCAGCGCTGGGCTCTGGCCGGAGGTGGAGAGGGCGATTTGCAGCGCGCCGCGCTTCGCTACGGCGGGGTAATAGAAATCGCAAAGCTCGGGCACGTCCACGACGTTGCACAGGACGCCGCGGCGGTGGGCTTCGCCGTGAATGTTCTCGTGCAGTTCGTGCGAGCTCGTCGCGGCGACGACGAGAAACATGCCGTCGAGGTCGGAAGGCTCGCAGGACCGCGCGAGCCATTCGATCTGGCCGCTTTTGGCCCAGGATTCGATTTGCGGGGTGGCTTCGGGCGCGACGACGCGGACTCTGGCCGCGGCGTCGAGCAGGCCGGCGATTTTGGATTCGGCGACTTCGCCTGCGCCGACGACAAGGCAGCGCCGGCCCTCGAGCTTGAGGAACATGGGGAAAAGGCTCGGGGCAGGGGCCTTTTGGGGAGCAGGTTGCACGACCCTATTTTAGCGGAAAAGGGAAACGGGAAAATTGAAAATGAAGACTCGCGGTAAAAATGGAGCAGCGAGATGGCGGTTCGAGACTCGCAACGCGAAATTCGGAATTCGAAGAGAGATTTCTCCACTCCGGAACGGCACAATACGCCGTCGCTGCGGTCGAAATGAAATGACACGTTGTGGCTAGCGAGTGAAATAGCGAAACTCAAGTTCGAAAAGTGAGAGAATCGTGGTTGATTTTCGAGTTTCGATTTTCGACTTTCATTTTTGGATTTCCATTTTCGAATTTCGTGTTTCGATTCTCAGGAGAGGCGGTTGGGTGTGAGGAGGGCGGTCATTTCGAGGACGCGATGGTAATAATCGCGCTGCGTGAGCTGCGCGCCGGCGAGCTCGTCGAGAAGAAAAGTCACATCCGGATGAAGTTGCAACGCTGAAGCGGACACGGCGCAGGTAATGGGGCCTTCGATGGACTTAGCGACGGCCGCGGCTTTGGAGTCGCCAGTGGCGAGCAAAAGAATTTTGCGCGCCTCGAGAATCGTGCCGATGCCCATGGTGATGGCACAGCGCGGGCTCTCTTCGCCGGGGCCGAAGAATTTAGAGTTGTCGTCAAGCGTTTCGCGGCTCAAGACTTTAAGCCGCGTGCGCGAAGCCAGGCTGGAAGTGGGCTCGTTGAAGCCGATGTGCCCGTTGCGGCCGATGCCCAGAAGTTGTAGGTCAATGCCGCCGGCGAAGCGAATCGAGTGCTCGTAAGAGACGCAGTAGGCGTCGTAGTCGCCGCGAACGCTGCCGTCGGGAATATGAATATTGCGCGGCGGCACGTTGACATGGCGAAAGAAATTTTCCTGCATGAAATGATGAAAGCTTTGCGGATGTGAGGCAGGCAGGCCGAGATATTCGTCGAGGTTGAAGGTCGTGACCTGCGAGAAATCGAGCGAGCCTGCCCGGTAGAGGCGCACGAGATGTTTGTAGAGGCCGACCATGGTGTTGCCGGTGGCGAGGCCGAGAACAAGTGACGGTTTTTTCTTGATGGCGCCGGCGATGAGATGCGCGGCCTGTTCGTTCACTTCTTCATTGTCGCGCTTCAGGATCACCAGCATGCGAAGGCCTCTCGAGATTAGGAAATTTTGGAAACCGGGGAAAATTCGGGCCGACAGAAATGCGCCGAAGCGCCAATCGTCGCCCTTTAGCTGACTTAGCGGAACCGGCGAATCACCAGATTGTGTCGGTCGGAGCGGTAAAAACCCAGCACGTACATGACGGCCTTGCCCTTCGCTGAATAAATGACCTGGCGAATGCGCAGAAGCGGTTCGCGGCGCGGAATGGCCAGCAGTTCGGCGATGCGCGGATCGGCGGCGGTAGCGTCAATTTCTTCGTCGGCGTAGCCGAGTTCGACTTTGTAATCACGCTCGAGAATGCCGAAAAGCGATTCGCGGTCGATGGCCTCGTCGAGCAAGCCGGGAAATTCGGCGGCGTCGAGGTAACAGGTCTCGAGCGCGAACGGCTCTCCGGAAGCGTGGCGGAGGCGTTCGAGTTTGATGATGCTGCTGTTGGGCGGAAGCGAAAGGCGCGCAGCGGCTTCGCTTTCGTCGTTAACGATTTTGGCAAGGAGCACTTTCGCGGCGGCAGTGAGCGTGCGCGCGGCCATCTGCTCGGTGTAGCTCATGAGCTTGTTGAAGTGAATTTTCGGAGGCGCGACGAACGTGCCGATGCCGCGGCGGCGTTCGACGAGGCCCTCGCGTTCAAGGAAGATGAGCGCGTGGCGCGCGGTCATGAGGCTGACGTGATGCGTACGCGCGAGGTCACGCTCCGAGGGAACGGCGTCGCCGGGTTGCAACTGGCCGGAATCGATGCGCTTGCGAATGACGCTTTGAATGCGCTGATAAGCAGGCACAGCGCTTGAGACGCGGGCGGTGAAGCGCTCGAGGGGGGCCAGAGACTTTTTGTTCGAAGCCATCGGTTGCACCTTTTCAACCGTAACGAGGTTTCTTTCGAAAGAAAGCCAGAGGGATGGTTTTTTCTGGCGTTCTGCGAGCCCATCTGGTGCTATAGGGCGACCCACGATCCGCTATAGGGCGACTCGTGCCACTGCTATAGTCTGGATTACTAGGAATCTTTATAAAGCATGATTTTTTGCTTGACAAGCAAAAAAGCGTGCTATATAGCTATGGGCCATTCGGCCAGCCCGCTGGCCAGGGGTGCACGGTTGCTTTGTCGAGAAATTGAGTCATGGAGGAGAAGCCGCTGAGGTGCCAGCGTCTTCGAATCGGAGGAGCTCACATGAGAAAGATACAGTCCATGGGGTGGGTGCTGGTGTGTATGGGTGTGGTGGGGCTGTTGTTCAGCACAAATCTTGCTTGGGCTCAGGAAGTGACCGCGACGATCACCGGCACGGTAACTGATCCGAGCGGGGCGGCGATCGCGGGAGCAACGGTGACGGCGAAATCTGTGCAACGCGGAATCACCTACACTGCGACGAGCAATGAGTCCGGCATTTATCGGATTTCTGAATTGCCAGTGGGAGATTACGACCTGAAGGTCGAAAACCAAGGCTTTCAGAGTTCCCTATATCCCGCGCTGGTACTGGTTCTAAACCAAGTCGCGCGTATCGACGTTCAACTGACAGTAGGCCAGGTGAGCCAGACGGTCGAAGTGACCGGGGCCGCGCCAGTGCTCAAGACCGAAGCGACCCAAGTCGACACGATCGTCAACGCGGCCACGAACGACAACTTGCCCCTCGCTTCGCGCAACTACGTCCAGTTAACCCTGCTTGCCCCCGGAGCGGTGTCGACCGATCCGGCCAGCTTCACCAGCGGCAACAACACTGATTTTTATAGCGGCCGGCCGCTGATCAACGGCAACCGCGAGCAAGCTAACAATTTCTTGCTCGACGGCATGGATAACAACCAAGTATCGGACAACCTCTTGGGTTACACGCCGGCGCCAGACGCTATCGAAGAGTTCAATCTGATCACGAATAATGCTTCGGCCGAGTTTGGCAACTTTGAGGGCGGCATCGTCAGCGCAACGATCAAGTCGGGGACAAACACCTTTCACGGAGATGTATGGGAGTTTTTCCGAAACGATGTGTTGAACGCGAAAAGCTGGTCGAACAATTTCAACAATCTTCCTAAGGACAAAATTCGCTGGAATATGTTTGGCGGCACCTTCGGCGGCCCGATCTTCAAAAACAAGCTATTTTTCTTTGCCGACTACCAGGGTCAGCGTTTCGACATCCCAACCTCTTCCGGTACGATCAATGTCTTTACGACTGCTGAGCGTGGGGGAGATTTCGGCGCGCTTTGCACGGCAACATTCGATGCGGGCGGCACCTGTTTGGATAGGACCCCCGGCCCTACTAGCCCCAGCGGCACAGTATGTGCAGTGGGTAGTAATTCCAACGGATGTGTGCCGGCACACCAGCTTTACAACCCGTGCGTATCTTCTAGCGCACTGTGCACTCCATCTTCCGGTGCAGCGGCGACTCGCGCAATATTCCCGTCCGACAGAATTCCGCAAACGATGATCAGCCCGGTAGCGCAGGCGCTATTTGGCTCCTCGCTGTATCCGGCAGTGATCCCTGGTTCCGGCCTGCAACAAAACGCCGTTAATACCATCGGTAACGCCAAAAATGTGGACCAAGGCGATCTCAAAATCGATTACAAACCCACGAGCAAGGACAGCATTTCGGGTCGTTTTAGCCGGGCCTACCAAAACAATCCATCGACGAACTCGGTCGTGCTGTTGGGTAACGGCTATGGAACGACGCCGATTTACAACACCGTAGGCGATTGGACCCGAACCATTAGCAACACTCTTGTGAATGATTTCCGTATGGGCTGGAACCACGTTACGTTCGGCAGCGGTACTAACTGGGCTTCCGGCGTGGGGCAGTTCGGCAATACGATAGGCATTGGCAACGGCAACCCGTCGGGCCTCGATGGACTGCTAAGCCTCAACTTTTCCAACTCAGCCCTGTCGAACCTGGGGACCCAGGAGAGCACGACGAGCTTCGATGATCAAGTCTGGCAGTTCGAAGATGCGGTTAGCTGGACGCGCGGCCGGCACACGCTGAAATTTGGCGGCCAATACTGGCGTAATGTCATCAAGACTTTCTATGCCGGCAACAATGGCGAACTTGGCCTGATGGACTTTGACGGCAGGTTCACCAACGCGTCGGCAACCTCTCCGGTGACCAACACAGGCGATGGCGGAGCGGACTTCGTTCTTGGACTGCCCTTTCAAATTGGTCGCGGCGTAAGCACCGGAAAGACCTGGGAGCAGGCGGGCAATGTTATCGGCATCTATGCGCAAGACACATGGAAACTCACAGAACGCCTTACCTTGAACCTTGGTTTGCGCTACGACGCGCACACTCCCTGGGTCGAGACCAACAACCAGCAGGCTAACTACAATTTCACCACCGGTAATATTGACCTGGCCGGGCAGAACGGAGCCAGCAGGGCCCTCTACAGAGGATTCTATGGCGGCAGGGACTTCCAGCCCCGCATGGGCTTCGCGTGGACTCCCGAGATGCTGGGGAATCGCACGGTCATCCGGGGAGCATTTACCATTTCCTCGTATCTCGAAGGTACAGGTACGAACCTGCGTTTGACCTTGAACGCGCCCTTTACTCCGGCCGAAGTCAATGCCATCTATAACAGCACTGCACTGCCGGGGACGAGCACCTCAGACGGTATCCCGGGAACAGCCAGCGCGGTGTCCTGCGCACCTCCGGCCTATGCGTGCTACGCAGGTGCCTTCCTCCGCGTTTGGGATCCCAACGTGCAGCCAGCGATTGCCGACGAGTGGAACTTGACCGTTCAACACCAATTTTGGGGCGGTACGACCTTCCAGATTGGATATGTGGCACAGAGGGGATGGCATTTAATGGTGCCATTCGACTACGCGCAGAGAGTACTGCTCCCGAATTCAGCATGCGGGACTCCGCCGTGTACGGGTCCGAGCCCGTTCTTTGCCAAGAACCCGACGCTTTATGCTGTCCTGGGCCACCCTTCGGCCACCCCTCCAGTAGCCGACGCTACGGTCTCAGGCACCCAGTCCAACGGCACAATGGGCTACAACTCGCTGCAAGCTGTGCTCCAGAAGCAGATGACTCACGGGTTGCAGTATCAGATGTCGTACACCTTCTCCAAGTGCATGTCTAACAGCACCGGTTACTATGGGGCGTGGAATAACGCGCTTAGCGCCTCAGCATACTGGCAGAACGTTTACGACGCCAAAGCGGAATGGGCGCCTTGCTACTACGATGCCACCCATGTCCTCACGGCTTATGCCGTGTATGAGTTGCCAGTTGGCCGGGGCAAACTCCTGGCAAAAGACGCTAACAAAGCTGTGAACGCGCTTGTCAGCGGTTGGGAAGTTAGCCCCATTTTTACTTTCCGCACCGGTTGGCCTATGCCGGTCTATGGGGCGCAAGATGAATCCGGGACGTTCGGTCGGGGTGCCCGCGCCAACTGTAATTCGCTTCCCAGCATTATAAATACACCAATCGGCGGCGGAGTGGGCGGGATCCAGTGGTTCACCAATAACGGCAACTTTACCAACCCGGCCGCCGGTACATTTGGCAATTGCGCTCCGCAACTCGGCGGACTGCGAGGGCCGCATTACACCGACCTGGACTGGAGCCTCCATAAAGACTTCCAGATGACAGAACGCTTCAGGCTGCAGTTCCGCAGCGACTTCATCAACGTCTTTAACCACGTGCAGTACAACGCACCTAATATGGATCTGGGTTCTACGATGGGACAAATCACCAGCGCCCAGCCTCCCAGAAACGTCCAGCTCGCGCTGAAGCTCTACTATTAACCACGGACGACGTATAATGAGGCAGGCGAGTACCCTCGCCTGCCTCATTTTTATGTCAAGGTTCATGAACAGATTTTTGCTTCTTGCTTTGACTCTCGGGATCCTGGCGGGATCCGGTCGGGCGCAGTCAGGCACAAGGGCCGCTGCCACAGATGGCTCCTCTGCTGCGCAAAGGGGGATCGGGCTGGTTGATGAGGGCCGCTGCCAGGAAGCCTTGCCGGTCTTGAAGAAGGCCACCCCTTTAACGTCGGATAAGCAATTGAAAATCAAGGCGGGCCTGGCGATGGTCCGCTGCGGGCTTCAGTCGAATCAGACGGAAGCCGCCGTCAACGCCTTGCTGTGGCTGAATCGTGAATTTCCGACTGATCCTGACGTTTTATATGTCACTACGCATGCCTTCTCCGACCTTTCCACGCGTGCAGCTTTACAACTGGCAACCAGTGCGCCTCTTTCCACACAGGCGAGAGAGCTAAACGCAGAATCTCTGGAGTCGCAGGGAAAATGGGACGAAGCTGCGGCCCAATACAACCTCATCCTCAAACAGCAACCGGACGTGCAGGGCATCCATTACCGGCTGGGCCGCATTATTCTATCCAAGCCGGCGACGCCCACAACGGCGGACGAGGCGCGAAGCGAGTTTCAGGCAGAGCTGAGAATCAATCCTCACAACGCAGGAGCGGAGTACGTGTTAGGTGAGCTTTCTCGCCAAGCCCAACAGTGGGAAGATGCCATCGAGCATTTCTCCCGGGCCGCGAGCCTAGACGCAAGCTTCGCAGACGCTTTTCTTGGCCTTGGTTTTGCTCTGAATTCCGTGAGCCGGTACGCAGAAGCCATCCCACCCTTGCAAAGGGGCGTAAAACTCCAACCGGAAAACCCCACCGGGCACTACCAGCTGGCGGTCGCCTACAATGGCGTCGGTCGAAAGGAAGACGCCAAGCTGGAAGTAAGGCTGCAGAAAGAAGCTGAGGAGAAGATCGAGCAAGCCAGGCAGAAGGCCTCGGAAGTTCCGCAATAGGCTGGTCGCAAACCTCGCAAACCGCGTGGCCTGGACATCTTTAGCCCGGTTTTTTCGCATTTGATTTGTTCAGCACAAGAACCACGAAGCGAGATTAACAACCTTGAATGGGCCTGAAGATCAGCAGCTTCCGAATGCTTTCTCGCGCAGAGCGTTCCTGCAAGCGCTGACGGGCGCTGCTGCCACCTACGGAATCCCACGACTTGCGTTCCCGGCCGACGAGCAAGGCCCCTTTTTCTCAGAGATCCCGCCATCGATAAGCGGCATTACCTGGGCGCACGTTAATGGCCGCTCGGCAGACATGTATCTGCCGGAGACCACGGGTGCGGGCTGCGGCTTTCTTGATTACGACAACGACGGCTGGATGGACATTTATTTGGTCAACAGCGGACCGTGCGATTTCTACACTCCGCCGTCGCGGCTGCGCAATGCGCTGTACCACAATAATCGAGATGGCACGTTTACAGATGTCGGGGAGAAAGCAGGCGTTACCGGGAGCGGGTACGGGCAGGGCATTGCTGTTGGTGATTATGACGGCGATGGTTTCCCCGACATCTACTTGACGCAGTATGGTCGAAGCGTCCTTTACCACAACAATGGAGACGGCACGTTCACGGATGTCACGGAAAGGGCCGGCATCGCGGCACCGGGCTGGGCGACTAGTGCGGTGTGGTTCGACTACGACAACGACGGACAGCTCGATCTGTTCGTCTGCCGATTTGTCGACTTCAGCAAGGCGAAAAACAAATGGTGTGGTAATCGCTTAACCAACGAGCGTTCGTATTGTATTCCTCGTGTATATGAACCTATGCCGTGCTGGTTGTTCCATAACAATGGCAACGGCACCTTCACTGACGTCAGCAAGGAGTCAGGCATTGCGGAATCTTTGGCGAAAGCGTGGGGTGTGGTTGCCTGCGACATCAACAATGACGGCTGGATGGACCTCTTCGTAGCCAGCGACACGGTTCCAAATTTCCTTTTTGTTAATCACAAGGGGAAGTTTGAGGAAAACGGTGTGTTGGCCGGCGTCGGGTATAGCGCTTACGGCCGTGCACGCTCGGGCATGGGTGTAGACGCCGCCGATTATGATCAGGACGGATGGACTGACTTGTTCGTCGCCAACGTAGACCAGGAAATGTTTTCGCTGTATCACAACAACAAAAACGAGACATTTAGTGACGCTGCCGTACCGACGGGGATTGGCTCGGCCACCAAGCTGATGAGCGGCTGGGGGTTGAAGTTCTTTGACTATGACAATGACGGGGATTTTGATCTCTTGCTTTGCAACGGCCATCCTGACGACAAGATTGACGGCCGCGTGGATGGCGTGAAATACCTCGAGCCGATGTTGCTCTATCGCAATACGGGAAAGGGGATGAAAAATGTTAGCGAGCAAGGCGGCGCCATTTTCTCGCGGCCAATGGCTGGCCGCGGAATGGCGATCGGAGATTTCGATAACGACGGCGCAGTGGACGTGCTGGTCGCCATCAATAATGGCACTCCGGTGCTGCTTCGCAACAATGCGGGCAGGCGGAACAATTGGCTAGGCGTTAAGCTGGTCGGCAAGAAATCCAATCCGGATGCGGTGGGCGCGCGGCTGTCCTATCAAGCGGGGGATTTGAAGAGGAGCCGTATGAAAGTGGGGGGCGGGAGCTATCTCTCTGCCCACGATCCGCGGATGGTGCTTGGAATAGGAAAGCGCGAGAAGGCGGATTGGCTGGAAGTCAAATGGCCGTTGCCGAGTGGCACGACACAGCGCTTCACCGGCCTTCCGATCAACCGGTATATCACGATTGTGGAAGGGAAAGAGGGGTGGAGCTAGGGGACCGAAAGGGACCTCAGGAATTGAGGAAGCCAAGGATTTCGCGGGTGAAGCGATCCGCGTCTTCGACGTTGCAAAGATGCGCGGCATGGAGTTCGAGGTAGCGCGCGCCGGGGATGTGGCCGGCGAGAAAACGACCGTCGGCGGGAGTGGTGGCGGGGTCGTACGTTCCGGAAATGACCAGAGTCGGAGTTCGAATCTTGCCGAGCTTTTCGCGAAAATCGAAGTCGCGAACGGCGGCGCAGTTGGAGATGTAGCCTTCCAGATTGACCGATTCCACCATCTTTTGAATGTCTGCGACGACGGAAGGATTCTTCGCACGAAAAGCGGGAGTAAACCAGCGCTCCATGGTGGCGGCGGCGACGGGTTTCATGCCGTTCTTTCGAACGGCGTCCATGCGCGTGTTCCACATTTCCGGACTGCCGAATTTCGCGGCGGCGCTGCAAATGACGAGTTTCTGGAGACGCTGTGGCGCGGTGACGGCAAGCACCATGCCGGTCATGCCGCCCATGGAGAGCCCGCAGAAGTGGAAGCGATCGAGTTTCAGAGCGTCAGCGAGGGTAATAACGTCGTTAGCAAGCAGCTCGGCGGAATAAGGGCCGGGCGTGACCGAGGATTTTCCGTGGCCGCGCGTGTCGTAGCGCAGGACGCGAAAAGATTTGGTGAATTCGGGGATTTGCGTATCCCACATGGAAGAATCGGTGCCAAGAGAATTCGAGAGCACGAGCGCCGGCTTGTCGGGCGGACCTTCGAGAGCATAATGGATGTGTGTGTCAGCTGATTTAACGAGGGGCATGAAGGGCGCGGTTTCTCCTCTACGAATCTTCTCTCTAGTGGGGCCGCTGCGACGGATTGTGCACAGCCGCCTGCGTTTTCGCTTCCTCCTCGAGGTATTTTACGGCGAGCTGGGTTTCGCGAACCATCAGCACACATCCCGCGCACAGACCGAAGACCGCTGACCCACCAGTAAGCACCGCAAGAGCTGCGGCGGCGCGGAAGAGAGCGGCTTGGCCGTAGTAAGCCACCAGGGAACCGCCCACAGAGACAAGGGCGGAGGCAGCGAACAAGCCGAGTCCGGCATAGAAGAGGCGAAGCGCCTTGACCAGGAGCTGCGTGCGCAGCTGCAGAGGCGGTAACTGGGCGGCCCACGCCTGGTAGTCGGCCGTTCCCGAATCCAGGTCCGCGAGCTTTGCAGCAACGAGGCGAGTACGGTCCACCACGCGAGCGAGGCGGTTGCTGGTGCCGAGAGCGAGAACGGAAGAAGCGTTGGTGAGAATGGCGGGAGCCACGATGGCGGTGAGGACGGCGAAAGGATTGCCCGCGACGGCGTTGTATTGCACGGCTGAGCCTTCCTGACTGCGAATGCCGGGGAAATTGCGCGCTACGAGCTTGCGTTCGAGCCGCAAACGTGCGGGAGCAGATTAGGCCGTCCTCGATATACAGGCAAGTGCTTATTGCCGACTGCCGGGCGGGCCTTTCTAAAGGGCAGTTGGGAGGTTCACAGGAGATGAACGGCATGTGCGCTCACACACCGCCCCTGGCGAGTCTCCTAGCAGGCGAGACCGTCAAGAACAGGGATTACCTGCGGAGCGGCGGCAGCGTTTTTGCGCTTCTTACCGCAACTTGACGGAGGTAACCTTCAAGGTGTCCCCCTCAACGTCACCAGTAACATCGGCGCGGAGGTGGTCCTTTTTGTCGGAAGCTTTGAGCGCCGCGACGACTTCCTTGTTGCCTTCGGCATCGAATTTCAAAAACTTCTTATCGCTGGTGATGATGCCATAGCCGCTGGCCTCACACTTGAGAGCGCAAGCGCGCGTATGGCTGTCGGGATTGTCAGCGACTTTCTTAGAACAGTTCGAGTCCACGACGGGAACGCCCGTGTAAGTCTCCGTCGCAGCGACTGCGGGAAGCGCGAACATCCCCAAGACTACAAGATAAGTGAGTTTTTTCATGATCTCCTCCGTTTGAGTTTTGTATTCCTGTCAACAATCCGGGAAAGAGCCGGGCTTATGGATTTGCACTGGGAATTCGAGCGACGATCACGGTGACGTTGCCTGCGGCGTTCCTTGCTTCGATGCGGACGCCAGCAAGGAACTCTCGCGGACTACGCTAAGTTGAGAAAGCGCGAACGCGGCAACGGCGATTTCCACGTCGCGCATCGTCAAGTCATAAAACATTCCTGTAGTGAGCAAGTTGGCCGCAACGGCCAACAGCCACAGGCCGACGATGTAACTGCCGATCTTGGTCCAGCGCGTGAGAACGATAATCCCCGCAATGATTTCGACAACGCCCACGATGTGCATGAAGGTGGTGTCTTTCACAGGGATCATCTTGGTGGCAAGGGGGCTGAGGTACATGGTCCAGTCGGCGAGTTTGTTGAAGTACTTGTCAACGCCGGCGAGGATGGGACCGACTCCCAGGGCAATGCGGAGCGCCCACCAAGCGGCGTTCAGATGAGGATCGAACTCTTTCATGACGGCCCTCCGAGAAAGAAAGAGTGAAAAGCGTTGGCTCGGTTACAGGGGTCGACCGGGCTGGGAGGGGTTAGTGGGGGGAGAGACTGGACAAGCATTATTGTAACTCTTTGCTGGCTACAAACCCCGTATTGGGGGCGGGTAGGGAGGTCCATTCTGTGCGATGGGGACGAGAAGGAAGATGTATTTGGCTGGCGGGCTGAACCGGTGCCTTCAAACGCGTTCGAGGATGAGGGCGATGCCTTGGCCGACGCCGATGCACATGGTGCAGAGAGCGTAGCGGCCTTTGGTGCGCAGGAGTTGATAGAGCGCGGTGGTGACCAGGCGCGCGCCGCTGGCGCCGAGCGGATGGCCGATGGCGATTGCGCCTCCGTTGGGATTGACGTGAGGGGCGTCGTCCGGAATTCCCAAGTCGCGGAGGACGGCGAGCGCTTGCGAAGCGAAAGCTTCGTTGAGCTCGATGACGTCCATTTGCGAGAGCTCGAGACCTGCTTTTGCGAGGACCTTGCGTGTGGCCGGAGCTGGGCCTATGCCCATGATGCGCGGCGCGACGCCTGCAACTGCTCCGGTGACGACGCGAGCTCTCGGCGTGAGGCCATGGCGTTTTGCAGCGGCTTCGGAAGCAAGGAGCAATGCGCACGCGCCGTCGTTGACGCCAGAAGCGTTGCCCGCAGTGATGGTGCCGTCGGGCTTGACGATGGGCTTCAATTTTGAGAGAGCTTCGAGAGTCGTGTCGGGGCGAGGATGTTCGTCTTCGGAAAAGAGCACGGGGTCGCCCTTCTTCTGCGGAATGGGGACGGGTACAATTTCCTGGCTCATGCGGCAGGAGCGAATGGCGCCGGCGGCGCGCTGCTGGCTGCAGAGAGCGAAGAGATCCTGATCCTTGCGGCTGACGTGGAATTCCTCGGCCACGATTTCGCCGGTTTCGGGCATGGAGTCGGTGCCGTACTTCGCTTTCATGAGCGGATTGACGAAGCGCCAGCCGATGGTGGTGTCCTCGAGTTTCGCGGAGCGGGAGAAAGCGCTGTCGGCTTTGCCAAGGACGAACGGTGCGCGGGACATGCTTTCGACGCCTCCTGCGATGACAAGGTCGGCTTCGCCGGACTTGATGGCGCGCGAGGCGATAGCTACAGCATCCATGCTGGAACCGCAGAGGCGGTTTACGGTGTCGCCGGGAACTTCCTGGGGCAGACCCGCGAGTAAAAGGGCCATGCGGGCGACGTTGCGATTGTCTTCGCCGGCTTGATTGGCGCAGCCGTAGACGACGTCGGCGAGGGCGTTCCAGTCGACGCTGGAATTGCGCGCAACGAGTGCTTTGATGGGAATGGCGGCGAGGTCGTCGGTGCGAATGGTGGCGAGAGTTCCGCCGTAGCGGCCGAAGGGCGTTCGAATGGCGTCGCAGAGGTAGGCTGATTCCATAGGCGTCCTTGGAGGATTCTAACGCTTCTGCGGGAATAAATCGAAAGGCGAAGGCCGAAATAGGAAATTGGAAAACGCAGATTTGAAAATGGAAACTCGAGACTCGAAATAGGAAATACGAAAATCGAAATTCGCAGAGGGATTTCTCCGCTGCCGGACGGCATAACGATGCAGTCCCTCCGGTCGAAATGACAAATGAGGGCTAAGGTTAGAGGGAGGACGAAAGAGAGTTCCGACGAGGTGAAAAAAAGTGCTCCGCGGAAAGAGGACTTAACCGCGGAGCGTCAGAAGCAAAGTGCTGTTTGCCGAAGTTACTTTTCGCGAATCTTTACGGGCTCGAGGAGCTTGAAGTCGAGCGGCGTTTCCGCGCTCAGAGTGATGTCGCGGTTGCCGGTTAATCCGGCACCGCTCGTGCCTGCGGCAGCTCCGATGAGAGCGCCAATGGCCGCGCCCTTGCCACCTCCGGCAATTCCACCAATTGCCGCACCTCCAGCCGCACCGCCCCCCACCATCGCCGCCGTGCGCTTGCCTTTGCCCTTGCTGGACATGGCGGCGCTGGACG
Source organism: Acidobacteriota bacterium (assembly GCA_003224085.1). Taxonomy (GTDB): domain Bacteria; phylum Acidobacteriota; class Terriglobia; order Acidiferrales; family UBA7541; genus Acidiferrum. Next base: position 6,750 of record QHYK01000081.1, on the reverse strand, counting down.
TCCGGACCTCATAATCGCGGCCAGCGACCGTGATGCTGGTGAGTTCCAGGGCAAGAGCGGCGCCGCCTTTGAAGCGGCCTGCAGCCTTGGCCTCGCTTACAACGCCTTCGGCGCGCGCACCCCTGGGGATGGCCACTTTGCCTAGGATGTCTACAGGCGATTCGATGGTGGCAGAAAACTTGTCGCCGGAATGAGCGGTCTTGGAGCTAATGGTCTGGTCGAGTACGACCGCGATTACGGTGTCCGCGGGAACGACGAGAGGTTTCGGTTCAAGAGCTCTTTTTACAGCGTTCTTGGCGGATTCCGCGGCGGAAGGCGACGAGCTCGCAGTTGCATCCGGGCCACCTGGTTGCTGGTCCGCGGATTTCTGCCCCTGGCAGCCGGCAAAAAGCAGGCCGAGAAAAAGGGAACCCACAAGAAACGAACGAATCATCAATTCCTCCACTTGGGCTGGATGCGCTTACTTCTTCCAACATACTCCGAAAAGCGATGATGTCAAAGGCGCTCCGGAAAATTGCGTGCGGATTCAGCGAATCAGACCAAGCCCGGGAAGAACCATGGCCGGATTTCTACGCATCTCGGGCGAGAGTCCCGCAATCTGGCGCTGATGTTTCGCGATGGTCGGCCATACATCTTCACGAATGTTTAGGAACACCGCTACGACTTGTGGGTCAAAGGCAGTGCCGGAAAGGCGGCGAATGATCTCCCGCGCGGATTCGAAAGACGAGGCGCGCTGATAGGCCCGGTCGGAGGTGACTGCGTCAAGCGTGTCGGCAATGGCGAAAATCCTTGCGCTTAAAGGGATTTGTTCTCTTTTAAGACCCTGCGGATAGCCGCTGCCGTCGAAGCGCTCGTGATGCATAAGGACGACTTCGGCCGCGTCGGCGAGAAAGGGAATGTCCTTGATCAACTCGAACCCGATCTGAGAGTGGCGCTGCATGAGTTTGCGTTCTTCGGCGGTGAGGGGGCCTGGTTTGAGAAGGATGCCGTCCGGCACGCCAAGCTTTCCAATGTCGTGCAGGTAGGCGCCTCGCGCCAGACGTCCCAGATCCTTGCCTTGCCAGCCCATGGCACGGGCAATTTCGAGCGAATAGCGGCAGACGCGCTGGGAGTGTCCGCCGGTCTCGTTGTCACGAAGGTCGATGGCCGCGCCAAGGGCTTCCAGCGTATCTTCGTAGCTCTGTTCGATCTGCTTCAGGGCGGCCTGCAGTTGGTCGGTGCGCGCGGCCACCATTTCTTCGAGATGCTTGCGGTAATGCTCGAGTTCCTGCTCAAGGTGCCGTTTATGGAGGGCGTTTTCGAGGCTGGCCACGACGGCGCTTTCGCGAAGAGGCTTGACGAGGTAATCGTCGGCGCCAGAACGCATGGCTTTGACACCAATATCCACGTCGTCTACACCGGTGGTCACCAAAAACGCCATGTAAGGGTGTTTGTGGCGGACTTCCATCAGAAGTTCCATGCCGCTGAGCCCCGGCATCTGCAGGTCGGAAATGACCGCGTCGAAGGGCTCGCGCTGCAAGGCCACGAGGGCTTCTTCCGCGGTACAAGCCGTGGTGCAGCGGAAGGCTGGGGGCGCCAGGATGAGGGAGAGGAGTTTAGCGGCAGCGGGCTCGTCGTCGACGGCAAGGACCCGCGTGGCAGGGGAGCCGTTGGAGGAATTCTTGTCAGGCTGAATTTCTTTTCGCGGCTGATGAACTTTATTCGCTTCTTGCATCGAAGAATTCCGTTCGGGCCGCTACTGCAACACCCAGGGACCGGCCTTCTCGGTGAATACGCATCCGTAGCGGTGGAGTTTGCCTCCCTGGGAATCCGTATGGACAACTCTGACTTTACCCGCGTACTTCTCGTCAGGGCTGGTGAGATAGACGGACAGAACCGAATTCACAGCGAAAGGAGCGGCGCAGACGCAAAGGAATCCGCTCAAGCTCACATTTTCAGTGGTGGCCGGCTCTTCCGAATGTTCGCCACGATCGTTGAGGCCCATCAGCTTCAAGGCTACGCGCAAGCGCACGCGCACCTCGCGGCGGGGAGTATCGACGCGGTCTTTGGCAATCTGGCGAAGACAGACCCGCAGCGCGTCAAAGTCAATGGGCTTCTCGAAATACCCGGCGGCACCAAGCTGTTTGCAATGTTCTTTGGTCTGGCCGCCGGCCTCGCCGCTCACGATGATGACGGGAATTTTTTGTGTGTGGCTGAAGGAAGTGAAGGTTTGCAGCAGTTCGTAACCGGAATATTTCGGCATGCGCAAGTCGAGCAGGATGGCTTTGGGTTTGGATTCCAGGGCAAGAGCCAAACCTTGTTCCGGTTCGCCGGAATCGATGACTTCGTACGTGTCGCTCAGTTCCAGGCGCATCAGCCGCCGCAGCGCGGCATCGTCGTCGACAATCAACAGCTTTTCCATATTCCCGTCTTCTCCTTTTTTAGTCGGACCGCAGGCCGCTTCCGGTGAGTTCAGACTCCGCGGGGCGAGCGGCCCCGTCGCCCGATTTTTTGCCGGCGTCGAGCACTTCACGGACTTTGCGGACGAGCACTTCATCGGTGAAGGGCTTATGGAGCAGCTGCGTGCCTGGCTCGAGGACGCCGTGTCCTGCGATGAAGCTGTCGGTATATCCGGACATGTAAAGGACGCGCATTCCCGGCTGCCGCGGCAACAATTGCTCGGCTAGGGCGCGCCCGTTTATTCCCGGCATAACGACGTCGGTCAGGAGCAGATGAAATGTTCCGCCATGGTTGGCCGCAACTTCCAGGGCTTCTTCGCCGCTGCCCGCTGATAACACGCGGAATCCCGCTGCCTCCAGAAATTTCTGCGCCAGCTTTTTCAACGGTTCGGAATCCTCCACGAGAAGAATTTTTTCGGAACCTTGCAGTTTTTCTGCGAGAGAATGCTTTTGCTCGACCGATATCGTGCCGACATGAAGGGGAAGATAAATTTGAAAGGAGGCGCCCTTGCCGGGGGCGCTGTCCACCCAGATGTACCCGTTACTCTGTTTCACGATGCCGTAAACGGTTGCCAGGCCCAGGCCCGTGCCCTTGCCACGCTCTTTCGTGGTAAAGAAAGGCTCGAAAATGTGCGTCAGGACTCCCGGGGGCATTCCTGTGCCCGTGTCAATAACCGAAAGGCAGACGTAATCTCCAATGCGGGAGCCTGGATGAGTACGCGTATAAGCCTGGTCCAGCTGTGCGTTGGCGGTGTGGATCTTCAATTTGCCGCCGTTAGGCATGGCATCGCGCGCATTGACCGCTAGGTTCATGATGACCTGCTCGATTTGGCTTTGGTCTGCCTTCACGCTGCCAAGGTTGGGATCCAACGACGGGGAGACTTCAATGTCTTCACCCAGCAGCCGGGGAAGCATTTTCTCCATGTCCGTCACGAGCGTGTTGAGGCTGAGAATCTCGGGAGTCATGACTTGCTGGCGGCTGAAAGCCAGGAGCTGCTTCGTCATCGCCGCCGCGCGTTGGCCGGCCTTCTCGATTTCTGCGGCATGCTCGGAGAGTTCGTTTTCCGGGCCCAAGGATTTTTTCAACACGCGGCTGTACCCGATGATGACGCCAAGAAGATTGTTGAAATCGTGAGCGATTCCGCCAGAGAGCCGCCCGATGGCTTCCATTTTTTGCGCCATGCGCAGTTGCTTTTCCAGGACGCGCCTTTCGGTTACGTCCTCGGCGAACACTTCGAAGCACGCGGGAAAGCCGCGTTCATCATCGATGCGCCGGCCAGAGCAACGCACAGTAATCGGCGTTTCGTCTTGCATCTTCCACTCCATTTCAACGTCTTTGACCTCTTCCGTGTTTGTGAGGTGTTCCACGAGACGTTGATATTCGCCGCTGTGAAGAAAAACATCGGTGGCCAGATCTTTTCTTAAGAGATCCTGCTCCTGCTCGTAGCCCAGCATTTTGCGGAGCGCGGGATTGACTTGCAGCAACCGGCCCGTGACGCCGGCGCGGTAGATTCCGTAGGGCGCATCCTCGACCAAGGAACGAAAATCCGCCTCGGAACGCCGCAGGGCCTCCTCCGCTCTCTTGCGCTCGGTGACGTCGCGATTCACGATCACCAGCTTTTCCGGTTCCCCCTTGGCATCGAGAATCACGCTGGAGGTAGATTCCAGCACCAGCCAGGAACCATTTTTATGTTGAAGGCGGTATTCCAGGGTCTTGCCGATTCCCGTGCGGCGGGCCTCTTCAGCCGCTCGCTTGATTCGTTCGCGATCCTCGGGATGAATCTGCTCGAAGGCCGAGGAGGCTTGCAACTCCTCGGGCGAATATCCTAGGACTCTTTGATAAGAGAGGCTGTTAAAGAGCCGTTTCCCTTGCGTGTCCACGACTGCAATCATGTCCGCGGCGTTCTCGCTGATCAGGTGAAACAGCTCTTCCCGCTTTACCAGCTCCATGCGGATGCGATGAATCAAAAGATGTTGATAGATGGTGTAGAGGTCGAAGAGAAATACGAGGCCCACCAAGCCGCGCATGGCCTGCGACACCATGTGCTGCGCGTAGAAGTCCTGGTGAAGGTAAGCGCCAGGTAGCAAGAAGGAGGCCAGCGCGCCCGTCAGAAGCAAGGTAATCAAGAAGGCGGCGGCCCAGAGCCACCATTCCCGTCGCTCAATACGGTGGAAACTAGCGTGGAGCCTCTTTGCTTGCGCGTCCCGAGGCTGTCCCGCAGGTTTTGTGTTGAGCAGTTGCAAGGGTTACCTGTTTCGGTCGTTGTTCTTTCAAAACTCAATGGCTACAGCATTGTTCCCGATTGAAACAGACAGACTTCGCGACCTAATTATAGCCTTCTTGTTGGTTCTTGCACGCGCTACGCCATGTCCTGTTGCTTTGTTCGCAATGCATTGAAATGTCAGAGGATGTGCTTTTGCAGAAGAGGCGAGAAAGAGGAGGCTTGGGAAGGTTGTGCCATCACGGGTTAGTGGTTTCGCTTTGGAACAGGGAACCTGATGCGCGGATTGGCAGGCGCAATCTTTCCGCGCGGTCGTACCTTTTTGTGCAAAGAGACGCGTCCTGGTGCTTTTCACGGACACGAGGGTGCGCTGGAATAGAAGGGTAACGTCAACGTTTCTGGGTGTGGGCCGGTGAGGTGCTTCATGAGAAGGAACGCCAAGTCTTTTCTAGCAGCCTTCGTTCTTTTCTTTCCAGCTTTGGCAAGCGCCCAGCATCGCGGTCAGATTGCGTGCGCGCGCCAGGACAGCTACACGTACCTCTACACCTCTATGACCACGATGGATGTGATGCGGACTCTGCAGTGCGGCGAACAAGTCGAGGTTACCGGGCGTTATCAAGGCTTTTTCGCGGTGCGAACGGCCAGCGGCGAAACCGGATATGTCGGGGAAGGGACCTTGGTCCTGCTGAAAGACAAGCCCGGTCCAACGGCGCCGCTTCTCACGACGCCGCAAACCACGCGGCCTCGCACGGCCTATGACAAACCGGCCGCCTCACCTGCGCCAACAAACTCGGCTCCTGCCGGTTTCGATCTCACGCTGCCGATTAACACACCCATCCGCCTGAAACTCAGCAAGACCGTTTCTTCGGAGACCGCCCATGTCGGCGACACTGTGGACCTCGTGGTTGTGGAAGACGTTCTGGTCGATGGCCTGTGCTTGATTCGCAGCGGCGCGCCCGCGGGCGCCGAAGTGACGGAAGCCGAGCCCAAGAGACGCATGGGCAAGGGCGGGAAACTGGGGCTTAAGGTCAAATACGTTCGTCTCGCCGACAATGAAAGAGCCGCAGCGCGTTCTTATCAGGAGGCCACGGGAAACAATTCCACGGCGGGGACGATCATGCCCCTTGCCCACGGCAAGGAAGTTGTCTTTTCGCAGGGGACAGAAATCACCGCGTACATTGACGGTGACATGTACCTGAAGCGCGCTTCTTTTCAGCCGGCGAAGAGCGTGTCCGGACCAACGTCCGCTGCCGCGAGTCCTGCACAGCCGCATTAATGCTATTGCCTGAGACGCAGGATAACTACCGACGAAGAAGGGATGCGGCGAAAAGCTAAGGCCGACGCTAAGGCAAATCCTTGCTCAATTGCTCCACAACCTCTTTTGGCTCGGTCTTCGGTGGATTGTTCAGATATTTCCCAAAGAACACCAGGTAACGTTGCCAGCGATCCTGAATATGCCTCGGTTCGACGAAACCGTGGTTCTCCCTCGTGTAGGTCACGTATTCTACGGGCACGTGCCGTTCATACAGCGCGCGATAAGATTCTTCCGCCTGCGGAATCGGCACGCGCGTATCCGATTGCCCGTGCAGGATCATCGTCGGCGTCTTCACATTCGCCACATATTTCGTCGGCGAGTGGTCCCAATACTCCTGGAAATTGTCCCACGGCGCCTTGTTGTTGAAAAACATGGTCATGTAGCGGTGAATATCGGTCTGCGAATACATGGAATAGAGGTCCGGCAATCCCGCCCCCGGTGAGATGGCCTTGAAGCGAGCCGTTTGCGTGTCCATCCACATGGTCATGTAGCCGCCGTACGACCAGCCAAACGCTCCGAGCCGCTCGGCATCCGCCCAGCCTTTGTCCACCATCGCTTGCACGCCGCTCAGGTCATCTTTGTAATCGCCGTCGCCCCAATCGTTCTGGTTTGCGCCGGCGAATTTTTCTCCGCGTCCCGTCGAACCACGGAAATTCGGTTCGAGCACCAAATAGCCGTTGGCCGCCAGAATCTGCTCTGTCGGGTTGAACGTCAGCAAGGATGCCCCGGTCGGGCCACCGTGCGGATTCAGTAGGAATGGATATTTTCGCGAAGC
>QHYK01000024.1 GCA_003224085.1 Acidobacteriota bacterium | reverse complement strand
GAGGATTTGCCTGAAAATAGGTTTGTCGCCCTTCAACAGTTCGGACGAGTAGCTCGGCTCTCGAAAGCCGCTCTAACTCACGTTGCACGGCCCCGGATCCCAATCCGATGCGCTGAATGACCTCCTTTTGCAGGAATCGGCGATCCGGCTGCCCAAAGAACAAGCGCAGCACCGCCTGTCGGGTACGTCCATATAGCGCTTCACCGATCGCATTTGGAGCGTGTATAATACCCATTCTGGGGTCTATGATACCCATAATGGGTATCATAGTCAACGCCGGAACAATGCGGACATAAAACTGAGCGATCACTCGTCGATCATGGCCGCCATTCACGCGGGCGATGATCATGTTGCTAGAGGTGTTTGAACACGTGAGCGATTTTCTTCCCTGCTTCTTCGGTGAAGTACACGGTCACGTGCTCGCCTTTCTTGGCGCCTCGTGCAGAGTAGAGCGCTACATCCTTACCGGTGTCAACCGTGGCATGACCAGCAACGACAAAGGTTTCCTTCGTGCCATCGGCAGTCTTTACGGCAACCGTCTTGGAGCCCTTACCCACATCCTCCACGGTACCTTCAGTCGTATGGACTGTCTTGTCGCCGACCCATTCGACCGAATGAGCCGTCTTGTCGGCACCCTCTCCTACAGTGTGAACGATCACATGGCTGCCTTCTTTGCCGGCGAGATCAGCTCCCTTTGCTGCATCTTTGAGGCCGTGAACAGTCGTCTGCTCAGTGAACTTCACCGTTTCGACGGTGTCGTCGGCAGTCTTCACTGCAATTGTCTTCGCGCCGGAATCGACTTTTTCAATAGTGCCGGTAATGACGTTTGTTGAAACCTGTGCGGCCTGAGCAGCTGCGACACAGCACATGGCAACGAGAGCTAGGACTACTCGAAAACCCACCCTCTTAAAGAGACTGAGTGACATGGTTCCTCCTTGAGATCTCAACTAAGCGAATAGACAATTTAGCATAATTTCCAAAGACAGTCCGCCTGCTGACTTGCACAACGAAGAGGCGCAGTGGATCAGCGCCCCGTGATACGAATCAGCATTTCCTGACCGTTGTTCAGAGTGATCTTCTGACGTCCGTGGAAAGCCGTGGTTCCTAGCCCACCGGCGCCGCCGATCACTGAACCGATCCCTGCGCCTTTGCCGCCGCCAAAGATTCCGCCCAGTAACGCTCCGGCTCCCGCGCCGATCACTGTGTGTTCGATGGTCTTGCGGCCTCGCCCGCCCGATTCGATAGCGCCTTCCACATCTACCTTCTCGCCTGGCTGATTGAGCCGCTCTGGATTCATGGCGGCGTCGGAACCATTGGTGGTTTACCGAAGAGCTGTAAGAGCTGGCTCGGCTTGGATTTGGCTGTGTCGGTGGCCAGCGGCACGCCCTGTCTGGACACCTTTCCCGTGCGGGACGCCGGGGGCGTGTTGCTCTACATGGCCGAAGATGCGGCGCCGTTGATGAAAGCTCGACTCCTCGGCCTCTGTCGCCATCGTGGTCTGGCTCTCGCCGCGCTGCCCATCGACGTCATCACCGCACCCACGGTGCGCTTGGATCTCCTGGCTGATCAGCAACGCTTAGCCGAGACCGTGCGCCGCCTGGCGCCGCGTCTGCTCGTTCTCGACCCCTTTGTCCGCCTGCATCTCCCAAGCCGACGAAAACAAAAAAAGACGCTATGACGAAGCTGACAGCGAGGTTCGTGGGCTTGAAGTTCTGACTCGAGACGGTCAGCGCGTAGAGGAAGAAGACGCCTCCGCCCACGAAAGGCAGGGCGAAAACGATCAGAAGGATGGTGCCGACTTTGGATGCCTGGGCCATGAGCCCATTGTAAAGGCGATGCGCGCTGGGCTTGCGTGTTTGCCGGAGAAGGGAAACTGAAATCACGCGTGCCCATATTGACAGGGTGCGCAGAGACTTTTCTTTTTCCATCCTTCATGGCTATAATAGCCATAAGAGTGGGAACCCCAATGCGCAGCGTGAATGTGGCCAAATTGAAGAATCAGCTCAGCAAGTATCTTTCCTTTGCCAAAGCAGGCGAAGAAATCGTGGTTCGCGACCGGAATCTTCCGGTTGCCAAAATCGTTCCTTTTTCTGCTGAGAGTGCCGACGATCAGGAGCTCTTATTGGTGGCCCAGGGGAAGATGCGGCTCCCCAAGCGGCGGCTTGATTTGAAGAAGTTTTGGAAGATGCCGATGCCACGAGTCCCTGGTAACAAAGCGATAGAAGCGCTTCTGGCCGACAGGGAAGAAGGATGGTGAGCCAAGAGGTCGGGTTCTGGGATGCCAGTGCCCTGGTCCCTCTGTGCATCCATGAAACGAGGACGCCTCAAGCTCGCTCGTACCAACGGAGGTTTCGGCAGGTGGTGTGGTGGGGAAGTTTCCTTGAAGTTTACAGCGCTATCAGCCGCCTTCATCACGCCAGTGAGATTTCGGACCTTGACAAAGCTAATGCCGTGCGACGCCTGCAGCAGATGAGCGGCACATGGTGCGAGATTCTTCCAGAAGATCGAGTTCGTGCCTTGGCGATGCTATCGCTGGACAAGTATTCCCTGCGGGCGGCAGATAGCTTGCAGCTTTCAGCGTCCCTGGTGTGGTGCGCCGAACGCCCCTCAAAGCGGACGTTCATTTGCGCGGATCAACGGCTCGCAAAGGCGGCAAGCGCTGCGGGATTCTCCGTCATCGAACTCCTGACGAGCACTCCTTGACTGCAACCTTGTAACCTTTCCCGGCAAACCTTTTTGCGGAGCAGTGAATAGACAGACAGGGGATCAGTGTACGTTCCTGTTTGGTTTCTTCTTTTTTTGGAAATTCTTATTGCGCGAGTGAACTTTTCAGCCCAGCGTAACGAATAACGTAATGGGAGCACACGTGGCGGGCGACCACGAGCTATGGGAACGGATTCGGGGCCGTGATGCGAGCGCCTTCGAGACGCTCTATCGCGACAATGCGGCGCGGCTTTGCGGCTTCCTGAGGCAGATCGTAGGGAGCCCGCAAGCCGCCGAGGACGTGATGCAGGAGACGTTCACGCAGGTTTGGAAATCGCCCAACGGCTTCCGGCCGGAGCTAGGGTCGCTTCGCGCGTACGTTTTCGGAATTGGGCGGAAGCGCGCGGCGGACTGGTGGCGAAAGAGGCAGCGCGTTGACGAAGAGCAACGCGATGAGCGTAGAGAAGAAGCCGCGGAAGCCGCGGCGAGCTTTTCGGCGATTGGGGATGCTTTCGCGCGGTTGGATGAAGAGCAGCGGTCGCTTTTGTGGCTGCGCGAGGTCGAAGGGCAGTCGTATGCGGAGCTTGCGGCGATTCTGCAGATTCCCGTAGGCACGGTGAAGTCGAGATTATTTGCTGCGAGAGAGGAGCTGCGAAGGATTTGGCGCTCCCGCGGCAGCGAAGCAAGGAGCAAGAAATGAATTGTGCTGAAGCCGCGGAATGCCTTTCCGCGCGGTTTGATGGAGAGCCCATTTCGCGGGAGGCGGCGGCGCACCTCTCGGATTGCGAAGAGTGCCGTGTCCGCCTGAACGAGTACGCGGAGATAGGCGCAGAGCTGCGCGGCATGGCGAGCGCTGCTTCGGCACAAGCAATACCCGAAGGGCGATGGAGACTGGCGAAACCAGCCGCTGCCACAAATTGGCTGAGGAAATGGAGGGGAACCATGCGCATACCAAGGTTTGCGTTCGCGCTCATGCTGATCGCGATTTTTGCGCTTTCGGGAGGGCTCGCGCTGGTGAAGGCGCGTCCAGGTGGAAACGGCCCGGTGTTGTTGCTGTCGTTTAAGATTCCCCAAGGGGACAAGGCCTGGGATTGCGCTCTCAGAACGGATCGCGGGACCGACTCATGTGCCTTTTTTGGTGCTAACTTGCCAGGTGAGCTCGCCGTTTCCGCGCGGTTCATTCGTAAGGAGAGTGAACGCGTCCAACTGGGGATTAAAACGAATTTCACATCTGCAGCCGTCATGCAACGCCAGTATATACATAAGTTTGAATTCCGGATGTTCGATGGGATTCCAGAGCAGGAGTACTGGTTGGAGCCCGACAAGAAGCTGAAAGTCGCGGTCGCGGAGTTCGGAACCGTGGAAGTGTCCGGAGAATTACTGGACCACATGCCAGTCATGGCATCGAACCCTCGGGAAGCTCTCGACCCCGGCGAGGCCGAATTTCGTATTCTGTCTCCGGTGCTCATTCGCGGCAATCAGATGCTGGCCAACATGGCGGGTGCGATGGCCATACCAGACGAAGGGGATGACGGCGCGATACTGCACATACCTAGGGAAGGGCTGTTCATTTTTTCCCCTGTTCCATTTGAGGAAGGAGCCGAGGTCGCTGTTCGGCATGGATCTAATCAGGTTGAATTCACCGCCGAGGGCAAATCGTATCTGCTTGTAACAGGGGCGCCGATAACACGAGGAGAACATGTTTGGGTTCGGCATCTGCCGGATTGGCGTCCCTTAAACAATCAGGGGTGGTTCCTCGGCAGCGTCAACGTTCAAAGACTTCGCGAGTTCTTAGAGAAGGCTCCTTGAGGAATTGATGGCGCTTTTCCAGCGTTCTACTGCGCGAAGGGCTTGATATTGTACCGGATCGAGGGCGACTCGCCTTGATAAGTGTTAAGTTACAGGCTACACTCGGCTTTGCGTGAAAATACGGACCATCGTCCATAAGGGCCTGAAACGGCTCTACGCGGAGGACAACGCTAAAGGCGTACCGCCCGACACTGTGGACAAACTCCGCAAGATGTTGGCGTTTCTCGACGACATGCAAGAGCCGGAAGAGCTTCGTGCTCTCGCGTCTTGGAAAGTACACACGCTGACGGGCGGCCGCAAAGGGACTTGGAGCCTCAGCGTTACACGCAACCGGCGCTTAACGTTTCGCATCGATACCGCAGAGCAGGAAATCTGCGATTTGAATTTGGAAGACTACCACTGAGACGAAAGGAGAGAACCATGCCGATGAAGAACCCGCCCCATCCTGGCGATTTCATTCGCACCGAGATCATCGAGCCCGCCGGCCTTTCAGTAACCGCGGCCGCAGTCGCACTTCATGTGTCTCGCCCGGCCCTATCGAGTCTGCTCAACGGCAAAGCCGATCTTTCGGGAGATATGGCGCTCCGCATCGAAAAAGCTTTTGGCGTGAAGATGGACACGCTCATGCGGATGCAGGCTTCTTACGATATCGCCCAGGCTCGCAAACGCGAAAAGCAGATTCACGTCAAGCGCGTCAATCAACTTGTCCACGCTTGAGGGAGCTGTTTCGATCTGTGCCGTTGCCAGGACAAACGGCGCGGCCTGTGGTATTTTAGTTTGTGTATGAGCGCACGGTTTTTTATTAATATTATATTAGCGGTTTATTGGCGTCCCACCTCAATCGACTGCCAGAAAACGTTGCTAAATGATGGGCACTGACGAGTACTTAAGTGCCTCTGTTTCCAATATAGGTCCTTTGTTTGCGTGGTTGTAGGAGCGATTGCGAATCGGCTGCTCTACCACTGAGCTACCTCGGCGAGGCAATCGTTTCCAGGCAGGGTACGTCCCATTCGTAACGACAAAGGCAGCATCCCCTGCTTTAACGACAATAGCACCCGCTGAAAAACACTGTTAATTCCTGCGCGAAACCAGGGTCCCTCTCCACGCGAGAGTTTCGACTGACGCGCGAGTCGTTGCTCAACGCAAGAAGTTCGACACGAAAGAACAAAATGCTCAACCTGTGCCCCCGCAGTGCTGCCACGACAACCAGGGCCGAAAGGTAGAACCTGTTCTCGGCGCGCGACGCTCAGTGAGAAAAAGGATACATCGCCCAGCCGATTCCCACGGCCACCAACAAAAAAAGAAACAGCGTCCACAAAATGTATTTCAGGCGGTCCACGGGCCGGCGCCGCCCCAGGAATCCAAAGGCAATCGAAATCACTACAGCGAAGATCGTGAGGGCCTGCAAGTGAGTGAGCTTCAAAGCCAGCAGCGCGATCGCTGTAATCGTGGCCATCAATGTTTTCGCTATGGTTGTCAGGACCATCATGCTTTGCGTCCCCGCGCCGCTTCAAAAGCATGTAGCGCTGCCAATAAATTGAAGACGCCGGCCGTGGCCAGGAATCTTGTTCCGTAGTCGCCGTCGGCGTGCGAAACGTCGGGCCCGTTCGTCTCCAGCGACCTGGCCACCAAATAAAAACCGCCGGTGCCCAAATCGGCGAAGTAGCCCAGCGAATCGAAGGCGTCATTCCCTCGCGAATTGAAAAGATTTCCGCGCATCCCTGCTCCGACCCATACCAGCACACCGACGGTCAGAAAACAGACGACGGCGCGGCCCCACATTTTTTGTAGCGCATGACCCAGCCCGGGCACCAACCAACCCGCCACCGCAATCAGGAGAGCAATGCGCTCGCGGCTCAAACCGCGCAACGGAGTTACGACAGAAGTTTCTTCTACTGGAGCCGGTGGTTGGGCTGTTTCCTCGGCCATGCTACTTCCTTCCTCGTGCAAGATTGTCCGCTCAACTACGCCAGCAGAGGCAGAATTTCGTTTTGCACCGCGCCGGTGACGCCCGCTTCCTTTTCATCGATGTAGACATTCACTTCGCTGCGCACGCCAAATTCCGGCAAATAAATTCCTGGTTCGACGGAATTGCAAGTATGCGGAATCAGGTGCCGTACGTCGTGGGTTTCCAGTCCGTCCATATTCACGCCGTTTCCGTGAACCTTTTCTCCGATGCTGTGGCCAGTGCGATGAAAGAAATATTTCCCGTACCCGGCCTTTTCGATCACCGCACGCGCCGTTTTGTCCACTTGCCAGCCTTGTAGCGGTTTCTCTTTTGCGACATGCGTGCGAATCAAGTCTAAAGCCGCGTCGCGTGCTTTGCGCACCACGGCAAAAATCTTCGCATATTTTTCGGGCACTTTGGCGCCCAGGTAGCCCATCCAGGTCACGTCATAATAAACGCTTCCGGGAGTTTTCTTCTTTCCCCATACGTCCAGGAGCAGCAAGTCGCCTTCGCGGACGGGCGCCGAGGATTCGGCGGTGGGACCATAGTGTGGATCGCTCGCATGGGCATTTACGGCGATGTCCGGGCCTTCTTCCGCCCAGATTCCGGCGGCTTCAAACTCCTTCAAAATCCACTGCTTGAGATCGTATTCCGTCAGCTGCTTTTTCTCGCGAACGCAATTCGCCGCGTACTCAAACGCTCCACGCACTATGCGGTCGATAATGACGCCTGCGGAAAAATGCGACTCCTTTTGCTCCGCGGTCCAACAAGCCTCGTATTTCTGCACCAGATCGGCAGAGCTCACCACTTTTGCCCCGGCGCCGCGCACCAGCTCCACGGTTCCCGCATCCACCATCGCCACGTAAGGAATCTCGTTCTTTGGCGAATACTGCATCGCCACTTTCTTCGCGCGGCCCAACATTTTCTTGAGATTTTTGTGCAGTTCGTCCTGCCCAGCGTAGTACAGTGTGCCGCCCGGCAATGCGGCGAGCGATTGCGATTCGATCTTATGAACTAATTTTTTGGGTTCGCCTTTGGCAGGCACGAAGTAATACCAGCGGCGCGTGCGCATGCCGTTGGGCAGTTTCAAAATGTTCTGCGCAATGGGATCGCGCCCGCGAAAATCGTAAAACAGCCAGCCATCAAGTTTGGCGGCGCGCAAGTCATTTTGAATGCCTGGTATGTTTGCAGACATCGGCTAGGCTTCCTTGGACAACAGCGCTTGAATCTGTTGCTGAGTCACTCCGCGAATCTCGATGCGTTTCGTGCGGCTGCGATCGCCGCTGAGAATTCTAACAGCCGATTTGGGGGTTTTCAAAAGTTGCGCCAGGAACTCGATGAGCGCGTCATTGGCGCGGTTCTCGACGGGCGGAGCCTGCAGCCGCACCTTCAGGGCGCCGGCCATTTCCCCGGCAACTTCATCGGTGCTTGCGCGTGTCTGGACGCGGACAGAAAGAATCACAGCATCGCTCCGCTCTTGAATGTCTAACATTGCACCTCTGAAGGCGATTTGTGGTCTGTGAGAGAAGGAAATAAGGAACGGGCAGGGCCGGACACGGTGGACATTGCGCCGACCAGCCCAAACTCATTTTGCCATAAAAGCAAATTCCATCAAGGTGAATCTAAGTGCCGAGGATTCTGGGGCTTGGGAGTTGGATGTTGGGGACTGGAAGAAGGCGCACAGCCTCAATGCTGGTGCGCCTCGGGCGCGGTGAGGGCCGGGTCGGCGGTGATTGTGGTTCGAGGAGCAAGTTCCCTGCCCGGCTAGGAGCCGTTTGAACGGTTTGGACTTGAGCATTCGCAGGCGCATAGGCAAGAGCCACGCAAATTGGAACACAAAAACGCCAAGCGCGGTCTGCTACATTTATTTATATGGTGTTTCAAGCGCGGGCGAACTACCAGGCGCGCTCGTATTGGACGGGCGGCTTGATTTTTTCGCCCAGCATCTGCGCGGCGCGGCGTGGCCAATAGGGATCGCGCAAGAGTTCGCGCGCGAGAATCACCAAGTCTGCTTTTCCCTCCTTCAGAATCGAGTCCGCCTGCCGCGGTTCGGTGATCATGCCGACCGCACCGGTGGCCACCCCCGCCTGCTTGCGAATCTGCTCCGCGAATCCGACTTGATAACCGGGCCCGACGGGAATCTGCACTCCCGGCACCAGGCCGCCGCTGGACGCATCGATCAGGTCCACGCCAAGCGGCTTCAAGCGCTTGCTCAGATCGATGGTTTGCGCGAGATCCCAACCGCCTTCCTTCCAATCGGTGGCAGACACTCGAACGAACAGAGGCCATCTAGCCGGCCAAACCTGGCGCACCGCCTCCGCTACCTGGAGAACAACGCGGATGCGATTCTCGAAGCTGCCGCCAAATTCGTCCTGCCGGAAGTTGCTCAGCGGAGAAAGAAATTCGTGCAGCAGGTAACCATGGGCGGAATGAATTTCCAACACTTCAAACCCGGCCGCGAACGCGCGTTCGGCCGCTCTTCGAAATGCGTCGACGATCTCGCGGATGTCAATCGCCTTGAGCGCGCGCGGCATGGGATAGTCCTGCTGAAAAGGTTCTGCGCTCGGCGCAACGGGCTCCCATCCTCCCTCCTCGGGCGGAACCTTTTTGCCACCGAGCCACGGCGGCGCGGTACTTCCCTTGCGGCCTGAATGGGCCAGTTGCATGCCGGGAACGGCTCCTTGTTTGCGCATGAATTCGACGATGGGCCGCCACGATTCCACATGGGAATCGAGATACATGCCGGTATCGGCGGGCGAAATCCTGCCGCGAGCCTCCACAGCAGTAGCCTCCGTGAAAACGAGCGCCGCACCTCCCACGGCACGGCTCCCCAAGTGCACGAAGTGCCAGGGCTGCGGATGACCGTCCACCGCCGAGTATTCGCACATGGGCGAAACGACGATTCTGTTTTTCAGTTCGATTTCCCGCAATCGAAGCGGGGTGAATAACGTGGCCATTGCAAAAACCTCTCCATTAATGTTTCGCGGGAAGCGCCGCGCGGGTTCCGAACAGCGCCGTGCCCACGCGCACTTCCGTCGCGCCCTCTTCGATGGCCACTTCGAAGTCGTGAGACATCCCCATAGACAAAACGAGCATCGGCAGCCCGAGCTTGGTCTTCAAATCATCACGCAGTTCGCGCAAACGGCGGAAATAAGGACGCACCTGTTCCGCCTCCAGCAAATACGGCGGAATGCACATCAAACCGGCGAGATCCAACTGCGGCAGCACGGAGATTTTTTCCGCCAGCTCCGGAACCGCCGCGATTTCGACACCACTTTTCGTTTCTTCCTGCGCGACACGCATTTCGATGAGCACACGCAGTTTGCCCTGGGCACCGGTTTCCCTTCTAGCTCGATCCAACTTCTGTGCAACCGCAACGTCGTCCAGGGAATCTACGGTGTGAAACAACTTGGCCGCTTTCGCCGCTTTATTGCTTTGCAAATGACCGATGAGGTGCCACGTGGCGGCCAAATTGTTAGTGCCGACGCGCTTCACTTCCCACTCTTGCACGCGGTTCTCGCCGAAGTGCCGCACACCTGCCTGATACGCTTCCTGAATGGCGATGGCAGGATGGGTTTTCGAGACGCCAATGAGGGTGATGTCCTCGGGGCGGCGGCCAGAGCGGGCAGCGGCAGCAGCAATTCTTTCCTGGATTCGAGTCAAGTTTGCGCGAATGGAGGTTTCCGTCATGTTCCCATTCGAATCGTAACACGCGTCGCATTGCGGCGCGGCCTCTCTCCAGTTAGACTGGCCTCGACCGCTTCAAGATACGCGGTTACACCACTATGCCGACTCGCGGAAAACTCATCGCCATCGAGGGAATCGATGGCAGCGGCAAGCGCACGCAAGTCGAACTGCTGACTCACTCCCTGCGCGCGCAAGGCCACTCCGTTTATGCGACCGGCTTTCCGCAATACGATTCCGGGTTCGGCAAGATGGTCGGCCAGTTTCTGAACGGTGAACTTGGCGCGTTGGAAAGCGTCGATCCGCATTTCAGCGCGCTGCTTTATGCGGGCGACCGCTTCGAATCCAAGCCTAAGCTCGAAGAAGCTCTGAGCAACGGCCAAATTGTTCTCGCCGATCGCTACATCGCCTCGAATCTGGCGCATCAAACCGCGCGCGTCGCTCCCGAAAAGCGCTCGGTCTTCGTGGAATGGATCGAGCATCTCGAATACGGCATTTACGGGCTTCCGCGGGAAGATTTGGTCCTCTATCTTCGCGTGCCGCCAGGGGAAGCGCAGAAGCTGGTCGCGCTGAAATCGGCGCGCAGCTATACTTCCGCGCAAAAGGATTTGCAGGAGGCGAGCCTGCGGCATCTGGAAGACGCGGCGCAAATGTATGATGCGCTTTCGAAGCGGCCGAACTGGAATACGATCGAATGCGTTGATTCGAAGCGCAATCAGATGCGCGCCGCGGAAGACATCGCCAAAGAGGCTCTGGGAACCGTACTGATGACATCGCAAGTTTTTCGCGCAGGCGGGCGCTGATGGGCTTCTCCGAGTTTCTCGGCAACGAACGCATCGTCGCGGCGCTGCGCGGCGCGCTCAGCAGCGGGCGCGTGCCGCACGCCTTGCTTTTCACCGGCCCGCGTGGGGTGGGGAAATTCACACTGGCGCGGATGTTTGCGCAGGCGGCCAATTGCGAGCGCCTGACCGACGACTTCTGCGGCGAGTGCGCGACTTGCCAGCGCATTTCCCTGCTCGCGGAGCCGCAGAAACTGATCGAGCAGGGACTAGTAGAACGGGGCGAGAGCGCCGATGCCGCTACGGTCGAGCGCGTACCGCTGATCCTCCCGTCGCATCCGGACGTTTGGGCGCTCGTCCCCGATCCGGTTCGGCTGAAAAACCCGGTTGTCCGGCCGATGCTGCGGATTGGCCAACTGCGGGCCGTGCAGCGCGCCGCGTATTTCCAGCCGATGGGCCGACACCGCGTATTTATCCTTGACGGCGCCGAAACGATGCGCTGGGACGTAGCCAATGTTTTTCTGAAAATTCTCGAGGAGCCGCCCGGTTCAGCCACGCTCATCCTCACGGCGCCTTCGCCTTACGCGCTTCTGCCAACCATCGTCTCGCGGTGCCTGCAGTTCCATTTTGCGCCGCTGCCGCAAGCGGTGGTGGAGAAAATCCTGAAAGAAAAGACCGATCATGAGGCCACGGACATCAAGCTGGCGGCGCAACTCGCCGAAGGAAGCCCGGGGCTGGCCATCGAGATGGACGTGGCCGCCGCCGCACAAAGCCGCAAGAACGCCCTGCGCATCCTGGAGCGAGCGGCCCGGGGCCAAGGCTTCGCGCAACTGTTCGCGGACACGGCGGCTCTCGCAAAGAACCGCGAGTCTTCTTTTGAAGAGCAGATTGGGGTGTTTTACGGACTGCTCACCGACCTTCTGGAGCTGACGTCCAAAGTGAAGGAGCCCGTTCTCCGCAACGCCAATCTCGCGAAAGAGCTGGAAGCGCTCAGTAAATCCATTGATTCGACATGGGTAGTTCGCGCCATCGCCGGTTTTGACGAGCTTTATGCCGGGGCGCGCCGCAATTTGAACCGCCAGCTTGGCCTCGATGCCCTTGCGGCCTCCCTCGCGCAGGCGCCAACGAGCAGCTCCGAACGCCGCCCTTGATTTTTCTCGGATAATCGATAGTATCTGCGCAGAGAAATCGCGTGCACTGAAACCTAACGCGTTGCGCGCGCATCTTAAGAACAGTCATTCCACCCCTGAGGTGTTCTAAAGGAGCAGTCATGGTGAATCGTCGTATGTTTCGTCCGGGGTTTCCCGACGTGAAAGAGCCAAGCGCGCCGCGCCCTCCCCACAATGGCCCGGTGCCAAGCAAAAAGCCGGCTCCACCAGAAGTCACGCATGCTGAAAACTTCTACTGGGTCAAGCAAATGCAGTCGCACACGCCGATGGCCGTCGTTCTTGAAGACGGCGAGGTGCTTCGCGGGACGGTCGAGTGGTATGACCGCGATTGCATCAAGCTCACCCGGCAAGGTAGCCCGAACCTGCTCATTTTCAAGCGCGTCATCAAATACGTATATAAGGATGGAGAGGAATCCGCGCAGGGCGGCGACGAGTAATTCTGCTATTGCGGCGGTTCCTGCTTTTGCTGGATCGCGTGTCCGGCGGCTGCTCCAAACGTGAGCAGCGCCTTTGCTGCCAGTGATTTATCCTCATTCCAGATCTCGCATTCGGACACCACAAAATTTCTTCCGGCGCGCAGGACGCGCGCGTCCGCTCTAATGCGTCCACCAGGTACGGGTTCCAAGTAATTGATCTTCAGTTCGACCGTGGCTATTTCGGTTCCCCGTGGAACGACGGTGTAAGCGGCGATTGCGGCGGTTGTGTCGGCCAGCGCCGCGAGAATTCCTCCATGCACCACACCGTGAATCTGTTTGTGGTGCGCGCGAACGTCCAAGAAAAAAACGGCGCGGCCTTTTTCTACTTTTTCCACGTCGAAGCCGAGATGCGTGATTACCTGGCTTTCTTTCATGCGCTCGCGCACCAGCTCCGTGGCCCAGCGCTCTTCCGCGGATTTTTGTTTTGGCTTCGCCTTCATGGCTGAGAACCGAGGCTTCAAAAAGCGGTCAGGCCTCCATCCAGGGGAATCGCCGCGCCGGTCAGCCAAGACGATTCCTCCGACGCCAGGAACACGGCCAACTCCGCCACGTCGGCGGGCTTGCCAAAACGGCCCAAAGGAATCGTTCCCATGCGCGACTCCCTTAACCTTCGGCCTTGTTCGCTGTCGTTGAACAATCCTTTCACCAAGTCCGTTTCGACGATGGAGGGGCAAATACAATTCACGCGCACATTTTCGTGTGCATGGTCGAGAGCCATCGCCTTCGTCAGCATCGTTACGCCGCCCTTGGAGGCGCAATAGGCGGCGCGATCCTTCATCGCCACCAGCCCCAACACGGAGCCGATGTTCACGATGGCGCCGCCGCCAGCCTTGCGAAACTCCTTCAGCGCCGCGCGCGACATCAGAAACGGCCCTTTCACGTTCACCGTCATCACGCGGTCCCAGTCTTCTTCGCTGACGGTGTCCACGGTCGAAACGCTGAGCGTGCCAGCGTTGTTCACTAGCACGTTGAGCTTGCCAAATTTTCTCGCGGTCTCGCTTACAGCGCGGTCGGCATCTTTCGCGCGGACCACGTCGCACACGACCGGCAACGTCGCGCCGCCCTGCTTCTCAACCTCGCCGGCAACCTCTTTCAGCTTCTCCAGTCTGCGGCCCGCCAGCGTCACGTTCGCGCCTTCGCGGGCAAAGGCCAGCGCGATGGCTCGGCCAATGCCGGTTCCGCCACCGGTGATCAAGGCCACTTTGCCTGCAAGCCGTGTCACGATTCTCCTCTGCCAAACGTCTAATAGGAGTCTAAATCGAATGCCGCGCCACCGGAACTTGTCCCGCCTGGTTCCCGTGACTCTAGCATTCAGTTGCTGCAACTCGCAAACCTGCAGCCGCGGGCTTCGCAAGGCAGTTTAGGACGAACGTGGCAAGGTGAACGCCGACTGTTTCCGTTAAAGAGACTTTTCTCTGACTTAGAACTGAAACTGGGGCTGGAACGGGCCACATAGCGAAAGCTAGAACAATCAGCAACGTTTTTGGGTTTGTTTTGTTTAGCACTTAGAACTTACAACGGACTTATAACGCATCGCATGCGCATCGGCATCACTTGCTACCCCACTTACGGCGGCTCCGGCGTCGTGGCCACCGAGCTTGGCATCGAGCTGGCCGCTCGCGGGCACGAGGTCCACTTCATCAGCTACGCCCCGCCCATTCGCCTGAACCCGAATGCCGACCGCATTCATTTTCACGAAGTAGAGGTCGTGACTTACCCGCTTTTCGATCACCCCCCGTACACGCTGGCGCTGGCCACGAAAATGCTTGAAGTTTTCGAATCGGAATCTCTTGATCTTCTCCACGTCCATTACGCCATTCCGCATTCCGTCAGCGCGCTGCTCGCGCGCTCGATGGCGGCACCGCGCCGCCTGCCGTTCATCACCACCCTTCACGGCACGGACATCACGCTGGTCGGCAGCAACCGCAGCTATCTCCCCATCACCAAATTTTCCATCGAGCAAAGCGACGGCGTCACTTCGATTTCGCGCTATCTGCTGGGTCAAACTCTGAAAGAGTTCGACATCAAGCGCCCCATCGAAGTCATTCCGAATTTCGTCAACTGCGATCTCTACAGCCGCGCGGCGGACAAGGGCCTCGCCCGGCAATGGGCGCCGAACGGCGAGCCCATTCTCATGCATCTCTCAAACTTTCGCCCCGTGAAGCGTCTCGCGGACGCCGTCGAAATCTTCGCTTTAGTGCGCGCCAAAATGGCCGCCAAGCTGGTGTTGATCGGCGATGGTCCCGACCGCGGCGCCGCGGAATATCTAGTTCGCAAGAACAAGTTGCAAAAGGACGTGTTTTTTCTCGGCAAGCAGGATGCCGTCTACGAAAAGCTAGCCGCCGCCGACCTTTTCCTGCTTCCTTCGCAGCTCGAGTCCTTCGGTCTCGCCGCGCTGGAAGCCATGGCCTGCGAAGTTCCTGTCATCGGCACAAACGCCGGCGGCATGCCCGAAGTCGTCGAGCACGGTGTGGATGGTTATTTGGTGGAGCCGGGCGATGTGCAAGCGGCGGTGCGCTACGCCATCGAAATCCTGTGCCGCCCCGACCGTGGCCGCGAAATGGGCAAAATCGCTCGCATTAACGCAAAGAAAAAATTCTGCTCCAACGACGTCATCCCCGTGTACGAGGCCTACTACAAGCGCATCCTCTCCGAGTCCTGATCCGCTAAGCCGTGTTCTTCTATCCTGCTTCGCCTTCAAGGTGGCTCGCGGAATTCTCCGCGAATCTTTGAGCCCTCTGCGCCTCTGCGTTATCTTTTCTTCTTTGTCGCTCGTCGCGCGCCACTTCTTTGCGCTGCCCTTGGGGAAACGGCTGTGTGCTCAACCGAAAACGCGTGGTCGGAGCTTCCAAAATCCTTCAGCTCGGTCGTCGCCTTTTTTCCCGTCAATTAGGTTTCTGTCGCCTTTTTTTGAGCTCTGTCCTTAGGTACGGCGATTCTGGTTAACCGGCAACCCGTTTAGAATCAATACCCATGTCACAATCAGGGAGGGCATCAGGGCGCGTAGTGGCGCGCCACTTCCGATGCGTACCGCTTGCCGATTTGCTCGCGGTTCGCCGCCAGCCACTGGCTCAGGCGCATTTCTCCGGCGGACGCTCCTTCGGGTGCAAGCAAGCCCGCCGTCAGGCCCTTGTATTCTTCCCATGTGAGGACGACATCGCCGACAAACCAGCCGGCGATGCGCGTTGCCAAGTAGGCAGCGGGCATTGGCACGTGAACCAGGCGAACGCGGCGTTGTAGTTGCTCCGCAATTAGCCTCACAAGCGCCTCGAAGGCGTACGTCTCGGGCCCAACGGCGTCAAGCACGCAATTCCCTTCCCACTCCACGGCATCCGCGATCAGCCGCGCCATGTCTTCTACAAAAATCGGCCGGATCCGGTAGCGGCCGTCGCCCGGAATCGCGAACAAAGGAAAATGGCGCACGAACCACGCGATGTTGTTGATGAGAATGTCTTCGATCCCGAAGATGACCGTTGGCCGCACAATCGTGTAAGCCAGACCCGACTCGCTCACCGCCTGCTCCAGTTGCGCTTTCCCCCGGTAGTAGCCCAGCGGTGATTCGAGCGAGGGGTTGGCGATGCTGACGTGCACA
>QHYK01000023.1 GCA_003224085.1 Acidobacteriota bacterium | reverse complement strand
TGTCTTTACCATCGAAGAACCATAATTTGCATTCTGGTGACACTTGAAGTGTGAGCCGATGCAACTCTCGCATGTCACTGCGTTTTGGCTCCGGTTGGCTGGTAATATACTTCGTGATTTGTTCTTGTAGGTTCATATGCCTTGAGAGCGATGACCTTATGTTTTGGGACTTTCGTCCTGGGCTCGGCCCGGGACGTTGTTCCTCTAGCTCATGAATCTTTTTGAGCTGCTCTCGATAGCAGCCAGCCTCATTCAGAATCTCGCCGTTGTCGTTTTAAATATAAATCCGAAGATACAACTCGCCATAGCTGGCAGCCAAATCTAGTGCCTTGTCGAAAGTTTCGCAGTCTTTCCAGAGAGGGCCGCTTGGCCATGTGAGGGTGTCTACTGGGTCCAGCCGATTACCCGGTATTGTCCCTTGGGGTGCACGTACTTCCATCGCTCACCTCGGTGGCTGGAATCTCCTCTAAGTACGCTAGCCTCGCCTCGAAAGCAAGCAGAAAACGGCAGCTTGGCTGTCCGCCTGCCCGCCGGGGTTCAGTCTGGGCGACAATCCAACTCCCTGTTGGCGGACTTAACCCAAATTGTGTCGGCCAACTTAGAGTGACGACCTTCGTCTTCTTTAAGGTTGAGTTGGATTTGGAGGAGGTGGAGCTGGTAGGATTCGGCGGCGGCGCTCCAACTCCTTACCATAAGGCGTGCCTTCGTAAATTTTCGGGTCAACCTGGGCTAGTTTCTCTGGGCCAAGAATCAGGCAAGCGTCCGCGAGATCCTGCAACGTAAGCCCCGGGAAAAGGTGACCGGTCATGTTCGTTAGTTTGCCTTCGACCTTCCTAAAGTTGGGAAACTGGAAAAAGGGATTCGCATCGAGTGATCCCGCTGGCGCTCCATTCAACAACGCAAAGAAGGGAACCTCGGAAGTTCCGAGTCGTTTTTGGAGTTCAGCGAAAGCAGATTCTGTTGCCCCATTTGGTCCTGGTCCGGGGCGAAGCGTAGCGATCACAAATACGGAGCCAGGATGCTTCTTCTCGATCAAAGTCGTAACCCACGGATAGGAATCGTGCTTGTTGCGGTAGAGATGCATCCCGCCCATAATGACGAGCACTTTCCGGTTCCTTTGGAAAGCTTCGCGCTCAATCAGCGAAGCGGCAACCGCATCTCTATCCATAAACCGGACCCAATCAGCCGCGGAGTGGACTTTGTTCCAGTCAATCGACGGGTCAAGTGCCAGAACACGTATCCTCTTCGCCCGGGGAAGAGTTTCGTTGACTTTCCTAACTTCGGAATAGAACTGTTCGGTTAGGTCGCACTGCCCAACCTGCGTCGTGTTTCTCCATACGGCCGCGATCTCCTCATGAGGCACTTTTCCGCCTGCCATGTAGCGGTCCAGCACCTTCTGATACAGCGAATTTCCACATTCGAAAGCTATGTCGTTCACCTTGTCCGCAAATCCAGGTTGGTGAAGTAACTGGATTCTGAATTCTGAAGCCACTTGATCCCCATGAGGATCATCGAGAGCAACAATGTTGTGCCTCCTGAATGCTGTGAGAACGCCTTCAAAGGCATTCCGGTCGGGAGAGGTCACGTGCGACGAGCCGATTGCGAGACCGTCAAGGCCCTCATTGGTGGACTGAATCGCCTGCTGGCTATCCCCAAAAGCACTACCCGTTCCTAGACTTCCCTCCGCGCTCAAGCCGGAAAGGGCAGCTCTGCGTTGGAAACCCGAGCTTGCAAACGGTCTCGAATGCCCGAAAGTTCGCCTGGTAACTGAGCCTCTTTGGATTGCTCTCACACTCCCATCGTAGAGCACACTGAGGGGAACCATCACGAACAACAGGCATATTAGGCTTCCTTGAACCATCCTGGGGAGGGGCAAATGCGATTCAGGAAGCGCGATTCGCTCCCATGCGAATAGCTCATGGATTTGGCTAAGCCCTGGCGAAAGCGTGAAATCCCCGATGAACCATTTCTGGAGCGCGCGCCGCACGATCCACTGCCGCCCCAGCGACAATAGAGCGTCACCCAGTAGTTTCGTAGCGCCCCGCCGCTTCCTCTCCTCATCGAAGATCCAGAGCATTTCGTGTGCGAACTGAGCTTGGAAGGAAGGTGGGTGCAGGCTGAGGAGGCCTCGGTAAAAGAAACGCGATAGAGAACGAGCCATCATGTCCTCCTTGGTTTAAGGGCTCGTAGGTGCGTTCGGGCCTCTTGGAGCATCCCTTCCAACCGTTCGACCTCGGTCGAGAGCACTCTACGTCCCAACGCCGTCAATCGGTAATACCGCCGTCTCGGATCAGTTGCCCCAGATCGGCGCGCCGCTTCCTCAATCAGGCCTTTTTCCATCAGTCGTTGCAGGTTGTCGTAAAGCGTGCCGGGACCGAGTCGGTATTTTCCCGCCGACTGCTGAACTATCTCCTGCATGATTCCGTAGCCATGAAGTTCGTCGCCGGCAAGCGCGAGCAGGATATGGAATGCGGCGGGCGATAAGGGAACGAATTGGCTTATATCTTGTTTCATGATCGTAGTTCGATATACCGGATTCCGGTATATCTGATTTCGAATAATGTGTCAAGCGATGACATGTCGAAACATGGCGGGCAGTTATAGCAGAACTTTTTCGCCCCGACAGAGTAGCGACCATGCGGAAGATGAGATCGCGAACTTCCTGGGAGGCCGGTCTTCTTCCAATCGGTCCCCTGGCCTTGGAAACCAACTTCCAATTCAGGCGAAACCCGGCTCTGTGCCAACGGACGACTGTTTCCGGGGCGACCAAGATGAGCCACTGCCTCCAACCCGACCACAAGCACCGAGCAACTACCCAGAAGAGTCGGTCGAAGTTTCCGAAGCTTGGGCGCCGATGATGCCGCCTCAGCACAGCCAACTGCTGACGCAATGACAACCCCAGCTGGGGAGCGGCGCGCATTCATGGCGAGCTGCTTATGCTCGGATTTGAGGTTTCCGAGCGAACGGTATCCCGTTGGATGAAACGGGCGCCGAGGAATCTGGAACCCGCAAAGCGTTTGCTGGCGTTTCTCCGCAATCATCGGGAAGCCATCGCTGCGATGGACTTCTTTACCGTCCCCACCATCACCTTCGGGGTGCTTTATTGCCTATTCGTCATTGGCCACGAACGACGGCGGATTCTGCACTTCAACGTTACCAAGCACCCGGCGAGCCAGTCGATTGTGCAGCAGCTGCGGGAGGCGTTTCCGTTTGACTTTGCGCCGCGGTTTCTTATCTTTGACCGCGATTGCAAATACGCCGGCAACTCCCGATCCAGCGCTCGGCTACGCCGTTACGATCGAGCTGCTTGAAAACCAAGAGGCTGGCTTCGAACCTCGCGCGAACTCCCGTCCTTTTATATATGGATATGTATGGACCGTGGGAAGGCTGTAGGCGCAGAAGTCTTAAGCACTATCGTAGGATTTCTGTGCCGCGTTCCCAGTGTTCGCAATGAGGAAATCGCACTGTTTTCGCAGCGGATGACGTTTTGGCGAGGCACAGCTCATCTCCTGTTTGAGGTTCTGGATGGGCCATGCCGGCGAGGCATGTCGGACCTCTACGACAAGATCAAATCGAACGTGGCGTTCCGTCCAAAATCCTCGTTATTGGACGGAATGGACGGAAACTCGAATCTGCGCGCGATTTGGAAATGACTGCAACTGCATGAAAATAGTGGGTCAGCGCGACTGGATTTGAACCACCGACCTCTTGGTTCGCTACCGAATGTTAATCGGCCAAAATTTAGCAGTCAGCGAAAATTCAAGTCGCTGAAATAATGGGGTTTGGCTCCCCGGGCTAGATTCGAACTAGCAACCCTTCGGTTAACAGCCGAATGCTCTACCGTTGAGCTACCGGGGAGTCGCACAACACATTTATTTTCATTCTAATACACCGATCCAAATCATGCCACTTCAACCGTTCGGTCCAAGTTCGGTCCACCTTGGGTCCAACATCCTGATTTTTCGAACTCTTTTTTGGTGAAATCAAAAATCGGCTGACTGATTCTCAACGACTTAGACTTAAAGCTCCCTAGAAAATTCATGAGCATTCGGCGCCGCACCGAATACTCTTTTTCTATGAAAATGTGGAACTGCCGACTAACTGCAGCTCAGACAGATGACGCGCATACCGTAGTAGTCTGAATCTCGGACAATAGCTAACGTCCAGGCCGAGCATCACGTGCCGTTTCGACACCCGCACGTGCTCCACCAGCGCCACTGCCTCATGGAGCGGAAGCGCCTGCCCTTCGCTGTGGTGCGGAATCTCCGGCAGGTCCTCGTCCACCAGTTCGACGCGGCGACGGTCGAGGAGCGTCCCGTCGTCCCTCGACATGATGTTTCGTCCAGCGCGAGTGCTTTGCGTACCGTTTCAGGCCGACGTTATCAGGGGAGCCCGCCTGACGTAACCGCTTTCAGGCTAGGAGTCGGTTTGATTGGCGCCTGTACGATAACTCAACAAAGCCGTTCCTTGTAAGTGACTACGTTCTTCCCCGCATCCTGGGCGTGCGGCTGATCGCTGCATGTTTCGGCTACCTGGCGGATAGTCTTACGCCGTTGCTTCTGCCGAGTTACGCGAATGTCGTGGGCCGATTCGCGAGCATCCCGCTAACGCTGGGCGAACCAGCGATTATCTTGTGGCTTTTGATTAGGGTCGCAAAGGATCAACCATTGCAACCCGCAGCATGAAGTGAGCCGAACACCCGGCATTGGCCCACGTTCGACAGATTCCGAGCGAGTCGGCAAACCCGAAACAATCACCAACGTGCGGATGAGGGCCAGCCCGGCAGCTTGGCAGTTGTTAATTCCTCTGCAAAAGTTTAGCGCCAAGGGTGCTAGTTAATTGGCCACTAAAAACGCAGGTTGTTCCTGTCAAGCTTCAGCTGGCAAATTTGTATCCGATCCGGTGGACTGTGATTATGTGTTCGGGGTCCGATGGCGACGCCTCGATTTTTTGGCGCAGTTTGGCGATGTGGTTGTCGACGGTGCGAGTGATCGGGTAGTTCTCAAGACCCCACACTTCATCCAATAGTTGGTCACGCGTGACGATTTCATTTTCATGCAGGATAAGACATTTCAGTATTTCGAATTCACGCGGCGAGAGGTCCATCGGTCGTCCGGCTCTCACGGCACGATACTTTCTAAAATCGAGTTCAACATCCCCGAACTTGTACCTCTCAAGGGTTCGTACTCCGTTCGTTGCTCGCCGCAGATGCGCCCGAACCCGAGCCAAGAGCTCCCTGATGCTGAATGGCTTCGTGACATAATCATCGGCACCGACTTCCAGCCCTACAACCTTATCGGTCTCTTGGCCGCGCGCTGTCAGCATGATAATTGGAGTCGTGACGCCTTTGGCTCTTAGATGGCGGCACACATCCAATCCACTGAGTTTGGGGAGCATGACATCCAATAAGATAATGTCCGGATTACTGTGGAAGGTCTCGTTGATTGCCGCTTCGCCGTCCCGGGCCACACAAACCTGATAACCTTCGAACTCGAAGTTATGCCGCAGGCCGCGAACCATTTCTGGTTCGTCCTCAATGATGAGAACCTTCTTCAACTGGGTACCCCCTGACTTCTGCCGCTGCCTTCTTAGGCGCGCTCTCGGTTTTGGGGATGGGAATTAAGATAGTGAAGCGGCTCCCTCTGCCCAGCTCACTATCCACCAAAACTCTTCCTCCATGGGCCTCTACGACGTGCTTGACTAACGCGAGTCCTAGCCCGCTGCCCTTCGTGTTGTGCACTAACGTTGTGCTGACCCGGTAGAACTTTTCGAAGATCTTTTGCTGTTCGGACCGTGGGATTCCTATGCCGTGATCGGCGACCTCAATAGCAATGTGACTGTCCCTCGCCGCCACGGCTACTTCAATCTTCTTGGCGTCCTCAGAGTATTTAGTGGCATTGTTAAGCAAATTCACCACTGCCTGAGACACGGCTTCTGCGTCAATCGCGACCATCGGGAGACCGTGATCGATACGCGTTGAGACTTCAAACCCAGCGTCCGTGAGCTGGTATTCGTAAGTTCGGAGAACCGTCTCGACAACTTCCGCAACATCGGAAGAGACGAACCTGTACTCCTTTCGGCCGGCCTCGATCTTCGAAAAATCAAGAATGTTGTTAATAAGCTGCGTGAGTCGGCGGGTTTCCCCATTGATGGTCCGCAAAAAGTCCTTCGCTTGCTGATCGTCTTTCACTCGGTCAAGTTCGAGGGTCTCCGCATATAACCGAATCAGGGTCAGCGGGGTCTTCAATTCGTGCGAAACGTTTGATACAAAACTGGATTTCGCGGCCGCAAGGCTCATCTCACGGGAGGCCGCACGCAAAGTCAAGATGATACCGAGAAGCAGCAAACAGAGTACAAAAGCAGTGAGTAAAAGGCTTTTTTCAAAGCTGGCTCGCGCTACGCCTTCAATGGACGAACCTCGATAGGCAGCAGCCAAATCCCAGTTCGGAAAGACCGGTGCGAAGGCCATCTTGACCTGATAGTTCTTGATCCCCGATGCGTTCGCATAAATTTGATTTTGTTTTTCGTCGAATACACCGACAGCCAAACCGGACCCCGCCGCCTTGGTGTCAGAGCCATGCAGCAATCCAGGTATGAGCCTGTTCAAATATTCCTTGCGGACATACTGAGGATTGAGAATCAGACCTGCGACGTCTGTGTTCTTCAAAGGATAGAAGACATAAAAGAAGGAATGGCTTGCTTCATTGGGCAGAGAACAGGTTTGCTGCCAAAACAAAAGTTCTCGTGTCGATTCTGCCGGAGGACGCAAGGCCAGAGAACTGCGATAGGCGTCAAGGATACGCGCGACATCTGCATCCGCTCCAATCTGAGGTCCCGAAACGCGGCGAAGTTCTCCGGAAGAATAAAGTAAGGCGAAACGATTTTCGACTTTGCAGGAACATGTAGAAAACACAAAGAACTGATCGACCTCCGGATGCAGTTCGGAAGCACGTCCCAGAGCGTGTTTCAGATTTTCGGGGGAACGAGACATTGTGCCGAGAGGCATTAACATTTCTCTAGCCAACGTCTGCATGTCTCCCTGCGCATTGCGGGCGACGCTCTGCAATATCTGACGCAGATTCTCTTCAATGGCAATCTTGCTTTTGCTCTCCAGGTCAACTAGCGACCGGTACTGCATGAAGGCAAGAGCCCCCGCAGGCAGCAATATCGCCGCCGCTGCAAGCGTAATCCGGTTCCTTTTGGAGGGCCAGCGGGCCCACGGAAAGTAGCGCATTTCAGGGCAAGTATACATCCGGCTTCTACGCTGGGCGTATGGCTGTGCAATGGGAATGTAAAAAGTTGTATCCGGGTTCGCTCCTGACGAAGCGACCATGATTCTAGTAGAAGTCCATTACTTTCTGTGACTTCCGATAACGACCGCGAGCTGAATAGGACGGAACAAGCGGCGATACATCTCTTTGCAATCCCCTTACAGGCCGTGAGGACTTGCATTCCACTCCCCCCGTAGCATCGCTTCAGATTCGGGACAGATGTCCTGAGTAAACCTGTGAGGAGGACAAAATGCCGCGCAAAACCAAAATCCACACCAATCTGATCGTGGCGGCTTTTCTCGTCATGACATCCTTGCCCATTCATGCTGGCAAGAATCATCCCTCGGCACCAACGATTTCCGTGCCTGACATTTCGGGGCATCAACTCGATCTAAGCACTTACAGAGGCAAGGTTGTGGTCCTCAATTTTTGGGTGACCTGGTGCGAACCCTGCCGAACAGAGATTCCAGAGCTGGTTGAATTGCAAAAGCGTTATCTCGATCGCGGGCTCGCGGTCATCGGCATTGCTGTGGAGGACGACTTACCCTCTGTTCAGGCCACCTACAAGCAGTTGAACATCAACTATCCCGTAGCTTTAGGTGACAAGAAGCTAGGCGCGGTTTTTGGTGGTTTTGGCTTTCCAACGACATTCCTAATCGGTCGTGATGGACGAATTTACAGCAAGCACGTTGGGGCAACAAACCTCAGGGTTCTTGAGGATGAGGCGGAGCAACTGCTAGCAACCGGTGAGGCAGCCGAGCTGGCTAATTTCAGGCCGGCAGGCAAATCGGAGCCGGTCGAGTTGCCAACGTCCGAAGAACTCAACTCGGAGGTTCCAGGCGTCGACATCTCGCAACTGAACCCTACTCAATTGGAAGACTTCAAGATTGTTTTGGAGAAGGAGCAGTGTGATTGCGGATGCCGCCGCGCACTCCTTCAGTGTCTCAAAGAGGACAGCGCGTGCGATCACGCCCGTAAGCTAGGTCGAGAGGAACTGGAGCAGTTTCTCAAAACCGACACATTGCGCTCGCAAAATCAGATTCATTGATAGTTTCTGGCCGTAGAGAAAACCAATGGAGCGAACACATGCGTCATTACGTTTCCTTTAACCGATTCTTGCTTGTGGGTGCGGCACTCCTGTTTGTAACACCTTTCGAGCTTCCTTCAAGGTGGCTTCCCCCGCCTATTCAGCAAGCAGACAAACTGTCTGAAATACGTTGGGAATTTGACACCGGCGGTTGAGTATTCTCTACGCCCACGGTCGTGGGTGATCTCCTTGTCATAGGTTCGTGCAACGGCAGGATCCGCGCTCTGGACAAGGAGACCGGAAAAGTGAAATGGCAATATGACATTACCAAGGACGGAGACCAGCGCCAATTTCACGGGGACCCCCTCATTACCGACGAACTTGTGGTCATCGGAACCGACGGCAACATCGGGCATGTATACGCTTTCGAGCGATACACTGGGATTGTGCGATGGAAATACAGAGTAACCGAGCGCGGCGTGGCCTCCGATATCGTGCGGCTAGGCGATAGCGTTTATGCCGTCACTCTTGGAAACGAGCTGCTGAGCCTCGACATCAAGAGCGGGAAAGCCAGGTGGACTTTCCACGGCGGCTACTCCGGCCAGGATTGCTTGACCTGCTCCTCCCCAGCGGCAGCTGAAGGGCGCGTATATTTCGGTGGACTAGACGGGTTCGCCTACGCCCTGGACGGCCAATCTGGAAAACTGATCTGGAAACAGAACCTCGGTGCCAAGGTGACAACCTCAGCAGCCATCCGCGGACGTGACTTGTACCTCGGTACTGCGAAGCGCCATCTGTATCGCCTGAACGCCGGCTCCGGCGAAGTGCTCGACGATATCGAGACCGTGGCCACACCGAGCGGACGTCTCGTTACGGTCGATAACTCTCTCCTTGCTTTTCTGGGAGACGAGGTCTTCGCAAGCTTCGATCTCGACCTAAAAAAGTTGCGTTGGTCCGCCGAAGCTTCTAAGCAGTGGACTTCCGCCAGACCGTATCTGTGGGGCGATACTGTGCTCGTGGGTAATCGCCACGAACTCGTCGCATTTCGTGCCACGGACGGTGCTCGCGAATGGTCATACCAATTTCCAGAAACAATTCGCGGCATTGGCACCTCGACGGACGTATTGTATGTTGGTACCCTAAGCGGCCCCATCTTTGCTTATACTCCCAGGCCGTGAAACGCAAATCGACATGGACACAAGAACTCATTGGGAGAAGATTTACACGACCAAGGCGCCGGATCAGGTGAGTTGGTATCGTCCGCACCTGGAAACTTCAATCGACCTGATCGAACGATCCATCAGTGATCGCTCCGCGCCTATCATCGATATAGGCGGAGGTGAATCCACACTTGTAGATGACCTGCTCGCGAGAGGATTTCAAAATGTCACAGTCTTGGATGTTTCGCAGGTAGCGATCGACGCCACCAAGCAGAGGTTGGGACAGGTCGCAGGTAGAGTTCATTGGGTGACCGCAGATATCACTCGGGTCCAATTGCACCCGGCGGCCTATGACGTGTGGCATGACCGCGCTGTTTTTCATTTCCTCACCGCGCCAGAACAACGGGCCGCCTACGTTCGGCAAGTCGCGCGTTCGGTTAAGGCGGGCGGCCATGTCATCGTTAGCACGTTCGGACCAGAAGGCCCAACCAAATGCAGCGGTCTCGATGTCGTCCGCTACGACGCCGAATCCCTGCACGAAGAGTTTGGCACGCGCTTCCGATTGGTCGAAAGTTCGAAAGAGTTGCACGAGACACCGTTCGGCACGACGCAGCAGTTCCTGTATTGCTATTGCCGAGTGGAAGCAGAATGAAAATCAGCAAATCGAGCCGTTCCTGCTCAGCCAGCAAGGGCAATGAGCAGGGTAGCTTTCGGGACGCCAGCGCTGCCGCTTGACAAGCGCGGTTCGTGAGACTAAGCTCCGCATCCTGTCCCTGGTTTTTCCCCTGACATGGCGGCCTTGGTGTGCTTTAGGAGGTCCTATGAAGCAGCTTCCCTCCCGTCTGACAATCGTTGTGGTTCTTATCGTTTCTGCTCTCCTGGTTTGCGCTGGACGCACGCGCGCGACAGAAATCAGCGGAACGATTTCGACAACGCTGATCATCTTCGATGACAGCGAGCTCACAGGCGACGTGACCTGCGCGGTCCCACTGACGCTCGTGGGACCAAATCCATGCATCGCTTTCGGCGCAGATCACATCAAGCTGCGCCTCAACGGTCACAGCATAACGGGACCCGTTACCCCTCCGACCGATTGCGATGTTCCCAAGCCCGGTGACAAGTTTGGCGTAGGAATCGCCGCGATTGACAGAACCGACGTGAAGATTGAGGGTCCGGGAATCGTCCAGCACTTCGAGCGCTGGGGAATCCTAATCGGTCTGACGGGCCATCCGAGCACCCAGGTCACGGTGAAGAAAGTCACGGCGTACCGGAACTGCTGGAGCGGCATGCAGACCTTCAGCACCTCAGAGAGCAACTTCGAGGAAAATGTTTTCGCTAGCGATGCCGGAGGTTCCAACGGCGCAAATTGTGGCGGAACTTGAATGATCAATAGCACAAACAACCGAGTTCGGTTGAACACATTCTATGGAAACGGTTCAGCTACCTCAAAGTTCTCTCCCTCTGCGCCCAATAGCAACAATTTCGGCCTCGGACTATTCGCCGCAAGCCAAAACAACATCATTGAGAGGAACAAAATCGGCGGAAACATCAACGGTATCTTTCTTGGCGGGGTAGGGAACGGAGGAGGCGACGTTATTAGCAACATTATCCGTCACAACGTGATTCTCGGTAATCCTTCGGCGGAGGCCATAAGAGAGTTTGGTGTGTCGATCGGCGCCGATATTCAAGACTTCTCCACTCCTGGCACGAATACCTTTGAGGGCAACCGTTGCTTGAGCTATTTGGGCTCAGGCCCAAACCCCTGTTCAAGCACAGCCAAGCCGGATGATGACGAGGAGCGGCAAGAGCGAGATATTGCGGTCTTCCGGCGCCATCGGCTCGCATTTCCCCGCGCTCGGTTGGTCGAGGCTGTCTTCCATGCTGGCCCTCGGGCTCTGTCCGGTGCGACTGCCGCGGCGCGACCTGCGCGCACGGCTGTCGCTGATTCCGTCACCATAACCGGCAAGGTGGTCGACGCAGCATGTTTTATGTTGCATCCTCCCGCAGCCACGGCCGCGTCTCACAAAGACTGTGGCGCGGCCTGCTTGGCGCGTGGCGTCCCTCTAGCCATCGCCACCGACGACGGCATGTTATACTTTCCCGCTGACGGCAACCAACGGCTCAAGAGCCTGCTGAATGCCCGCGTGCGCGCCTCCGGCACGGTTGTGGAGAAGCACGACCCGATGGAGCTGAAAATGCCGGTTGGCGATAAGAACCAAATGGTGGTGCGCGTGGAAGGCGGATATAAGCAGATCACGATTCAAACACTCGCGAAGATTCCTTCGACAAAGCGGCCTGCGTGAGGCCGCACTGAATGCGTGTGCTGCGGCGCTGATTCTGTGAATGCGGTGACATGCGCTTCCGCTTCGTTCGAAAGCTCGAAGTAGCTGCAGCAAACTCTCTGCAGCACGACGCAACAGTTTCTGTTTGCTACGGCCGAGTGAAATGAGACGGTTTCTGCGCGACGATGGGACTTTACGCAAAGTATGTTCTGCCTCACCTGGTCGACCTGAGGATGAGAAACAAGGAGACGAGGCGTTGCGTGCGGAGTGAGTCCCGCGCGCTCGTGGGGAAGTGCTGGAGGTCGGCATTGGGTCGGCCCTGAATTTGCCCTTTTACACCTCGGGCGTACGGTGCGTTTACGGAGTTGATCCATCAGCGGAACTTCAGAGCATGGCGCGAAAGAGGAGTAGCGGGCGGCCTCTTCAGGTGCAGTTTATTGCGCAGTCAGCGGAAGAAGCTTTGCCGCTTCCGGAGAGAGCCCTGGATACGGTGGTGATGACGTGGACGCTGTGCCCGATCCCCGATCCGCTGAAAGCGAGGATTTCGATCACGACGCGCGTTATATGATCTTCTATCCCGGCGTGTATTCCCGAGATGAGGCGACACCGCTCCATATCGAACCAGGTGTGCGCTTGCCCGACGTGAAGTTGACCACGGTCCACGAGCAGCTATACACGATTCGCATCCGCCTAGTCACGGCCCCCTTCTCCTGCTAGGAGATGCAAGAACGCTTTTACGAAAGCGGAAGCTGTGTCCAAAAAAACTGTGCCACTTAAGGGGTTCATCACCCCAGGAATTTCGGTCCACCTTCGGTCCAAATTCAAGGGGGGTGATTGCGCGACCTTTTCGGCTGTAAGCGACCAGATGCGGCACTTATGCACTTATTTGATTTTTACTGCCTTCTTAACAGCCGAATGCTCTACCGTTGAGCTACCGGGGAACTGAGCAACACATTTGTTTCATTCTAATACAGACATCGAAATCAAGCTACTGAACAAGCTACTGAACCGGTTTGGTCCAACTTAGGTCCAACATCGCGATTCTTCCAAGTCGTGTGGGGCAACTACAAAAATGAGTGACAGATTCGCAAGGACTTAGAGCTGGATTTCCTCAGGAAATTTGAGAGCACTCGGCAGCGCACCGAATACTCTTTTTCTATGAAAATGTGGAACTGCAGACAGATGACGCGCATACCGTAGTAGTCGGAATCTCGGACAAATAGCTAACAGACTTCACGGTCCAGAAACGATGGGAGCACGAGCACCGTTCAGCAGCTTCCCACTTCCTCAAACTGGCCAGCGAAGAGAGACGGCAGTTGTCTGAACAGGCCGTAATATCCAGAACGGAACCCTACAACTTGGATTGGTCTACACTAGCCGACTCACCTCAGGTTTCGAGCACATGCTTGTTCGCAGTTAATGTAGCGCAATAAAAGAAGGGCACGATGCCCATAGCGACAGTAGGATCCGTAAGACCCGCTGCCCGGTCTGATAGGATGTCGGCATGCGCGTATCACTGAGCCTTTTCGCTGCACTGCTCTTAGCCCCGCCGGCCGAACGCAAGCAGGGAAATCCACTTGATCATCTGCCTCCCAACTTCGAAGTCCTCACTCATTTCGGCGAACGTGCTGACATTTCACCTGATAATCTGCGCGTCGCGTTCATGGCGAAAAGCTTCGGTGATGCCATGGTCATCGATTTAAACACCCGCGAAATTCGCTGCCTGACCTGCAATGTGCCTGCCGCGGTGTTTCTGCGGGTGATGCACCTGGTGACCGGCGACTATATCTTGATCGGTCCCGATCATTTCGAGAACATCCGCGTAAGCCGCAC
>QHYK01000080.1 GCA_003224085.1 Acidobacteriota bacterium | reverse complement strand
CGAGAAATGCCTCTCTTCGTGGGTCGGTGCCTGCCCCGGCGAAGAAGAGAGCGCCGGCGTGAACTACAGTCACCGCTCTCCGAAGGGCAACCGTCACATGCGGCGCTTGCTCAATCAGACTGCTAACGCCGCCGTAAAAGCCAAAGGAAGCATCTTCGAGATCATCTATCGCCGTTGCGTCCCGCGCCTCGGGCATAATCAAGCCATCGGGGTCATCGCGCATCGACAGTGTCGCCTGATCTGGCTGATTCTGCATCAGGGAACCCGTTACGAAGAACGGGGCCCAGCAGTCACCAAACGATCCAGATATCAGGGCACGTGGAGAATGATTCGGCAACTCCGAAATCTCGGTTATCGGATCGAATTACCGAATCCTGACGCCAGCCAAGCACAGGCGTAGTTATTTTCGACTCTGATTAGTCTTCAAACCGGTAAGATTCCCTGCACCCAAATCAACTTGGGCGATTAGCGTTTATCAGACCTAAAAACCTTTCCAGGGTGTACGAGATAAAAGGGGGAGCTACGGAGTGCGAGAGGCCCAAAAGTTTCGAGGAAAATAGGAGTGCGTTATAATAGGGAGTGCCGAAACCGGAGAAGTCAATTTAAATGGCCGGTTCGCCCGATAATCGGGACTCCCACTGCTAGTTCCGGGGGTCGGCCATTCTTCCCACAATCACTGCAGTAATGACCGCGTTTGCAGAAGCCTATTGATAAAGTCCTGCTTTTGCTCCAGAACCCGTTTTGCATTGGGGATGACGTTCGCAAGTTGCTGTGGCGCGCTGTCAATCGCTACATTTAGCATCGGCAGCTTAGACGGATCATCGAGAACAGCAACATACGATGAAATAATCCGCGTTAAAGCCGCTGACGTCTGTGAGTCTTCTGCGTAATGCCCGCGAAGGGCTTCCAAATCCCGCTTTGCTGCCGTTCGCCAATCCAGTCCTTCCCCTAATCGCGTAACCATTTCCCACAACTGCGCTCTCTGGGCGGAAGAAAGCTGCTCCAGGTGGAGTATGTCCCCTATGGCTCTAAGGTGACTGACCAGAAGATCTTTTGCGATCAGCGTTGCAAAAAGGGATCCACCATTCGCGATATCATGCGAAAACCTCAGTCCAGCTGTGAGAGCGCGAACTCCCCCATCTTTGTTGCCCGCAATAAACAAGTGAAACGCATAGAGAACGTTGAGCCGCCCAAGCACCAATGCCTTTCTCGCATAGTCTACGGGTACTTCTTCCCCAAGTCCGTAATCCAAGCCCCAGTCACAGTTCGAAAGAGAGGTCCCACGGGCCATGATTTCAAGGGCCAACGTATTTTTCTCAAGCAAGTCTTTGTACTTCAAGTCATCGTAGGGAGCCGTGCCATCGAGGATGGCGTTCAGTTCTCTTGCTTGCTGGTCCGTTATAGCGACGTCTTGCACTTGCGAGAATGCGGACCAGTAGCGTAAAGCCGCATTGTCCGAAAGAGGCACGTGTTTCTGAGCGGATGCAGAAACACCCGATAGTAGTACAGCGAGGATTATCAGTGGAACTGCACGGATGTGTTTCATAGCTTGATCTTCTCCTGGCCTAGTATGGCAATCGCACTACGTTTGCCCTTCGGGACTGGAATGGTTTGGGAACGAAAGGCCATGTCGTCGACCATCGCTTTAAAGGACGGCGCTTTCGCCAGCAAAGCATTTGCACTCCAGATCGTTAGCGGTCGGTCGTCCACAAAGTGTTCGGAGTTTCCGACATTTCTAACACTTTCGGTTACCCTGGCTCGGTTAGAGCGAATGTGTAACGTAAGCACACCCATCACAAGGATGGCCGCAGCTGCTGCAATCGACGTCCACAGCCCGAACGTGCGCCGAGCCCGATGGCCAGGCCACACGGTCCGTAGAGGCTCGGGAGCAAGCGGGCGGAACTGCTTCAAATAGACTTCGAATCGCTCATCATCAGGAGTTGACATAGGAATTCTCCTTCGCGAACATTGAGTCGCGCAGCTTGGCAAGGGCATAACGGTATCGCGACGCTACCGTGTTCGAGCTAAGACCCAACAGGTCACTTATCTGGGAGAAAGTGAGTTCGCCCCATATGTGGAGAACGATGACTTGTCGCTGGTCATCGGGAAGGGCGTCCAGGGCACGTCTGAGATTCTGTTCGGCCGCGTAGTCTCTGTCTGGGGGACTAAACCACGCCGCGTCCGGGTCAAGTGGCGTTGTTCGGTCACGAAGCTTGTCTTCATTGAGAGCGGCGTTGCGTACGCACGCGAATAGATATGCTTTCTTGTCCACCGCCCGGCTTAGACTCCCTTTCTCGATCAAGCTTAGGAACACCTGGTGCACCGCATCTTGAGCGCGGCCCCGTTCGCCCGTAATCGCCAGGGCGAAGAGTAGGAGCGCCGGCCCGTGCCGGCGATAAAGAGACTCGATCTCGGCGGTATTTCCGTCAGTTCGGTGCAAGTTGCGGTCTCAATAGTAAGACAATCAAGAACCTAGGATTTGTCTACCCCAAATGCTACTTCTGCAACTCTTCGGAAATCTGAGGAGACTAGTCCTGTGCTGGCTCAGCCTGAAATGGAGAGGTGACGTTTCCGTTAGTGAAAATTCCGCCCCTTCGGGGCGGGGATTTTTAAGGCATGGGAGTCTATCGTCCGATGCATGCACTTGGGTTTGAATGTACAGCGCGAGACAACAACCGTGCCTTCCGGTAGCTCGCCAAGAGCTTCGACGAGGTGGGGGTATTGATGATTGAAGGATTTGTGTCGCCGGGAATATAGGTTCACGCCGCGATCAGATTTGACCGCTACGGCGCGGTAGCCATCGAGTCTAATTTCGTAAATCCATTCCGGTCCGTTAGGCAGCTTCGTGACAGGTGCGCACTCCATTGGCTCGATAAATTCGGCTTCTCGTTTTTGGAGAGAACCGAACCGCTTGCTTGCAACTTGCCGCATACGCATTAGTATCCGTGGAAATCCACAACCATTCACTTCATGCCCTATGGAAATCTAAACCATTCACAGTATACGGGCTTCTTGACATAACTCACTGAAAGCGGCAACACTGCGGGCGATTAGCAGTAGTGGGGCCGTAGCTCAACTGGATAGAGCACACAGACGCTAATTCGGAAGAATTATTATAGTGGGCCGAAATACGCGGTCTTTTGTTGGTCGGGCGGTGGCTCAACTCGCGGCGGCTGCGAGAAGTGACGGCCACTTGTCCCAATCATTCACAACGATATTGTAATCGGCACGCGGCACCTGACGATTGCCGGACGGAATCAGAGCAACAATTTTGACCTTTGGAAAATTCGCTTTCAGCCACTTGACCATTTCTTCTCTCGTTTGTTCGGGTGCCGTGTGGCCAACGACGAATACATCGACACTGTGAATCGAGGGAAGAACACGCTTTGCAGCTTCGTTGTCAGCGACCGATATGACTTTGTGGCCACAGCGCCGAAACAGTTCGGCCCTCGCGTTCAGGTCTTTTTCGTCGTAGCCAATCTGAAACATTATCTGCTTGGCCGGGAATTCGACTGAAATCTTCTTGCCGGTCAAGTTGGTGATGACGTATTCGCCGGGCGAGGATGCCGCGAGCACTCTCACACGCGCGGTCGCACGTTCCATATTCACTGCCCCTTCCAGCCAGTGGAGGCTGCCGTCGTTGTACACCTTGGATACGTGGAACGGGGAGAGCATGGGCTTATTCCTAATTTTCGTAGAAGCCATTCAATCACACCGTCTGACTCTTTGTCTATATAGGGTGTGTCGAAACGATAAGGGGGCTAAACTAAATCGACCTGCAAAGGTGAGAACGACGATGCTACAAGCTGACAAAAAGATGGAGGAAGCGGTGGGATTCGAACCCACTAAGATCGGCTTTGCAGGCCGACGCCTCGACCACTTCGGCATCGCCACCTCTGGCAAGCAGCACGGTCGACAAAGGTTTCGCCCGGGTTTGGTAAAGCCGGATTTTTTTAGTTAAGGCTATACCCAAACCTGTACCCAAAATGCCTCCCAAAATGCCTTCGCAGCCCCTATTTACCCCTCATTTCGCCTTTGTAAACTATTGACGCTATTCGAGGCCCGCTTTTTCGGCAGATTTTGCCGGACCTTTGCCATTGCCACTTGGCTACTGCGCCACAAGAAAGTTGTAAGTAGTCGGTTCAAAACTTCAAAAAGAAGAACCGTTTCTAACAGGAGCGGCGAAGGCAGGGAGAGTTAACCCCCGCCGTCCAGTTTGCCTCTCACCAATTCTGCGACTCGATTCGCCGGGCTGCCGCGTCAACGAGCGGTTACGGCAACGCCGGATTGCGCGGCGCGAGTCTCGTTCACAATGGGCGCGCCGACGAGATTTCCCCACTCGGTCCAAGAGCCGTCGTAATTGCGCACCTTTTCGAAGCCCAGCAGATACTTGAGCACGAACCAGGTGTGTGAGCTGCGTTCACCGATGCGGCAGTAGGCGATGACTTCGTTAGAGCCGTTGATGCCCTTGTCGTCGTAGAGCCTCTTCAACTCGTCGAAGGATTTGAAAGTGCCGTCTTCGTTGGCAGCTTGCGCCCAAGGGATATTGGCAGCCTGCGGAATGTGGCCGGCGCGCTGAGCCGTTTCCGTCATGCCCGGAGGCGCAATGATTTTGCCGGTGAATTCGTCGACGGAACGAACATCCACAAGCTGGCCGCGCTTCTTGCCGTCGAGGATCGCGGAAACATCTTCTTTGAAGGCACGGATGCTCGCGTCGGTGGCCGTGACACGGTACGTGGTCGGGCTCACGTTGGGACCATCCTTGGTGAGCGGACGCTTCTCCTCGAGCCATTTCTTCCGGCCGCCGTTGATGAGGCGCACCTCCTTGTGGCCGTAAAGCTTCAATTGCCAGAAAGAGTAGGCCGCAAACCAGTTGTTGTTGTCGCCGTAGAGAATGACGGCGGTGTCGTTCGAAATGCCGGACGCTCCGAGCAGCTTTTCGAGCGCGGTTTTCTCAATCAAGTCGCGACGGATGCCATCCTGAAGCTGGGTTTGCCAGTTCCAGCCAACGGCGCCGGGGATGTGGCCCTGATCGTAAGCCGTAGTGTCCACGTCGATTTCCACGAAACGCGTGTTTGGTGCGTTGAGATTCTTCGCGGCCCACTCCGTAGAAACCAGAACTTCGGGGTGCTTATACTCTGACATTGGCATTCTCCTCGTTTACTTTAAATACTTGGCTTGGAAACTCGTTTGATCGCATCGCTTTAGCAAATAAAAAACCCACCCGCCATGTCGTTCCTGGCGGTGGGCTCGAAAAACTTTGAGGCTGGATTAAATCTTTAGAAGCTCGGCCTCCCCGCGCCAGAAGACAAACTCGTACAACAGAGACAACAGATGCACAGGAATACATTCCTCCGGCTGCGATCTTTCATGCTTTTTATGCTACATGGATGGCTCGCCCTTGGCAACAGTACGCGGTCGGTGTTTCCGGCCCGCCCCAACAAGGCGCCCAGACCCATCCAACGCGAGAATCCCTGCGCTGAAAACGCCAGGAAAGGTGCAACTGAGTCCCTGGCGATCGAATCTCACTGCATTCTTTACGCTGCCCCTTTTTCTTGATAGATACATTGACACGCGTGTTTGGTCAGCGGGCTCATTCTTGCTGCACCGCAATTTGACGCGGGGAAAGCGGTTGAAGCAGTGGAAGGAGAACGTGCTACGGCGCTGATGGGCTCACCGACGATGTTTATTGCCCAGCTTGGGCACCCGGAGTTTCGACGGTTTAATCTTACTTCGCGAACAGGAGCGATGGGCGGAGCGCCCTGTCCTGCAGAGATCATGAAATGTATTGTGGAGGAGATACACTGTAGCGGGATGATGGTGTGATCTACGGTCAAACCGAGAGTTCGCCTCTGGTAACGATGTCGCGGCCCAAAGACAGCCTTGAACACCGCGTGTCCACGATTGATGCGCGGCGCTGAATACGGAGGTCAAAATCGTTTCGACCTGCACCGGGGAAACCTTGCCCATCGGAGAACAGGCAAACTCGGCACGAGGCTACCTCGTCATGAAGGGTTACGACGAAGATCCGGAAGCCGCGCGCAAAGCGATTGACGCTGACGGCTGGCTGCACACGGGCGACCTGGCGACGATGAGGCCGGACGGCTATTTCCGGATCACCGGGCGTGGAAAGGAAATGATCGAAACATTTATCCGCGCGAAGTGGAAGAGTTCCTTTATTCGTACCCCAAAATCATGGAAGTGCAGATTGTCAGCTTGCCCGACGCCAAGCATGGAGAAGTCGTGCTGGCCTGGATCCGCTTGAAAGCTGGAGAAACCTGCAGCGAAAAAGAAATTCGCGATTTTTGCGAGGGCAAGATCGCCTATTTCAAAATCCCGGAGTACATCCGATTTGTTGACAGCTTTCCTATGACCGTA
This sequence comes from Acidobacteriota bacterium, assembly GCA_003224085.1. Taxonomy (GTDB): domain Bacteria; phylum Acidobacteriota; class Terriglobia; order Acidiferrales; family UBA7541; genus Acidiferrum. The sequence goes on along the minus strand of QHYK01000080.1, from coordinate 40,307 downwards.
GCGGCAAAGTCCAGAAATTCAAAATCCGCGAGCAAGAGATGTGCGGCAAGGAGCGGAATTTCACGGGCAAGCACTTTTGGGCCCGGGGGTACGCCGTGTCCACCGTGGGCTTCGAGCTGGAGCAAGTCCGCAAATACATCCGTGAGCAAGAATCCGCGGATGGTAACAGCGGCGGCTTCTAATCTCGTCCACCCAGGCGCGCTTTAGCGCGACGGGTTAAACCAACGGGAGCACCGGCTTTGAGGCAGCCCCACTCACCAGGCCACCCGCTACGCGGGGGGTGTCTGACTCGCATTCAGACAGGCTAGGCGCAAAATCGCAAACTGCTTTAGAATAGGGGCGCACTTCATGTCGGGGCGTAGCGCAGCCTGGTAGCGCGCCTGCCTTGGGCGCAGGAGGTCCCGAGTTCAAATCTCGGCGCCCCGACCATTTTTGATTTCTGGCCCTCAGGAAGATCAGATCGAAGGGCTTTCTGTAAGTAGGCCAGAGATTTACCCCATCGGTGGCGCAGTTCAAAAGCAATGTTTTCAGCAGTCGGCCTCTTTTCGTGTGCTTTCGCGTAAGGTACAGAGAATGCGCCTTTTGCGCGAGTTCAAAAGTTCTCGCCACGGTCAAGAGACGCTCCGGTGTAATCGGGCGGTTCAAGCTTGACAGTGCTGTTTCGAGGCTCCGCTCCTGGTCGGAATACTCCGCGGTGCTTGCGCGTCCAGCGCTCCTCGGTGATCTTCCCATCCAGCTTGTCTTCGTAAAGCTGATCCCTGCGCAGCGCAGCAAGTCGCAGCCCCAGAGCCGCGATCCGTTCTTGCCGCTTTTGTTCGCTGCGATTCAGGTCCGCTTGCAAATGGTTTCCGGCACGTAGATTTGCTTGAGCAATTCGCCCAGTCTATCCGATACGTCCTGCTCGCGCATGTAGGGCAGTGAACACTTGCCGCCCGTGGGAGCACCGGCTGTAGACATACTTGCCTTTCTGCAATTCCGTGGTAACGGTCCGGAAAACCGAAACCCTTCCGCAACTTTCATTGCGCAGCACGGAAGCAGATAGCGATACCGGAACGAAGAGACTTGATCTAGTGGAGATGAACCGCGGCCGCCTGATTGGAAATTTGGAGCGCTTGGTTCTAACCCTGGTCGCGGTTGCGGGGGAGATATGCGGCGTTGGGCTTTGTCGTCGCAGCAAAGGGCCTAATTCGCTCAGAGGAACGTGCAGGAGCGGGAATTTGCCGAATACTTCCTGGTAGGCTCCCTATGCAACGTTTTGGTTGCACTGTGTGCCGGAGATATCATGGGGTACCCGACCGGAGCCTCTCAGCCTACGATTGGGAAGAGCCATCGGCAAGCTGCGTGGGAGGCACGGGCGGACGACAATCAACCGCCGATGTCAGCTGATTCTTGCCTTTATGTACCTTGGATGGTACACTACACCAAGTGAGTGAAAAGCCCAAATCCCCCGGCGAATCCGAAGGTTAGGGTAAACGGGTTCCGGCGATCTTCTATCGCACGGACGCGGGTGGAGAGCCGGTGCGGGAATGGCTGAGGGGGCTATCGCCGCAGGGTCGGAGACGCATCGGGCAAGACATCAAAACGGTGGAGTTCGGCTGGCCCATCGGGATGCCTGTTTGCAGGCTGTTGGGTGGCGGGATCCATGAGGTGCGGACGAGCCTGGCCCAGAACCGAATTGCGAGGGTGCTCTTCTACATCGACAAGACGCCGGACGAGGATTTGAAACTGGCGAGGAGCAACAAGAGCAAGCACGAAAGGGGACTGCAATGATGGACCACAGTGGGTCGAGCTTCGATAGCTTTCTGGAGCGGGAAGGAATCCGCGAAGAAGTCGAGGCAATCGCTATCAAGCGAGTACTGGCGTGGCAACTGGAACGGGCCATGCGGAAACAGCAAAAGACGAAGCAGGCGATGGCGAGGCAGCTTCATACAAGCAGGTCGCAACTGGATCGCCTGCTCGATCCTCGGAATGTTTCGGTGACGCTTGATACGATCACCCGCGCGGCACGGGCGCTCGGCAAGCGCGTAATTATTCGCGTCGCCGACGCGAAGGCAGCGAAGGGCGCATAGGCCGCCTGCATGCCGTCTGCCTACTTGCGAGGAAAGTTAGGTCCAACTACAGCCGGATGCAGTCCAAAACCGTATACCATGACGTAGAACAAAGCTAGACGAACTAATCAGATAGCCGAGAACACCGGCGCAATCGTGCTGCCAGTCGAACGACTGGGCACCCCCACTATCTCCCCCTTGAGACAGATAAATGACAAGTAGTTGACAAATCCCCCCTCAAAAAGCTGCACGGAAACGTGCAAACTGGAACAAACCAGGTTTCAACGGTCTGTACCGGACCGCCAATTATTTGGGGGTGGGCGTGTGCTGAACTCCGAGGATCCGCCAGGCTTCGAGCAACTCGTGCTGCCACATCTGGACACAGCTTTCAATCTGGCTGTGTGGTTATTGCGTAGCCGAACCGATGCGGAGGATGTGGTGCAGCAGGCTTTGCTGCGTTCGTACCAGTTCTTTCCGACCTTTCACGGGCGTGATGCGCGCCCCTGGCTTTTGCAGATCGTGCGCAATGGCTGTTACACGTGGCTGCGCAAAAATCGGCCAGTCGAATGCCTGAGCGAGTTTGACGAGGATTTGCACAGTCCCGTGAATCCAACACCAGAGGCGCTCGCAAGGGCAGGTGAAGACCGAGAACGCTTGGCCCGAGATCTGGAATCCCTACCTCCACGCTCTCGTGAATTAATTGTCTTGCGGGAGCTCGAGGGCTGCTCTTATAAAGAGATCGCCGTCATCCTGTCTATTCCTATGGGCACGGTTATGTCCTCGCTTTCGCGTGCCCGCCGTCAGCTTCAATTGGCACTCGTGAAGCCCGTCAAAGGGGAGGCCGCCCGTGAGCGGTGACAACGATCGCACCATACGTGCGTTGTCTCCGACGTCGATTCCGCTGACCTTGAGCGGCTCCAGGAGCTGATCGCTAAGTGTTCCTTCTTGTCGCCGAGGCCAAGCCAAAATCGAAGCGAAGAACAGGCAAACGGTCTTCGTGCGCTTTCGAACCCCGGCGCAAATTGCTTAGGCGTCCCCGGTTGAAATCCGGCGCCCGACTACTAACCCACTGAACGTGCTTGTTTTGCGATCCGCGCTCTGCGCCGGGTTCATAAAGCGCATATCTGCTTGACCGCTTGACGAAAGCCCTTTGCGGGAGAGGCTCATTGGTGTAGTCTGTGGCCCCTCAAAATCAAAGCCCCCGGGGAGAGTGATTCGATGAATACCGATATGAGAACCCGAGCACTGGCGGCTCATGATGCCCATCTGGCCCTGCTGGAATTGAAGAAGTTGGTGGACGAGGCCGCACAGGCCACGCATGCCGCCGAACTCGAAGCCGTCTATTTGGCGGTCAGTGCCCGCCCGGGTGCTGCCATTTGCACGACGTTGCGTGTCATTATCGACCGATTGAACTCGCCGAACCTCGAAACTACCCTGTCGCAGATTCGCCAAAAGCTGGAGACAGCGGCCTCCTAGCAAGGCAAGCGACTGTACTCCAGCCTGCTGAGGACTTCTTTGTCTTAGGTCCTGCACGCACACCGAATGCGGAAGCTCCTGGCTGACGAAATCCTGCATTTTCTGTTCACGTTCCGGCTGCGAGTAACTCGTTCTTGCCCTTCCCTGAGCCCTGCACCGCCGACTAACACATGGAGCACTGCGTTTCGGCGCGGGCGCTATCCTCAAGTTATACTGGAGAGGATGAATCAAGAAGGAACTGAACTGCAGAAGGAAGCCCCGCCGGCGGAGGCGCGCGCAGCAGGCTCGGTTCTCTCCATCGACTATGGCCGGGGGAGAATGGGGCTAGCGATTGCGGATGGGAATGCGAGGATAGCCCAGCCGCTCAGCACGATAGAGCGAATTAATAGGAATGAAGACATGCGGCGGCTTCGCGAACTCGTGCGCGTTTACGGCGTCAAGCAGATCGTCATGGGATTGCCGCTCAAGCTGGATGGCACACGTAGCGAAATGGCGGAGGAAGCGGAACGGTTTGCGCGGCGCGTGCGAAAGCAGATTGGCGTGCCCGTCGAAATGGTTGACGAGCGGTTGACCAGCTGGGAGGCGGAACGCTTGCTCGAAGAAACGCAAGGAAGATTCCTCCACGCTGAGAAATTGGGCGGCTCCAGGAAGCGCAAAAGGACGCCGGAAAGATCCACCGTGGATGCCATAGCCGCCGCTGTGATTCTGGACGAATACCTCGAGCGGCAGGGGCAAGCGGCAAGACCACGTTGAGATTCGAAAAAATGGGAACGTGAGGCAGGATTGAAACATCTCCTGTACGTAATTCTTGTGCTCGTGCTGGCCGCGGCAGGATACGCGGCGTGGATGTGGTATAGCATCACGTATCCTTACCAGGGCTTCCCGAGAGAAGGAGTGTTCGTCGAGGTTCCACATGGAGCTTCCCGGCGGTATGTCGGTTATTTGCTTAAACAAAACGGCGTGGTGCGCAGCAAGCTGGCCTTCGAGATTTACGCGCGGCGCCATCCCAAGCGCACGCTGCAGGCTGGCGAATATTTCTTCGACCACTCCATGACCGGACGCGACGTGTTCTGGAAAATAGCCAATGGGCAAATTTTTGAGCAGCCCTTCACCGTGCGCGAAGGCGAGACCATGTTTGAAATCGCCCACGAGTTAGAAGCCGGGAAGTTCATGCCAGGTAGCGACTTCCTCTTTGCCGCAAGCGATCCATCGTTGATCCGCGATTTCGCGCCCGATGCGCTGACTCTGGAAGGATTTCTCTTCCCTGCCACTTACGAGCTTCCCCGGTATCCCTCGGGGAGCGAATTGACCGCGGAAATGGTGCACAAGTTCAAGGAGGAGTGGAAGCACATTGAGGCTTCCGAGTCGAATGGCCCAACGGCTTCGAATGCACAAACAAGCGGGGAGAGTAGCTCGAAGGGACTGTCGCATTCCAATGGACAAGCCAGCTCAAGGGCACCCGCGGCAGCAGAAAACCCCCGCCAGCGGCTGCAACTGGTCACGCTCGCTTCTCTGGTCGAGCGCGAAACCCCCAAGCCGGTAGAGCGTCCCCTGGTGGCCAGCGTCTTTGAAAACCGGCTGCACAAGAGAATGCGTCTACAATGCGATCCCACGGTGATTTATGCCATGGAGCGCTCGGGACGATATATGGGGACGCTGACTGGAAAAGATTTGAGCTTTGAGTCCCCCTACAATACCTATGAACACGGCGGACTTCCTCCCGGCCCGATAGGAAATCCGGGGGAAGCGTCGCTGCGCGCGGCATTGCATCCGGCCGAGACCAGTTACTTATACTTTGTGGCAAACACGCAGGGCGGACATTTTTTCAGCTCCACTCTGGCGGAGCATAATAAGAATGTGGTGAAGTACCGGCGGCTGCTGGCCGGGCTGCCTGCGGACCCACCGCCACCGCCACCGCCCCCGGACGCGAAAAAGAAACAGGCGAAGCCAGTGGCGCATTCGCAGATGCAGAAGCAGAACAAAGGCAAAGGTCGATGAGCCAGGCCCTCAAGAACAAGAAAGCGCTAATCCTGGAAACAGCCCGCGAAATTAACGCGCCAAAATGGACGCCCGCAGAAATCGAGCAATTGCGTTTGCGGCTCCTGGCGGAACACGGTGAAGCGGGCAAAACCGGCTCCGAATACATTGCCGACGTTTTGAAAGACGCGGGGCACAAAGTTCTGCTTTCGATGCAGGAGGAGGCCGAAGAGCAATACGAAGAGGAATTTGAAGACCTATTGCACTTTAAGACGCTGGAGGACGCGGAAGTCAGCATCATGCGGCTGGACGAACTGATGCGAAAATTCCGCGATCAGGGAGAGAAAGCCGCGGTGCAGCGGGTGTTGGAAGTCGCCCGGCTGGGCAAGCGCCGCGCCGAGATGATTTCGCGCAACCATAAAGTTGAGCCGCAAAAGCGCGCGGAGAAAGTCGAGATTGCCAATTGGTTTCGCATCTGGCTGGAAACGCCGGACGCTTTCTTTGACTGGTTGGACGTACGCAAGCAGTCGCCCGAATTCCAAGAAAAGTTTCCTCCCAGCGAGGATGAAGAATGAGCACTCCCGGCGTTCCAGCCATGGGGAACGGCGCGCTTGAGCTCCCCCCTTATTCTCTGGACGTGGAGGCGCTGAACCTCGGCGCCGGCGTGAAGGCCGTGGGTTTGGAATTGGTAGAAACCAAAAACCGCGAGCCGGTGCGCGGGAACGAAGGCGCGGAAATCTGGGCCGAGATTTTCCGTGCACTTGCGGCGAAAGAACCGTATGCCGTGGATTTCTTCAGCCACGTCGATCGCGTGCGGGAATTCTGCAAAACGCGGAAAATCGGGTGGCGAGAAGCTGCGGAGCGATGCGTTGTGATTCCTTCGCCCAGTATGGAAGAGCTGCGCCACCTCCTTGAGCGCTTCGAAGGAGAAACTTTTGGCATTCGCGCGGGAAGCTCAGCGCAGACGCCCGATGCGGCGCTCGAAGGCGATCTTTCCAAGCGCGGGTTGGATGCCTACCAGCAAGCCTATACCGGCTACGCTTTTTGCGCGGTTTGCGAACAGGAGGGCGGCTGGGTCACGATTTTAAGCGAAGCCCTCTGGCCGAGCGAAATCATCCGGCGGGTGCGCCCGGTGGTGCAACGATTTGATCTCCATATTGCGCGGCCGAATTGAGCCTGTGTCCTTATGCGCCCGTCTTCCATTGACGGGCATCCGAGTGGTTGTTAGATTGCTTCATTTGTGCGTGGGAGAGCGCAACTTATTGATGCGATGTGTCGAGACATGCCTGCTTGCTGCGACACTGGCGGCTATTTCTTGCGGCTGCCATGGCAAAACCATCACGTCCCACAGGCAAATCCCCGCTGCAGAAAGGCCCGTGGCAAAGGATGCTACGCGCGAGGAACTGCTCGACGCGTACAACGCGTTTGCGCGCAACATGAAAACGCTGAACGCCACGGTGGAGCTCAAGCCCATCGCGGGATCGAAATACAGCGGGGTCATCGATGAGTATCACGAAGTAAAGGCATTTCTCTTGGCGGCGCGACCGGCAGAAATCCGCATGATTGGGCAAGCGCCGGTGATTGGGAAAACGGTATTCGATATGGCCAGCGACGGGGATACGTTCCGCGTTTCCATTCCCACGAAGAACAAGTTCCTCGTGGGCTCTGTGGCAGGCGAAAGGAATAGCGCGAAACCGATTGAGAATCTGCGCCCGCAGCATCTCTTGGACGCATTGCTTTGGCCCGAAATCCGCAAGGAAGAAGCCGTGACCGTGCGCGAATTCAACAACGAACAGGGACGGTACTACGTGCTGACTGTCTTGCGCGGCGGCTATCAGTTGGAAGTCCTGCGCGAGATTTGGTTTGACCGTTCGAATCTTCAAGTTGCCCGCATCGAGACTTTCGGACCGAAAGGTACGCTGCTCTCCGATGTCTCCTTCTCCGATTGGGAGCCGCTGGACTCTGCCCCGGCGCAAAGCAGCGCCTCGGTCTTCGCACCGACGACTCCGGCGCCTGCCGTGTCTTCGTTTCCGCGGGCCATCGTGATCGAGCGGCCGCACGATGATTACAAGCTCGAATTGCAAGTAACTAGGATTGCCTTGAACGAGGATATTCCCGCCGACCGCTTCAAACTCGAGCAGCCCGCTGGCTCGGAATTGGTGCGCGTCGGAGAAACCGCGGAGAACAAGCCATCCACGGAGAATAAGCCTCCTATGGAGAAGCCCCAATGATGGGCGAACTCATCATTCGAAACCTGCTGCATCGCCCGATGCGCACGCTCATCGCGCTGACGGGCATTGGTTTTGAAGTGATGCTGATCATAATCATCGTGGGGCTGACCAGCGGCCTGCTTACCGAAACGGCCAAGAGAATCGAAGGCATCGGCGCGGACATCATGCTGCAGCCGCCTGCCGCATCGATGTTGATTAACTTCAGCGGCTCCCCTATGCCAATTAAGATCGGCGAAAAACTTGCCGAATTGAAATACGTGAGAGACGTAGCCCCCGCCCTTCTCCAGTTCAACTCTTCCGGCGCCGTCGAAACGGTCTGGGGAATCGATCCAGTCAGTTTTCGCGCCGTCTCCGGCGGTTTTGTTTTTCTCCAGGGACATGATATGGAAGGCCCGGACGATTTGCTAGTGGATGATTGGGCGGCCAAAGCCAAGCATCTCAAAGTGGGTGACACCTACAATCTGCTGAATCACGACTGGCACGTTGCCGGGATCGTCGAGCATGGAAAAGGCTCCCGGCTTTTTGTTCCATTGGGAACCTTGCAGGACTTGGTCGGCGCGCACGATAAGGCTTCGATTTTTCTGTTGAAGTGCACTCGGGCGGAGCACACCGACGACGTCATGGAGGAAATACGGCACCTGCTCCCCAATTACACCGTGCGGCCCTTGAAAGATTTTCTTTCGCTCATGACCTCTACCAATATTCCGGGCCTGCAGTCTTTCATCGACTCGATGATTGCACTGGCGGTCAGTATCGGTTTGCTGGTGATCTTTCTAACCATGTACACGACCGTTCTGGAGCGCACACGCGATATTGGCGTGCTGAAATCGTTGGGGGCGGACAGCTCTTTCATTGTCCGTTCGTTGTTGTCGGAGTCCGCGGCGCTCTGTGTCTTGGGCATCTTCGCCGGCGTCGGTTTAAGTTATCTTGTTCGCGCGGGGTTTCTTGAGGGTTTTCCGACTTTGTCTATTTCGATTACAACGGGATGGATTCTGCGCGCAGCCGCGATTGCGCTCGCGGGAGCGGTGCTGGGCGCTTGTTATCCCGCCTGGATGGCCAGCCGAAAAGATGCCGTGGAGGCTTTGTCTTACGACTAAATGCAAAGGAGATCTACACAGCTTTCACAGGGAACACGGATGCACTGAGAATCGAGGCACAGAGTTCGCGAAGGAGAGAAGAAAGGGGCGCAGTCGCGGCACGGCTAGGCACGGATGACAATCGCAGCTACAATAGCGGAACCTGCGGAAAGTTAGATCCTCCGGGAAAAAAGCGTGGAGCCGATACTCAGGACCGAAAACTTATGGAAGCTTTACCGCGCGGGCAAAGTGGAAGTGCCGGCCCTGCGTGGTGTGAATTTCGAAGTCCTTCCCGGAGAATCTGTCGCGGTAATGGGGCCGTCGGGATGCGGCAAGTCCTCGCTCCTCTATTTAATCGGAGGGCTCGCGCAAGCGACGCGTGGCAAAGTCCTGGTGGACGGCAATGACCTCACCGCGCTGAGCGACTCGGCGCGCACCAAACTCCGCCGGAGTAAAATCGGTTTCGTCTTCCAGCGCTTCAACCTGCTTCCGACGCTCACAGCCAAGGGCAACATCGCCATTGCGCAATTTATTCACGGCGACGGCTTCGACCCGCACCGCTTCGAAGTCGTTACGCAAATGCTCGGGCTGGCCGGACGCCTCCACCACAAGCCCTCCGAGCTTTCTGGCGGCGAGCAGCAACGCGTGGCCATCGCACGCGCGATCATCAATGAGCCCAAAATTCTTCTGGCCGACGAGCCCACTGGCAACCTCGATTCCAAGAACTCCGAAATCGTGCTGCAGATGCTACGGCAATTGAACAAAGAGCTCGGCCAAACCATCGTGATGATCACTCATAATCCGGAAGCAACAACTTGCTTCGATCGCGTGGTACACATGCGCGACGGCCTCATTGTTGACGGCGTGCCTGCAGACTGACATGGCAAGCCCCGGACGGATCCTCTCGAAAACATTCTTCTGGTCGTACGAGCGCGGCACTTGGCAATATGACCTGGCCGTGATTCTCATTCTCGCGTTCGTCCTCGCCACTCCAAGACACTGGTTCCGCGATCTTCCGGAAGCCAGCGGGCCCGCTGTGGCCGGGCAAGTGCAACTTCTTTTGGAAGAGGGCGGCCGGCAGACCTATCGCGTGGATGCACGGCTCCTGACGCCGCCCAAATTTGCGCTACAAAATGATCTCCACACCGCACTGCAGCAGGCGTTGCCCGCATTGCACAAGGGCAACTTCTCGATTTCCAAAATCGAGCCGGTGCGCGATGAGCAAGGCACGGTAATTGCTTATCGAGTGGAGATCCGGCGCTGACTCTTTGCAAGCGCCGCGAGGGTGCCACACCGCACCGTTCGAAGTGGATGAGGGATTTGTTTCTTGAGAGCGCTCTTGCGTGAGCGTCCGTGCGCAGGTGTGGTTCCGAAACGCGGCTGCCGGTTCGCGCATCTTCTTATATATGTTACGATTGCCGGACTGTTTATGAGCCACAGCAGATTCCTTTGGTCCAGGTGTTTGCGGCGTTCCCTGCTCGCCTTGGCCATGGCGGGGCTTTGCTGCTTTACAGGTGAAGGCTCAACACGGCATGCACAATCGAATGGACGATGGACGATTGAAGGCGTGCTGGGTATGATGGACAAGGCCGCGCAGGACTTCCACACGCTCACCGCGGATATCGAGCACACAAAGTACACCGCCGTGGTGGAAGACACGTCCACGGAAACGGGGCGCATTTTCGTCCGGCGCGACGAAAAGATGCGCATCGAAATCACCAAGCCGGATCCGCGCACGATTCTGCGCGAGGGCGATAACTTGTTTATCTTCAACCCCAAAATCAATCGTGTGGAAGAATACAATCTGGGCAAGAATCGCCAGTTGGTCGATCAATACGTGCTGCTGGGCTTCGGCACGAAGGGCGAAAACATCAAAAAGGGTTACCTCGTTTCCGTGATCGGAGAGGAAGATTTCGACAATAAGAAGACGGTTGTCCTCGAGCTGACGCCCAAGTCGGAGCAGGTTCGCAATCAAATCAGTAAGATTCAAATGTGGGTGGACGAAGCGTCCTGGCTCCCGGTGCAACAGAAATTCTTTGAGGCCGGCTCGGGCGATTACTTCCTGTTTCATTACACCAACCAGATGAAGAACCTCAAGGTCGGCGACGGCCAGTTCAAGCCGAATTGGCCGAAAAGCGTCACCCGCGTCAAACCCCGCGGATAAACGCGCCTAGGCGGTCAGCCTTAACCTCGTCTCTATCACTTTGCCGCGCCTTTCCGGATAGAATGGCCTTTTTCCCTGTTCTATTCTGATGCTGATGTACAGGACAAGGAGCATGACACACACTCGAATCGATCCCGCGCAACCCATCACGCCGCATGCCGCCGCGCGTTACTGGCGCGCCACGCGGGCGCGCGATTCCCGCGCCGACGGCACTTTCGTTCTTGCCGTGCGCTCTACGCGTATCTATTGCCGCCCGTCTTGCCCGGCACGCCGGCCGCTGCGCCGGAACGTCACGTTCTTCCGGACGCGCGAGGAGGCGGAGCGGCATGGTTACCGACCCTGCCTGCGCTGCCGCCCCAACGAAATTTCCGGACCGGTCGCACTGGTCCAGCGCGCCGCGGATCTTCTCGCCCAGTCTTCCGAAGAAGGCATGACTTTGCATCAACTGGCCCAGACGCTTGGCGCGACGCCGTCTACCTTGCGCCGGGCGTTTGTTCAGGTCACCGGCCTCAAGCCTCGCGAACTTGCCGAAGCGCTTCGCCTTAGGCGCTTTAAGGCGCTGATGCGCGCTGGCAAGAGCATCACGGATGCCCTCTACGAAACCGGCTACGGCTCGTCCAGCCGCGTTTATGAGCGCAGCAACGCGCAACTGGGCATGACTCCGGCCACGTACCGCAAGGGGGGATTGGGAATGAAGCTCGGCTACACTATCGCCAAATCGCCGCTCGGGAAAGTACTTGTTGCCGCCACGGAGCGCGGCGTTTCAGCCGTTTATTTGGGTGACGACGAAAACAAACTGGTCGCGGAACTTGGCGAAGAATATCCGCGTGCGAAAATCGTCGCCGCTTCAAATGGGTTCGAGCGCTGGGTGAAGGAAGTCTTGCTGCGCATCGGTGGCCAACCGCCCCATATGGAGCTTCCACTCGATCTGCAGGCCACCGCTTTCCAGCGGCGCGTCTGGAAGGAGTTGCAGCGCATCCCCTGCGGCCATACGCGCAGCTATTCGCAGGTTGCGCGTTCGCTCGGCCGGCCAAAAGCGGTCCGCGCGGTCGCCCGCGCCTGCGCTGCCAACCCTGTATCTATCGTCGTGCCCTGCCATCGTGTCATTCGCGAAGACGGCGCGCTCGCCGGCTACCGCTGGGGCCTTGCTCGGAAGGAACAGCTCCTCGCCTCAGAACGCTCCGCGTAGCGGCTACTTTACGGCACGATTTCTGCTTTTCAGTGTGGCTGTTCAACGCCGCTTCCGTTAGGGCGCGAGTCCAGTCGTGCCGAACCGCCGCTGCTCTTTGTCCGTCTCTTCCCGCTCTACATCACTTCGCCGTTCCAAATCTCGCTGCGGCGCGGGCCCGGGCTCTGGCAGCTTGGGCCTCCCGGTTGCGACGCGGCGCAGTTGTTTCCAGGGAATGCAGCAGCCGCGAAGAGGTGCGGGCGAGTTCGTCAATGGCCGCGTTGAAAGCTGCTTCGTTGGCTTTCGACGGATGGTGGAAGCCGGTGATTTTCCGCACGAACTGCAGGGAAGCGGCGCGCACTTCTTCCGGCGTGACCGGCGGATCGAAATTGAAAAGCGTTTTGATGTTGCGGCACATGGGACCGCCTCCGGTGTTTAGAGAACAGTTTTCCGTGGCCAGTATAAGCGCAGAAGCCGCCCTGAAGGGCGGCGCCACACAAAAGTCCGAGCCTTTAGGTGCGGCACGCAGGAAGCCTGCGTGGGACGATGCGGCTTGACGCGAAGTACTTTGTTATGTAAAGTACGTCGTAGCACGAAGCAACCTGCGTCCCGCTGCGCTTCGCGCTGCTCGCACAAGAACCGCGGAGGCGGCGCTCATCCGTCGCGAGGAGCCACAAAAATGGAAAAACAGGATTCGCAGCCCATGCCGGAGTCCGGCCAAGCAACACGCGGCTCAGCACAGGGGTCGGGGTGGAAAGGTCTCATCGGCGCGGCGCGATTCTGGGAGCCGCGCCGGTTGCTGTACAACTTGCTTTTGTTCGTCGTCGTTGTGATTTGGGTGACTAAGACTTGGCCACATTTTCGCCCCGCGATGAATCTGGAGGGTCTCGGCCTCGCGTCAGGTCTCGGATTACTTGCGAATGTTTGTTATTGCGCGGCGTATCTTGCGGAAATCCTCATCCAGAACGCCACCAGCACCGCATCGTGGAACCGCCAACGCTGGGCCATCTGGGTAGTGGGCACACTTTTGGCGCTCGTGTTCGAAAATTATTGGATTGCGGACGAAATTTACCCGTTTGTCCAATGAGTTGCGCAGAAGCTACGGCACCGGAGCGCACGGGGGACGCGAAATCGCGTTTGGCCCCGTGGCGAGCAGTCGCACGCGCGGTGAGGCCGGGGAGGGCCGGGGACCGCGCCGGAACACACGAAACGCGGCAGCTCCCCGGTCTCGGCCCGGTCGGGGGCAGCGAAGTGGACGGCGCGCTGATGGCATCGCCAAGCGAGTCTTTGATCAAGCTAGACTCGCCAAGTGCCCTGTGAGCCTTAGCGCAGCCGTCCTCTCGCATAAGGGCAGCCACCTGTAAAAAAAGTATAGGCAAATATCTAGGGTATTTGCCGGAGCCAAACTGCCCGTCCCTGTCAGGCGAAACTAGCCGCCGGCAATGGCGCCGAGGATGAGCAGCGGCTCTTTTCCTGAGACGACCGCTTCGGGCAGCGGCGTATCGGGCGATTCGTGCGAAAGATCCTCCTCGCACGCGAAGAAGCGCAAGAACGGCCGTCGTTGCTGCGTGACGTGATCGCGAATCGTTCCGGTCAGCATCGGGTAAGCGGCTTCGAGCGCATCCAAAACGGACCGCACGGTTGGCGTCCCCGCGACTTCCACGTGAAGTTCGCCTTTGATGTGCGCCAACGCGCGCAAGTGTGGCGGAAGGAGGATGCGAATGTTGACCGGCGGCATCGAACTCACGCAAGTGTCTGCACTTCGACGGAAAGCACAGCAGGGAGATCGCGCACGATGGGCGCCCAATTGTCGCCGGCGTCGGCGGAACAGTAGACCTGGCCGCCAGTCGTGCCGAAGTAGACGCCGCACTTATCTAGTGAATCGACCGCCATGGCATCGCGCAGCACGTTTACGTAGCAATGGCTTTGCGGCAGACCTTTCGTGAGAGCTTCCCACTCGTTTCCGCCGGAGCGGCTGCGATAGACGCGCAATTTCCCTTCGTGCACGTAGTGCTCGCCGTCGCTCTTGATGGGAACGACGTAGATGGTTTCCGGTTCATGGGCGTGAACGTCGATGACGAAGCCAAAGTCCGTCGGCAAATTGCCGCTGATTTCTTTCCAGTTATCACCAGCGTCATCGCTGCGCATGACGTCCCAATGCTTTTGCATGAACAAAACGTTGGGACGCTTTGGGTTCATCGCGATGTGATGGACGCAATGGCCCACTTCGGCAGCGGGATTGGGAATGTGTTGCGAGTAGAGACCTTGGTTGACGGGCTTCCACGTCTTGCCGCCGTCCTCGGTGCGAAACGCGCCCGCGGCGGAGATGGCGATGTAAATGCGCTTCACGTTGCCCGGATCAAGAATCAGTGTGTGTAGGCACATACCGCCCGCGCCGGGTTGCCACTTCGGGCCGGTGCCATGGCCGCGAAGTGCGGAAAGTTCCTGCCAGGACTTGCCCCCGTCTTTCGACCGGAAAATAGCGGCGTCTTCCACGCCCGCGTAGACCACATCCGGTTCGGCAAGCGAGGGTTCAATGTGCCACACGCGCTTGAATTCCCAGGGATGCTGCGTGCCGTCGTACCACTGATGCGTGGTGAGAGGCGCGCCGGTTTCGGCGGAAGTGTCGTACACGAATTTGTTGCTTTCGCCCTTGGGCATTCCGCCGGGGCCTGTGGTCGGCTCGCCAGGAGGGGTACCCGGCTGAATCCAAGTTTTGCCTCCATCATCGGAGCGCTGAATGATTTGTCCGAACCAGCCGCTGGTCTGCGACGCGTAAATGCGGTTCGGATTCGCCGGCGATCCCTTCATGTGGTAAATCTCCCAGCCGGCGAAATGCGGGCCGCTCACGTCCCACTTCTCGCGCTTGCCGTCCGAGGTCAGAATGAACGCGCCTTTTCTGGTTCCCACCAACACACGCACCTTGCTCATCGGTCATCCTTTCCGAAAAAGAGCTGATGTTCTTCTTACGCAAAGCAACGAACAGAAATTTCTAGCGCGAGCGCGACGAAAATGCGTACTTTGTCGCCCCACCTTGCCCCGGCCAACTCGATGGACCTCTCCACGTAGCGTCCCTCGCAGATATCGCACCTGCTTACGGTTTAATCGGTACCCAAACTTCGATCCCGCCCATTCCGGTTTGGGGATCGAATTCTTCACTATAACGTTCGAAGAAGGCCGGTGTTTCAGCGTCGGCTGCGGCGGGTTGGTAGCCGGAGTCCGGCAGCCACTTGGAGATGGCGTCGCAGGTTTCATGCAGTTTCGAAACGTTGCGCGCGATGGGGAAAAACGGCATATCGCAGAGCGGGAATGCTTACCACCGTGAAATCGGCGGGGACGCCTGTGAAGCCGGAAACTTCCACGCCCGACAAATACTCAATGCTTTCGTTATCTGCCGCCTGCCAGCAAATGCCGTAGGCGGTGCGGCCAAGCTGCGCCGGGATTTTACCAATGTGCGGCGCAAGGGTCTGCCACTGCGCGGGAATGCCACTCATTGCTTGCGGAGCATAACTGTTTCGCAGTCCGGCGATGAGGAGAGGTTTGCCGTTTTCGAAGCGCGGCGGTTCGAGTTTGATTGCCGGTGATTGTTTTGCGGGTGTGTGGCCCATTTTCTGTTCTCCAAAGTGAGATAGCAAGCAGGTTGCCAGTGTGCACAACCAACTTGCAAAATGCAAGTGAAAAATGCTAGCGTGGAAAAGTGCCAAGGGAAAAGCCAAGTGCAAAGCGCCGGTCAGGCTGCCCGCTGAATGCTTCTGTGGAGATGCTGGGAGACCGGTGGTCTCTGCTGATCATCCGGGACATGATGCTGTTGGGGCGCCGAACGTTCAAGGAATTCCTGAGTTCCTACGAACGCCCGGCGTCGAACATATTGGCCGACCGGTTGCGCAGGCTGAAAGCGTACGGAATTATCCGGGCCAAGCGCGACCGGTCCGATGGGCGAAAGCTGATTTATCTGCTGACGCCAAAGGGAATGGACCTTGCCCCGGTGTTGACGGAAATGGTGCTGTGGGCGGGCAAGCACGAAAAAACCGAAAACCGGCCGCTCATCCGGCTGATGCAGAAGGACAAAGAGAAATTCTTGGCACAAATTCGCCAGCGCTGGGCACAGAACAAAATCAGTCCACCCTCTCAGTAAGCCTCACTAAAGAACCCGCCAGCAAAAGAGGCGCGCCCGGGAACCTATTTCCAGAGGACGAAGACTGCGCCCATGAGGAGATAGCAGACGAGCTGGTAGGCGGCGTTGATGGCGAAGAGCTTCAGGCTTTGTTTGGTGAAGAGAGCTCCAGTGAATTGCACGGTGGCGACAAAGCCGAGCCAGATATGAAAGCTGGCCATCAAGCCGAAATGGAGAGATTCCGCCCGCAAGCCATGAAGAATGAGCGCGAGAGTAAAAGCCGAAATCAAACTGGCAACAAAAGAGCCGGCGTAGGCGGGGCCGGCACTCTTGCGCATTTCGTCCATTTTCGCCTTGTCTTTCAAATCGTAGCCCATCTCGCGAGCCCAGGCTTTGCCGAAGAGGAATGGCGAGTACCAGAGGAAGCCGAGAATCATCGTGGAAATGGCGGCCGCGAGAATGGCAAGCCAATTCAAGCTATGCATGTGCATGCAGGATCTCCTTTATGAGCGTTTGCAGAGGAAAAGGTGGGCGGTATGGTATGACGCAGCGGAACGGGATGCAAAGGAAAAAGAGAGAAACGGGAGGCCAAGGCGGAGAACAGTGGGAACGGGAGTAGTCACTCTTCGGTGACCGGCCTGAAATTATCCTCATGGATGAAAATGTCTTAAAAGAAAAGGAACTCAGGCAACGCAACCTGACGATGTGTCTTCGCCCCTATGTGGCGCATGCCAATCGCTCTCCAGCGTGTGGCCCAAGCGAAGGTCATGCAGACGGGGAAAGGGGCAAATCACGGCGGTCCGAGCCGCAATTCGGACGAGGAGGAATGGTTTATAAAAGTAAGAATCGTGAGTTTCGTGGTTACTGCATCGTTGATCCTGGCTTTTGTATTCTTGGTATCAACGCACGCCCGGGCTAACAAGGCCAACACTCCAGCAACTCCGGCCGAACCGCATCCGCAGATTCGCGAAGCGCTGGGTGCCTTGCGCCGCGCGAAGGAACACATGGAACGCGCCGCCCACGATTTCGGCGGGCATCGCGTGGACGCCTTGAGGGCGACGGAAGAAGCCATTCGGCAGTTGGAGATTTGCCTGAAGTTTGACAAGGATTAGTTAGCCAGAAGCGCCGGGGGGCGGCCTGGCAGTAAATGTTCAAAACAAGCCCGGGCTGGTGAAGAACAGCTCGGGCTTTGCTTTTTGCAAAAAGAGCGCGGATCAACTCGTGCGGCGGAATTCGATGAAATCGCGGCCGATGTACAACCGGTAGGTTCCTGCAGCGGAGGAGGCTACAACCCGAAGGGGAATGGGCCGTTTCAATTCGGCGTCGTGCTGCCCCGCGGCTTCGATGAGGTTATTGGCCGCGAGATCCATCACAATGAATTTTCCAGAGACGAAGCCGAAGCCGTAGGCACCGGGCTTCAGGGTTTGACCGCCAATCTCCAGCGCGACTTCACTGAGCAAATAAGCTTGATATTTCTCCTTAATGGCAGTGGAGTAGCCGGAGCTATCGACGAGACCGGCCAGAACGTAGAGGTCATCAGCAAAATGCAGCCCGCCCGTGTTGCGAAGTTGAGCGGGGGCCACCTGACCACGGAAAAAGACATGCTCAGGGAAGGTTCTGGGAGTGATGTCAGAGGCCTTAAGGACAGCGTCTTGCCCGGCGGGTGGGCCGCCTGATTCGGCGGTGAACGCATTGCGGAGGGAAAAAGCCAAAAGCAATAAAGACAGAAACACAACGAGCTTCGCAGAGAGTCTCATTGTAACTCCTTTCCAGATAACGGCATGGTACAGGATTCGATACACCAGAGCCAAGAACGGAGAAACGTTTTTGGGTCAATAACCGCCGGAGCGTTGGCGCTTCGGCCGTTCGTATTTAGAAAACAAAATGAGAAAAGGCGGCCGGGAGGGTGTGATATGTTACGCGCGCTCGCGCGAGCGGTTGCTCGGGAGGATTGAAGATGCTGGACCGGCGCAATTTCATGAAGACCTGCTCGGGGTTGGGGTTGGCGGGGACGCTGTTTCCGGGGGTGCTGTGGGCACAGGCGCAAGGCGGGACGAAAATCACAAAAGAGATGATCGAAAACGCGGCAGCCATCGCCGACGTGGCGATTGCGGACGAGTACAAAGAAATGATGCTGGAGGACTTGAATGACCGCGCCAAAGGCTATGAAGAGATTTACAAACTGAAGATCTCTAATGCCGTGGATCCCGCGCTGATATTTGATGCGGTGCTGCCGGGAACGAAATTCGAAACCGAGCGAAAGCCAATGCGCCTGTCGAAGGCTCCGAACGCAACGGCGAGCGCGCCGAAGAATCTCGAAGATTTGGCGTTTGCCAGCGTGAGGGAATTGGCGGAGCTGGTGCGAACGAAAAAAGTTTCGTCGCTGGCGCTGACGCAAATGTATCTGCAGAGGCTGAAAAAGTACGACCCGACGCTGAAGTTTGTGGTGACGCTGACGGAAGAACGCGCGCTGACGCAGGCGAAGAAAGCGGATGCGGAAATCGCTGCGGGAAAATACCGCGGGCCGCTGCACGGATTGCCGTGGGGCGCAAAAGATTTGCTGGCGACAAAAGCGTACCGGACAACGTGGGGCGCGGGCGGCTTCGAAAACCAGATGATCGACGAAGACGCGACCGTCGTGAAGCGGCTGGATGAAGCGGGCGCGGTGCTCGTGGCGAAATTGACGCTGGGCGCACTGGCACTGGGTGACGTCTGGTTCGGTGGAGTGACGCGGAATCCGTGGAACACGAATCAGGGATCGAGTGGATCCTCGGCCGGTCCGGCTTCGGCGACGGCGGCGGGCTGCGTCGCGTTCAGCATCGGTTCGGAGACGCTGGGCTCGATTTCGTCTCCTTGCACAAGATGCGGATGTACGGGATTGCGGCCGACTTTCGGGCTGGTGCCGCGAACCGGGGCGATGGCGCTTTCGTGGAGCATGGACAAGCTCGGGCCGATCTGCCGGAGCGTGGAAGATTGCGCGCTGGTCCTGGATGCGATTTATGGTCCAGACGGACACGACCGGACGGTGCACGCCGCTGCGTTCAATTGGGACGCGCATCTGGATTGGAGAAAATTGCACGTGGGTTATTTGAAGGCGGATTTCGAGCACAAACCCGAGCCGCCGCAAGAAGAAAAGGAAGGGCCCGCGAAAACTCCCGAGGAACAGAAGAAGCGGGACAAGCAAAAGAAACAGCGCGATGCGCTCCGGTGGCGCGCGGAATACGACCGAAAATATAACGATGCGGCGCTCGCAAAACTGCGCGAGATGGGCGTGCACCTGATTCCCGTGGAACTGCCGAAATTCCCGTACAGCGCGATTACGGTAATGCTGACGGCCGAATCGGCCGCCGCGTTTGACGACTTGACGCGATCGGGAAGAGATAAGCTGCTGACCTCACAGAAAGACTACGACTGGCCGAACACTTTTCGTTCCGCGCGGTTCATTCCTGCGGTGGAGTACATTCAAGCGGCGCGCGCGCGAAAGCTGGCCATGGAAGCGATGGCAAAAGTGTTCGACAGCGTAGATGTGATCGTGGCACCAACGAACGGAAGCCAGCAGTTAGTGATCACGAATCTGACGGGGCATCCTTCAGTGATTCTGCCGAACGGGTTGCGCGGAGACGACGCGCCGAAGTATCCGTTCGAGGATCCCAGCGATTTTCAGAATGCGGGCGGCCCGGAAACGCCCACTAGTTTGACATTCCTGGGAAAGCTGTATGGCGAAGCAGAGTTACTCGCGTTTGCGCGCGCGTACCAACAGGCAACGGAATTTCATCTGCAGCATCCCAAGCTATAGGGGTGAGGGCGCTGGTGGCGTCTGACAGGAGACAAAAGAAATGGGCTGAGGCTGCCTCCGAATTGCCCCGTAATCCAGCTGCACGAGTCAAGTGCCCAGAATGTGGTAAGTCTTTTTAACTACCCAAGACGAACAAGTGGACGCCTCGCGTGCAGACCGGCGTATTTTCTCGACCGACTGCGGTCGGGAAGAGTGGGTCTTTATAAATACAACGCTGAGGAATATTCGTTAGGTCCGGCGTGCCGGCGTCTGAGGTCAGCCCAACGATCTACATGCCCTTCTGCAGGGGATAGCCTTCGTCGGCCCAATCAACGGCGAAGCTCGTCGGAAGGACGAGCACGCGAACATTCTTGAACCCCATGCTGGTTAGGGCGGTGTATGCCGGGCGAATGTTGGGGCACTTATCGAACGGACAGCAACCGCAATAGATGACCAGCTCGGTTGAGCGGGCCAACCGTGCCGCCCAGGATTTCAACTCAGCAAGGCCTTGTTCGGTGGAAGCAGTACCGTGAAAGATTGCATCAGGGACGTGCCCGCCTACGTAGAGCGAACGAAAGCCAACGAAAACGACAGCAGGAACCGGCGGGTATTTGTCCGTGAGCATCTTGGCAAGTTGCGCTGGCTGCAGGGTTTGCGAGCTGGGCCAAGGATCGGCCGATTTCTTTTCATCCCCGCTGGCGATCTTTACGCGAAAACAACTGAGGGCCAGCGCTAACAGAAAGATCAGCCATAAAACAAAAGCCAGCCCCGCAGAGCGAAACAATCGAAAGAGAAACACAACGGCCTCCTGACTGTTTTTCGAAGGTAGTTCGAAGTAGGTGGTCGAGGCTACTCGGGTCAAGACTACCGAAGAAGCGCGACGACAAGCAGTTCGTTCGCGCGAGCCGAAACCGCGGTGGGGTTTATCCGTGTGCGGAAGCAGGGGGTTACCTTTTCTGATCGGCCCGAGTGCGCTGCAGTTTGCAAGCCGTGGTGCGCAGCGTTTCAGGGACGTTCTTGTTCGTGGTGAGGCGCTTGAGATCCTGGGGATTGAGCATGGGCAACATATGCAAAGTCACGTCTAAAGGAGTTTTGGGATTGTTGATGAGATTTCGCAACACGACGTAGTTTTTGCGGAACGCGCGGTTGCCAGCGATAAGCCTCAGAATTTCATCGGTGAGACTGGACATGGAAGCGAAGGCTTCGACCTCCTGGTCGGTCAGGCGCGGAGATTGAAGGACGGCGCGCTGAACGACCTTGTTGGTATCGCGGATCAGCGTGCGGCGCGCATCGGAGCCGCCTTTGATCGCGAATTGCACGCGCTGCGCGACCGTCATTGTGGCGATACGCTGGAGCAAAGTTTGACGACGCGCGGCATCGGGCTCCGCGGCCGCCGCAGCCTCCGCCAGCGCCGACTCGTCGATGGGATGGCCCGGCCCGTGAAGTTCACGAAGATGGTTCTTCTGTTCCGCAGTGAGCGAAGCGGATTGTTGCAGAGCAGCGGCCAGTGTGGGAGAAGCACTGACGCGGTCGAGATCTTCGGCTAGGGCCTGAATGGCGCTGGGAGAAAGATGGCGCACGGCATGAAGGAGATGCTCTGCGCCACAATTCTTGCTCTGTACGAGCGCATCGCCGATGCCGGGCTTGTCAGCCAAGTGCCGCGAGGCGTAGGCAAAAAGAGCCGGAAGAGCGTTCTCGCGCTTGATGGCTTCGATAAAGGTTTCCGGTGTAAGAGAGAGGATGGCTTCGGCCGCGCGCGTCGCGATCATTTCGTCGGGGTCGCTGGCGAGCACGGCAAGAACCTCGGCGCGGTCTGCTGGAGCAAGGTGTGCGCCGCCGGCGCAAACCGCAAGTTTTCTTTCGCGAGTGGCACGGCCGTGCCGCAGATCCTCGACAACTTCGGGGCTGAGAGTCTCCACCGGGTCCCTACCTTAAATTCTTGTGGCTGAACACCATTCTACCGAAGGTTCCAGGAGAGCCGAGGGGCGGCATCGCTTTGCCGTTCAATGTCAGCAACACTGCCGTGGAGTTGGTCGCGCTGACGTCAAACTGCTGTTTGGCCGTGAAACGCAAAGTTTCGCCCACGTACACTTCGGCGTCTAGAAGAAGTTTGTCGTCCGCAATCACGCGAACATGCGTGCTTGCTGTGGCCGAAACGGTGAGTTCCAAGGGGACATTAGGCGAGGAAGCAATGGAGACCGCCGCCTGCTTCGCGGCTCGATAGTCGGCGAGGTGGTGCCATGCGTACCTCGCTATGTAAAAACACGCAACAAGTAGAAGAAGTCCGATCAGGGCTGCTGCGGCAGGAATCCATTTCGGCGGGGGAGGAATGGGCGCGGCGGGCTTGGGGGGGATAGGCAGCGACTTCTCCGCGCGTGCCGAGTCGTATTCACCAAGGAGCGCCTCCTCGGAAAGGCCCAGATATCGGGCAATGCTGCGCACAAAGCCATGTCCGAAGACTCCGCCGGGCAGCTTTTCCCACTCTTCGTTTTCCAGGGCTTGGAGGAAGCGGTTGCTAATTCGCGTAGCCTTGCTTAGTTCCTCCAGGGAAACTTCACGGAGTTCGCGCTCGCGCTTGAGGTGTTCGCCGAATCTTCCCCTGGCCATAGAAAGGACCTGTCCCTCGTTGACATAATGGTGGGGCTCTAGCGTGAGCGGCACGCGAGCCCTTGACGGACTATAGGCGGGGCGGGAAGGTCTGTCAAATGAAGGACTTGGGGGGATTGTGGAAAGTGAGGCCCTGAATCGTTCGCACAGGATGGCGAGATCGCGACGCCGGTACCACAAGCATATTGCGCCTTTTTTTAATAGGGGCCTATACTGAGGTGGATTCGCCACTTGGGGCGCGAAGGGGATATTTGTGTTTGTACCGGGCTTGCAGCGGCGGAATTTTTCGCGTCTGGAGAAGGCCAGGGCGTAAAAGAGGCGAAGTCCAGGGCGGTTGGAAAGTCACGAAAATGAGAAAGGATAGGCTTACCAAGGCGTGGAAGAAGTAAAACAGTTTCCAGCTGTAGAGAGGCGACGCAACGTTTCAACGTCGTTGGACCGCGAGAAGGGGGAAGTAGCCGTCTTCCAGGAATTAGGGAAGGCGCTCACGTCGTCACTGCAGCTCGACCAGGTTCTCCGCACCATCATGGAAAAGATCGACGAATTTTTGCGCCCGGACAACTGGTCCTTGCTGCTGCTGGATGAAGAAAAGCAGGAGCTTTATTTTGAGCTGGCTGTCGGGAAAGCCTCGCAAGCGTTGAGGGACGTGCGCATCAAGATGGGGCAGGGCATCGCCGGCTGGGTGGCGCAACACGGGGAAACCGTGGTGGTGCCCGACACTTCCAAAGACACTCGCTTTTTCTCCAAAGTCGATGAGAAAACCAAGTTGGAAACGCAGTCCATTGTGGCTGTGCCGGTGCGTTTTCGCGACACCTGCCTGGGCGTCATCGAACTGATCAATTGCGTTGGGCCTGAAGGGTTTGATCCGCGGGACTTGAAGCTGCTCGAGGCGCTTTCAGACTTCGCTGCTATCGCGCTGGAAAATGCGCGGCACGTCAAGAAAATTCACGACCTGACCATCCGCGACGATTGCACGACGCTCTATAACGCGCGGCACATGGGCTTCATCCTGGAGACGGAAATCTACCGTTCCCAGCGCTACAACTACGAATTTTCTCTGGTATTCATCGACTTGGACCATTTCAAAATGGTGAACGATACGCACGGCCATCTGGTGGGGTCGCGGCTGCTGGCGGAAATCGGGAACGCCTTGAAGGCGCATTGCCGCTTGATCGATTTTGCATTCCGGTATGGGGGGGACGAATTCGTACTCTTGCTGCCACAGACTTCCAAGGACAACGCACTGAACGTCGCGCGACGTTTACACAAACTGATCCGCGAGAGCGTGTGGCTTGAAAAAGAAGGCTTGAACATCCGCCTGACGTCCAGCCTCGGCGTAGCTTCTTACCCCATGGACTCTCGTACCAAGGAAGGCCTGCTCCATCTCGCCGATGAAGCCATGTACCTGGTGAAAAACAACAACCGCGACAGCGTGGCGGCGGCAAACATCGGAATCCTGCCCAACACGGCAACGGCAGAAACCGCGGGATAATCGCACTTTCAGCAAGCTCACCGCCTCTATTACTCCAGTTGAAAGATTGCCGGATCAAAATTTGGCGCGACTGCGGGACGCAGCTCGAAGTACAATGCTGGCCGGTCCTGGCTCGGCGGCGCGACGAAGAAGAAAGGAACCTGGTGGTTATGAAGCGTGCCCAGACTTCCATCAAAATGTGCAAGTGCGGTCATGGCAAGAGCATCCATGCGGGAATTTTCCAGCGCAAACGAACCGGCCCGGCCAAGTGCAATTACCCCGATTGTCGCTGCTCCGGCTACCGGCCCATTTCCGCGTCGGCATCCAAGGCCAGAAGTAGAGCGTAGCGGCATCCGGTCTTATCCATTGGCGCCACGGAGCGGGAATCACGCCTGGCGCAGCAGCTTTTGTATACAGCATCCCAAAATTCTGCTTAACTGAAAATATGAGGAGAAGCGAAGCGGCCAGGTATGCGCGCTGGTCGGCGGCAGTTGCTTGCCTATTGGCGATGCTCACGGCAGGCGTGTATCTGGAGCGAAAGTGGGTTGCACGCCGGGAAGAGAAAAAAGCGCCTCCCCCGGCGCCCGAGGGCGTCACGCGGCAAGAAAGCGGCCTCACTTTTTCCAAAGGATTGGGCGCGCAAAAGCTTTTTACTGTGGAGGCCTCGAGAGCGACGAATTTCAAGAATAGTGCCGCGAGCTTGTTGGAAGACGTCAAGATCACCATTTTCGGAAAGGCCGGCGAACGGCACGACGTAATACACACGCATAGCTGCGAGTACGAAAAAGAGGGGCAAAGCATCGTTTGCGGCGGTGACGTGCAGCTCGACCTGCAGAGCGCGGAGGATGGCGCGCGTTCCGAGAAAAACCAAGGAACGGCGGCACAAAAAGTTCATGTAGAGACACGTGGTGTGACCTTCAGCCGCAGCACTGGTATCGCGCGGTCAGACCAGCAGGTCAAATTCGTTTTCCCCAACGGCCAAGGACAAGCAGTAGGTGTGGAGTATCACTCCGAAGAGGGAGCGGTGCGGCTATTGCGAAACGTCACTTTTTTACTTACCACCGCTGATGCCAGTCCAAAAGGCAAGAGTCCTGGAAGCACATTGCATGAACCCGTCCGGGTGACCGCGAAGAGTGCCGATTTTGAGCGCGACTCCAGAATCATGCATCTTCGCGGGTCTGTGGAAGCGCAAACGGCCACGACTCGTTTGCTGGCAGGCGAAATCACGCTGGCCCTGGACAAGGCCTTCCACGCCGAGAGATTGGTGGCCAGCCCTGGCGGTAGCGACAAAAGCCCTGAACTGGAGTCTCGCGGAAAAGACCGCCAAACGCACTTGAGCGTCGAAACATTAACAGCGAGTTTCGCGGCAGAGGGCTGGCTGACCAGAATCGAAGCATCCGGCGCTATCAAAGGCTCCCAGCAAAGCGGAAAAATTGCGGATGAGTTCATCGCCGAAACTGCTTGGTTGGAGCTGTGGCCAAAGGTAAATCAGCCCAAGGAGCTGAATTTGAAAGGGAATGTGCGGTTGAGGTCCAGGATGGAGCAAACGGGGGAATCCCGAACGCTGCAAACCAGCGCACTCCTGGTGGAATTTGCCGAGGGCAGGAAAGGCGAAAGAAGCAGGCCGGAGCGAGCTGAAACGCTAGCCAAAGGCACGCTGGAGTGGACCGATCCGGCACCACAGATAGCGACGCCGGCAACTGCCGTCGAAACTGACGCAGGGCGAACAAAATTGACCGCAGACAAACTTGAGCTGAAGTTCGATGCTGATGGAAAGGCGAGTCAGCTCCTTGCGAATGGCGGCGTAACGACGGAAAGAACGCTGCCAGGAAAGCCGCTGCAGACGGCCACGGCGCAAAATGGCAGTGCGCAATTGGTGGGGAGTGGTTGGACGCAAATGGAATTGCAGGGTGATGTACAGCTGAAAGAAGGGGATCGAAGCGGCCAGGGAGAGCGAGTTGTGTTTATGCGGTCTCCGCAGACTGCCACGCTAACGGGGAACGCTATCGTGCGTGACGTGGCAACGGAGACGCGGGCCCCACGCATCACTTTTATGCAAAGCTCAGGTGAGATCCGCGCGGAGGGCGGCGTGCGATCGACGGATTTCTCATCGAAAGGGAGCAGCCTGCAACTGGCGGCAGCGCCCACAAACCTATCGGCCGATACTCTACGCGCGAATTCCAGGACGGGCAGAGCTCTCTACACCGGGCACGCGCGCTTATGGCAGGGTGACTCGGTGATGGAAGCCGATTCCATGGAACTATTGCGCGAGACGAAGATCCTGATTGCTTCGGGAAATGTGCGCGCGGTGTTTCCGCAGAGCTCGGGCCAAACCCAAGCGCAGGCATTGGCAGCGCGGCAGCCCGCATCGAAGAAGCCAAAGCTTTGGCACGTCACTGCGGGGATATTGGTTTACAGCGCTGCCGACAGCCGCGCGCACCTGGAAAAGAACGTCGTGGCGCAGTCCGCCGAGCAAGAAATACGCGCTCCGGTGATGGACTTGTATTTCATGCGGAGCGAAAAAGGCGCTCCGGTTCCCGGCGGCTCTTCTTCCTCGACTGCGCCAACGGGAGCGCAACGAATCAGCCGCGCCATGGCCACAGGAGGCGTGATTGTGGAGCAGGGTTCCCGGAGAGCCACTGCGGAGCGGGGCGAATACTTCGCTGCCGATGGAAAATTCGTCATGAGCGGCGGAAATCCCACGATTTTCGACGCTTCCGAAGGGACCACTACAGGCCGTCAATTGACCTTCTTTTTAGCGGATGATACCATCATCGTGGACTCCGAAAATGGTTCGCGGACGTTGACGAAGCACCGAGTCGAGAAATGACGAGGTATGCTGAAGCTCCAGGCCCTCGAGTTAAGCAAGTCTTACCGTGGCCGCAGAGTCGTTGACGACGTCGAACTGGAGATCGGTCAGGGTGAAGTTGTCGGGCTGCTTGGCCCGAACGGCGCAGGAAAGACGACAACGTTTTACATTCTTGTCGGTCTCGCCCGGCCAGACTCCGGCCGCGTGTTGCTCAACGGCGACGAAATCACCGACCTGCCCATGTATCTCAGGGCGCGAAGTGGCATCAGCTATCTTCCTCAGGAACCCTCGGTCTTTCGGCAACTTACGAGCGAAGAGAATTTGCTCGCGGTGCTGGAAACCCTCCCTCTTACGCCGGAGCAGCAGCGCGATCGGCTGGAGGAGTTGCTCGTCCAAATGGGGTTGGAAACGGTCAGAACGAGTAAAGCTTACACGCTCTCGGGCGGGGAACGACGCCGCCTCGAAATTGCCCGTTCCCTAACCCTCCAACCTTCCTTTATTCTACTCGACGAACCTTTTTCGGGGATTGACCCTCTAACCGTCAAGGATCTTCAGGAAATTATTCGTGATCTGGCAAAGTCGGGGATCGGGGTGCTGATTACCGATCATAACGTCCGCGAAACTCTCAGCGTAACGGATCACGCTTACATCCTGAAAAATGGGAGAATATTCCGGAAGGGCCGCCCCGAGGAGTTGAGCGCCGATCCGGAAGTCCGGCGCGTCTATCTCGGCGATCATTTCCGGCTGAACTGATTTCAAGCAATGAGACGAACGAGACCATAGATGGCTTGGCAAGGGCTCAAACTCAACCTGAAAGTCGCGCAGAAGCAGATTCTGACACCTGGCCTTGTCCAGATGGTCAGCGTGCTCGCGCTGAATCGGCTCGAGCTCAAGGAAATGATCAATCAGGAGATGATCGCCAACCCGGTGCTCGAAGAACAGAGTGAAGAGCCCACTCAGGCCGACAATTACAGCGACGAGAATTTTCTGAAAGAAGAAACGGAAAAAGTTCCGGAGAAACCGGAGCCCAATCCCTTTGACGAGTTCGACGTCGGCACTTTTTTCAACCATTACCTGGATACGGGGGGAGACGGGGGCCAGTCGCAAGAGCGTGAGATTTCCGAAAGACCTTCCTTTGAGAAGTTCCTCTCCTCTCCCACCGGGTTGACCGACCACCTTCAGTGGCAATTGAGCGTAACCATCTGCTCCGATTCCGTCCGCCAGGTTGCGGAAAATATCATCGGCAACCTGGACGAGAACGGTTATCTGACGGCTTCCGCCGAAGAACTCACCGAGAACGGAAAGCATTCGCAAGACGATTTGGAAGATGCCGTGGCTGTGGTTCAGGAATTTGACCCTATCGGCGTCGGCGCCCGCGATCTGCGCGAGTGCCTGCTGCTGCAATTGAAGGCCTTCGATCCTCAGAATACCCTCGCGCAGCAAATCGTTTCCGAATACCTCAAGCAAGTCCAATCCAACCAGCTCAAGGAAATTGCCCGCGCGCTGAACCGTCCGCTGGAAGTCGTGAAGCGCGCCATTGACGTGATTAAGAAGCTCGATCCTCGCCCGGGCCTGCGCTACAACAAAGCAGAGCCGCGCTTGGTCGAGCCGGACGTCTATTTCCGCAAAGCGGACGGCCAGTGGCAGGCGTACCTCAACGAAGACGATATGCCGCAATTGCGTTTAAGCCCTACGTACCGCCGGCTCCTGGTGAAAGACGCTGCGGACCGCGATGTGCGCAACTACGTCAAAGAGCGTTTCACCGCGGCCGTGCAGTTGATGAAAAACATCGAGCAGCGCAAGCACACCATTCTGCGCGTTTGCCAGTCCATCATCGCCAGGCAGGGCGAATTCCTGGATCACGGCCCCGACGCGCTCAAGCCCATGATGATCAAGGAAGTGGCGGAAGAAGTCGGCGTGCATCCGTCCACGGTAAGCCGCGCGGTGGCCAGCAAGTACGCGCACACGCCGCAAGGGGTTCTGGAGCTGCGTTCCTTCTTCAGCGAATCCGTGAATGGCCCGGAAGGCGGCGGCATGTCCCTGCTGACGCTAAAGCGCCTGGTCAAGAAAATGATCGAGGAGGAAGATTCTTCCAAGCCGCTCACCGACGAACAAATCGCCAAGAAGCTGGACGATGCCGGCATACACGTCACGCGGCGCACGGTTGCGAAATACCGGGAGGACATGCGCATTCCCAGCACTCATCAGCGCCGCGTAAAGAGCTGAGCCGCTCGCCTGTGAAGCCGCCCACCCGAAAGGACGCGCGCCAACTCGTCATCCTCACCGGACTCTCCGGTTCCGGCAAAAGCACAGTCCTCCGCGCTTTTGAGGACATGGGCTTCTACTGCGTAGACAACCTCCCGGTGGACCTCATTCCCATTTTTGCCGAACTTCACGCTGCCGGTGAAGGCGACTTTGCCCGCGCCGCCCTGCTGGTGGACGCCCGCGAGGGTTTGCAGCTTGAGAAGCTCCCCGCGCTGCTGAAACACCTAAAGAAAGATCATCCGATAACGCTGGTTTTCATCGAAGCCAGCGAGGACGCATTGCTGCGGCGCTACAGTGAAACCCGCCGCCCGCACCCGCTGGGAAAGAATTATTCCGTGCGCGAAAGCCTGAGCCATGAGCGCGCGCTGATGGAGCCCATCCGCAAGCTGGCGGACGTGGTCATCGACTCGTCGCGGTTCAACGTGCATGAGCTTCGCCATTTCGTTACCACGCGCTTCAAGAATCCTGACACGCGCCCGCTGCTGGTGTCCGTGGTCAGCTTCGGCTATCGCTATGGCGTGCCCTCGGATGCGGACCTGGTTTTTGACGTTCGTTTTCTGCCAAATCCGCATTTTGTTCTGCGGTTGCGCCCGTACAACGGCACGGATCCCAAAGTCCGGCAGTACATCCGCTCATTTCCGCAAACCGGCGAGTTCCTGCGTCGCATCGAAAGCCTGCTCAGCTATTTGATACCGCACTATATCCGTGAAGGGAAAAGCTATCTGACGATTGCGTTTGGATGCACTGGGGGAAAGCACCGTTCGGTGATGCTGGCGGAATCGGTGCAAAAGGCTTTGGCCAAGCACGGATACTCGGCCAAAGTTGTTCATCGCGACATAGAAAAATGAGCCTTCCCCAGGTTTGTTTTCCGAAAGCAAATGGCCGCGGAAACTTGACACGCCGCAGCACCGCGAATAGCGTAGCAAGTGTCTAAATCGGGAGTTTACCGGAGCGACCCGTTGTTATCGCCACAGTTAAAACGCCTGTTGGGCTATGTCCGCCCATACTTTTTCCGGATGGTTATAGGCGTCATATTCCTGGCGGTAGTGGCGATAGCGGAGGGCGCCATCGTATTTCTGATCGTGCCAATCATCGACCGGGTTCTAAATCCGGCTGCGGTCGATTCGGCGCTTCTCCTCTTTACCGTTCCCTTCACCGGAAAAACCATCTACCTGAATCACTTCTTTCCGCCCAGGATTCATCACGTTTGGGCGGTTGTGTCTATTTCTCTGCTGGTTGTGTTCGTCGTCAAGGCAATTGCCGAACTTATCGGCAACGGGCTCATTCAATTTGTCGGGCATTCTGCCGTAACCGATTTGCGCAATGAGATTTATGCCAAGCTCATCCGCCAGCCCATCGGGTTCTTCCAGCACCAACCGGCTGGACGGCTTATGTCGACAGTGATCAACGATGTGGAGCGCGCGCGTCTGGCTGTTTCGGAGTACCTCGCCGACCTCTTCCGCCAGAGTTTCTCCTTAATCGTATTCGTCGCCGTGCTCCTTCGGCTCGATTGGGCCATGGCGGTTGGTTCGGCGGTCTTTTTGCCGCTGGTAATTTGGCCCGTGGGAAAACTGGGGCAGCGCATCCGCCGTTCGGTGCAGGACAGTCAGACGCGCCTGGGAGAACTCAGCCAAATTCTTCAGGAAACCGTGAGCGGAAACCGCGTAGTCAAGGCTTTCGGCATGGAAGAGTTTGAAATCCGGAAGTTCCGCGGGGCGGCGCACCGGCTGCTTCGAGAAACCATGCGCTGGGTTCGCGCTTATGTGGCCAGTTCGCCGCTCATGGACTTGCTTCAGCCAGTGGTCATCTCGCTGCTATTGCTTTATGCCCGTGACAAAATCCTCGCGAAACAGATGACTTTGGGCATGTTTTTCGCTTTTGTGGTAGCGCTTTTCAAGTCCTATGAGCCTGTCAAGCGAATGGGCTCGGTTTATCAACAATTCCAACAGGCGGAAGGGGCCACCATTCAGGTTTTCAAGTTTCTTGACCTTGCCGAGGAAGAGCAGGACGCCCCGGGCGGGCAGCCTCTCCCGGCGTTCTCGAGCGAAATTCAGTTTGAAAACGTCAGTTTCTCCTATGACTCGGCTCCCATCTTGCGAGGAATTAGTCTTCGCGCCGCAAAAGGCGAGGTGATCGCGCTCGTGGGCTCGAGCGGCGCGGGGAAAACGACTCTGGTCAACCTGATTCCCCGGTTTTACGAAGTCAGTTCAGGGGCGATTCGTATTGACGGCGTGGATATTCGCTCGGTCACCCTGCGCTCCTTGCGCGCGCAAATCGCGATGGTTACGCAGGAAAATATCCTTTTCCACGACACGGTCTGGAACAATATCTGCTACGGCATGGCCAATGTTCCCAAGCAAAAAGTTGTCGAAGCGGCGCAGGCAGCCCTGGCTCACGACTTCATTCGGGAGCTTCCTCAGGGGTATAACACGCTCATCGGGGAGCGCGGAACGCGGTTGAGCGGAGGGCAGCGCCAGCGAATCGCCATTGCGCGCGCCATTTTGAAAGATTCGCCGATTCTCATTCTTGATGAAGCCACTTCAGAACTTGATGCGGAATCCGAGCTCTACGTGCAGAAAGCGCTTGCGAATTTGATGGTGGGCCGAACTACCTTTGTGATTGCCCACCGCTTGGCCACCATCCGGCGCGCCGACAAAATCCTTGTGTTGGAAGATGGCCAGATTCGCGAATGCGGTACGCACGCGGAACTCATTGCCCGCGGTGGCACCTATGCGCGGCTCCACGATTTGCAGTTTGCCGATGACGAAATGCTCGCGCCAGCTCAAGCCGCGCCTGCCAACGCGGGGTCCTCGCAAAACATTTCATGAGCGAAAAACATACAGCGACAACAAAGCAACCCGAATGCCTCTCGATGACCGGCTACGCCCAGGCGCGCCTCGAAAAGCATGGCTGGGCCGTGCGCGTCACCGTCAAAAGCGTGAATCACCGCTTTCTCGACTTGAAGATGCGCCTGCCGGAAGGTTTCGATCTCTACGACTTGCGATTGCGACAGATTGTTCGAGAGCGCATTCATCGCGGTCATCTGGAAATTTACGTAAACGCCGAGCCGGGAACGGCCGCGCCAGTCCAGGTTAATAAAGAACTGGCGCAAGCGTACCTGCGGGCAGCAGAATCCTTGATGCGTGGAACATCGGAAGCCGGAAAACTGGACGTGGTTTCCTTGCTGCGTCTTCCCGGGGTGATTGCCGGAGTCAACGGCGCTGTCCCGGAGGAAGTGGAAGACCAGGAAAAGCTGGGGCAGGCGCTCGAAACCAGTTTGCGTGAAGCTCTCTTCAAGCTAGATGAGATGCGTCGCGCGGAAGGGAAGCATCTCGTCACGGAGCTGCGTGATCGGCTTGCTCGTATCGCGGGCCAGGTCGAGGAGGTACGCGAACTGGCAATGTCGTTGCGTCCCGCATTTGCCCGGCGACTCGAAACGCGCCTCAAGGAATTGCTTGGTGGAACGGCCATCGATCAAGGGCGCCTGGCGCAAGAGGCGGCGCTGCTTGCGGAACGGAGCGACATCAGTGAAGAATTAGACCGCCTGCGCAGCCACCTGCAACAATTCACGAAGTTATTGGACGGCGCGGGCGAACTCGGCAAGAAACTGGATTTTCTTCTACAGGAGATGCATCGCGAGGCCAACACCATGCTTTCCAAAACGCCTGGGGTGGAAAGCGAGGCCCTCGCGATTACTGGATTGGCCCTGGAGATCAAGGCGGAGATCGAAAAACTGCGCGAACAGGTACAGAACATCGAATGAGCGTCGAGAAGGAGATCGCTCCCCTGGTGTTGATCGTTTCAGGGCCTTCCGGCTCGGGCAAGTCTACCTTGGTGCAGAAAATTCTTGAGCTGCCGGGAACCATGCCCTCAGTCTCCTGTACCACTAGGCCGCGCCGCGCGACGGAGTCCAGCGGGAAATGTTATGATTTTGTCTCCGAGGCGGAATTTGACGCCATGGCGGCGCGTGGCGAGTTCCTCGAATACGCGCGGGTCTTCGGAAGACATTCCTACGGCACGCCAAAAAAGTGGCTGGAGGAGTCGCGCAAAAGGGGACTTGACCTCGTGCTCGAAATAGACGTTCAGGGAGCGGCGCAGGTCAAGGAAAAACTGCCCAAATCGGTGGCTATCTTCATCTTGCCGCCTTCGAGGGAAGAGCTGGAGCGCCGCTTGCGCAGCCGCGGGCAGGATTCCGAAGAGGAGATTGCGCGGCGGCTGGCCGAGGCACGCGAGGAAATCGCCGCTTTCGGCAAGTATTATGATTTCTGCGTAGTGAACGAGGACGTGGAGCGCGCGGGACGTGAAGTGCAGGCGATTGTCACTGCTTTGCGCTGCACTAGCTCCCGCCGCCGGGACCAGGTGCAGAGACTTCTGGCATCATTTGGGGGGTAGAATTGATGACCGTGCAAACGAAAGCTCCGGAGAGCCAGTTTGCGTACGTAGTGCTCGCGGCAAGGCGCGCGCGGCAGCTCATGGCTGGTGCGCCTCCGTTGATTGAGAACCCCAGGACGCAGAAGGCCACGCGTCTCGCTTGCGAAGAACTGGAGCACGGCTTGCTCGAATTCGATGTTCCCGAGGCGACTTCCGTCGACGAAGACAAGGACGGCAACAAGAGAAAGAAGTAGCTCTCTGCTGAAGGAAGAAATGCGAATCACATTGGGAGTCAGCGGCGGCGTGGCGGCGTACAAAGCGGCGGAACTCGTGCGTCGGCTGCAACAAGAGGGCCACACCGTACAAGTGGTGATGACCCGCGCCGCGCGCGAATTTGTGACTCCGCTTACTTTCGCGGCGCTGAGCGGCCAGAAAGTCATTACCGACCTCTTCAGCGATTCTTCCGGCGGCGAAGCCAATCTCGAAAGCGCGATTGAGCACATTGCGGTTGCGCAGCGCACGGACCTTCTTCTAATAGCGCCCGCCACAGCCGATATCATCGCGAAACTCGCGCGCGGGGTTGCCGACGAATTTCTCACCACGCTGTACCTTGCTTCCA
Organism: Acidobacteriota bacterium; assembly: GCA_003224085.1. Lineage (GTDB taxonomy): Bacteria > Acidobacteriota > Terriglobia > Acidiferrales > UBA7541 > Acidiferrum. The sequence continues at coordinate 6,136 of QHYK01000080.1, read as the reverse complement.
CCGCGCCAGTTGTCGTTGCTCCGGCCATGAACGTGAACATGTGGAACCACGCGGCCACGCAGGAAAATGTCGAGACGCTGCGGAGGCGCGGCGTGAAAATAGTGCAACCGGATGAGGGCTATCTCGCTTGCGGTATGACCGGACCGGGTCGTCTTGCTGGCATCGAAGAGATTCTTGCGGCTGTAGGTGACGTCGCCAAAGCCCAGCGCGACTTGGAGGGCGAAACGATCCTTGTTTCGGCGGGGCCGACTTGGGAAGACCTCGATCCCGTTCGCTTCATCAGCAATCGCTCGTCCGGCAAAATGGGCTACGCCGTCGCGGAAGCGGCTGCGAAGCGCGGCGCAAAAGTAATCCTGATAAGCGGCCCAGTCAATTTGGAAACCCCTGCGGGCGTCGAGCGCATGGATGTTCGCACGGCCCAGGAAATGCATCGTGCAATCATGGAGCGGCTTCCCGGGGCTTCGATGGCTATCCTCGCCGCAGCCGTGGCGGATTACCGGCCCGTGGAACGCGCGACAGAGAAGATCAAAAAAAGCGCCAGACCTCTAACCATATCATTCGAACCAACCACCGACATCCTTGCGGACGTAACCATGAACAAAGGTCGCAAGGTTGTGGTGGGTTTCGCCGCCGAGACGGATCATGTCGCGGAAAATGCGCGCAAAAAGCTTGTCTCCAAGAATGCCGACCTGATTGTGGCGAACGACGTTACGGCGGAAGGCGCCGGCTTCGATCGCGACACCAATGTCGTTACTCTGTTCTCTCGTGACGGCCGCGATCTCGCTCTTCCCAAGATGTCCAAGGGCGAAGTGGCCCAGCGCATTCTGGACGAGGTCATCCGTTTGCGCGTTGCGCTCCAAGCGCCGGCGGCCCGGCGCTCGAACGTCTGATCCTCGATGCCAGCTCAAATTCCAGAGAGCCTTCAGAAAAAAGTCGCGGACCGGTTGGCGTTTTATCACGACCTGGGTATCGGCCCGTTCTACGGCGATCGTCACTCGGAAGCGGTCTTCCAGCAAGAACAATCGGTGGAACCGGCCGCAGGCATGTCCGCTTCAACTCCAATTCCACATGAGGAATCCCCCTTGCCCAAGACTCTTCTTCGGAAGTCCGACTTCCAAAAAGCAGCCGCAGCAGCGCAACCTAAGATTGCCCCCTTGCCTCTGCCCGCTGCGCCTGGACCTTCTTTGTTCGACGCCGCCGACAAAATCGTGGACGACACGCTCTTGCGCATTCGCGAGGATATAGGAGAATGTACGCGCTGCAAGCTTCATAAACATCGTCACACCATCGTTTTCGGCGACGGCAATCCCAAAGCCGAGCTCGTTTTCGTGGGCGAAGGTCCCGGCGCCGATGAAGACGCGCAAGGGCTGCCCTTTGTTGGGCGCGCCGGAAAACTTCTCACGCAGATGATCGAAGCCATGGGACTGCAGCGCAAGGACGTTTATATTTGCAATGTGGTGAAATGCCGCCCGCCCGAGAATCGCACCCCCGAAGACGACGAGATCTCCACCTGCTCTCCATTCCTGCTCCGCCAGCTCGAAGTCATCGCGCCCAAAGTCATTGTTTGCCTTGGCGCCGTGGCAGCCAAGACTCTCTTGAAGACGAATCGCGGAGTTTCCCAGTTCCGTGGCCAGTGGCTCGACTACCGCGGCAGCAAGCTCATAGCCACATACCACCCTGCTTATCTCCTGCGTAATCCCAGCGCCAAAAGCGAAGTCTGGAAAGACCTTCAAAAAGTGATGGCCGCCCTCGGCCTCCGCGCAAAAGGCAAATCCGCCTGATCCGTCATGGGAATCCTGCTTGGGCTGATTACCGCTCTGACCTGGGGCGGAGCTGACTTCGTCGCGCGCTTCTCCACGCATCGCATTGGCACGCTTCGCACCATGTTTTACATGCAGTTCATTGGATTCCTTCTTCTGACCATTTCCATGCACTGGCTCGGCGGTTGGGGACACCTGGCCGATGGCTCGGGATGGCAACCCTGGGCCTGGGGGTTTCTCGCAGGTCTTCTCAACGCCTGCGGCACGCTTTCCCTCTATCGTGCTTTCGAAATCGGAAAGATGGCCGTCGTTGCTCCGCTTTCCGCGAGTTATCCCGCCCTCACGTTAATCCTCTCCTGGCTCGGTGGTGATCATCTTTCCTCCGCGCGTGTCGGAGGCATGGCGCTCATTCTGTGCGGGGTCGCCGTGGTTGCCGGTGGTGAGCATGTCCCTTCGGAAAACTCGGCGCCGCAAGCAAGAACCAATACTCGAGGTATTGGCTTGGCCATTGTCGCAGCCCTTGGATTCGGCGTTTTATTCTGGCTGCTTGGCGTTCGTATCATCCCGCGCGTCGGGGCTATCCAAGCTGTTTGGATGATTCGTTTGACCAGCTCATTGCTTGCCGCCTCGGTGATTTTTTCTGCCGCGCAGCCCATGCGCTTGCCGCGCGGCAGCGCGCGCTGGATGGCGCTCGGCATGGGCATGTTTGATACTCTCGCTTTTGTGTTCAGCAACCGCGGCATGCAATTGGAGCACGTTGCCGTCATCAGCGTTCTTGGCTCGCTCTATGGAGCTGTCACCGTAGGGCTCGCTGCCATTTTTCTTCGCGAACATATCTCCCGCTGGCAATGGATTGGAATCGCCACCATCTTCGCAGGAATTTTCCTCATCAGCCGATGATTCCGCGCCGGCCGAGTCCTGCAAAATATTTTGGCGAAGCCATTTGGGAGTGCGGCAGCCCGGCTGCCGCTTTTCTCTGGTACCCGCACTCCTTGCCCTGCTGATCCGCTTTTTCTCTTTTCAACTCTTGACTCTTCGACTCTTGAACTCTCTTGAACTTCCTCAGCCTGATACACTACTCGCCGCGATGAATTTCTCCTTCTGCAACGTGGCCTTGCCTGTCCCGCTGCGCACGACTTTTACCTACGCAATACCGGAGTCGATGCACGTCACATTGCAACCGGGCAGCCGCGTCCTTGTGCCTTTCCGCAAAAAATCGCTGGTCGGCGTCGTTGTGGAATTCGTCGAAGCCGCTCCCAAAGAAACACAAGTCCGCGAAATCGCCCGCGCCCTCGATCTGGTTCCCGCTCTTGCCCCCAAACTCATCGAGCTGGCGCAGTGGATTGCCAGCTACTATCTGGCACCCATCGGCGAAGTCTTTCGCACTTTGCTTCCTCCGCTCACAGAGCTGAAAACGCAACGGCAAATCGTTTTGACGGAATCCGAACTTGCAGCTTCAGGGAGCATCGGTGGCAGCGAATATTCCCGCGGTTTGAAGACCGAGGAGGTCGCATTCCTCGCAAAGCTGAAAGAGAAACGAGGAGCCACACTCTTCGCGCGGCAAACAAAACTGGGCCTGGACGTTTCCTCGCTCCAAAAACTCCAGCGGCTTGGTCTGATTGAATTTCGCGAGAGCATCCAGGCAAAAAAGCGAAAAACGCAGCGCGTGATCGCCTGGAGGTCCGCACCAGCTCCTGGCGAAACCGACAAGCCGCTAGCCGACAAAGAAGACAAAATCCGCATGCTGCTCGAGACCGAGCGCGGCCCGCTTCCTCTGCCGCGGCTTTTGCGTCTTGCGAACGCCAGGCGATCCCTGATCGACCGCATGCTGCGCGACGGCCTGCTCGAAAGCTGGGAAGAGCCGCTCGATCCCGCCGAAGATCCTTTCGACGCGGGCTATTCGCCCCCCGCGCACGAACTGAACACCGAACAGGAAAACGCTCTCGCACAAATCCGCGCGCGATTCCAATTGGGCGTTTTTGGCGTCCATTTGCTTCATGGCGTCACCGGCAGCGGTAAAACCGAAGTGTATCTCCGCGCAGTGCAAGAAACTCTCGCTCGCGGGAAATCGGCCATCGTTCTTGTCCCCGAAATTGCCCTGACGCTTTGGATCGGCCGCCAGTGCCGTTCCTGGTTTGGCGCGCGATTCGAGGGCGTCGCGGTCTTGCACTCTGCCCTGAGCGACGTCGAGCGGGCCCGCGAATGGTGGCGCGTTCGAAACGGCGAAGCCCGCGTCGTAGTGGGCACGCGCTCGGCGATTTTTGCACCGCTTGAAAACGTTGGCCTCATCATCGTCGACGAGGAGCAGGAGAGCAGCTACAAGCAGGAAGAGACGCCTCGCTATCACGGCCGCGACGTCGCCATCGTGCGCGCAAAAATGGAAAACGCCGTCGCGCTTCTCGGCTCGGCCACGCCATCCATGGAGAGCTACCATCACGCGCGCAACGGGAAGTACGAATTACTCAGGCTGACTTCCCGCGTTGCCGATCGTTCTCTCGCCTGCGTGGAGATTGTGGACCTGCGCGAAGAATTTCAGCAAACGCATCTGACTAGTCCAATTTCCTCTAAGCTCCACGCCGGCATTCAAGAATGTCTCACCAATCAAACACAGGCGCTCGTGCTCATCAACCGCCGCGGCTACTCCTGGTCCGTGCTCTGCCGCAGTTGCGGCGCTTCCGTGCAGTGCGTCAATTGCAGCATCTCCATGACGCATCACAAGCAGCGCAATCGCCTGGAATGTCATTACTGTGGCTCGATTCAACCTATTCCGAAGCTTTGCCCAAAATGCCAGTCCAAATACATTTATTTTTTCGGGGAAGGTTCCGAGCAACTCGAAGAACGCCTCCGCAAGGAATTCCCCGGTGCGCGCATCGCGCGTCTCGACCGCGACACGGCGCGCACCAAGCGCCAATATCAGGAAACGCTCGGCGCGTTCGCCGGCGGCGCGCTCGACATTCTCGTGGGCACGCAAATGCTCGCCAAAGGCCACGATTTTCAGCGCGTCACTCTGGTCGGCGTCGTCACCGCGGATTCCTCGCTCAGCCTGCCGGACTTTCGCGCCGCCGAGCGCACTTTTCAACTCCTCACGCAAGTCGCCGGCCGCGCCGGTCGCGGCGAACTCGCCGGCCGCGTCCTTATCCAAACTTTTTACCCCGAGCACTACGCCATTCAGGACGCGGTCAAGCAGGACTACCTTTCCTTTTTCGAGCGCGAACTGCATTTCCGGCACATCATGGCTTACCCGCCGTTTACTTCGCTCGCCAACGTCATCGTGCGCGACATCAGCCTCGAAAAAGCGATTCGCTGGTCGCGTCAACTCTCCGAATATTTTTCTCCTCACGGCGGTGAGAAGGTCCGCATTCTGGGACCTGCCACCGCTCCGCTCGCGCGGCTAAAAAAGGAGCATCGTTTCCAATTTCTACTGAAGTCTCCGAAGCGCTCCGTCCTCACGAAGCTGCTTTCCGGTGCGCTGGCCTATTGTGGCGCAAAAGAAATCCCGCAAACCGCCGTGCTCGTAGATATGGATCCTCTCAGCCTCTTGTGAGGCGAGCAGCGTGGGCAAGCGTCGCAGGCGGTTCTTCTTTAGGCTGGGGCTTCTTGCCGAAGCCGGCCCGTTCTTTTGCCGCGTTTTGTACGGTGCACGACAGGTCGTACATGGAAAGGCGCAGCCCGCTGCGCCTTCTCGGCGCTCCCGCCCCCCGCTGTCATTCCGAACCGAGCGAAGCGAGGGATCCTAGCTGCGCTGAAGCATTGCCCCGGTCACTGCGAAGGCCTCGCCTTAACTGCGCCTAGTTTCGAATTTCCGCTTTCCAATTTGAGTTTCGACTTTCGAATTTTCAACAGGGCGCACCACAACCACGCGGCAACCTCGCGCCAAGCCCAGGCATCGAAAACCACAGGCGGTGTCGGGGCGGCCTTCAGGCCGTCCCTTTCCTAGCATGCGGCCGGCACCGGTTTCGGCGGTGGCGTGGACTTTCCGTTGCGGGGCCGCCTGTTGCGGGACTGGATTCTTGCCTGTCACCCGCTGTCCTTTGCGCCGTTTCCATCCCGGATGGTTTTGCGAGATCGAAAGCGACGAGGTGTTCTGCTCCATCGAGCGCGCCTTTGGCTTGATGAATCCATCTCGATTTTCGAATTTCCGCTTTCTGCCTTCTGGCCTCGCCAGCTCCCTTACTTCGCTGCTAAGCAGATACCGGTTGTATTCCCTCAGGCACGCCCAGGCTAAATCGTCAGGAATCCCGGTGAGTCTCTCCTGTTGACGCATCTATTTCGAGAACTCACCGCGAAGCTGCAGTGCGATAGCGTGGTAATCACTGCCAATCGACTTTTGCAAGACTTCCCCAAGCCTCTTGATCGAAGTAATGTGTCTCTCCATC
>QHYK01000022.1 GCA_003224085.1 Acidobacteriota bacterium | reverse complement strand
CAAGACGTGGCCGCCGCTGCCCACGGCAGAAATCTGAAGGAATGCCTCGACCGCTCGGACGCCTGCGATCCCACCCGGCTTACCAGCGCCGAGCAGCAAGCCATCGCAGCGGTCAACCACGAGCGCAAGCCTTCTGACTGACTGGTCCGAACAAGACCAGTTGCCGAAGGACCGCAAGCCTGAGCTGGGAATCCATGTTCCACTGGACCGACGTCCATGCCTTCTACTGTGTGTTAGCGCTGATTTGGGTTGTGAACTTACGCGCCTTGTCGCACTCGCGCGGGTTTGCTCTCCTGTGACGGCCGTCACAGGTCGGCGCGACGCTTGGCACTGCGCCATTTGCCCTGTGCGTCCAGGCTGGTGATGCCCCCTTGCTGAAAGACCTTTCCGACCGCGTGTCTTCTGACGTCGAATTTCAGCTTTTCGATTTTTCCGTGCTGAACAAACTCTCTCCCCTGGCAAAAGAAACTTCCGAAGCCGTCGAGTTCATTTGTCCGCGTAAAGCTCTAAAACAATTCGTCAATGCGGAAATCACCAACCAGCAATTGCTTGATCAGAGCATCGTGCTTGTTAACGGCGTGCGCATCGCCCTCAACTTGCAACTTGTTGAATAGTTTCGCGGCGGAAATTCCATTTTCAATTTCCCTCCCGGTCTCGGGATTTTATTTAACTTTTCTCCGTGTCGATGAATCCAAAGGACTGCGCCCTGCCAGGCGGAATAGTACCTCCTCGGCCGGCCTAGGCAGGCGCAATAGCCGATGACGGAGACTCGAATGTGGACTTGTCTTTCGCAGTTAAGCCGGATGCGGATTGCGGTTCCGCTGGCCTCCTTAGTTTTGGTTGTTTTTCCATTCATTAGCGCTAAAGCGCAAGACCATTCCATGTCCGTGCACGAGACGCACATGGGAATGACGGCGGCAGCCGATGGTGCCCTGGATCCCGCGCGACAGGCGAAGCTCCTGGCCGACAAACGTGAAAGCGAGTTCAATCACCATCTGGCCGGATTTTTCGTCGTGCTCGCAGGGCTTTTCATCCTCGCGGAAACAAATCTACCTGAGCGCGGGCCTTGGGTCCGCTTCGCGTGGCCTGTTTGTTTTGTTCTTTCTGGAATCTTCGTCCTGGTATGGAGCGACACGGAGCTCTGGCCTTTTGGTCCCCAGAGCTGGTATTTCGGGCTTACGCACCATCCCGAAGTCTTACAGCACAAAATTTTTGCGGTTTTGCTTCTTGTTCTGGGAACGCTGGAATTTCGCCGCGCTCGGGGGCTCGTGAGGTCGGCATGGACCGGCTGGGTCTTTCCCGTTCTCGCCATTGTTGGATCGTCGATGCTTTTTTTTCATGAGCATAGAGCTGGAATGCATGGCCCCAGCCAAATGGAGCTTATGGGGCGCATTCAATCCGAGCATTTTCGCTTCGCCATCGCCGGTTTTGGCATCGCGCTTTCCAAAGGCCTGGCGGAGACCCGCTTTGCCTGGCGCCCATTTTTCGAGCGCTTGTTTCCCGCCTTACTGCTCGTTCTTGGATCGCTCTTGTTGGTTTACGCCGAATAGCATTTGACGGTTAGGCGAGTCCTGCCTTCGTCAACGGCAATTCGCGGATGCGCTTGCCCGTGGCAGCGAAGATCGCGTTGCAGATAGCCGGGGCAATTGCCGGAAGCCCTGGTTCGCCGATGCCGCCCGGAGGGGCGTCGTTTTCCACGATGTGCACGTGAATCTCGCGGGGCGCGGTATTCATTCGCGCCACGGGGTAAGTATCAAAGTTCGATTGATCGATAACCCCGTTCGTCGCGGTGATCTCTCCATAGAACGCGATGCTCGCGCCCATGACCGCCGCGCCTTCAAACTGATTCCGCGCCATTTCTGGGTTTACCACCGTGCCCGCATCCAGCGCCGTGTCCACCCGCTGAATCCGCACTTTACCGGCATCGTCAATTTGTACTTGAGCGACGGTCGCAGCGTAGGTCAGGAAACTGCGATGCATCGCCAGACCCATGCCAAATCCATTCCCCTGTTTTTTCTTGCCCCAGCCGGATTTTTCTGCAACCGTCTCGAGCACACGGCGGAATCTCGCAGTGTCGATGGGATACTGGTCGTACGGCTGTCCGTAATTCTCATAATCTTTTGGCAATTCAGTCTTGGGAACAATGCGATCCGCCCCTAGAAGCTCAAGCTGATACTCAAGCGCGTCTTTCCCGGCGGCGTGAGCCAATTCGTCGGCAAATGACTGGATGGCGAACGCATGATAAATGTTGGCCACGGAACGGAACCAGCCAATTCGAACGTGCGCTGTTGCCGGCCCATTTTCAGAGCGATGATTGGGGATCGCGAACGGCAGGTCCGAGAATCCCAGCCCTAGTTCTCCAGCGTCGGAGTAAACCGCGTCGGCGTTGAAGGTCGAACCGATAGGAGGAAAAACGGTGCGCTGCAGCCACGCCGTTGGTTTTCCGTCCGCCGCGAGCACCGCCTTCATGTACATCGCCGACACGGAATGGTAGGTGTCGAACTTGATGTCGTCTTCACGGCTCCAGACGACCTTCACTGGCCTGCCCGTTTTCTTCGAGAGCACCGCCGCTTCCACAGCATAGTCCGGGAACGACTTCCGGCCAAACGCGCCTCCCAGCAGCGTGACGTTCACGGTCACATCTTCTTTCTTCACCCCCACGGCTGCGGCAATGGCATCGCGCGCGCCCACGGGACTTTGCGTCGCCGCCCAGGCTTCCACTTTTCCGTCACGGTACACCGCCAAAGCCGCCGGTGGCTCCATCGAAGCATGCGCCAGCAGAGGAGCGTAGTATTCGGCCTCGATGATTTTTCCGCCTTGCGCAAACGCCGCGTCGACGTTTCCAACTTCACGAACCACTTTTCCCGGTTTCCGCGCGGTCTCCTGCAATTGTTTCCGGTAGGGGCCGGAGTTGAACACTCGGTGCGCGCTCTCCTCCCATTCGACCTTCAGGTTCTTTCTGCCTTGCATGGCGGCCCAAGTGCTGTCGGCCAGCACGGCCACGCCGCCCAGCGCCTGAAACAGAACCGGTGGCTTGAACGTATCGATCGTCGCGGTTTGTTTTACTCCATGGACGGCCAACGCAGCCTTATCGTCGACCGACTTCACCGTGCTGCCTAGCACGGGCGGATGCAGCACGCTGGCATACAACATCCCGCCCGTTTGCGTGTCCTGACCGAAGACTCCTTTTCCAGTGCACAAATCCTTCAGGTCGTAACCAGCGGAGTCTTTTCCGATGTACCGCCACTCGCTGCGCGGCTTGAGTTTCAGATCCTCTTTCTTTGGCACATCCTGTTTCGCGGCCGCAGCCGCCAGTTCCCCGTATCCCAGCTTTTTCCCGGACACTTTGTGAACTACGGTGTGCAATTCCGTAGAGCACTCCGCTTCGGGCACATACCAGTGCTTCGCCGCCGCGCGAATCAGCATTAGCCTTGCCGTCGCGCCGGCTTCCCGCAGTGGCACAAAGAAGCTCACCACCGAATGCGAACCGTCGGTATCTTGATCTCCGTATTTTTCATCGCCGGTCGCCTGCACAACCTTAACGCGGGCCCAGTCGGCGTCGAGTTCATCCGCGACGATGCGCGGCAAAGACGTTCGCACACCATTTCCCATTTCGGAGCGATGCGCGACGACATAGGCAGTCCCATCGGTATCGACGGCCAAGTAAACGCTCGGATGCCACACGGCCCTGCCCATGGCCTCGGCGGCCTTCGCATTCCCGGACGCGGAGGCGGCAAACACCTGCTCCGGCGTCCAGCGCACGCTTAAAACGAAGGCGCCTGCGCCGAGCATGCCCTTCAAAAATCCGCGCCGGCTGCCCGAGAACTCCGGCGCGCTCCCGGAAATGTTTTCGATGTGAATCATGTTCCCTCGCTCTGCCTCGAATTCAAAAGGAACGCAAGGCCCGCCAATGGTCAGGCCACCATCGTACCCCCCTTTGTGAATCTTGCAAGTTTGGCGGTCTATTGCTGAGGCCACGCTCCCAGGGCGCGCCGCAGATCGACGAGCTGGCCCAGGTGGTAGGCGTTATGATCCGCCACCAGCAGCGCTTCGCGCAAAATCGTCTGCCCATCCCCGGGTGGAATTTTGGCGTACAAATCTGTCTTGGGGTCCTTCACGAGGTTGATCATTTCCTGTAAGTCGCGCTGAAAGGCTTCCACGGATTTTTCCCAAGCGGCTTCACCTGGTGGACCAGGCGTCTTCGGCCAATAGCCTTCTGGAAATCCGGGCGAAACGTGCTTCGGGTTCCGGCTGAATTCCAAGATGTCCCATTGGGCGATCCGCGCGTGCTCCAGGAGTTGCCAGCCGGTATGCGGCAGCCCGGCAACGAACGCTCCGCGCTTTGCTTCGGGAAAGCCTTCGACGGCATCCATGAAATGAACGTGCGCCCCGCCTCCCTTCAAAAGGTAGACGAGGTGTTCGCGCAACGCTTTGTCATTGTTGCTCGCCGCGGTTTTCTTCTTGGGGGCTGGCTTTGCTTTTTTTTTCATCACGGGATTTTTTCAGCTACCAGAACTTGTTGCGGCATCTCCGGAACAGGATGAAGAGTCGTTTTTGCGAATCCCGAATTGCCGAACATCTTCTCGTATTGAGCAAAGGTATAAGCGTCTCCCGCGTCCGTTCCTGCCAACATGACCAGACTGAAAGCGGCCGGGATGGGCGGCGTGATGCGGTCTTCGTTCGGAACAAATTCGAGCGTGATGGCTTTGCCCCCGGGCTTGAGCGCGGCATAAGCGCGGCGCATCAGTTTTTCACAAGTGGGTGTGTCAAAATGATGAAAGATATTTGTCAGCAGAACGAAGTCGTAGCCTTCGCCGAATTCGACTTCAAACGCACTTCCCGGTCTGCTGGTATGGCGGTCGGCAACACCGAATTTCCTGGCGTTTTCCTTCGCTACTTCCAACACCGCGGGCCAGTCCACAGCGACAATCTGGGCGTTAGGATTGCGCTTCGCTAAGGTGATTCCATACATCCCGTGACCGGCAGCGATATCCAGCACCTTGCAGGGTTGGCCTCGGGCGGCGCCCGTCATTGCCGCGATAAACTCCGCACTCGCTATCGCCAGCGGCGCCATGGAGCGCGCAAAGTTCACCCAGATCTCTTCATGAGCCTTCCTGTGGTCTCCCGTCTCGCTGGCCGTCCCGCCTTTGCGGACGGCTTCCGCCAGCGCCCCGAAATTCCTTCGGCTCCAAGGGCTGGCAAGGAAATTAATCATCGTCGCCAGGTATGCCGGCGAATGACCATTCAGGAAGATGGCGGACTCCTGCGTCAGCGAATATTGGTCTCCCGTTTTCGTCAGAAACTCTTTAATCGTGAAATAGTCGCAAAGAATCCTCACACCGCGTTGGGATGCTCCAACTTTCGCGGCAATGGACGCAGCCGTATTTGCTCCTTCCGCGATGGCAGTGAAAATGTCCAGCTCAATCGCAGCCTTCAGCGCTGCGGTCTCCTGAAACGCAATCATGGTATTGAAAATGCGTTCCGGACTGGGCTTCGAAGTCGGTGTGGAAGCAGCCATGAGTGTCGGTTCCTCTTCTGAATTCTTAAACTGATTTCAGCCAAAAAAAGATGCTGCCATCGCGGAGTTTCACGCCGAACGAGCGATTGCTTTGCGTCATTGCCCGGAGCCTGTCCATGCTGGCATACTTTCTCTCCCCGCGGCAAGCAAGAGGCACAGATGAAACGCGAATATCAGCGCTGGTATTCCCACCGGCTTGGCCTGGAGCTTGGCGTCGTGATCTACGGCCACTGGGGTTCGCCTTTGCTCGGCTTTCCCACCAGCGCCGGAGACGAATGGGAACTCGAAGGCCAGAGTATGGTAGGGGCGCTCGCCGATTTCATTGACAGCGGCAAAATCAAGCTCTACACGGTGAATTCCGTCAACGGGCTGAGTTTTTACAACAAAGGGGCGCATCCATTCCATCGCAGCCACGTCCAGGCGGTCTTCGACTCTTATCTTCGCGAAGAAGTCGTGCCGTTTATTTGGAACAATTGCCAGACGCAGGGAATCGCGATTTCGACGATGGGCGCCTCGTTCGGCGCCTATCACGCGGCAAATTCGCTCTTCAAGCATCCCGATGTGATCAAACGCTGTTTCGCGATGTCTGGGGTCTACGATCTGCGCAATTTCATGGACGGCATGTACGACGACAATTTTTACTTCAACAACCCGGTCGATTACCTCTCCAATATGAGCGACCCGTGGTTTTACGAGCAGATTGCCACTTGCGACATTCACCTCACCACAGGCACCGGCCCTTGGGAGAACAGCGGCCCCACCTATCGCCTTTCCGAAGTCCTTTCGAGCAAAGGAATCCGCCACTCGCTCGACAACTGGGGGCCGCAGGGCGGCCACGACTGGCCCTATTGGAAGCACCAAATGCGCGAATATTTGGGACGAGGGTTCTAAGTTCGAGGGCGTCGGCTAGTCCGAGTCCTGCAGAATTGAGCCTATAATTCCCCCAACGACTCCGCCTTGTACGGTCTTGTTGGACTCGATCGGCATATATTCCATCAGCTCGTGGGCGAGTCTGGCGATCGGCAAGGTCTGCAGCCAGACGCGGCCAGGTCCGGCCAATGATGCGAGAAAAATTCCGTCCCCGCCAAAAATCATGTTCTTGATTCCCGGAACCGTAGTGATTTGGAAATTCACGCTGGTCTGAAACGCACCGACGTGCCCCGGATGGACGCGGAGCTGCTCTCCCGGTTGCAAATCTTTCACAATCAGTTCCCCGGAAAGCTCAATCCATGCCGTTCCCTGGCCGCTGACATGCTGCAGCACGAATCCGCTTCCGCCAAAAATTCCCGCGCCCAAGGACTGTTGGAACCCGAAGCCAATCTGAACCTGAGGGGTCGAGCAGATAAACCCGTGGCGGTGAATCATGTATTCGCGGCCCGTCCCGACTTCCACCGGCACGATGTGTCCAGGAAGTTTCGTGGCAAACGCCAGTTCGCCGGGTCTTCCCACGGCGCGATATTCCGTCATGAAAAGCGTTCCCCCGCCCGCAACCCGCTTCAACGCGCCCCAAACGCCTCCGCCGCCGCCAAACTGCGTGTGCGTGGCCATCTGAATCGAGCTGCCTATCCAGGAAAGTTGGCCGGCTTCGGAAATGATCGAATCGTTGGGATCAAGGATGAACTCCAGCACCGGCATCGTTGTGCCAATGATTTGGTTGCGCATCACAGGCTCCTTACGGAAATGTCTTTGTGCTTGGAAGCAACCGTGCAACGCTCCGCTCAGCCGTGACGTCGCACAAATCCTCCCAAGCATACATGGGATAGTCCTGGGTGGAAATGATTCGTCGCGGTGTGTGAATTCTACGCCAGCCCGAGATGCTCGAGCTGGTAGCGGCCTTTTTCGATGACCTGGTCGTCATCAATCCACACGTCGCATTGGCGGGTGAGCACGTCCACGTGCGTCGCGGATTTCCAGTCCGCGTGGGTTTGGCTGCCGTAGGGATCGCCGAACGCAAGGTGCACACCGGGAAACTTTTCGTCTTGAAGCAGGACGCCGATCATTTCGGTTAATCCAAGATTGGTCCCGAACGCCAGCTCGCCGACGCGGTCGCTGTTTTCATCCGTGTGGCAATAGTCCCAGAATTCCTGCTGCAAATCCTTGCGCTCGCACGCCACATCCACCAGCCGAGCCCCCTTAATGGTCAGCAGGAGCGGCGTGGACTGCAAGTCCCCGTATTTTCCGTTGAAGTGATCGCCCGCGGTGGCGTCGCAAACAAACGTGCCGTCTACCGTCGCGGGCGTCGTAAAAACCTCGCCTGCCGGCAAATTCGACCAGTAGCGCGGATTGATTAGCCCGCTGGTTTTTACCCAATCGAGGCCCCGGTCGAAGTGCGCGGCAAACTCCGTGCCCGCTTCGGTCTTGACCGTCAGAGTCTTCGCTCGCAGCATCCGTTCGCGCAGCTTCTCGCTTAATCGGTCCACCATGCGGTAGTCCGCGCGCATGCCTTGCTGCATGATCTGCGGTGTCACCCCGACCATGTGCGCGTAGCGAATCTGGCGGCGCTCCACCACTCTAACGATAGCCATGCGCGCCGCGAGTTCCCCCGGCTGCGGCGTCATGCACAGCATGCCTACATCGGCGACTTCCAGTGCGTCCAAAACCTCCGCGGGCGCGACCGTCATCGGCCGTGGACCAAATTCCTCCAGCAACAGCCCCGTGCAGCGCGCTTCGCGCTCGCGGAGCGCCGCCGCGACGCTGGCGGCCACCGCGCGGGTCGCTTCGTCGGCAATCAGCACGACCCGTTCGCCCGCGCGCACACCGAGGCACGTCGCAACGGCGTTACGCGCGCCGGGCATCAACTCCGTATGGGGAACACCGAAGTTCATCTCAATGATTTTACTTGAATCATGCAGATTTTGTAGCGAAGCCGTGTCCGTGGTGTCCGTGGTGCTTTTCTAAACTGCCAGGAGAGGACGGGCAGAATCGAGTCGGCCTGGGTCCAACTAGTTCGAAGCCAGGCTTCTCGGGGTCACTCGAAACGCTGGCACTTGCCCGCCGCCGCTGGTGACATTGGCGAGTCCCGTCGAGCTGAGGCGCGTAAGGAAGCCGCAAAGTTTTCCCCGGAACAGGTACGGCGCAAAGTCCACCAGCATGTCGCGGTAGTCCACGCGACCTGCCCGCCCGATGTAGGGGAAAACCTCACGGCGAACGGGAATTCGTTCCTGAACAATCCACGCGCCGTTCTTTGCGGTGAGCGCGCGCTCGATGGTTTCGTCCCAGGCTGCTTCTCCGGTTTCCCATCCCAGGGTGACGCCGGACCCGCCGTACTCATCGCTGGGCTTGACCACGAGGTTTTCCCGCTGCTGGCGGATAAACGCAAGCAATTCCACATGCCGGCCGTAATGCGCCGTTTGAACATCGGCCACCACACGCGTCCACGGAATATGCTTGCGAATCAATTCGCGCTCGCTGAGAGAAAATAGCGCCCCGTTCTGCTCGTCGGTGAGAACCGCAAAAAACGCCTTCACGTGCGCAATCTTGCAGCGGAAGTTGTTCTCGACGCACACCGCGCCCGCGGTATAGGCTTTCACCAGCGCCGCGCACTCCGCCGGCTTGGCCACAATATCGTTGATCAACGCGCGTCGGTAGACCAAATCGATCTTTTTGTCTTCCACGACCAGCGATTTTCCGTCCCATTGCAGCTGACGCGGGTCGGCAATTAGCGTCGGAATACCCATGTTTTCAAACCGCGCTTGCAAAATCTCGAATTCACTCCACGTGGGCACTTGTTTCCAGTCCACGATTGCGATTTGCGGCTTTTGCGCCGGGCCGCCCCAGTCTCGGTAACTCTGCAGCAGCGCCTCGAGCAGTTTGGCGCTCAGCGAATACCGGTGCACTTCATATTTCCGCGCGAACTGGCCCATTATGGGAAGCTCGTTGAAGATTTCCGCGAGGGTTTCCGCGTAGCCTGCGCCCGCGGGCGATTCTCCGTTGTATTCGGCAAATTTCAGCGCATCCGGCACCAAAAATGCATCCAGCCTCGACGCCGTGCTGGCAGGCCCGAAGCCGACGGGAATGCGCGCCAGGCGCTCTTCCTCTTCGCGCAGACGCAATTGCGCGAAAAGGTGCTTGTCCTCCAAGGCCGCATGCACCACGCGTTCGCCGAGCTCGGCAATGGTCTCCGCCACCGTGCGCACCCGCTCTTCGTCCTGGGGAGAAAGAAAAAACGGCCGCAAGAAAGGACAGTGGACGCGATCACCAAATGTCAGCTTCGCCCGCCGCATTTGCCGGAACAAATCTTCCGGTAGTCCCGGCATGCGAAGAAGCATGGGCTTCAAAAGCTCATGCCACTGTTCGGCTGGAGACTGAGGAAGCATGGAAGGTGTAGGGGCTGCGACCGCGCTCACGATCCTTGCGCGGAACCGGAGGCCAAAACAGCGGCCGACTTCCCTCCGGCCCCGGCGCTCCTGGGCGTTCCGATGAATCCGGCAGGAGCGCCAATCCCCAGCATCTCCTCCCACCGCGGCCAGGAGGAGCAAGCCTGTCCGTGAAGCGCCCTGTCGATCACCAGGCGCGCCATTTTTTCCACTACCAACTCAAAATAAAACTCCGTGATGCGCTCGCGTTCGAAATCCGGGGCCGGATTCAGGAAATCGATGGCGTAAGGCACGCCGTCCTTGATGGCGAATTCAATGGTATTCATTTCATACCCGAGCGCCTGGTTGATGGTCTGCGCGTCGTTCACGATGCGCACGCCCAACTCCGATGTCAGGTAGGCGTGGCTAACCACGTATTTCCGTTCCTTTGGATCGTAATGAACGGGAATGATGTCCGTTTTGCCGAACGTGAAGCATCGAACGTATTGCGTGAAATCAATGAATTCCTGCAAGGTCATGCAATACGGCGAAGTCTGGTCATATGCGGCCAGCAACTCCTGCTTGTTGTTCACCTTGTAGACGCGCTTCCAGCCGCCTCCCGAGAACGGTTTGAGAATCGCCGGCCGCCCCACGTAATCCAGCATCCCGTCCCAATCCAGTGGATATTCCAGGTTGTGCAGCGATTCCGAAGTGATGTCCACGTCGCCTGGATAACCCTTTTGCGGCAGCAGCACGGTTTTGGGAATCGCGATTCCCAGCTTTGCCGCGACCGAATAATTGAAATACTTGTCGTCGGCTGACCACCAAAACGGATTGTTGATAACGTACGTGCCTTGCAAAACGGCGTGCTTCAAGAATCCACGGTAATACTCGACTTCATGCGAGATGCGGTCGACGATCACGCTGTACTTCGCTGGCTCGCCCATGCGCGTGCCGCCCAGCTTCGCGAATTCCGCGACCACTCCGTCTTTCTTGCCGAGTTCGTTCACCCGCACGATAAACGCTGGAGGAAAGCTGTACTCCCGCCCGCAGAGAAGGCCCACCTTTTTCATTTTGCGTTCTCCTGTCAGGAAGCTGAGGAACTGCCTCGCGTGCGATCGCGTCAGTTCACCGCGTGCGCCGAGGAAGTGCGCGGCTCGGTCGCGCCGCCGCGCGTCTCCGCAACCAGATGGCGCACTACTGCTTTCAAGTCGCCCGTCTCTCGATACACCCGCAATTGCCGGTCTGCGCTGGTGCCTTCCTTCAGGACGGTGTGCACGTATTCAACCGCGCTGCGGCTTCCCAAGTCGTCCACCACGTCGTCCACCAGCTCCAGCAGCTCGGGAATGAGTTGCCGCATGTCCACTTCCGCTTCTTTGCCGAAATCAATTAGCTTGCCGTCGATGCCATAGCGCGCGGCGCGCCATTTGTTTTCCTCGATTAGCGCTCGCCGATACAGCCGCCAGCTCTGGTTGTACGTGTATAGCCGGTGCAGCTTCACGATAATCGCTTGCGTCAGCGCGGCGATCGCTACTGCCTCTTCGACTTTGGTGCACACGTCGAACATCCGGAATTCCAGCGTCCCGAACATCGGATGCGGCCGCACGTCCCACCAGATTTTTTTGCCGTTGTCGATACAGTGCAGCTTCACCAGCAGGTTCACGAAATTTTCGTACGCGCTCCACGATTCGAACTGTTCCGGCACGCCCGTCCGCGGAAAACGCCGAAACACTGTCGTGCGGAAGGATTTCAATCCCGTGTTTCGCCCCATCCAGAAAGGCGAACTCGTCGAAAGTGCCAGCAGGTGAGGCAGAAAGTAGCGCACGCCGTTCATCAAGTCGATGGTGGTTTGCCGGTCCGGCATGGCCACGTGCACGTGCATGCCAAAGATCAGCAGAGACCGCGCCAGCTGACCCATTTCCTCCACGATGTGCTGGT
The DNA here is from genome assembly GCA_003224085.1 of Acidobacteriota bacterium. Classification (GTDB taxonomy): domain Bacteria; phylum Acidobacteriota; class Terriglobia; order Acidiferrales; family UBA7541; genus Acidiferrum. Next base: position 3,149 of record QHYK01000022.1, on the reverse strand, counting down.
AGCGCTCCCCCGGAGAGATAACCTGATCGATCCAGCTCGAAAAGGGGTGCGTTCCTGCGGCCGCAACTTGTAAACCGGCGCGTTCGGCAGCCGCCACAAGTTCCCCCCGTGTGCGATGCATTTCGATGCGGAGATCGCTGACGCTGTCGCAAATCCGCGTACCCGTTTCCACAATCGACTGGTGCAGTTCAGGCTTGACCTGTTCCGCGATGTCCGCCGAAGCCTGCGAAATCAGCTGGCTGACGTGTGAACGCAACTCGCCGGTCGCCGGATCGATAATCTGGAATTCTTCTTCGACGCCGATCGTGAAGCGGTGAGCCATGGGCTGGCCCTCCGAAGGAGTTGAGCTGACCGGAGACTTTTGCGCTTTGTATCATACCCCGCCGACACGATGGTTTGCACGCTTCCGACAATTCCGACAATGAGAAGCCCGTCGCCGCTTACCTCGCCCCCGAACAGGAGAGGTGCCGCCGATTTCAGACGCTTTTTCACGACAATGGTGCACGCCAGGAGTAAGGCCACGGCTAAACATAGGCTGGCGAGTATGCCCAACCATGGTAAGTGGCCGGAAATAAGATACGTGCTTCTATTGATTGAAAAATCTCCAGTCACCAGTCGCCACAGGTTAAACGGACGAGCCAAGCATCGAACAGCATTGCGGTTAGCAGCACGATTCCGTAGGCCACCGCCGGAGCTGCGTATTCCCCTGCGACGAGCGAGGAAATCAGCACCGCCATCGCGAAGTAGACTGTGCCACCGCCAACCAAAAGCAGAATATATGACACAACTTGAATAATAGAAATTCGATTTCTTGCGAGAGACACTACGAGAAAAACTGCAAGCCATGGCACAACAGCCAATACAATTGCCTCAAGAACACCCATTCCAACCCGGACACCTAGGAGACGAGCCCTGCTAACGGGTAGGGCCAGCGTGAAGGAAGAGGTTCCCACAGACTTTTCAGGAATGAGGCCTCCCATTCCCAATAGGACAACCGCTAAAACCCACATAATTACGAGGAACTGCTGATTGATAAATAAAAGACGGTTGAAATCAGACTTCCATTCCGGACGTAGCAGCCCTTGCGCGTGATGGACAAAGATCGCGCTGAAGAGAGTGAGAGTTGCAAGAGAGGCCAGGAATCTAGATCGCGTCTCAAGCCAAGCCTTGTACCAAAGCACGTTCAATTCCCCTCGACTGTCTTCAAAAATATCTCGCGCAATCCCACAGGGGCGACCTCGACGGAAACGGCGTTCCACTCGTGTGCGCGCTGAATCACGGCATCAGCATTGCTGCTGGCAAATACACACATTTGTCGTCCACTCGTTTGGATTCTCTCAACTCCGGAAATCTGAAACTCGCACTCAGGCGGCAGGGATGAAAACACCAAATCAATCCGCCTATAGAATTGGCGCAGCTCATCCATCGACGCGTCCACCAACAAGCGGCCTTTCTCAAGAATGCAAACTTGGTCGGCCACGCGTTCCACTTCGGCAATCTGGTGGGAAGAGAAGAAAACAGAGACACCCTCAGCAGACCGTGCAACCAGGGCTTGAAGGAGATGTTCAATCGCGACCGGATCGAGCCCTTCACTTGGCTCATCTACAATCATCAACTCCGGGCACCGGGCAAATGCCAGCAATAGGGACAGTTTAGTGCGCATCCCCTTGGAAAGCGTGTTTACCTTTCGATGCAGCGGTAATTCGTAGTCCTGGAGAAGCCTCTTTTCAATGTCTGCGCGCCAGTCGCAGTAGAAGGAACGGACAAAGCGAATCGTCTGCTCAACCGTCATGTACCCGTACAAGGGCTTGTCCTCGGCGACGTAAGCCACCCGCCTCCGTAGTTCGCGGTTCTCTTCCGGGTCGGTGATTTGCTTACCAAGGACGGTGCCGGTACCGGCACTAGGCCGTTCCATCCCGAGCAGCATTTTAATGGTCGTGCTTTTGCCAGCACCGTTCCGTCCCAGAAACGCGGTTATCCGATTCCGTCCGACTGTCAGATGCAGCCCCCGAACGGCTTCCATGGTCCCGTAAAACTTACGGAGTGCCTGCGTGACAATTACATTGTCGTTGGTCATCGCTTTCTCACAACCTCGGCTGGGTAAAGGAGTTCTGCCTCGAATGCTCGGCGAATCTCTTCCTCCAAAAGTCCGTCGTCTCTCAGGCGTTCAATAAGGTCTCGGATTCGCCGGCGTGCGTCTTGCATTTGGTCCGCCAGGGACCGCGTCCGGCGCTTCACACAGACAAAAGCCCCTGAGCCGTGACGCAACTCGAGAAGCCCTTCGTGTTCAAGTTCGGAGTAGGCCTTTACCACCGTATTTGGACTTACCTAGAAAACTGTTGACGAAAGAAAAGCGAAGGGCTATAACGCCCTTATGTGTACCGTCGTAAAGTGCTTGTGGATAAGGTTGCCGAGCGTCTCTTCAATTTGATACCTAAGGCGGCTTTGAGATATCGAGCCCGAGGTCATGGCTCTGGAAATCAGGCCCGACCACGTTCATTTGCTTGTCGAGGTAGACCCGCAATTCGGGATACACAGGCTCGAAAGTCGCGGTTCCCGTGTTGAAAACAAAAGGGTTACTGGGAAGACTTTCATAAGGTTTCGCGGGCCGCAGGCCCTATAGGACAGACTTGTGAAACACATCAAAGGCCGGGGCGTCACGTCGCACGACCTCAGAAAAGCGTTCGAGAGTCTCAGGACCCGGCTGCCCACCCTGTGGACAAACAGCTATTTTGTTTCAACGGTAGGTGGCGCACCACTGGAAGTCATCAAGCAGTACGTGGACAACCAGAAGAATGTCTAACTCCACCAAACACGGCGTCAAGGGTCGGGTATATCTCACCCCAGAGCAAGTTCTCTTGGCGGCGCGTCAGTTTGGTTGCGCCCGATTTGTGTACAATCATCTTTTGAACTTTTCGCAAACCAGATACTCCCACAACAAAACCAAGACTTCTCCAGCACAACGCAGTCTGGAACTAACCAGAATAAAGACCGAGTTGCCTTGGCTCCGCGAAGTCAGCGCCCAATCGTTACAGCAGACCGGGCGTGCTTTAGATACCGCGTACAGGAATTGGTTCGACTCCTTGATGGGTAAGCGTCCGGATAAAGTAAAACCACCGAGGTTTAAGAAGAAATCAAACCGTCAGTCT
>QHYK01000021.1 GCA_003224085.1 Acidobacteriota bacterium | reverse complement strand
CGACTGAATGTGAATCAACCCAAAGTGTCCGCGTTGTCCAATTACCAGCTGGACGGTTTTTCTGTCGAACGACTAATGAATTTTCTCACCGCCCTGGATCGTGACGTGGATATCATAATCCGCCGCGCGCCAAGATCGCGAAAAGGCGGTCGTATCCTAGTGACGGCTGCTTAGGCAAGGCGGTGTACCTTATCTCCAAGACCAGTGCAGTTCGTCTTTTGGATCAAATAGGCATCGGAGCGGCAAACCGATCCACCATCGAGCCTTGGCTCCGACTAGTACGGAGACGAGGATCCGCGGCGACTGCGATTCTCATATATAAGGACCGGTGCAAGTTAGGACTGGGGCGAGATTGCCCGATATAGGAAGCTCGATTCGTGGAAGTGCATGAAAACAATCGTGGAAACGTCGGGAATTTTGGGCGACCGCGCCGTGACAGTGTAGGACTCTAACCAACGACAGGGCAGCGTTCTAACCAACTGAACTACGTCCCCAACCGTGGAATCAACAACTTAGCCTAAATCATTACAAACAAAGCGTTTGCAAGATTTGCATACAGCGCACTGTTCGCCTGGCTCGCATACGGTAGCAGCTGTCCCTGCCAAAACCGCCCATAAACCGCCCATAAAAATCAGTGCCCTCATGCGGGATTTATCCTAACACAGATGTCTGTTGGAGGCGAAGCAGCATTCCGAGGAAGCGCGCCGCGAGGCGAACTAACGATTCGCAACCGGAACTATTTCCGAGGTTGCCGGAATTACAGGGGCAGAATTTCCGGAGCCCGCACAGAGGACCGTAGTTCAAAATACACTGGGCGCGAAGACGTTTCTCTTTTGAGGTTCTAATGTTGAGCTTTGGGTAGAGCATTCGGCTCTCGACCGAATGCTGGCAAATTTCGGAGGTGAATTGGGGGACGCGGCTGCTTGCCAAGCAGATATGCCATCGCCGACGCTATGGTAGACCGTTGTCAGGGTTCGCGCGCGGGTCGCCAGCACCCCCGCACGCTTCCATTGAAAGCCGAAAGCGGCAGTACCCTCTGTCGTTGCAGGGCCGAGATCCTGCGACAACTGCCCTGAACCGGAGCCGTTATCAGCAGCCTTGTGATACGCGAAAAGAAGAAGCTTGTTCTCCGAGCTAGGGACTAGAATCGCAAGGTGCAGCTTGCAAGTCTGACGAAAATGGGCGACCGCGAAAGCCACAAGCTGATACCTCGTTAAGGTTTTGGGTGGGCAAATCGCCGAGATCAAGGATGCGGAGCTCGTTTCGATGAATGACTACATCAGTGCTTACGCGCAGGTGGAGCACCTGCAGAGCGATTACGATCAAAAACTACAGAAGTACAGCGAGTTGTACAGTCTCGCGCGCAAAAGGGACAACGATCGCGGAATCTTCAACGTCGAGTGCTTCCATGGCAAGCACCACCCAGAAACTTGTAAAAACATGACGGAAATCATCGATCTAGTTCGTCAGATCAACGAACTGACGAAGCGGCAAACTTCCGTGATCCATGCGATGGCATCGCTCCCGGAGCCCGAGCGGGTGAAATTCTGGCACGAGCAATTCGCGCCCCCCGCGGCCGAGGAGCACGCGCTGCGCGAGAAGCTGCAGGTCGTCGGACAGGGAACGCCGCCGGGCGGAAGAGTTCAATAAGGCCGCAAGAAGTCCCCCCCCCCAAAAAAAAATCGCAGGCCGGTTCTCGTCGTCCGTTTTTTTCTCCGAACGGTTTGCATCAGCCTGGGCGTTTGTGTAGTTTGACTTTGATGAGTTAGAGATATAACATAAATTCGAAATGACTGTACAAGAGCGCCGACTCGCTGGATGGTTGCTACTGACGTTTACCCTGCCTACGAAGCGTGCCAGCCAGAGAGTGGAAATCTGGCGGAAGCTGCAACGATACGGAACGGTGCCGCTCGGCAATTCCGGCTACTTGTTGCCTAACAGCCCCAGCAACGAAGAACGCTTCGAGTGGCTCGCGACAGCGATTCGGAAATACGGAGGGGACGCATCGGTGGTCCGCGTGGAATCCATCGACAATCTGTCGAGGCCTCGGCTGATTGGTCGTTTCGCCGAAGCGCGCGCGAGAGAGTATCAGGAACTGATCCGCGAGCTGCAGACGTTTTCCTCGACGCGCGTAGAAGGAAAAGGCGCGGGCCGTCTCAGCCGGCTTCGAAATCGATTCCAGGAGATCGCCGAGGTCGATTTCTTCGACAGCCCGTTGCAGAAGCGCGTTCAGGAATTACTGGAACAGGCATCGAGGTCGCGCGCGGCCAAATCAGGGGCGGCTAACAGCAAGATCAATCCGAAGGACTACAAGGGCAGAGTTTGGGTGACGAGGCCGAGGCCGGGTGTCGATCGCTGCGCGTCCGCCTGGCTGATTCGCCGTTTTATCGACCGGAAAGCGCGGTTTGCCTTCGCGCCCGAAGAACGTGTGCCGACGGGCGCGGTGCCCTACGACATGTTCCACGAGGAAGGGTTCGGTCATCGCGGCGACGACTGCACATTTGAAACTCTCACCAAACAGTTTCACGTCCGCGACCCGAAGGTTGGCCTGATCGGACAAATCATTCACGACGCTGATCTCCTCGACGACCGGTTCGGCCGCAAGGAGGGCTACGGAGTGGACGAAATCTTGAAAGGTTGGGCGCAGCAAGGAATTCCGGACGACAAACTTCTGGAGCGCGGGATGGAACTCATCGAAGGACTCTACCACGCACCGCGGAAGTGAATTGAGGAGCAGACGGACGTGTTCGCAAAACATCGAGCATATTGGAAGACGGCGACCAGCGTGGTCTTGCTGTTGGCGTTGGGACGGCCCGTGCTGGGGCAGTCCGACCAGCAAAAGACGAGAGCATTCACGCTCGAAGAAGCAGTGGACTTTGCTCTCAAGAATTACCCGGCAGTGCGTGCTTCGCTGGAACGAGTCCGGGCCGCGGAAGCAGGCGTAGGCCTGGCGCGAACGAGCTACTTGCCTCGGACCGATGTCCTCTGGCAGTCGAATAGAGGTACGGACAACAACATTACCGGGCTGACCCTACCCAACTCCGTAATTGCTCCGATTACCGGACCAGTCCCGCTGTCGACATCGAACCGCAGCGCCTGGGGAAGCGCAGGTGGACTGTTATTCTCCTGGGAGCCTCTCGACTTCGGGTATCGCGGCGCTAGGGTGGACGCAGCGCGTGCGGTGCAAAACCGCGCCGCGGCGGAAGCGTCTCTGACACGCCTCGATGTGAGCGTCGCGACGGTGAACGCTTACCTGACAGTACTGGCGGCCGAGGAAACCGTGCGCGCCGCGCTGGCGGATGTAGAGCGCCGCGAGACCCTAACAAAATCCGTGCACGTCCTTGTGGACAATCAGCTCCGCGCGGGCGCGGATGCTTCAAGGGCGGATGCGGAACTCGCCCGCGCGCGCGTGAACTTGGCAAGAGCGCAGCAGCAGGAAGCCATAAGCCGCGCTCAACTCGCGGACATCCTCGGCATTGCCGATGCGGTAGTCGAAGTCCGGGCGAGCACCTTGCTAACTAGGCCGCCCGCGGCTGCGCCGCCACTCACTCCTGTCTCGAATAATCCGGTCGCGGAAGTACAACGAGCGCGTGTCCAAGAGTCACAGTCGCTTGTGCACGCGCTCGATCGTTCGTATTACCCAAAACTCTATCTGCAATCGGTCGTCATGGGACGCGGAAGCGGTGTTGACCCGAGCGGCAAATTTCTCGGAGGAAGCGAGGGTCTTGGGCCAGACCGTTCGAACTGGGCAGCCGGGCTGACGGTGACGTTCCCAGTATTCGATATTTTCTCCATTCGGTCAAAAAAGGCAGTGGAAGCAGCGAACGAACGAGCGGAGGAATCCCGCTACGACCAGGCGCTGCAAGACCTGACCGGACAACTTCGCAAGGCGCAAGCCTCGCTGGACGGTGCGCGCAAAGTCGCGGAGAACACGCCTGTCGAACTCGAAGCCGCACGCACGACGGAAACGCAGGAACGCGCACGCTATCAGGCGGGGCTCGCGACGCTCGTTGATGTATCGGACGCGCAGAGTTTTCTCGTGCAGGCGGAAATCGATGACGCGTTGGCGCGGCTGGCGGTCTGGCAGAACCTTGCTTCGGTCGCAGCGGCACAAGGCGATCTTACGCCGTTTCTACAAGCGCTTCGTACCGACGCACAAGGAGCGCGATAGACATGTGGCTCCTGCGTAGCGCGCTTCGCAATCCGATCTCCGTGGTCGTTCTCGTGATCGGTGTGGCCTTGTGCTCGATTCTCGCTCTTCTGCGCATGCCGATTGATATTTTCCCGAACCTGAATCTGCCGGTGATCTATGTCGCGCAGCCGTACGGGGGAATGTCTCCGGCGCAGATGGAAGGCTATCTCGTCTACTACTACGAATATCACTTCCTCTACATTACCGGCATTGAGTCCGTGGAATCGAAATCCATCCAAAACGTGGGACTGCTGAAACTCACGTTTCATCCGGGCACGGACATGAGCCAGGCGATGGCACAAACCGTGGGATACGTGGACCGGGCGCGTGCGTTCATGCCTCCCGGAACCGTCGCGCCGTTCATCATGCGTTTTGACGCTGGAAGCGTTCCGGTCGGCTACCTCGTTTTTTCAAGCACAACGAAGAGTGTCGCCGAAATTCAAGACCTGGCGCTAAACCGCGTGCGCCCACTTTTCGCAACTCTGCCGGGAGTCTCAGCTCCTCCTCCATTCGGAGGGGCGGCGCGAACGATTGTCGTGAGCGTCGACCCGGATCGTCTCCGCGCCTACCGGATGGCTCCAGAGGAAGTGATCCAAGCGCTGAACACCGGGAACACGATAGTGCCTGCGGGGAATGTGCGCACCGGAGATTTGCTGCGTCTCGCGCCCATCAATTCGGTGGTCACGAATATCAAGGACCTGCAAAACCTTCCGATTCGCACAGGAGCGGGCCCGACTGTTTTTCTGCGGGACGTCGGCACGATTGAAGATTCGAGCGACATCATCACTGGCTATGCCGAAGTGAATGGACGCCGCACGGTCTATATTCCCGTAACGAAGCGCGCCGATGCCTCGACGCTGAGCGTCGTCAACGAAGTGAAAGCCAGCCTCGCGCAATTCCAGTCCGTCGTTCCAGAAGACATCAAGATCGATTACGAATTCGACCAATCCTCCTACGTTCGGAACTCGCTGCTCTCTGTCGTGAAGGAAGGGCTCTTGGGCGCGGTCTTGACGGGCGTGATGGTAATGCTCTTTTTGCGCGATTGGCGGAGTTCTCTCATCGTGGTCGCGACGATTCCGTTTGCCTTGCTGACCGCAGTCGTTGCCTTGTGGGGCGCGGGTCAGACGGTCAACATCATGACCCTGGGCGGCCTGGCGCTGGCGGTCGGAATTCTTGTCGACGAATCGACGGTGGTGATGGAGAACATTCACAGTCACCTGGGACAAGGACGAGGGCGCGCGGTGGCGGTTCTCGAAGCGAGCAAGGAAGTACAGACTCCGAGGCTGCTGGCGATGCTGTGCATTCTCGCGGTGTTTGTTCCTTCCTTTTTCATGACCGGAGTCTCGCACTCGCTCTTCGTGCCGCTTTCTCTGGCAGTTGGTTTCGCGATGGCCGCCTCGTATTTGTTGTCCAGCACTCTTGTGCCGGTGTTATCCACGTGGATTCTGCGTGAGCATGCGCCGGAAGCGGAGGATGCTCCTTCGCTGCTGCATCGGGTTCGAGACAGACTCGGCCGCATCCTCGACCGCCTCACGGCAAACCGCTGGCTCACGATCTCGGCGTATGTTCTGAGTTCCCTTTTGGTGATTGCTCTGCTCGGGCCGTATCTTGGACGAGAAATCTTTCCGCGGGTTTCCTCGGGGCAACTTCTCCTGAGGTTCCGCGCGCCCATCGGCACGCGAGTGGAAACAACGGAAAGACTCACTCTCGGCGTTCTGCATGCAATTCAAGAGGCGGCCGGCGCGGGAAACGTCAGCGTTACGCTGAGCTACGTTGGCGCGCCGCCTCCCAACTATCCGATCAACACGATTTATCTCTGGACTAGCGGTCAGCATGAAGCTGTATTGCGCGTGGCGCTGAACCCGGACGCCAATATTCGGGTGAATGAGTTCGAAGAGCGTCTGCGAAAGCTCTTGCCTGACAAATTTCCGGGGTGTCAGTTTTCCTTCGAAGCCGGGGACATCGTTACACAGATCATGAATTTCGGCGCTCCGACGCCCGTCGAAATCAATGTGGGCGGACCGGATCTCGCAGCGGATCGCACCTTTGCCACGAAGCTCCGTTCGGAAGTCAGCAAGATTTCCGCGCTTCGCGACCTGCAATACGATGAACCGCTTGACTATCCGAGCATCAACATCGACGTAGACCGGGAACGTGCTGGTCAGTTGGGAGTGACAACCGCGGGCGTGGGCCGCTCCTTCCTCGCAGCAACGTCCTCGAGCCGCTTCGTGACCCCGAACTACTGGGCCGATCCGAAATCAGGAGTCGGATATCAAGTCCAGGTGCAGGTCCCGCAGTCCGACGTTACCTCGATCCAGGATGTGGAACACATTCCGGTGACGCAGGGCGGCGCTTCCCATCCGCTGATGGGCGACGTAGCGCGAGTGGGGTATGGAAGTGTTGTCGGGGAGTACCACCGGCTGAACGGACAGCGCATGGTCACGCTCACTGCGAACGTCGCGGGGGAGGACCTCGGTCGAATTTCGGGTGAGCTGGACAGCGCGATCAAGCGCGCGGGCGAGACTCCTCGCGGAGTAAAGGTGACCATCCGTGGGCAAATCGGCCCGATGAAGCAGACGCTGACGAACCTGGGCATCGGACTCCTGCTTGCGGTTCTGGTGATTTACCTGCTGCTGGCAGCGAACTTTCAATCCTTGAGGCTCGCTTTCGTGGTGCTCTCGACGGTGCCGGCGGTGATTTGCGGAGTGCTCTTCGTTCTGTTTCTTACGCGCACGAGTTTGAACATTCAGTCGTTCATGGGCGCGATTATGGCGATCGGGGTGGCGGTGGCAAACGCGATTTTGCTGGTGACATTTGCGGAGGAATATCGCCGGGAAGGAAATGCGTCGACTGCTGCTGCGATTCATGGGGCGAGAACACGAATGAGACCCATCCTGATGACCAGCATGGCGATGATTGCTGGAATGGTTCCCATGGCTCTCGGAATCGGCGAAGGAAGCCAGCAGACGGCTCCTCTTGGGCGTGCGGTCATCGGGGGTTTGCTGTTTGCGACGGCAGCCACCCTGCTGATTCTTCCGCTGGTATTTTCCCTGGTTCAGCAACGCGCGGGAGTGCACTCGCCTTCGCTCGATCCCGATGACCCTGCAAGTGTGTTCGCGCGAAGGACAACCTCTTTGCCTGGAGAAACGGCATGAAACGATTCCGAATTTCGTCGATTTTGGTTCTTATCGTGACAAATTACTGGTGCACGTCATGCGGTTCGAACACAAACTCCAGCGCGAAGGCTCAGGCCTCCGCTCCGACCGCTTCCACTGTCGAAGTTACAAAGGTTGCGTCGAAGAAGCTGTCCATCACCACACGTCTGCCCGGAGAGTTGCAAGCGTACGAAACTGTGGCCGTCTTTCCAAAGATTACGGCTTACGTGGATTCGATCAGCGTGGACCGTGGAACGCACGTGAAGTTCGGCCAGCTCATGGCGCGGCTGGTTGCGCCGGAGGTTGCGGCGCAGCGGGCGGAGGCACAGTCGAAACTTCAGGCGGCGGAGGCCCAGCGTGCGGAGGCCGACGCTAAGCTCGCCTCCGATCAGAGTACCTACGATCGGTTGAAGAGCGCCTCGGCCACGCCCGGTGTGGTCGCAGGGAACGACGTCGAAGTTGCCCAGCGAGCAGTGGATGCAGACCGTGCCCGGCTTGAGGCCATGCGGGGAAGCGCAGAAGCGGCGAAATCGGCACTAAAGTCAGTCACAGAAATCGAAAGGTACCTCCAGGTGCGGGCTCCCTTCGACGGCATTGTGACAGAACGGAACGTACATCCGGGGTCTCTTGTGGGGCCCGCAACAAGTAGCTCGGGAGCAGCCATGCCGATGCTACGGGTCGAAAAGACCGCTAGGCTCCGACTCGTTGTTCCTGTCCCAGAGAAATATGCGACGGGCATCAACGTCGGAAGCAAGGTTGAGTTCAGCGTTCCTGCCTTCCCCAGTCAGACATTCGCGGGGACGATTGCCCGTGTTGCTCATTCCGTGGACGTGAAAACGCGGACCATGCCAGTCGAACTAGACGTCAACAATTCGGACGGGCGTTTGAGTTCCGGGATGTTTCCTGAAGTCCTTTGGCCGGTGCGGCGGACCGAACCTACTCTCTTCGTTCCAACGTCTTCGGTTGCCAGAACCACAGAGGCTACGTTTGTCATCCGCATTCGAGGGGGCAACACCGAGTGGGTAAACGTCCAAACTGGCGAACTGGACGGCAAGTCCATCGAAGTATTTGGCGGTCTACATGAAGGTGACGAAGTGGCGGTGCGGGGTACCGACGAACTGCGGCCAGGAAGTCGGGTGGCAACGAAGCCGGCCGCCCCAGATTCCGCTGGTCCACCCAAATGAATTCCAGCTCGAGTGTATGTACCGAAACTTTGTCTTGAATAAGGAGACTGATGATGATTGGCAGAATGCGTTTTTTCGTGATGATCTGTGCGTGCTTGCTTCCGATTGCAGTTCGCGGCCAAGGAGTGACTACCGCGCCAATCGACCAAGCACTGGGGAGGTCAGGACAGAAAACGGGAGACGTTTACAAAGTGGGTTTCCCAAGGACCGACCTACATGTTTCGGTTCACGGAGTAGCAATTAAGCCCGGACTCGCGCTCGGTTCGTGGGCGGCGTTTCTCGGAACCGATGACAACGCGATGGTGATGGGCGATTTGGTACTGCTTGAGGATGAATTGAATCCAGTCATGGCAAAACTCCGTTCGTCTGGCTTTGAGATCACTGCAGTGCACAACCATCTTCTCGAAGAAAGCCCGACAGTTATGTACATGCATTACATGAGACATGGCCCTGCCGCGCAGTTGGCGGCTTCGTTGCGTTCGGCCTTGGCTGTTTCTAAGACACCACTTGGAAAGCCTGCGGCTGCAACCGAAGAAGGTGCCCCACCAGCGTGGGTGAAAGGTGTCGAGGACGCTGTCGGTCGAAAGGGCACGTACAAAGGTGGAGTGCTGTCGTACGGCGTAGCGCGCAGCGCGGCTGTTACGATGGCGGGAACGACGATTCCCCCGGCGGCTGGCGTGGCGGAGAGTATCAATTTTCAGGAAGCGGAATCCGGCAAGGTCGCGACCACTGGTGATTTCGTGCTGGCCGCGGAAGAGGTCAATGCTGTTATCTCGGAGCTTCACGACCACCACATTTCGGTGACAGCGCTACACAGCCATATGTTGACCGAAGAACCGAGGCTGTTTTTCATGCACTTCTGGTCCGTGGGCACGCCCGAATCGGTAGGTGCCGGCATTAAAGCAGCAGTAAGCAAGGTCTCGGTGAAGTGATGAACTCCGTCCGAATAACAGGGCTGCTCTCTTTCTGCGTGCTTCTGACGGTGACGGCGGTCCCCGGATCGCCGTCACAAGCGAACGCTCCGACACTCAAGAAGGTTGCGGAGTTCGATCTGCCAGGTCCGCACGGAAAGCGATTCGACTATCTGACGATTGATGAGGACGACCACTATTTGATTTCTGCGCATCTCGCCGCCGACCAGACATACGTGATCGACCTGGCTACAAACAGAGTGGTCGCAACCGTTACGGATACGCCCGGTGCCGAAGGCGTCGAGTACGTTCCGGAACTGAAGAAGTTCTATACCTCGAACGCCCATGACAACACGATTGCCGTAGTGGACCTGAAGCAGATGCAGGTCATCAAGAAACTGAAAACAGAAGCGAAGCCGGACGGGAGTGCGTACGCCGCTCCCTTTCACAAACTGTACGTTTCCGACGAGCGCGGGAAAGCGGAAGCCATCGTCGATGTAACCAAAGACGAGATCGTGAAGACTCTGCACTTTGACAGCGAAACGGGGATGCCGCAATACGATCCCGTGGCGCGGAGGGTCTACGTGAATCTCCAGGATCAGAGCATTTTTGCGGTCATCGATCCCGCGACGGACCAAGTCGTCGGCCGGTACCCGGTCGAGAAATGCAAGGGAAATCACGGTATGGCGCTGGACGCGGAGCACCACCGCGCGTTCCTTTCCTGCGAAGGGAACGAGCTAATGACCGTTTTCGATTTGGACAAGAACGTTCCAATCGCGTTTCTCCCACTCGCCGGTGGACCGGACGTCATCAAATTCGATCCGGGTCTCCGGCGCATCTACGTTGCCTGCTACAGCGGAGCGATCTCCGTTTTTCATCAGGACGACGCCGATCACTATCGCAAGCTCGAAGACTTTCGCGTGCAGCACGCGGTACACACGGTCGCGGTGGATTTGAAAACGCATCGGCTCTACACGCCGGAACAGGAAGAGGATGGCAAGCCGGTCGCGCGGATGGTCGTGTACGAGGCCGTGGGTGCGCGCTAAGCGCATTGGGCAATATAAGAAGGAAATGGGAGGAGGCTGTCGCCGCAGTGTCCTATGTCGATGATGGATCTCATCCCGGTTTCACTCCGCGCGTTGCCACGGGACGCCGCAATCCTGTTCCTTACGCGGTTCACGCGCCTTTTCGCGTACGGAGCGCTGTCCGTTGTGCTCGTGTTCTACTTGGTTAGTCTCGGCCTGACGGAAGCTCAGGTGGGACTGCTTCTGACCCTGACACTCGCGGGCGATATGGCGATTTCCCTTCTGCTCACGACGCGAGCCGACCGCATCGGTCGGCGGCGCATGTTGATCGTGGGAGCGATTCTCATGGCCGGAGCCGGTATCGCGTTCGCCTCAACGAAGAATCTTCTCTTCCTCATTGTCGCGGGAACCATTGGAGTGATCAGTCCGAGTGGAAACGAAGTCGGTCCCTTTCTTTCCATCGAACAGGCGGCATTGTCCCATGTCGTTTCCGCTGCGAGCCGCACGGAGGTTTTTGCCTGGTACACGCTGGCAGGTTCGCTTGCCACGGCTCTCGGCGCCTTCTGCGGCGGCGCAGCTGCGGGGGTTGTGCAGAAGGCATCCCTCTCTACTTCCGACAGCTACCGTGTAGTAGTCCTTCTCTACGCGGCCCTTGGAGTGGCGCTCGCGTTCTTATTCACACGCTTGTCGTCCTCCGCGGAAGCCGATATGTCCGCCACGTCAGCCAAGGGAGTGTCCGCAAAAGATTTTCTCGGTGTTGGTCGTTCCCGCCCGATTGTTTTGAAGTTATCGAGCCTGTTCGCCCTCGACTCCTTCGGTGGTGGTTTTGTAGTGCAAAGCTTTGCCGCATATTGGTTCTATCTGCGATTCGGGGTTGCTCCGGTGAAGCTCGGCCTCATTTTCTTCTGGGCTAATGTCCTGGCGGGAATCTCCGCTCTGCTCGCATCGCGCTTGGCGACGCGTATCGGGCTGGTGCGGACGATGGTGGTGACGCATTTGCCGTCGAATGTTTTGCTCCTCCTTGTACCGCTTATGCCGAACCTCAGTCTCGCCGTGCTGGTGCTGCTCGTCCGATTCAGCATGAGCCAGATGGACGTGCCGACAAGACAGTCCTATACGATGGCCGTGGTGCGGCCTGAGGAACGCTCGGCGGCCGGTGGAATCACAGGCGTTGCGAGGACAGCAGGAGCCGCGATCAGCCCGATCTTTGTCGGCTTCCTGTTCTCGCGTCCCGCGCTGATTGATATTCCATTCTTCATTGCCGGGACGCTCAAAATCGCTTACGACCTTGTGCTGTACCGGGAGTTCGCGGCGATCCGGCCACCAGAAGAGGCAGATTAATGGCTGGACCTGATCGTTTGTGGGTCGCGCTTTCGGACGCGGCGATGAGCACCGTACGAAGGTCTCTTATCGCAATTCTGGTCTTGGCGGCCTCTTTGCCCGGCCAAACCCTGCAGCAGATTGCGACGATTGACCTCCCCGGTCCCAAAGGCCAGCGCTTCGACTACCTGACCATAGACGATGAGGATCAATTTCTGCTTTCGGCTCATTTGGGTCCTGGGATTCTGTGCGTGATCGACATGAAGACAAACAAGGTGGTCAAAGCGATTCCCGGCGTTCCTGGTATCACTGGCCTCGAATTCGTTCCTGAAGCGCGCAAGGTCTACACCTTCGATTGGGGCGAAGAGAAGATCGGCATTGTCGATTTGCATTCGATGACAGTAGTCAAGCGTTTGGCAACCTCGGCCAAGCCCAACGGGAGCACGTATGCCGCTCCTTTTCATAAGGTTTATGTCTCGAATACTTTGGGGAAGGCAGTGGCAGTAGTGGACGTCGACAAAGATGAGATTGTTAAAACTATAGAATTCCCCAGCGAAACGGGCATGCCACAATATGATTCATCGGCACGCAAGGTTCAGAAACACAAATGAAATCGCGGAGATCGATCCGGCAACAGACACGTTAGTGGGAAAATATCACGTGGATGGATGCCAGTTTAATCACGGAATGGCCGTGGATTCGGAACATCACCGTGCATTCATCCTCTGCAGTGGGAATCGAACGTTTACGGTCTTTGCGCTAGACACCCACAGACCGATCGCGCACCTCCCCCTGCCGGCCGGTGCCGACGTTGTAAAATTCGATCCGAACTTAGGGCGAATCTATGTAGCTTGTTCCAGCGGATTCATTTCGGTGTTCGAGACGCAGGACGCGGAACACTATCGAAAGCTTGAAGACTTCCCGGTCGAGAGAATGGTCCACAGTCTTGCCGTAGATTCGACAAGCCATCGTGTGTATGCACCTGAGCAACAAGAAAAAGGACAGCCCGTTGCACGCATGATCGTATATGAAGCTATTACGTCAGATCGGAGCTAGCCGTGAGGGTGGGAATGAAAATGTGCCTAGCCATGTTGCTCTTTCTTTCAGCAACGCTGGCAAAGGCTCAAGCAAACGAACCACTGAAACTGGAGAAGACGATCCAACTGCCGGACGTGCAAGGACGCATCGACCACATGTCGATCGACGTTAAGGGGCAGAGGCTGTTTGTTTCTGCGCTTGGCAACAATACAGTCGAGGTCATCGATCTCAAGGCAGGTAAACTCGCGAATACAATGACCGGGCTTAAAGAGCCGCAAGGTGTCTTCTTCGTCGCAGACAATGGCCGCTTGTTTGTGGCGAGCTCAAAGGACGGCACCGTGAAGATGTTTGACGGCACTTCGCTGAAGCTCCTCAAAACCATCGAGTATGGCGACGATGCCGATAACCTTCGATTCGATTCCAGTCGTCAGCGTGTGTATGTCGGCTATGGGGACGGTGCCCTCGCAGAGCTAGACACAGACGGAAACAAGATCGCGGAAACCAAGCTGGATGCACATCCCGAATCGTTCCAACTCGAAAAGAATAGTCCTCGAATTTACGTGAACCTGCCGAAATCGCGAAAAATTGCCGTCGTGGATAGGGAGACGCACTCGATTGTTGCAACTTGGGGCACTGGTATGTCGCTCGCAAACTATGCGATGGCGCTGGACGAAGGAGACCACAGGCTCTTCGTAGTTACTCGCTACCTGGCACGATTGCTGGTCTTGGAAACGGGAAGCGGGAAGATCGTGCAAAGTCTTTCAGCAATTGGCGATTGCGACGACATCTTTTTCGACCAAGCTCGGAAACGCATTTACGCAACAGGCGGTGAAGGTGCCATTTCCGTGTTTGCGCAG
Source organism: Acidobacteriota bacterium (assembly GCA_003224085.1). Classification (GTDB taxonomy): domain Bacteria; phylum Acidobacteriota; class Terriglobia; order Acidiferrales; family UBA7541; genus Acidiferrum. Next base: position 9,463 of record QHYK01000021.1, on the reverse strand, counting down.
CAGGAGGCCGATCACTACAAGGAGATTGCCCGAGTTCCGACCGTGAAGGGAGCACGCACGAGCTTCTTCTCCCCGGACTTCGGTCGGCTATACATTGGGGTCAGACGACAAAGCTCCTCGCCAGCGATGATTCAGGTTTTCTCGGTTGGTCAGTAAATTCTGTGCGACCCGAGGCTAGGTCGGATTACGAAGGACTGGGGGCGGCCGGAAGGTTGACTCGCGACAGGACGTCGCGGAAGAAAAACCCAAAGAATTATTTGCTTACCAGCGGCCCGAGGGCCAATTAAGTACTCAGGACATTGCCGACACTCGAAGGTTGAGTTTTTCGTTTGGGGTCGGCGCACGACCAGGTTCAGACCGTGCGGGCAAGGGGGACGTGATCAGCCGAATCCACAAGTGGATCTGTGTCTTGGGGATGTTCGTGCCCTTGTCCTTGGGTGCGTCCGCCCGCGCAGGCGCTCCGCCACAGCGTAATTCAACCTCTCAGGTGGAAACACAGGCGTCAGACACGGTGGAGGCCGTTCGCGTCGATCACGCTCCGAAGCTCGATGGGACGCTGGACGATCCGCTCTGGCAATCCGCGAGACCGATTACGGAGTTTCGCCAGCAGGAACCGTACGAAGGACAGCCGGCTACGGAACGAACGGAAGTACGCATTCTCTATACGCGCCACGCTGTTTATTTCGGGATTCACTGCTTTGATTCCGAGCCGTTGCGAATCATCGCAAGTGAACTGCGGCGCGACGTAAGCCAGGATTTGGATGATCACTTCGAAATCCTGATCGATTCGAATCACGACCGTCGCGGCGCGTACGTTTTTCAGATCAATCCGCTCGGCACGCAACTTGACGGCCTGATCGTCGAGGAGCAAAGAGACAACTCCAGCGCCGATTTCGATTCTGGCTGGGACGGCGTCTGGACGTCAGAAGCGCGAATCGGAGTGGACGGCTGGACCGCGACGATAGAAATTCCGTTTACCACGCTGAACTTCACGCATTCCACGGATGTTCATTGGGGCGTGAACTTCAAGCGGTTCATCCGCAGAAAGAACGAGTCTCACCTATGGAAGGCGTACCGCAGGACCTTCGGGATTACGAAAGTTTCGCAAGCGGGAGACCTCGAAGGCATTAAAGACATTGGCAGCGGACGACTCTTCGTCGTGAAGCCGTATGGCCTCGCGCGATATGACAAGCAAACCGGGCAGGACCCGAAGTTCCCGCTGACGGGCGGAGTCGACGTGAAATACGGTCTCAGCTCCAACCTTGTATTGAACCTGACCGCCAACACGGATTTTGCTGACACGGACGTGGACCTGGAACCATTCAATCTCACACCGTTCAAAGTGTTCATCCCCGAGAAACGTCAGTTTTTCCTGGAAAATGCCGGAGTTTTCAACTTTTCCCTGGGCGACGGGGATCAGTTGTTTTTTAGTCGTCAGATTGGTATCGATCCCATCACCGGGAATCAAGTCCCGATAAACGGCGGCGCCAAGCTGACCGGACAGATCGGGCGTCTGGAACTGGGCGTAATGGATGTGGACACGCGTTCGAGCGGCCCCAATCCCTACTCGAACTTCGCGGTTGCTCGCCTCAAAGAGTCCCTGTGGGCAGGCTCGTATGTCGGCGTGATGGGCATCGACAAACGGTCGGGAGACCTCCTTGACAGTTTCAACCAGACCGGGGGCGTGGACACCCGTCTGGTCTTTTTCAAGGGTTGGTTCGTGGATGCACATATGGCGGGAACTCAGTTACCAGGAAATCCGAGCGGCAACAGCGACGTCGGAGCTTCTCTCACGTACCGGTCGAACTGGGTTGAAGGAATTGTGGAACGCAGAAAAACGGGGCCGAACTTTAACCCGGAAGTCGGCTTCGTGGAGCGGCCTGATTCAAACGAGACGTATGGAGACCTGACCTTTAAGGTGCGGCCGACCATCACAGGTGTGCGTGAATTGCAATTCGAGGGCTTTCTTCTTCACGCACCGGATACACTCGGCCAGGTTTCCACACAGGAGTGGCAGAACACCTTTCGCGCCGAGTTTCACAACGGCGGTTACACCGACGACGACATCGTTGACGTGTTCACGCAGCGCATTACGTCGCCCTTCCACATTTACAAGAGCGTTTTTATTCCGAACGGTCTGTACCACTTCGCGCGCCACCAGATCACGTATGGTTCGGGGCAAGACCGGAAGTTCACGTATAACTTTTTCGAGCGCTTCGGTGGCTACTATGGGGGAACGCTGAATGAATTTCGTGTGCGCGCGAACTACCGCCGGACCGCAAAATTCTCCGTCTCTGCTTCAGAGACCTGGGACCAATTCCGTTTGCCGCTGCCGAACGGCAATTTTTCCGTCGTTCTGGCCAGTCTACAGGGAAACTATTCCTTCAACCGGTTCCTGACTTTCACCAGCCTCGTTCAGATGGACACCTCAAACGCCCAGGCAGTTAGCGCCAATCTTAGGCTGCGCTACAACTATCGTCCCGACAGCGACCTCTACGTTATCTATAACGTGGGAACGCAGTTCGCGAGTATAGCTCCGGCAAACCCACCGCAAGTTCGGGAAACACGGTTCGCAATCAAATACACGTACTCCTGGCAACGATGAAGGCGCGATGGAACGACAACGAAGAGAATTTCTGCGAACGATGTCGACCGCGGCCGCGCTGCCCGTCCTGGCGCCGATTCTGAAAGCAGCGGCTGAAACCAGGTCGGCGGAGGATCCCGTTGCTTTCCCTGACGCAGCCTCGCGGGGCTTCCGAGCGCATTTCCCGATGTTGAAGGAATCCGTAAACGGTCAGCCTTTGGTGTATCTCGACAGAGCCGCCACGACCCAACGTCCGCGTGAGGTGGTCGACGCTCTTTCGACGTTCTACCTGCACGACAATGCGAATCCAGCAAAATCTCTACACACGCTGGCCGGCCGTTCTGCCGCGGCGTACGACGCTGCGAGAGCGAAGGTCGCTCGGTCTTTGAACGCCCGCGCGGGCCAGAGGAGATCGTGTGGACGCGTGGAACGACCGAAGCAATCAATTTGGTTGCCGCTTCTTGGGGTGGCGCGAATCTTGGTCCAGGTGATGAGGTCCTGGTGACCGTTTCGGACCACTATTCAAATCTGGTGCCTTGGCAAGTGGCCACGCGGCGGGTGAACGCGACATTGCGAGCGTCTCGACGTCAGCTACGATTGCCGCTTGCGACTCGATCAGCTGGACGGGCTCCTTTCCAAACGAACCAGGCTGGTGACTTTCCCCCCACGTTTCGAACGTCCTCGGTCGGATCAATCCCGCCAGGGAAATTTGCGAATAACCGAAGGGTCAGAAGCTGAGCGGCTAGTAGGCTCGACGCGCCGGTGACCGTCACAAAATACGGAGAAGTTGCGGGATGGCGTGCTGATACTGGCGGCTCGGCCGTGACAGTGCGGGATTCTAACCAACTGAACCAGTCCCAACCGTGGAATCGACAGCTTAGAGAGAAATCCTACAAATAAAGCCTTTGCAGGACTTGCATGTGGCGCACAGTCCACCTGGGTTGCCTCCGATAGCAGTTTTTTTGGAAGAACCGCCCATAAACCGCAGTCAGAATTAGTGCGCTCAATCCGGAACTGATACTAACGCAGAGCGCGGCAAGAGGCGAACTAGGAAGAGAGCGGCGGCGCCTTTCGGGGGCCGGTATCAGCGTTCGGGTATTTCCACTTCTGTGTTGTAACTGCCTGGCCTCGCAGCGTTCACGGTAGCGACGACACGCTCCACATGCAGGCGCAGTATTGGCCATTGCGAATTGCCCAGCACGACGAGCGCGATTGTGCGAACCGTCAAATTCTGCTGGTAGCGGATATTTTTGTCGGGGGTGACCAACACATCAAATCCGGCGTCCTCAGCGGCCTTTAGCAATTCGCCGTTCTTGAGCTTGTCCCACCCTCGCTGTGCGGTTGTTTGGACTGTGTGATCTTTGAGAAATGGACGGATAGGAACCGGGGTACCCTGGTCAAAGAGAACGAACATCAGCGGCTAACAGCAGACGAAGGAGTTTCATCAAGACTGCGAGCGGCAAATTCGATAACGGCCTTAATCTGGTCGCGATCCAGCCCTTCGAACCAATTCATAATGTCATCGATGTTGGCGCCCGCTTCCAAATTTTCAAAGATGACGGAGACCGGCATGCGGGTTCCGCGAAGTACCCAGGCGCCGCTTACCTTTCCCGGGACGCTTTCGACCGCGGGGCATTGTGACCAATCCAGCGCCATTTTTCTTTCCTGTTCCTCAGTTTAGCTCAAAATCCAAGCGGCCAGCATGCTAATTTGAGGACACGGAGGACCGACAGGAGCGGTTCCCGCTGTCACCTATAGGCTCTTGCCTGTAACCGGCCTGTTTCCCTACAACCATGGTTATTCCCTGGGGATTCAAGGACTCGAACCCGAGCTGAAAATGGGATTCTGCGCTGCTGCTGTCGAATCTTGTCGAAGAAAGAGCGGAGCCGCCCGTGACAGTGTGTTGGGAGGGGGCAGCGTTCTAACCAACTGAACTACGTCCCCAGCCGTGGAATCAACAACTTAGCGTAAAACCTTGCAAATAAGGCCTTTGCAAGATTCGCGTACAGTGCACGTTTCGCCTGGCTCGACGCAGACCTTGCTTGAGTGAGAAGACAGCCCCGCGCCGAAGCTTCCAGACGCGGCACCAGCGGGCGACGTGCTCTTCCGACCGGAAGAGCAGCATGGTCTTTCAGGTGAAGACGATGTTCTCGTACCAGCGGGATGCTGGCACAGCGAAATGAATGACGCCTTTCGTTCCGAGGAGACCTCCTTTGTGGACGATAAGCTCCATGGCGGAGTCGCAGCAGGCACACGCGGTGGTGACGCGAGCGTCGCGGCGAAGCATTAAGGGAATCGCGAGGGCGTCCCAGATGCACGATGCCCACCAGGAGCGCTTGGCGGACTGCACGTGGAAGGCCGGGGGCACAGCCCAGAAGGGAGCGGCGCGAAGAACTTCCGACGTGTTTTGCTGGATCACCAGAATGTGCAGATCCGCGAGACGCTGCAGAGCGGAGCGCACGGTCTTTTGGGAACGCGACAGCGCCGTGGTGAGTTCGCCGATTTTTGGGACGTGGCCGCGGGTGACAATGAAATGGTAGAGGGCGTGACGAAAAGCGGCGTCCGCTTCGGTGTAGGTAAGTTTTTTAGCCACGGGCAAACTCCTTTCGTTTAGATGGGTCAAATAGTTTCAGAGTCTTCCTGGTAGAGGCAAGGAGAGATTTCCAACGCGCGAAATCTCTGGCATTCTCGGTCACGAGTGTGGCCCCAGCCTGCGCAGCTTCCAGCGCGATCAGCAGATCGCGAAAGTGGCGGACGAAATCCATTTGCCCGTAAGCACTCCGCGCGCGGCGCAGCCGAATGCCGGCATCAATCCATGCAGCCGCGGGAGGGGACGAGAAGTGACCCAGGGCTCGGTGCGCCTTGCATAGTTCATCCAGAACTCGCTTCTCCCGATGGTCGTGGGTACCGGCATAGAGTTCAGCGGCCACAACGGCCGTCAGGATGGTGCGCTGGAAGACTCGAGGATCCTCGCCTAGCCAGAGGTAGTTCTCTCCCCGGCTAAACCGGATGTAAACGCCAGTATCGAACAGAAGCGGTCCGGCCGGTAGGGCAGTCATCTCCTCTTCGCTGGAGCGCGTCCGAAGACGTCCTCCGGACCTCCAAGCTTTCGCAGATCCTGCAGGGCCTGAAGTCCAGCCTCTACCGCCAGGCGCTCGTCGATTACGCGCCGCACGGCCTCGGAATTACTGCGTGACTGAAGAGCCTTGCGCAGCCGCCGGACTTTCCCGGTCTCAAGCAAGAGATTGGTGCGCGTGAGTGCTGTCCTGCTCATAGCGGTCTCCGGTGTGTAGGTTCACCTGCGATTATACACAACAGGCTGTAAGCAGGCAATGAAGAGCTTCAATGCGCGGCGCCCTGAAGACCGACCGCGCAAGCCCTTCCTCCGCATCGTCTATCCGCGTCCCTAGAGTTTGTAACTGTCATCTGGCGGTTCACATCCAACTAATGATCTCGCGCGAGGAGTGAATGGCTGTCTCTGGAGCGAAAGAGAGAATCGATGGTCCCCGGCCGCACTTATCTAATCGCAAAGGAATGTCCCAATGCATTTGTTCGACGAGTTGCAAGTCCGTGAAGTGACGCTGCGCAACCGAATCGTTGTTTCTCCCATGTGCGAGTATTCGAGCACGGACGGCTTCGCCACAGATTGGCTTTTGGTCCATCTCGGAAGCCGCGCCGTCGGCGGAGCATCGTTGGTTTTCACGGAAGCTTGCGCGGTATCGCCCGAAGGCCGCATCAGTCCGGAAGATCTAGGAATCTGGAAGGACGAGCACATCGAGCCGCTCGCACGCATCACTCGTTTCATTCGTGAACAAGGCGCGATCCCCGGAATTCAACTCGCGGATGCAGGACGAAAGGGAAGCACGATGCGCCCCTGGGAAGGCTCGGGAATGGTACCGGAATCCAAAGGTGGCTGGACGCCCGTCGCGCCCAGCGCCATTCCCTTCGCGGACGGGTATCCGGATCCCGCGGCGTTGGACGAAAGCGGGATTCGGGAGATTGTCAAAGCCTTCGTCGCGGCGGCGCGCCGCGCCTGCCAGGCGGGATTCGCCGTTGTCGAAATTCATTCCGCGCACGGATATCTGCTCCATGAATTTCTCTCGCCGCTCTCGAATCAGCGAAGAGATAGCTATGGCGGTTCATTTGAATATCGCACGCGGCTTGTCTGCGAAGTCGTTACCGCCGTCCGGCGCGTCTGGCCGGAGAGCGCCCCGCTTTTTCTGCGCATCTCTGCCACCGACTGGATCGACGGCGGCTGGGACCTGGCACAATCCGTCCAACTCGCGAAACTTGTAGGTCCGCTCGGCGTTGACCTGATTGATTGCTCGTCAGCGGGATTTCTCCCGGAGCAAAGATTCCAGTCCGCAGCGGCTATCAAGTCCCGTTCGCCGAAGAAATTCGCCGTCAGACCGGCCTTCTCACCGGCGCGGTAGGGTTGATAACCACCGCGCGCCTCAACAAAAGTGTGCCCCACAAGCGCTGGCGCGATGCCGCTCGGCGTGCCATGGTCAAAGAGAACGAGCATCGTTGGACGTGGACGTAGGGACCTCAACCGGTGGCGGATCCAGGCTGCGAGCTGCAAATTCGAGCACAGTCCGGATCTCTTCCGGCGTCACATGGAACTGCTCAACGATTTCCTCGATGCTGGTGCCCGCTTCGAGATTCTCGAAGACCGTCGCCACGGGCATCCGTGTACCTCGAAAAACCCATGCGCCGCTGCGCCTGCCCGGCACGCTTTCCACTACCGGACACTGCGACCAGTCAAGTGCTGCCATCGCGAATCTCCTTTTGTTATTTTAGCACATGGCCTGACCGGATGAAGTGAGGTTCGTGCGTGGGGCAGCGGGCACGACGAGTTTTTTCGCCATACGGGGCAAAAAAAGCGAATGCTCAACCAGTGAGCGGTCATGGTTTAGGGTGCTCAGCGGTGTAGGGATTGCAGCATGGCTCCTTAACCGGCTTGAACTCCATAAATTCGACGCGAGTGAAATCGGGATCGTAGATGTCGAACGACCATTTGCCGTCGCGGCCGATTTCGGGGGCGTCGGTGGTCTGGAGACCGTCGGCTTTGAGCTTGGCCACTGCAGCTTTAATTTCCGGGATGACGAGAGAAAAATGATTTTGTATGCCGCGCTCTTTGGCGTTCGCATTAGCGGGGATGTTGAGCATGTATTCGATCCAGTCGGTGCCGTCGGGAACTTGGATTTCCCACCAGTCGTTATCCGCGTCTTTGAAGCCGCCGTGCCAATACATGCGGAAGCCGAGGAGGTCCCTGTAAAATCGATCTTCAACCGCGCGGTCTTTGACGATGAAGCCAGCATGGATCATGCGGGAGCCGGCTTGCTCCGGGTGCGGGGTGAGGAGCTGCAACCCAGGATGCTGCACGAAGGCGATGGGATTGCCTTCCGGGTCGCGAAGTGCGAAATGCTGGAGGCTGTTAATATCCCTGGTAATGGTACCGGTTGGTCGACAAGGAGACTTGTAGGAGCGGCAGAAGGCGCCTGTGACAACCCGATTTGCTGGTGGTCGTTGATGATGAAACACGGACGGCTCACGCCGGTGCAGCCACCGCTGCGCGGCGGGAGGCCCAGGATTTTGCTGTAGAAATCGAGCGATTTGTGAAGATCTGTGCAATAGATGCGGACGTGGGCGATGCCGGTGATGGGCGGGCGCGTGGGTTGGTCTTGCGCTTCAAGTGGGATTGCAAGCAGAGCGAGAGTTGTCATCGAAAGGGCGCAACGCATCAGATCACCTCAGGATTCACAAAAGCGGTGACCAGGCTGTTCATTCTCGCGTGACCAAGGTGCCGTATCCGGTCAAAGTAGACCTCGACCAAGCCCTTCACCAACAATCCTGGAAGGATGCTACCGGGCGGCGTGCTTTGTCTGATGACCGCTTCTAAGTTCTTCTGAAGTTCCGCATCAATCTCTCTACGGCGCTTTAAGAGGAGTTTATCGGCATACTCTTGCAGTTGTTCATCCAAACGCATATCCGATGCTAACACGATGAGTACGCGGCTAACGGTTACCTACGATGCACCGCCAGCTTGGCCCCAGAGGTCGCAGTGACCTCCGTTCCAGCCCGCCGCACCGGAAGCATGCCACGAGGGTCGCCCCAGGCCCTAATCACCGCCAGCCCAGAACATCGCGTATTGGTTGTGCAAGTCGCTCCGGTCAGCAAGGTTCCATCAAAGTTCCATCAAATCGCCAAAAATGAGCCTAAACACACCAAAGCCACCAAAACGTAAGTTCTTGACAATGCTTGGGATTACGTTTGGTGGTTTAGGTTCTTTTAGATTAAAAGCGATTCGTAATCGGCAGGTCGTGGGTTCAACTCCCACTCTCGGCTCCAGATTTGCCTCCTTTCAATCAGTTCACTTCTCCATTTTCTGACACCACTGAAAACTCGGGAACAGTAGGGAACAATAAGCCAACCACTTTGTCTACGGCACGTTTTTGAGACTCCCAGATTGCGTGCATGTAGATGTTGACAGTCGTCTTCAGATCGGAATGCCCGAGAATCGCCTGTGCTTCTCTCTAGTTTTTCTCAAACAAATTTATATTGGGCCGGCACAGCCAAAGGCGGCACGCTCATCGCCAGCTTATACTCGAAACTCTTTGGCTGCAGGTCCTGATTCGAAGCCATGATCATGTCCCAGGTAATTTCCATTCCGGAGTAAGCTGCCTCTCGGCCCATGATGCAGGTTATGGTGCTCTCCGCGACCGCCATCCCGTCATTGGTGTATGCGCTATCGCCGCGAATGCTGTTCACCAGCCGGCGGTGCTCCTGGACATATGGGTCCGGACCCTTAGAGCCCATGTCGGTACCATCGCTGCGGCCCTTTGAGCCCACAATCGTGTTCCACACTTTTCGATAACA
>QHYK01000020.1 GCA_003224085.1 Acidobacteriota bacterium | reverse complement strand
GCCGAGTAAACAGCGTCGGCACCCTGATTTCCAGGTATTTCGCGGCTCAATACCCCGCCTGCATGTGCCCCTGTCAACGCTTCGTGCCCAGCCTCTCGACTGAACACGCATGACTCGGGGTCGGTGTGGCTCGCTAGGCCTTCACCGTGCGGCTCTTTCATCCGCTCCTCCCCGCCGGTTTATCCCGGCGCTCTCGCTCCTACCTGAATGCCGATCATGGGAGCAGGGCGTTGTTGTTGTGGTGTGTCCGCCGCCCTGGCAGTGTCCACCCTGAGAACGGCTGCACCGAGAGCGGTCTGCATGAACTCGCGTCTGTTCATTTGGAAGTCCTCAGAAGTCGAGCCGTAGTTCAAACTATAGATTCCGGCTGCCCAATTTAGATGTAACCATCATGAACGTCGAGCTAAGGGGATTGGAGAGTTGACCGTTCCCCAATTCGGATGATTTATTAAATTAAACGCCTCGGCGCGAAATTGAAGGTGCAAGGCTTTCTTCAGTGGAAATGATTTGTACGCCGCAAAATTCCATTGCCAGAATCCCCGATTGCTGAACATATTTCTCAATGACTTGAGCATGAGGCATTCTACCGGCTTTTGAGAAAATTTATCCCTGGCCTTGAGATGAAACTCCCTCTGCGCCACTTGGGCCGTAACTCCTGATTTGTCGGGTAACCGGACATCAAGTGGAATCGCGGACCGGGACTTGATTGCATAACAATGTCGACTCCTTGACCCGAGTTAGACTGTGATTGTTCGACGACCAAGGCTCGGGAGGAAGGAGCCGAACATGATCATTATAGGAGTGGATTATCACCCGAGCTTTCAGCAAATCGCGTTCGTAGATACAGAAAGTGGTGAATATAGCGAACGGCAACTGCACCACAGCGAAGGAGAAGCGGAGAAGTTTTACAGCGATCTGAAACGGAAAGGAGCCAACGTGGGGATGGAGGCCACCGGGCATGCACGCTGGTTCGAGCGGCTGTTGGCCGAGCTGGGTTTCGAGCTGTGGATTGGAGACCCAGCTGAGATTAACGCTAGGCGAGTACGGAAGCAAAAGACCGACCGCAAAGATGCTGAACTCTTGCTGAAGCTGATGCGAGAAGATCGCTTCCCGCGGATCTGAGTACCGAGTCCGGAGAATCACGATCTGCGGCAACTGCTCTGGCATCGCCATCGCCTCGTGCAGATGCGGACACGGATCATGAATCAGCTGCAAGCTCTGGCGATGAACGAGGGCAAGCGCTGGAAAACAAAGCTGTGGAGCCAGCAGGGGCGTGCGAAGTTCGAGAAGCTCCCCTTAGCTTTCTGGGCTAGCCGTCGTCGTCAAGAGTTGTTGGAGTTGCTAGATCGGATGAATCCGACCATCGCGGAGTTAACCGCAGCCGTCGAGCAAGAAGCGCAGAAGCGGCCCGAGGTGTTGCGGCTGATGACGCATCCGGGTGTGGGCCCGCTCACGGCCCTAGCCTATGTGCTGATCACCGGAATTCCGATGCGGTTTCCTTGTGGCAAGCAGATCGGCAACTACTTGGGAATGATTCCGAGCGAGGACTCCAGCGCCGGCAAGCAACGGCTGGGGCACATCAGCAAGCAAGGCAACTCCTTGCTGCGCTTCTTGCTGGTGGAAGCAGCTCAGGCGGCGGTACGCCATGATCCAGACTGGCGACGACGATACCTACAACTGGCGATTCGTCGAGAACCGCGCATTGCCAAAGTGGCGATGGCACGCAAACTCGGTGTCCGTCTGTACTGGATGTGGCGTAAGGAATGGACCTATCAGCAAGTTTTGCAGTTCGGTTCGCACGCGGGGCAGCTCGTTACCGGCCAAGGTGGGAAGTAGATCACCGCAAGATTGATTGAGCGCCCCGCTCCCTCGCGAAAGTGAGTGAGTTGGAAGTGGTAATCATGGTTGACGTTTTGATCGGAGAGATGGTTGGGTCGGACTGAAGGTTCACCCGAAAGATTACGACCGAGCCTTGGAATGGGATTTGGCGATTTTCGAAACATAGCTAACAGGCACCCTTCTCTGGGTGGCAGGGCGAGGTGTTGCCGGAAAAGGGGGGTAGTGTGGGTGTGGGTCGACCGTGTTGGGAATCGTCGCTCCTAGGCAGTCCTGGCGCGAAATTTTCTGTGGAAAACAGAGAAGACCTGTCAAAGAGAAGATAAAAGACTTGACAGGGCCTTGTTAGAGATGGCCGGTTAAGTGGGAGGAACCCACCGAAGTGCCCCGGCTGCCTGCAGCGAACCATCCACGGTGAGAAGGGCGATCGGATTCAGTATTATCACCGGCAAGTCACGCTGATGTTGTTGCCGGGTGCGCCGCCCAACCGCCAGGCCGTTCGCCTGCTCCTGGATCATGAACCACAACGAAAGGGAGAAGATGAAGTGGAAACGGCCCTGCGCTTATTGACGCGCGTCCTGGTTGCTATCCGCGCGCCTTCGATTTGGTGCTGGCCGACGCGGCCTATGCGGAGGCACCCTTTTTCAACTTTTTGCTCGCTCACGGCAAACACGCTCTGGTTGTTCTCAAGAACGAACGGCGCAATCTCTATGATCATCTTCGGCACGCGCCACCGCAACGGCTCGCCCAGCTTCTCAGGCACCAGCCGCAAGTCGAACCCTTGCTCGTACGGATGGCCTTTGACTCCCCGGAACCGTTCGGCGAATGTTTCCGCGTAGCAGTGTTTGCAGCCGGGACTGATCTTTGTGCAGCCCCTGACCGGGTTCCAGGTCGCGTCTGTCCATTCGATTGCGGATGCTTCGGCCATTACCGCCTCCGGTTTTTTCGGTACTTTGAGAAAATCTCGCGAGCGATCTTTTCTGCTGTGCTGTTCTGCGACGCAAAAAAAAAAGATAGTAAACTATTGCGCCTCTGGAATTCTCCATCGGCAAAGGCTCTGGCACGCAATCAAATCCAGCAGTTTCCTTGAGCCTCCGCCGGAATGCTCCCGCTATTACTTCGTTTGGCTCCTTCTCGACCATGGGCCCAAACAGACCCTGCTTCGTTCCGTATGCTACCTCTCTCCAGGATTCATCTCCCCAGAACCGGTTCATTCTTTCAATCTGTTCTGGCTTTACGCGCTCCGGGTTCGGATCTTTCAACGATCGCTTTGTTCGACCGTATCCCCATTTGTATGGTATACCTGCGACAAGTCCACACCCGTGGACTATCACAAGGTGGAGACGGAGATTGGCCATGAAGCCCCGCACGATACGCCTTACGTTTACAGTTTGCCTGTGCAGTTTTCTCGCCGCATCGGCCTGCGCCCCCTTTCCACATCACGTCAGGGCCGGCCTCACAGGGCCACAGCCGCAGGACCCGTTTGCCGGCTCAGCTACTGCCCCGGGCGGCGCGCAAGAGACAATCGTATGGAATCAACCCGATTTGAATAGCGGGCGGACGGTGGAGTTCTCGTCGGGCTATTCGCAGGATGACATTGATTTGTCGACGCAGTTGTGCGGACCTGCAAGCGCGTTTTCCGGCGAATGGAAAGATGTGGAGTCCGGAAAGAAAACGCCTCCTCCCCTGCGCTTAATTCACGGATGGGCAGCAGCGAGTCAATTTGCGGGAGCGGATTTCTGGGGAACGCATCGATACAGGGATTGGAACATCCTGCTCGTCGGAAACGGCGGCTTTGAAGAATTTGCCGCTCCGGCCAATGATCCCAACTTTACCGATTGGGTGGAAGTCCAAGAACTGTATGTAAAAAACCCTGACATCGGCAGACTCCTTGAGGTCGAGTGGGACTCCGGCTTTTTCCCTCCGGAGATGGCTCCCAAAGCCGGAGATGAAACAGTGGCCGTTGGAAGATGGGATTTCGATTGCGGGCACGAAGGCGCGGCGAAGAGGGCAGAAGCCCAGTCGACCGGTTTCCGCAGCGAAGTGCACGCACCGGGCATTCTTATTTCGAGTCACATCGCCGAGAGCGGGCCGGCGTCGGTTCGGGTGCTCTACACAGTTTTCGCCGGGAGCCGAAGCGGACCGCTGGACACCATACCGGTATTGTTTCTCTTCCAGAGGTTATGGAGTACGCACATCAATGCGCTGGGAGGCCAGGATTATTCGATGGCGTTGCGCGCTCCTCAGGACGGATGGAAGGTCGCTTCTTGCGCCACGCAAGAAGGCAAGCCAGCCGGTGGCCACAGGAAAAAGAGAATTGGCAGCCAGCTGGAATCCAAGGACGGAGGAAAGTCCCTGGTGCTGACGCTGATAGCGAAAACCTTCAAGCCCTCCGAGCGCATCGAAAGAAGTGTAATCGTTCATGTGGTGTGGGTTCCGGAGAATTCGCCAACGGGAGCGGTAAAATGCGAATAGCCCTTCGATTGGCGTTGCTAGGCCTCTTCCTCGTGCCTGCCTTGCTCGCGGGGGCAGACAACGTGCAGGAAGCCCTGACCGGCCTGGAAAGCAGCGATACTTCCACTTATCAAAAGGCAGCGGAGTTTCTCTTAAAACATCCTCAAGAAGCGCGGGTACCGGTGCGCGCGCTTCTTCAAGACTACAGCAAGCAGCCGCTGACGAGGTTTCGAGCTGCGAAACTCCTCGGCGATCTGGGTGACCGTGACGCCGCGGAGAATATGAAGGCGGCGCTCTCTTCGGGGCACGAGACCAACGCCGCTGTTCGAGTGGAAATGATCCGCTCTCTCGTCAAGGTGGGGCGCAAGGATTTGATCGTCGATTACTTCAATTCGGGCTTGGAAAAGTCGCCCAGCGTAAACGCGGCCATGGCGCTGGCTTTGCAGGGAAGCACGGATGAAGGATCGAAGGCGATGTTAGGGCGGTTGCTGAGCTCCAACGACGACGAGCGAGTTACCAAAGCCGCTGTTTTCGCAATCACCAAGATTTATAAACCCGCTCTAGGCGGCGCGCAACATACGGCTTCGAGTAAATCTTCCGCTTTGTCGAAGGCGTCCTCCGACGCAAGAAAGCTCGCTGCGCCGCCACCGCCGCCACCGAATCACCCCCCAGATGATAAATTGGGAAGCAGGAAAGTTAAATTGGATCCGACGCCTGCGGATAAAGCCATTTTCGCGGCTTTGAAAGCGAAAGGGGAAGGCAAGGACGGCGAAATCGGCAAGCAAGCCCAGGCTTTGCTCCGAGAGCTTTCTGAAGCTTACAAGCAGCCTTAGAGCACTCGATTCTGCTAAGGCGCGAAAGAGGATTCTGGCTTCGCGTTTCGTCTAGAAACACCTGGCTGCGAGCTATTACGATTCTCGTTTTCCTGTCTCAATATTTGGGCACCCATGCCAGCACGCAGAGGAATCTCCTTTCCTTGATCAAGATAGGTAACGAGTCGGCTTTTCACCAGCAATTTAACCGTCACTGCTAGCGTTTGTAGGTACTGATCCAAGAAATAAGGTGACTACTTCCGGATGTGCCCGTGGCCGCTCCGAATGCTAGATTCGCGGCAACTTTCTGACCCAGGCCATAGCGCGAGCACGCCCAAGTCACAATGAACACGTTGAGTTGTCGTTGTCGTTCGCCAAAACTCCGGCCGACGCTAGCTTCGCTGCTGTAACATTGTTACGGCGATGATTTTGGCGAGGGACAGGCCGAGCTTCATCTTCTTGATTGTCGCTGATTTCAAAGGCATTCACGCCGTATAGCATTGTGGCCAGGCAAGGCGCCAAACATGCTCTAATAACGGAACCGTTGGCGAGCGAACCACAAAGCAAACCAATTCCACTTAACATATACAAACATCGTAACTTCTCCTTTGATGTCCTGAGGCTATCAATGCACACCACCTCCCGGAGGGCGCGAGCGTGAGGCAGCTCCCAAGTGGCATGTTGGAATACAAGTGCAAGTGGCCTGGAAGAACGCTCGTCAAAGTAGCTAGGTTCTTCCCGTCATCAAAGTTGTGCTGCATTTGTCACCAAAAGAAGGTAGACCTCAAACTCCAAGACCGTTGGACGTGTTCGAGTTGCAATACCGAACATCAGCGGGACGAGAATGCCGTCGTAAACATTTTCGTCCAAGGTTTGAGAATCTTAGCCGAGGGACGCTCGGTATTAGCCTGTGGAGGCACAGCAGGACCTAAACGCGAGTTTAGGCGTGGGAGTCGTCAACAGACTCAGGGTAATAGCAATTTCAACCGCAAATGCGAGCGCCGAGCTGTTTTAGGAGGCCGCGCTCATCCGTATGCAGCAAGCCGCCGCCTTCGAAACCACTCACACCTAATCTTTGGCTTGCTCTGGGGAGAGAAAAAAGCATTCGGGCTTTTCGATCACCACCGCCGAACTTGGCTGCTAAGCCGTTTGCGGAGGGTTCCTGTAGTTCTCGGCAGCGGCATCGTGGATCGTTTTGCTTTCGGGCGCCGCTTGGGGTATCCACCGATGAAACTGATTGATGTGTTTCAGCTTGATCTCCATGAGCAGTTTCAGGTTTTCGGATCCGCCGACTTCCTTGTAATTCGGGTCCAGGAAAAGTTGCAGGTCGTGACCGGTTAGATTGGCCAGTTCGGCGGCCTTGCGGGGAGGCAAAGCAGCTTCGTCGACGCGTTTTTCAACGGCGGCAGGCTGGTAGAAGCCGGTCACGCGCTGGCGGAGCGTTCGCAGCAGGCGTTCCGCGCGTGTGGTGCTGGGGCCATTGACGCGGCGCGTCATGGCCTGGTAGCGCAGATCGTTGAGGGCACGCTTAATTTCGCGAGGTGTGTCGCAGACCATAACAATGTATTGGCCCCAAAGCTTGAGTGACTCTTCGAACTCCGGGGAATTCTGTGCGTCCAGGTCGGTGCGCGCACTCAGTTGGTAAGCAAGAATCCCAAACAGTGCCAGGAGAAATAGCGCGTCCACTCCATAGGACCAGGTACTTCCTTCAACCTCGGCGACGTCAAGCTTCAAATCTCCTGGCTTGGTGTCCGGACGCTGGAAGGGAAGCGGTTTGCCAAAATCGTTCTGAGAGACAACGGGCTGTTGTGAAGACGGGTTGGAATTGACGTCCGCGTTTGACGACTTCTGCAAAGATGCCAGGGGCTGGATGACTCCCTTCCGGTAGCCGACAACTACAGAGGACACGAACGCGACAAGGAGCAGCAGAACCGGAGCAATCCTGGCGGTCATGCGGCCGGTCTGAGCCAAACTCTCCCAGAGGCGGACGCGCCACAACCGCTCAACTGCCTGCTGTTCTTCCTCCTTGCGAAGAATCTCAGCCGCCTTGAGCTCGAGAACCCGCCAGCGCTGGTCCGATGTGGTCTTGGGCAGAGGCGCTACGATGTTCACCAGTTTCTTGATATAGAACGTGCCGTACTTGAAGCGCGCGACCGCTTTTTCCTGTTCGGTATTGCCGCCCCCTTCATAGGCGGCTTCTGCTAGCGCGATTTCCTTGAAACCGAGTCCAATGCAGTGCGTGACCTGGTTCCGGGCCATTCCGAGGACAATGATGCAGTCGCCGGCGGTAGTGAGGAAGTTGATGGACTCCAGAACGGTGACAACGCTCTCGGGCCGGCAGCGGTCGAGGTCATCAATAAAGATGATCACGCGGCGGCCTCCCCAGGACCATGCATCGCAGAAGTCGCCAAATTCGCGGGCAAAGCGCGGGCGGACACCTGGGTCGGGTTTTACGTCTTTGATGGTGGCGGCATCGCGGAGATTGTCGGTGAGCTTTGAAGGGTCGATTCCGAAGGCACGGGCTTTTTGGAAGATAGCGGCGAGAACGGCGAGCACCGTTGCCACCAGACTGTAATGCCCAATGTCCACAGGCAAGCGGTCCTGTCTGGACCAGGGCAGGAAATACTTGATCACCGCGATCATCTCCGAGGCAAAGGCTCTGATGTCTGGCAAACTCACGCCATGACGGGAAAGTTCGTAACTAAGAGAGCCGCAAAGGGCCAGCAAGAGGAGGATCATCAGGGGCCACTTGTCGCGAAGCCGAAAGTGCAAGAGGCGGGCGCGGAAGATCCAATTGTCAATATGCCACCAGGGTGGAACAGCCTGGTCCTTGATGTGTTGCAGGAGAGCAGCCAGCAATTGCTCTTCGCTCTGGTGATGCCAGGCGTTGAACCACACGGGACGGTAGCGGGACTTTTCGAGGTCGCCACGGAGCAAAGACATAACCGAGCTTTTTCCTTCACCCCATTCGCCTTCGATTGCGATCGTGACGGGCGGTTGGGTCTTGGGATTGCGGATGAACCGCGAGAGTCCCAGAGCCATGGGAGTAAAGTCGAGCGAATCCACATCACCGGGCTTGAGGGGGGCATCGGTGACGGTCCAGTCGGCGACAGAGAACTCTGTTGGCGGGGGAGGCGGGGGAGTAGCCACCACCGCGGAACAAGTCACAATCAGCAAAAAGGCAAGTAGCCAATACCAGGGCGCGGGGAGGCGATGGTTCGGCAGGGCGGCTTCCGGGCCACGCGTTTCATGGAACCAAGTGGCACCGTCGTCGGAAGTGGTGAGGACTAGACCGTGGTCGCCGGCAATGTACCCCCGAGCCCCCTTGCCGAAAGCGAATGCCCGCAGTGCAGAGGTTGTTCGCGTGGGGACAACTGTGACCGGAGCGGCGCTTCCCTGAGCTGAGGAGCTCTTGCCGATGAAGCCGTTTTCTCCAAGCAGGAGGCGCTGCAAAGAGTTATTCGACGAGGTGAAGGTATCGGCCAGGAAGATGGCCGGGCCGTTCGCGAGCTGACTGGCCTTGTCGATGGGCTGATTGCCCTTGAAGACGGAGCCATCGGACCAGGGCGCGCAGGTAAACGGGAGGCTTTTGTCCCAGGCTTCTGGAAGCGACGAGGTTGAGCACAGGTAGGGCGAGTCGCCAACTTTAGCGATTACTCTGCCGCCGTTCATCGCGGAAATGAGGGAAAGATCGCCTTGGGCACCGGCGGAAAGGTTGAATCGTGCCTGCTTAAAGGTCCACTCCTTGCCAGCAACGTTGTAAATCCTTCCGCTGCGACCGAGGGCGTGGCAGGTCTGGTTGGAACAGCTGACGTAGATCAGGTCGTCGTCCAACAAAAATGGCGTTGACGGTGGAACAACATTGACACCCACATTGGAGTTTGCGCGCGACGAAACTTCTACGGATGAAGTGTTGGTGGCCACCCCTGCTTGGGCAGGCACTTTGGGTTTTTCGGCCGCGTAGACCACAGGAACCAAGCGCTGAATTAGTAGACTGGCCGCCGCCTTCGGTGGGCTGCCGAGACGAACCATGACTGTTGATTTTGCGGGGACCACCGTACCAGCGGAAGGTGACTGAGAAACCACGACCAGTGTCCGCGACGGACCTGGTTGTTGCTGCTGCTGCTGCTGCTGTTGTTGTTGCTGCGGCGGCGCATTGGGTGCGGTCCCGGGCTCGTATTCCACTGCGAGTTGCAGTCCAACGCCTAGGGCGGTCTTGCGTGCAGCGTCCAGTCCCAAGCCGACGAGCGCTGGAACTCGGACAGTTGGCGTAGCGGCCGGAGGAGTGACACGCGGGTTCCCGGCGGATGGCCTGGGCGGCGTCGGTGTGGTGGATTGAGCTGGCGAAGGAGGCGTGCTGGCTTCGGCGCGCGCAGCGATTTTCAGTTGTTCCCACTTGTACTGTCCGGCGGCCCGGTGCAAGACCAAACCAAAATTACCAACGACCCAAACTTCCGGCCGGGTGACCTGGGAGTCGTCGGCCGCGTTCGCAGCGTCGGGGATGCTGACCGCAATGCTGTTCAAGCGGCATGCGTAGTCGTCGGCCTTATCATTCGGACAGTCTACGTAGGGGAGGCGGGCGTAAGGATTGGTCTCACGCGGATACCAAAACCGCGTGGAAGGCATGACGCGAGTAGGCTCGGGGTTCAGTGGTTGGAGGACAGCGTAGATAGAACCGGCGAGCATCAGGACCAAGCAGGTAGCAAGGATCGCCACCTTGGTCCGCGACTGCAGATAGAAACCGCCCTTGCCTCTCGAGGGTGTCGCGTCGGGAGAGGCTGGAGCTGAGGCCTTTGAAGTAGCGGATGCGCTCATGGGTCACACGTTCCTTAAGGATAGTGCAGGAAAGAGCCCGAGCGTGACGGAATATGGAGCGTTTTGCGCACTTGGCAATGAGGGGCTGGAGCTCGGCTTTCCGCACGGCATGCCCCCGACCAACGCCGAGCAGATTAATGAGGATTTGTTGGCGTTTCTCAAAGGGGCTGGGACTGCCGCGGCATCCTGATAGACGGATTCATGCCGGAGGCTATTTCGGACTGTTTGGTCCTCAATGTGCGGGGTCGAAAGGCGAGGCCGCGCTGACAGCGCGGCCTCTTGCATTTGCGATGTTTTGCCTTGAGTTCGACAGTTTGCGCCTTGAGGTATTAGGTATTCGGAAGCTTGCCATGTTGAGCCTCTTGGCCGGTCGGGTTTCGTCTTTCAATCAGCAGTGCATCGGTGTAACGGGGACGATTGTGGATGCCACGGGTGGCAGAGTGCCTGATGGAGTCCGTCACGAACTCGACGCGAATCAGCTACGACTTTTTTCTGGACACGCACATACTGCCGAAATGAGACTCAGTGAAACTCACGAAAATGAGAACCAGGATTTTTTTAAAGCCAAGACCTTCGCGCTCTAAAGTAAAGCGCATCTGGCCCGCCTCTTTGGGATAATTCCTCTCCAAATCGGCGCCGATCGCGTTGAGGCCGGCAATCGCTTGTGCCGGCGTAACTCCCGGCTTTAGATGTCCGATCACATAATCGATCCAACGAGTTCTCCGCGCGATCCTCCCCGGGCACTTGGTCCTCGTTCACAATTGGCAAGAAGAATTCGGGAGAGAAAAGGATTGCCGTCCCGAGACTTCAGCCGCGTTATTCCTGTGTGTTCGAACGACGAAGACGTCTTCGCTCGTGTGGGTCCGGTACCGGTTAGATTAAAAAAGACCTTGTGGAATGGAATGGAACCTTGATTTTCCTAGGGTCCCCGCTAGGTGCTAGGTCCCGCCCTTCTTGCCGTGCAAGCTCGATCCTGGCTTCGCTCCGTGACAAAGCTTGACGCATCCACAAATCTCCTTATCCGCATCCCCGAGTCAGCCAACCCATTCAATGTAATACGCAGAAATTCTCGCGTTTAGCTGATAGAATGCCCGCATCAGGGGCCCAACGCTGGCGCGTCCTGGGGCGTGCCACACTGTCGTCATGTCCTCGACCTGTTGCCAATGTATCTTCGTAAGGAAACCATCCAATCCGAAACTGTTTTGTGCTGTTCGTCTCCGTTTTTGGCACAGTCAGAGACAAACGGTCAGCGGCGGTCCCGTCACTGTGCGTAGAGGGGAGACTCTCAATGAGACTGCATTTAATCGCACGAGTAGTTTTCTTATCGATATGGCTATACCTTCTAGCCGTGATTGTGAAGCCGTCGTGCGGACAGGTTGCCAACAACACGTCCTTGGTGGGCACGGTGACGGATGCGAGCGGACTGGCAGTATCAGGCGCAAAAGTTACCGCAGTGAACGTGGCGACAAATGACCTTTATTCCGCTACCACGAATGAAGAAGGCAGTTACTCGATCACCTTTATTCGGGAAGGCACATATACCATCACTGTGGAACACAACGGCTTTACGAAGTCCGTGCAGCAGGGAATTTTGGTTGAAAACAACCACACGGTTCGCACGGATGTAAGCCTTCGGGTCGGATCAGTATCAGAGGCAGTAACTGTAAACGTTGGAGCTCCTCCCATTTCCACTGATGACGCCACCGTTGCTGAGACTATCGACAACCAATCTGTCGTGGACCTGCCTCTGAATGGCCGAGATGCGCTGAAACTCGCGGCTACGACCTCGAATGTCATCCTCGGACCCAAAACAAGCCCGACAGGCGTCCCTCCCGGGGAAGATTTCATTGGTGCCGGCCAGCGCGAAATCACCAACAGCTTGACGCTCGACGGCATCACCATCATGAATAATCTCATCACTGTGACGAACGTTTCGCCCAGCGTGGATGCCGTTCAGGAAGTGCAAGTGCAAAACGGAAACTACACCGCGCAATACGGCAGCTACATGGGTGTACACGTGGATCTCGCGACCAAATCAGGCACGAATGAACTTCACGGCGCTCTTTTTGAATTTGGTCGAAATGACATGTTTGATGCGCAACCATTTTTTGCTGCTCCGGGTTCGCCCAAAAGGCCCCTGCATATCAATCAGTTTGGCGTGGAAGTCGACGGACCTGTTTCCATACCGAAGATTTACAAAGGAAGAAACAAAACCTTCTTTACTGCTTCTTATGAAGGTTTGCGCCAAATCACGAGCCCATCGCAACTCGGCACACCACTGACGCAAGCTATGCGCAATGGGGACTTCTCGTCGCTATGCACGGGCGGTTTTAACTCTTCCGGTGTATGTACGGATGCTCAGGCCAGCCATCAAATCGATAACCCCACCACTCTGGCCCCCTACTCAAACAACCTGATCCCTTCTAATCAGTTGTCGCCGGTCGCGCAGTCACTGTTGGTGTATTATCCGCTGCCGAATGTCGGCACGAACACGTTCTCCGGTCCCGTCGCGTCGAACATCTCAGCAAACCAGACACTGCAACGCATTGACCAGAACGTCGGAGATAAAATTCGCCTCTTCCTCCGTTACGATTGGCAGAACACCAATATTTTTGGCGGCAACATCACTCCCACCAGCGGAAGCTACGGTCCAGCAAACAACCGGAATCTTGCCATCGGGTACACGCACATCCTGACGCAAAACCTAATCAACGATTTCCGGTTTGGCCGTAATCACCTGATGACCAACAATTTGAACTATTGGACCGTGAATGGCCTGCTGGACGCCGGGACCAAGCTCGGCATTCCCAATTTTACGGGCGATACAACCTTTCATAATCCAGGCATTCCAGATATTACGATCAGCGGGTTTATGGGCTTGGGAAATGCCGGAAGTAACTGGTATCAAGACGATACGACGTGGCACGGATACGATCAGGTGAGTTATCGCCACGGCTCACACAATTTCATGGCGGGCATTGAAATTCGCAAGCTGATCACCGGCAGAGCAGCGGCAAACAGTCCTCGAGGTCTCTTCAACTTTACCGGCTCGCGAAGCGGAAATGCGGCAGCAGACTTCATGCTCGGGACTCCGCAAAATGAGGTCACCCCTATCCAGGAATTCAAGGGCGTTGTCGCCGAATGGCGCGATGGATTCTTTTTTCTCGACAACTGGCAGGCCAATTCCAAGCTTACGTTGAACTATGGCTTGCGCTACGAACTGCCGACTGTTCCGTACAGCGTGAACGGCAATGCCAGAATTCTAAATCCCCAGCAAACAGCGCTTATTCCTGCCACTGTTCCTACACCGGGCTTCTCTTTTATCAATCCGATTCATAATGACTGGGCGCCGCGCCTCGGCTTCGCGTACCGCGTCACCTCTAGGAATGTGGTTCGCGGCGGCGGCGGCATTTATTACAATCCGAATCAGACCAACAGCTTTACGTTGGCTACTACCAATCCTCCGTTTGGCATAACCACCACGTTCAACAATTCTGCGGCCACACCTCTTTCTTTTGGCAATCCAACGCCCGGAACGGGGGCCACGCCGACAACCTATCTGAGCGCTTTTACCGAGAACCCGGACCTTTCGACCCCGAGAATGTATCAGTGGAATTTGGGCGTCGAGCGGGAGTTATGGAAGAATGCGGGATTTGAATTGCAGTATCTCGGCTCGCACTCGTTGCATCTTGATCGAAGCTACTTTAACAATACGCCCGCTCCGGGACCGGGCAGTGTAAATCCGCGCCGTCCGAATCAGAACTGGGGGCAGATTCGCACCATCCAAAACGATTTAATCGCCAACTATCACGGCCTCACTGCCATCCTTCGTCAACGCATGCAGCACAACCTTCAGGTGTTGGCGAGCTACACCTGGTCGCATACGCTCGACGTTGCCACCGATTCCAACGGAGGTGGCGCCGCCATGAACGACTACAAATGGTGGCTCGACTATGGCAACGCCAACTGGGACATCCGCCACAGGTTCGTTACCAGCTTCATCTACGACCTTCCGGCGCTTCGCAGCGGCAACCCAGTTTTGCGGTGGACGCTCGAAAATTGGCAAGCCAACGGAATTTTTACGGCCCAAACGGGCATGCCCTTCAACGTGATCATCGCGCCCGATCAAGCGAATATCGGTCGTCCCAATCAACGGCCGAATATCGTAGGAACACCAAGCGCCAATTGCGGGTCAGGCCATCTCATAGGTTGCATTAATTCAGCCGCGTTTGCTTTGCCTGCGCCATTCACATTTGGCAATGCGGGACGCAATCTTCTTTATGGACCGGGACTTGTCAACGCCGATTTTTCGATCTTCAAAGACTTCCCGATCAAGGAGCGGGCTAAATTCCAGTTCCGCACCGAAATGTTCAATATCTTTAACCATCCGAACTTCGCAAATCCAGGCAATCCTGCAGTCTGGAGCACTGCTTCCTTTGGCAACATAACCTCGACAACCACTAATAATCGCGATATTCAGTTCGGCGCAAAGCTTGTTTTCTAGGAGGCCAATGCAAAAACTAATCGTGGTGTTTGGAATCGTCGCACTGTTTGTGTTCTTTCTGCTCCAAGCGGGAACGAACGCACAGGCGCCGTCCGGAACAAACGCGGTTGTGCCGCGTTACGACTTGCTCCTGAAAGGAGGCCATCTCATTGACCCCGCGAACGGGCTGGACGCAAAGATGGATGTTGCTGTTTCCCTGGGCCGGATCGCGGCAGTGGAAAAGGACATTCCTGCCAGCCAGGCCGGGAAGGTCGTGGATGTCTCCGGTCTCTATGTGACTCCAGGTCTCATCGACATCCACTACCACATCGGGCACGGCGGCGCACCGCTGAATTGGTTCGCCCCCGATTCTCCGGATCACGAAGTTCCCGTCATTACCGTGCTCACCACCGATCCGCGCGGCCAACTTGTTCCGCTTGGAGTCCCAGCGAACCTGGCCTTGCAGTCCGGCGTAACCACCATCGTCGACGCCGGGACCGCCGGCGCGGACACCTTTCTCCAGGAAAAAGAAGAGGTCATCGATCACGCCAAGGTGCGCGTGCTAGCGTTTCTGAACATCGTCGCTGATGGAATGAATGGCGGATTGGAACAGAGCGTCGACCAAATGGATGTAAAGCGCTGCACCGATACCATTCTCAGGTACTCCGATATTATCGTCGGCGTAAAAACGGCTCATTACTGGACTCAGAGACCTTTGGACGAGCTGCATCCCACCTGGGCGGCTGTGGACCGGGCCATTGCCTGCGCGGAAGCTGCGAAAGTTCCGGTGATGTACGATTTCTGGCCGCGCCCAGAACGAAGTTACGCCGACCTCATTCTCCAGAAAGCGCGCCCTGGTGACATCCATACTCATGTGTTCGCGCAGCAATTCCCCATCATTGTGGATGGGAAGATCAATCCCATAATGCAACAAGCGCGAAATCGTGGCGTGATTTTCGATGTGGGCCATGGAGCCGGAAGTTTTTGGTTTCGCAATGCCGTCCCTGCTGTGAAACAAGGATTTATTCCGGACTCCATGTCCACCGATTTGCACACCGGCGATGTCACGGTTCTCAGCATGACCAATGTCATGTCTAAATTCCTCAGCATGGGCGTGCCACTGAGCGACTTGATCCGGCGTTCGACGGTGAATCCTGCACGCGAAATTCACCGGCCTGAACTTGGAACTCTGTCAGTCGGCAAGGAGGCGGACATCGCTGTTCTGGAAGAATTGCACGGTCACTTCGGCTACATTGACTGCGGTTACGCCAAGATGGAAGGCACCTCGCAGATCGCGGCGCGAATGACGATTCGCGCAGGGCGAATACTCTATGATCCCTCGGGCCTCAGCATGGTCCAGTGGGAAAAAGCTCGTCCCCAATATTTCAACATTCCCATGCTACAAGGTTCACTTCCGGCGACGGCCGACAATTACCCCAGAAATTAAGGAAGGAGGAACGGTGGAATCAATCAGCCGTCGAAAACTTTTGCGCAGTGGGAGTCAAGCTATCGCTGGCGGCGCGTGCATGGGTGTGTTGCCGATGAACGCTGCTGCATCTGCCTCCGCATCTCCGGCAACTTCCGTGGATTACTACCAGAAACTCGGTGTGACTCCGTTCATTAATGCCGCCGGCACCTACACGATTCTATCTGCTTCAATTCTCCCGGATCAGGTGCAAGCGGCCATCGCCTTGGCAGCACAGAAACCCGTGCATCTGATGGAGCTCCACAAGGCCGCCGGCGAGTACTTGGCCAGGCGTTTGCGCTGCGAGGGCGCATTGGTTACTTCGGGGGCTGCGGCTGCAATCAAGCTGGCGACCGCCGCGTGCATCACTCGTGGGAACAAAAATGCCGTCGTCAGTATTCCAACGGAAATGCAGGGTTTGAAAAACGAGGTGATCGTCCAAAAGGCGCATCACTACGACTACGATCACGCCATCCGTGACTGCGGTGCGCGCTTTGTCGACGTGGAAACGCTCGATGAATGCGAACGTGCCTTCACCGAGCGCACGGTAATGACCCAGTTCTTCAATGCCGCTGAGGGCGGGCATATCAGCCGGGAGGATTGGATCCGCGTCGCTCACAAACATGGAGTGCCGTGCTTCAACGATGCTGCCGCCGACGTGCCGCCCATTTCAAACCTGTGGAACTATACGGCCATGGGCTTTGATCTGGTGGCGTTTTCTGGCGGAAAGGGTATCCGTGGACCGCAATGTACCGGGTTGCTTCTGGGAAAAAAAGATTTGATCGACGCGGCGCAACTTAACAATTCCCCGTACTCCAACACGGTTGGTCGCGGAATGAAAGTCGGAAAGGAAGAAATCATCGGCCTGGTTGCCGCTGTTGACTGGTTCCTGGAGCAGGACGATGCTGCGATGGAGGCCGAATTTCGCAAGCGCGCCGCGGTAATCGCCGAGCGCGTCCAAAACGTGCTCAGCGTCGAAGCAAAAATTTTTATTCCGCCTGTTGCCAATCATGTTCCGCACCTGCTGATTACTTATGACCTGAACCGCATCAAGCTGACCGCCACCGAGGTGATGCAAAAAATGCGCGAAGGGACTCCGCGCATTGAGCTGAACCCCTCGACAGGTGGAGGCCCCGCCAGCGCCGGCCTGCCCGGCGGCAGCAATGTAATCGTTGTGGGAGTTTGGATGCTCCAACCGGGTGAAGATGACATTGTGGGACGTCGCCTGCACGAGGTCCTGGCACAAAACACTCGTTGAAATTAACTCACTTTTTCTGACAGTCTCATTTACTGGCGACAGTTTTCTGCGTTTTCTTCAGCGGCTAGTTCGAATCTAGCCCGGGGAGCCAACCCCTTGTTTAATCAATTAGTTAGCGACCACTCTTTGGCGAGCGTAGTAAAAACGTAGTAGCTGTCTTGGGGTTTTCAAGAAGCAAGCCGACAAAAACCGCTCAAAACCCCAATGTTTCTGCGAATGCGCTCTGCTGAAATGCTCAACCCTTCGGTTCGTAACCGAATGCTCGGGCATTTTTTCAACCGATTGATGCACCGCGATTTGGATTGCTTCCGGCACAATCGCGGATCGCACCGCGCCGAATCTCCGGTAAACACTAGCCGACTTGAACCAAGCCGCCCGGCGGCGGACGCTACGCGTGAGGTAGTGGGGCGTTGGTTGCTCGACGGTTTTGATGTAAGTGTGGGTCACAGGAGGTATCCCCGTGACCCATCTACGAAAAATGATGTTGGAGGAACTCCAACGTCGCAATTACGCCGAGACTACCATAGATTCATACATCCGTGCAGTCGAAGATTTTTCCCGATACTTCAACAGTTCCCCGGATCGTTTAGGCCCTCGACACATTCGTGAATATCAAGCCGCGTTATTTCAGAAGCGGAAGTTCTCGCCGAACACGGTGGCACAACACCTGGCGGCTCTACGCTTTTTCTACGTCAAGACACTCAAGAAAGCCTGGAGCATCACGGAAACACCCTACCCGAAGAAGGCCGTTCACCTGCCAACGATCCTCAGTCAGGAGGAAGTGGCGCGACTCATCGACGCAGCTCTGACTCCTTATCATCGCACTCTGTTGATGACGCTCTACGCCACCGGAGTACGACGCGCTGAATTGACACACCTGAAAATCAGCGACGTGGACAGCCAACGCATGGTGATTCACGTCCAAGGCGGTAAAGGTCGCAAAGACCGCGACGTTTTGCTCAGCCCAAAATTGCTCGACGAACTCAAGCGACACTGGCGCCGCTTGCGGCGAAAGCCCAGCGCATGGCTGTTTCCAGGCAACCGCTGGCATACCGGTGATAGGCCGATCACCACCAAGGTGGTCTGGGACGCTTGCAAGGAAGCCGCCCAGCGAGCGGGCCTCCAGAAAGAGGTGCACCCACATACGCTGAGGCACTGCTTCGCCACACATCTACTCGAGGCAGGTGCGGATCTGCGCACCATCCAGACGCTGTTAGGCCATAGTGATCTGGAAGAGACCACTCTCTATTGTGTGCCGACAGTAGATATGCGCAGTAGGTGTGCTAAGTTGCTGATTGTCAATGCGCGCGCATTGCTAGACTCAGCATAATATCTCTGGTTGGTTGGCGGAGCTCGGTTCAGGGTT
>QHYK01000079.1 GCA_003224085.1 Acidobacteriota bacterium | reverse complement strand
CCTTGCCGCGGCGCTATCGCCTGCCGTCCGCGCGGTGGGCACCAGCCCGATGACCAGCCTGCGAGCCGAGTAACATAAGCTTCGCGGGACAGTTCCATCATTTCAGTCGGAGGATTACTGCGAGTGACAGGTTTGACGTGTAGTTGCCCCGCGGATCTGGCGGCTAAGGCGATCTTGGGAGACTGACGGGCAACCCTTCCGTAATCCGGCAAGGGAACGTTTGCCGACGACTCGCCCACGATCTCTTCCCACTTGCCGTTCTACTGACCGTGATACGGACTGCCAGGATTGCCATAAGTTCCTCATCTTTGCGTTCCGTTCAGAGCAGAGCGTTGACACTCGCCGGAATTGGCGAGTACCATCGGCCAACCTCGGAGGACATTCCCATGAACCACCCAGGCCTAGTTCTACTTTGTGCCTCTGTGCTCACAGCCGTTGATGCAACCGCACAATCGAAGTCCGCAGTCTGGACGGCACCATCCGCCGAGCAGGTGAACGCTATTTATCCCGATGTAGAGTCGCTTTATTTCGATCTACATCGCACTCCCGAACTCGCCATGCATGAGCAACAAACGGCAGCTAAGCTCGCCGAGCGCACCAAATCCCTGGGATTTGAGGTAACGGCTGGCGTGGGAGGAACAGGTATCGTTGCCGTCCTGCAAAACGGCCCCGGCCCCAAGGTTCTCCTGCGGACCGATATGGACGCTCTTCCTATCGAAGAGAAGACCGGCTTGCCCTTCGCCAGTCACGTCGTGGTGAAAAGCGATTCCGGAACATCAACTCCGGTGGCGCATGCCTGCGGCCACGACATCCACATGTCAAGTTGGATTGGCACCGCAAAATTGATGGCGACGAATCGGGATCGCTGGCACGGCACTTTGATACTCATAGCCCAGCCAGCGGAAGAGACAGGCGAGGGAGCGGCTGCCATGATCAAAGACGGCTTGCTCACGCGCTTTCCCAAACCCGATTTCGCCTTGGCCATTCATGACAGTGCTAACCAGCCGGTCGGACAGGTGGGCTACACTTCGGGGTACGCGTTGGCCGCGGCCGACTCCGTGGACATTACGATCTTCGGAGTGGGCGGCCACGGTGGGCGTCCTCAGAACACTATCGACCCTGTGGTGATCGCGGCCCGTACCGTTCTCGCCCTGCAGACCATCGTCTCGCGCGAGAATAATCCTCTCGATCCTGTTGTGATTACCGTCGGCACAATCCACGGCGGGACAAAGAACAGCATCATTCCAGACGAAGTCAAATTGCAGCTGACTGTGCGTACTTACAAGCCCGAAGTGCGAAAGCGCGTGCTGGCATCCATCGAACGCGTGGCGAAAGGCGAAGCATTGGCGGGCGGCGCTCCAAAGGAGCCGCTCGTGAAAGTTACGCCTGCCGCGAACGCCATGTATAACGATCCGGCGCTGACGAAGCGGCTCGTCGCGATGTTGCGCGGTGTTCTCGGCCAAGCCAACGTCGTCGAGGTTGAACCCACCATGGTGTTTGAAGACTTTGCGGAGTTCAACCTTGCCGGGATTCCATCAGTGGATGTCTGGGTCGGCGCGGTCAAGCCTGAGAACTTCGCCGCCGCGCAACAATCTGGGACCCCACTCCCACAGCTCCATTCGGCCACATGGGCGCCTGACTATGCTCCCACACTCAAAATGGTGATGACGGTGGAAACCACAGAATTACTGGAATTGCTCGGACACTAACGCTCGGTTCCTCCTCAATCAGGGCAAACCGGAAGTAATCCAGACGGGCTGTGACGGCAGAGGCCCACGCCGGGGGACATTTGGGGGACAAGAAAAAGGTGTTTGGGGATGATTCGGAAGCTGTTAACTGACGCCAGAGAAACGAGTTATTGGATTCGAAGTTCTCTGTTAACAGCCGAATGCTCTACCGTGAGCTACCAGGGAACCGACAACGCCTTTATTTTCATTCGTTTTCATTCTATTACATCAAGCAAATTCACGCCATGACCTTTCGGTAGCCAGCAGAATGCTCTCCAGCGTTGAGCTAGCAGGAAGTTGAGAAGTTGCCGTGTTTTTTGATCGTTACGCAGGGTTTTGAAACGCCGGGAGCGGGGACATTGGGGACATGATTGGTCGACCTGACAACCAGACTGAGACCCTTGATCAGAGGAAGCGGACGGTCAAGGCGCAGATTTTTAGACGAAAAGGGCAAAAGAATTACCAAAGAGTGATTAAGATGCAACCGCTAGCGAGACGTGAAACGATCTCTTTATGCTCTTTATATCGATCGATAGAGCTTAGAATCGTTCATTAGTTACTTTGCTTGCTAACTGAGTCGCGTTCATGGATATCTACCTCATTGACGGGACCTACGAACTATTCCGCTTCTTCTACGCCGTGCCGTCCGCCAAAGACACCTGTGGCCAGGAGATTGGCGCAGTTCGCGGAGTGCTTGGGTCGGTTCTCTCAATGATTGAGGGAGGAGCAACTCACGTTGGAGTTGCGACCGACCATGTGATTGAGTCCTTTCGCAACGATCTTTACTTGGGCTATAAGACTGGCGAAGGCGTGGACCCGGCACTGCTGTCGCAATTCCCAATTCTCGAAGAGGCCCTGCAATCCATGGGAGTGCTGGTGTGGCCGATGACCGAATTCGAAGCCGATGATGCACTCGCTTCGGCTGCGGCGAAAGCAACTCAGAATGATCGCGTTCGGCAGGTTATTATCTGCACGCCCGACAAAGATCTCAGCCAATGTGTGGTTGGCTCGCGAGTCGTACAACTGGACCGCCGGCGCGAGACTCTCCGCGACGAGGCTGGCGTGATCGCAAAGTTCGGAATAAAACCGTCGTCGATTCCTGACTATCTAGCTGTCGTAGGCGACAGTGCAGACGGCTACCCCGGCATTGCAGGATGGGGATCCAAGACCGCAGCGGCTATTTTCTCGCAATATCCTCACCTGGAAGATATTCCGAAAGATTGGCGTCACTGGGATCCGATGGTACGGAGAGCGCGTCCCCTTGCCGAATCTCTTTTCGCTGCGTGGGAAGATGCGCTGCTGTTTCGCACTCTCGCGACACTTCGAGTCGATGTTCCCGTATTCACCTCCATTGACGATTTGCTGTGGAGAGGCCCGGCTGAGGATTTCAAACGGACCTGTGAGCACATGAAGGCGCCTGAACTGTTCCGGCGCGCCTTGGCAAAGAACGCGAGCCAAACATTGCCGTAATCACCCGCCGCGTGTCACCTGCTGCGCAGTGTCTGTGAGGGCAACCACAGGCTGAAAACGAAAATATTACAGCGCGTTGAATTACAAAGCTTCCATTCAATGATGAATCGTTGTGATTGCGATGCCGATGACGTGGAGAATTGCCGTTCCAATTTCCGCAACGAGGGCATAGCTGATTAACGGCTAACCGGACGGTGACTTCAGCCTATCCGTGATCTCAAGCCCTATTAAAGGATTGAACAGACTCAAGGCCGAGAGGCGAAGGTTCTCCAGTGGGCTGTGCAGTTTTCTGAATTATTCAGGTAGCAGGATCGGTCAGTCCCTCTAAGGGATTCGGCTCGTCCGGCTGGACTCGGACCACCACCCGCTTGTTCAACAGCATCTCAATCCAAAGCCGAAGTCCGATCACAATCGCCATCCGCAACGGATGGGTCTTCCAGTAGCCTCGGTATACTCGCGCCACTTCGCTTCGGTCGGTAATGATTTGAGCCGTTCCAGAAATCGCGGGACCGTCCTTGCTCCCCACATAACACATGACACGCGGATTCTTTCGTGCTCGCTTCACTTTATATGAATTCCCCGGAGTGAGGAATTCGATCTGTCCGCCATTCACAACGAGCCACACCTGTATTTTCTTCAGTTCGCCGGATGCTTTGTAGGACCCGAACCACTGCGTGTGTCGTTTGAGGGCGCGTTCCAGTTCTGGAGTCATAGGGCGTCGGCCTGTCATCTTAGGACCTCGGCTGGCAGTTTGGCAACTCGCGAGGCAGGACGGCAACCATGACGTGCCACCTCCCGGCTCGGGATGAATTGAGGCGGTTCCATTGTTCGAGTATATCGGCAGATGCCTGATCTGCCCCGCGGGATCGGTGCCAGCGGGGTTGTACGCGCCCTGCTTGATGGGATCGAAAGTACCGGGAGCGGTGGTCACTGACCCGCCGACAGCGAAGCTGCCTTGCTCCTGGATCATCAGCGGCTCAGGCCCCGCCCTTGTTGATCTCTTGTGCGCCCGCCGAAGTGAACAGACAGACTGCAATCAGCGAGAGCGCAATGAAAGGCTTCCGGTGGCTCCTATCCCTGGGATTCGCCCGGGTGATCCTGGGGGCAGGGAGTTCACGATTGCTCTTTCCAGATTCCTTCGAGTGGGCCCGCTTGGTCTACCGTATGCTCCGCTACGGCATGAAGCACGTAGACCACCCTGGGCAAAAGAGTGTTTCCCAGGGACAGCGTTAGGTCGGTTAGGTCCTGGGTCCAGCGTCGTTGTTGCAGGGCTTTCCTTACCGCTCGTCTTTCGAAGAGTCTGTTGACGGCGGCCATTCTTTTGGATTGCCGTGCTCGTCGATTACCAATGATTTTGAACCCGGCGGCAATACCTGCAGCGACCTCAAGAATTCAATGAGGTCGTTCTGCAGGTCCGGCTGCAAGGCATCAAATGCCAACCGCTGGGAGAGAGCCTCTCCGTTGTGCGCTTCGACTGCTTCCCTGGCGGTGGTGAACTTCCCGTGATGCATAAACGCCCCACCCTGGTTATAGAAGCCCCACAGTTTGCGGGTGATGAATTTGCAGTTTCCCGCGAAGAAGCCGGGTGAGCCCGCTGGTTGGTTCTGGTCGAGTGGTTCACATTCCGGGTCGGTTGCGACGTCGCTCGCAGCACTGATGTCATGCAGCTTGAGGTCGGTGTAAGCGGGCACCATAACCACACCACGATGTGCTCGGAGACGCGGAAGCGGCAGCGTATCGCTCGTCAGGTCCACCGTGAGTCCAGGAGCACTGACTGGATAGTTCTTGGGTCCCAACTGCAAGTTCGGTGAATTGGGACCAGTAGCGGGATTGTAGGGATTGGGCTCAAAGTAGATCCAGCCCGGCTGCCCT
The DNA here is from genome assembly GCA_003224085.1 of Acidobacteriota bacterium. Taxonomy (GTDB): domain Bacteria; phylum Acidobacteriota; class Terriglobia; order Acidiferrales; family UBA7541; genus Acidiferrum. Next base: position 42,708 of record QHYK01000079.1, on the reverse strand, counting down.
GGCAGACCGGGATTGTTGTTTGAAGTAAGAGGTAGGGTAGCATGGCAGCTTGCGCAGCCTATCCTATTGAACACGCGCTCACCGATCATGATGGCATGCTCCACCGCCGGATCATTTGGTATCACCTGGCCTGGCACGGGCAGTGTGGCCTGGAACATGGAAACTGCGGTGAGGTCGGCGGTCGTTAGTTCGTTTGTAATCCCGTCTCCATCGGGGTCGGCATCACGCCCAAAACGCTCTTCAGACTGCATGCCATGGTGATGGTTGAAGGCATTGTTGCTGAATTGTCTTAGCGACACCACATTGCCGACTTGATGCAAAGGCCGGATGATCAGGCTCGGTCGAGTGCCACTGCTCGGCACGCTCGGGGCAGCCAAGCCTTGGACTCGGGAGGTATCCCAAGTGCCGTCGGGATTGTGCGTCAAAACACCGAAGAAAATCCCCTTCGAGATCAATTGCGTACTGCTTCCGGGAGGCGTTACGTCGCGCTCAGCCTGCAGGTCTGCGGTCATCTGCCTGGCTAGCATCTCAACGAAGCCGGAACCGTTCATGCCAATGGTCTTCCTGTCGTTAGTGGCACTCTCCATTGTGACCAGTTTTCCGGATTCATCCACGGCACCGCGCGTCGTAATGCCATCGTCATGATCGAACGTCAAACGATCAAAGCGCTGGGCCAAGACGAAGACTTCCGTCACTCGGTCGCCCCCTGCACCGGGGACCGGGGCATTGTGACAACCAGAACATGAGTTTGCGTCGGGCGAAGAGATTCGGTCGAAATTTCTTGGAAACACCAGAGGGGAACTTGGATCCGAGATGGCTGCGCCAGTTCCCTTTGAATGCGGGCGGCCAGCCCCCTCCTGAATCGTGAACTTCGCATTAAACAATTGAGCTCCAAATTGGATCAACTGTTCTCGCGGGATGGTGAATTCGTCGCCGTCCTGTAGGTGTACGGGTACCGCCACTTCGCGCCCGATTTGTGAACTGCGGCTTTGCCCCAATGCCACAATCCCAATGGTTAACGGAGATACGGCAGCAAGCCATAGACATTTCCGTCGCAGCCTTTTCGTCATAAGACCACCCTTATCGTTGTTCATCGTTCTCGGGCCACAGGGCCAGCGAGCGGAGTTTTCGCTGGTAGTCGCAAGGCCACGGCGAGCAGAGGATCAATTTCCGCCCGCCGTGAGAATTCTCGTGTGCCCTCCGCGCGGAGAAGCAGGATGCGTCATGAAAAGAAAACGCCGTTACTTTCGCTGCCGATCAGCGCGTAGTTGACCGTGGTTGTTGCCGGGTCGGAGACGAACCGGAAGCCGTGCCCGGTGATCTTGGGTGTCGCGGCGGTAACGGCAATAGTGACCTTCCCGATCTCGAAGAAGTTGCCCAGGAAGTGATTTGTGGTGTCATGGACTCCCATGAAGCTCTTCGTAACACCGCTCCACTTGATGTCAACCGAATCAATTCTCCCGCTAACGAATCCAAGCGGGCGGTCCGCGCTAAGGCTGTTAGCAACCGTGAAAGCGTCGAATACTGCGCAGATGTTTTCGGCGTGGAGTTCGGCGGTGCCCGCGGCCAAATCCACTTCCGCACCGCCTTCCGGCACTGGAGTTGTCCAGAACGTTAGACTCTCAGAAATGCCGGCATCCCAGGAGTGATCGCGCCCCGAGCCCGACGGGCTCAGAGAGTCAAGTCATATGAACGTGAGCGTGCCCGCGTGCGGAAGCCCGTCAACGCCCACAAATGTCCCTTTAAAGAAACGCCAGTCGGTGTGGAACATGTACGCCGTGCTATCACCCGTATTCAGGTCCTTCCCTGTGCCGGAAAAGTTCAGGTCGGCCTGAGCAATCACTCCCTTAAAGTCGGTAATGGTTGACGGATCAAATCCGGCGTTGGGGAAGTGCGGGAATGTGGATGAAGCGCTGCCATCGGGCGGCCCAGGGAAGAAGAAGTGGCCACCCGGCGGTGAGGTGATGTGCGGGATAGGCCGCGAGAGGGCTTTGCAATTGTCATCATCCGCCTGTACCGACGACCGCAGGCCGGAGCCTAACAACAAACCAGCTCCGGCAGCGGTTCCGGCTGCTCCACGAATGAGGCTCCGCCGACTCAGCCATTTCTGCTGAAGCTTTTTCCATAAAATAAGGTCTTGATCGTTCATCGTCGATCTCCTTCGACTTGCCGTCCGCGCACAAAAAGCTGTGCTCCGGTGAGTGATGGCCCGGGATTCCAACCATACCAAGAAGAAAAACCTGGAAAATTGGGAAAACTGGGCGCTAGTCTGCGCCCGTGAGTTCAGACTTGTCAAGAAAAAGATCGTGAAAATTCGCATCAAACACGAATTCAAGTGCGAATTCAAGTAATGATAGTACCAAGGCTCGAAGAGAGCCGAACGGATTGTCGTGAAGTCTGATTTATCGGAGCGCGAAACCCGTGGAAATTCAGGAGTCATGATCGGGCAGGTAGCGGAAGCTTGTCGGGGTTGGTAATGATGTAGATGAACTTTCTGAAGTTCGTTGCGGGAAGAGTTTGACGGAGTTGGCTATTTGGCCTTTTTTCCGGATCGCGGGTGACGGCTCGAACAACAGAATTGGACGTCGCGGAATTCGCTCTTTGATCCGAGAACCATGTCCTCCGAGAGTCTTTCACCAGCGTTGGCTCGGCGCACCAGGTCGGCAGCAGCAAGATGAAACTTTACGTGCTCTGCCTGCAGAGTTAAGTATTCCTCCAGTTGCGCGTATTTGATTGCCTCGCCGACGATCCACTTCCCGAGTTCGCAGGCATTGTTTGTCGAAAGGGCTTCCGGTTTCGTGGAAATACGACTCTCCCTTCCAGCGCATCGCCAGAATAGAGCCAATACGGTTCTCATCGAGAAAAGGTCGGTGGACCGTTATTGCTCGAAGACCTGCACTTCAGCGGGAGCACCGCTGGATTCGTCGATCACATAAAGCACCGTGCCGTTCGTTACCGCAACGGTATTTGGTCCCCCATTGCCGGTGCCATCCGTGTGGATGGAGAGCGCGGCGGAGATCGCCGAGTCGAGCGTGAAACCCGTTGGGGTACTCGCATCCCGCGTGCCTTGCAAACTGCCAGAGGAAATCGTGGCGACGCCCGAAAGCCCGGAAGCCACGGTAGCGTTCATTGCGTTGGTGCCGAAAATAAAGTTGCCAGAGAGCGAATTAACACCATAGGTCGCGACGGGTTGCGTATCGAAGACGCCGGTGCTGGCGTTGGCATCCGTGCTGACGCAGAAGGCGGACACGCCATCGGCGGGAGTGGCCATGTAACAAACCGGCAGGGTCGAGTTTCCCGCGCCAGACATGGACAGCCTGCCTGTAGACGAATCCAGGTTGTAGCTGCCGTTGAGTGACTGATTGCTGGCTGCGCCCGCGGCGTATTGGTCCATGGTGCCGGATAGCGTGCCGGCGAGTCCGCCGGAGAAGCTGGCCACGCCAAGTGCCGCCGTGGCACCGGAAGAATTTCCAGTGAAGCGGAAAATATAGTTGGGTGAGAGCGAGGAAGAAGTGAAGGAAGCAGAAGTGGCGATTGCCCGGCCAGCGACAACGGGGCCGCCGGTGCCGTCTCCGAGATCAAAGGAAATAAAGAATAGCTCTGAGGAATTGATGATATAGGCTGTCAAGCGGGACATGCCGGGGTTCGCTCCCGGGAGTTGCAGCGTGGCGTCTGCGGTGCCGTCTGCGGTGGCAATGGAGGGGATGGTCCCCCAAAATCCGCCGCTATTGAGAACGTGTCCGCCCTCATTCGCATCGCAAAAGCCGTTAGAGATGTTCCCGGCGTTCAGCGCAAACGCGCCCGCTAGGGCGTAGTGCTTCAGACTGCCGTTCGAAGTCTCCCACCCGTCCAGCGCCAGAGCATAATTTGTCGCGAGCGCGCTGAGCGAAAACGCGGATGGATCCTGTTTGCGCAGAATTCCCGAAGCGCGGGAAGGTATGGCGGACTGCTGATTGAAATAGATGATGTCACCCTTAGAGGCCACGCCGGAGCTGATGCCGCCCAGCGAAAAGTGTAGGGTGTAGGTGCTCAGCGTCACATCAGTCAAGGTCAGGCAGCCGCGATTATCGGGGCCCACGGAATAGGAACTGCCAGAGGGCTGGATAGACGCGTTGGTATAGGACTCTTTGACGAACGGGTTGAATTGGTCGACACCGCCAGTGATCTTGCCGGTACCGTCGGCTTTGAATGTTGCGCCGAACAGAAGCGGCGTGCTGTTCGGGGCGCTGCCGGTCCAGCCTTGTAAGACAACGGCGTATTGCCCGTTCAGCAGACTTTCGTTTCCGCCGGTGCCGCAGGCGGCAGTTCCATCAAATATCGTAAAAGTGTCGTTGTCGGACTTGGACGGATCGCTGATGGAAGTTGCGGTCAGGGTCGGTGTGTTGGCCGGCGCGGCAGGAACCGTTGCTGGCGGCGCGTACTGCACGTAATAGATAGTGGGAGCTGAAATTGTACCGCAAGCCGGCGAACAAGCTTTTCCGTTTGCGGTAAGCGCCCAGGTAACGCCACCATTTGCGGGATCGTTCTGCACCGATGCGCTAAAGTTTGTGAAGTAATATCTTCCGGAGCCCGCGGCCAGCTCCGTGACCGCATTTTGAATGCTGACGGTGACGGCCTGGACATTGACGGTTGTCGTGGCAAACTTCGACGGATTGGCGACGGAGGTCGCCATGATCGAGACAGCAAAGCTCGAGGGTGGGGAAGCGGGGGCGTTATAGGTAACCGACAAACCCGTCTGGTTGGTCAGCGAACCGCAAGAGGTGCCGCTACATCCCGCACCGGAAAGCGACCAAGTCACGTTCTGATCCATAACCGTGCCCGTGCTTGTGACTGTTGCGCTCACATTGACGGTCCCGCCTTGATCGATCTGCGCCGACGATGGGCTGAGCGTCACCACGATGGATGAGTTAGGGTTACTTCCGCAGCCAGCAGCGAACGTGCACGCCAGCACACTACCAACCGCACACAACCACGCCAAACCCCGGCTCATGGTGCCTCCTTTTTTGCGCATGTTCGTTGCTCTTCGGTTTCGGCCCACGGGTTGAGCAGCACGAAGCGACCCTGGGGTTCGCAATTCTCCAAGTGGTAAGGCCGGGAGCGGGGACGGTCAGAAATTGATGTTGATGAAAGCTTGTATTGAAGTGTGGTCGAAGGCACGGCATGTGTCCTTCTCCACCTACTCTGACGTAACTTCGGTTCTTGCGGTTTCGAGAATCTGCGGCCAACTGGGAGTGTAACTTTGGGCGGTTTGGGTAGCCATCCGTGCCGCCAAGTTTCAATCAGTTCCCATAAAATTAGGAGTTGTCACGGCAGAAGCCGCGGTCTCGATGAGACGGCTGCGCAAGACGGGTGGACTGAACCCTTGAATTGAGACAGTCCGGATGGGCACACTTTGCAAGTGTGCCCAAAGAATTTGTCTCACTACAGGGGGTTCACCCCAGGGGCTGGGGACATCTTGGGGACAAGGAAAAGGTGTTTGGGGATGGTCCGGGAGCCGTTAATTGACGCCAGAGAACGAGTTATGTGATTTGAAGTTCTGTATTAACAGCCGAATGCTCTACGCTTGAGCTACCGGGGAACTGTGCAACGTCTTTGTTTTCATTCTATTACATCGAGCAAATTCATGCCATGACCTTTCGGTAGGACAAGCAGGTGCTCTCCAGCAGAGGCTTATGCGCGCATCCATTGCAGGCCATTGTATTGTCAAGGGCTTGCGCGTGCTGCGTTCCAATACCCAGTCTTCGATTGTCAGTCCACTCCGGTCCAACTCGCCGTTTTCGATAGGGAAACAGGAAAGCGAACCCACTCTCTGCATCGGCTGGTGAACGGCATTGTTCTTGGTCCCTTCGGTTTCGTCCGAGCCGTTACATCCTGGTGACACTGCACGCTGCTCTGCGGACTTGTGAGCTAAATGAGCTTCCAGCTCAATGATTTACGAGCGTGGCCAAGAACCACGGCAGCTGCGAGCGCTGTCAGTAGAAGGCTGATGAACCGAGGGAGCCGAAATGAGGGCCATACGTACTTCCGATTATGGACCTAATTTCTTGGCACCGTAGAGCTGCTCACTTCAATCGCCTGTGGACGTGACCTTCTTGCTGAGGCGCATCCACAACTTGTCCAATGGTGAGTGTCGATTGCGTGGAGGGCGAGACGCTAGCCAAGCGGTTGGAGAAAGGCGCGCTGCCGCTAGAGCAGGCGCTGAAGTTAGGTGCGCAGATTGCGGATGCGCTGGACAAAGCGCATCGCAGCGGCGTGCGTCGGCTCCTGCTGAAGGGCATGATCTGTGAGACCACCAGGAACCTTGCTAGACTTTAGTAGTTCTACTACTCGGGTACCGGTGCTTTCGGTCCATGGAAAAACACCACGCGCTCCGCTATGGTGCAACTCATATCCCCGGGTCAGGAGTGCCATGGTTCCACTCCTTGCTGTGTTGTTTGACCTATCCGCCCCGCGGTATCGGAGGCGCTGATGCGTAATCGGCTCCTTCTTCTGCTCGGCCTCTTTCTGGGTAGCCTTGTGCCAGCCGTAGCACAAACACCCGCCCCATGGAACGTTCTGGCGCAAGAACACGTTGCGCCGATCATCACCATGCTCCCAACAGTATCGACCCCTCTGCCCGCCGCTTCCTTCCTGCTGTCCAAGGGCGAAAAATCCAATGCTCGTTTCAGTCTTATGTTCGCGGGAGCTTACAAGCGTGATCACAGCCTAGAGCATCTTTTGCCAATGAACGAGGTTAAGACCTTGACTCTCACGCGGTCTAGCTTGCCGCTCGGTCAACTCTGTCGCGGACGCCTGCAGCTGGACGCCTTTCACAGCACCCTTCATATACGAGACGCTCTGCTCAATCCTTTCGACAATGGCGGGATGCGGGCGTCTCACCTCCCGGGACACAGTTATCTCGGCGTGCCACCCTCGGTCAATCTCTCTGGCCTAAACCTTGGCTTTCACTTTGGGCGGAACGCGCAGACCGGAGATGCGGCCCGGTCATGGCGGCGGCTGCCCCGGATTCTTGGCACCCTTCTTAATTGAACCGACCGCCAGGAGATGGTTTTGGCTTCGCGCTCGAAGCGCTGTTTGCGAGCAGGATCAGCAGAGAGCTGCGCGGGAAGAATTTTTATCGCGACGGTGCGGTCGAGCCGTGTGTCCCGCGCACGGTACACCTCGCCCATCCCGCCCGAGCCGAGCGGCGCGACGATCTCATGCGGCCCCCAGTTTTGTCCCGTTTGTAAGAGCCATTAGTGGCATGGATTATAGACCCGGAAGAAATCCTCGATGAAATAAACTGGCGGGTCGGGAGCAACATTGCGGAACCACCTGCCAGGAAAACTCCTGATTGGGGTGTTTCCAACGATCGTGCCTGGATCACGGCGATGCGGAAGTAACCGAATTGGTTTCTGTTTGCCGACGATTCGACCGAAACCCCTTCGGCTCTCACCACCTGTTCTTAGAATAGAAATTAGCCGGTTGGGCGTCCGCGGATCAGCTCGCCCGTTGGGTTAGTACCGAGACTGGACTAGCACTTGCATTTATTGAATCGCCGCTTTTTTGTTCCCAGTTCTGAAACTGGGAACAAAATGCGCTGGAAACATACAAAATTGTGGAAAAAAGTGCGCACAGGTCATTGAAAATCAAAGACCGCATTTTGTCGTCGGGAAGCCGCAAAATAGAGGCAGCCCGTGAACCGATAGATATATAATCCCGCCGTCGGTAAATGAGCGTACTTCATTCGGTGGGTCAAATGCCTTCCCTAAACTTTGTGCGTTGCGGGCCGCGCCTCGCCTGCATACTAACTGCAGTGTCGCTCTTAGTTTTGCCTGGCAGGGCACAAAACCAACCGGTGCGCGTCATCGCCTTCGGGGCGCATCCTGACGATTGCGACCTCGGCGCTGGAGGCCTTGCCGCCAAGTATGCGGCGCATGGCGATAAGGTTAAGTTCGTATCCCTAACCAATGGCGATGCCGGGCACCAGTCACTGCGCGGTGAGGAACTCGCCAGGCGCAGGCGCGCCGAAGCCCTGGAGGCAGGCCGACGCATCAGCATCGAATACGAAGTCCTCGACAACCATGACGGCAAGCTTTTGCCCACCCTGGAAGTCCGCGAGCAGGTGATCCGCGAAATTCGCCAGTGGAAGGCGGACGTTGTCATTGCGCCGCGCCCGAACGACTATCATCCCGATCATCGGTATACCGGAATACTGGTCCAGGACGCGTCCTACATGGTAATTGTGCCGGACTTGGTGACGGATACGCCGCCGCTGAAGCGGAATCCGGTTTTCCTGTATTACAGCGACCGGTTCACGCGCCCCCAGCCTTTTCACGCGGACATTGTCGTGTCGATTGACGATGTGTTCGAGAAAAAAATCAATGTGCTGGACGCGCACGTGTCGCAGTTCTATGAGTGGCTGCCATGGACCGAGGGGCAGCTCGAGCAAGTGCCGAAGGATCCGGGAGAGCGGAAGAAATGGCTGGCGGCGTCGATGCGCGGGGCCAGGAGACTTCAGCCGGAGTGGCGAGAAGCGTTGGAGAAGCGCTATGGCGCGCAAGCGGCAAGTGTTCAGCACGCCGAGGCATTTGAAATCACGGAATACGGACATCAGCCGAGCGAGGAAGAGATTCGCAAGCTCTTCCCATTTTTTCCCGAGCCCTGACACTTGCCTTGCGCTGGAGTTGCCCCCCCAGATTCTGGTTTGATGAGCCTACATTTCGAACTCTCGACTACGAGGCACGTATTTCTTGATTGTTGTGGTAGCGCCGAGGGTTGCCGAATGAGCGTGGTTATGGCAGATGAGGGTGCAGGAGTTGGCAGCCCGCGAATAGGAGACGACGCCGTTGAGGGTGACGACGTTTACGTCAAAGTTGACCAGCCGTTCGCCTGAGATCGTGCCGTGCAGAGGATTTGTGTTCCCATGCTGCGGCCCTGGGTGACGCCGTCGAGATTCAGCATGTTGGCCAGCAAGCTCGGCGGCGGCAGGCCGCTGCTGCGAACTTGCGTGACGGGAGCTGGTATAGGCGAACTGGGGAATAACGTTGAGAAAATCGCCGGCAGTAACCGCCCGGGCGGAAAGATAACCAAACACGGGATTATCGACCTTTCCGGCGCTGGCGCCGTGGCAGCGCAAGCAGTTTTCATACTGATTGATGGACGGATTGACGGCGGACACGCCATGGGAGGGGTTGACGCCCGCAACGCCGTTCTGCGAAGCGCGAGTTAGGGGAGGCGGGGAAAATGCGTCATGGCTACCCACTGTTTCTCCTTGCAGGCGGCGGCCCGTAGATCCCAAGAAAGGTGGATCTTGTCCAAACGCCCTAAGTCATTGCGCTCCAAGGTGTTGGATATCCCAACACCCTGCCGCACTTCACCACACTCTCCGCCCTAGGTTCTCCCATGGTGCGTTCCGGCACAGAGAATAGCGTGAAATAACCCAGGCCGCGGCCGGGCAAACCGTGGTCTTTTCCTACAATTTTGGTCATCTTCTCCAGAAAAAAACGACGCGAGCCGGGAACTGGGTTTCCACGGCTCCCTGTGCTCTGCTAAAGTGGAAAGCGATGGAATTATTGGACCCATCCATGTGTTCGTGGTCGCGAGGCTGCCTGCAGGGCCGAATATTCTCTGCCTGCCTCGCTGGGCTGGCACTTTGGTTGGCTGCGGCATCAACGTTTGCACAGCAGCCGACGATACGGTTTGTGCGGAACCCGGATCCGGCGCCGGAGTTCAAACTGACCACCCTGGACGGAAAAGCTCTCAGCCTAGCGGATTACAAGAGCAAGGTGATTCTTCTGAATTTCTGGGCCACCTGGTGCGGACCGTGCCGCGCCGAAATTCCAGACCTCGTCGAATTGCAAAACAAATATAAGGATCAGCTGCAGGTCATTGGTCTGGTGGTGGATGATGAAGACCAGGAAGCCATCAAGAAGTTTGTCAGCGAGTATGGCATCAATTATCCCGTAGCCATCGCGACCGACGCGTTGCGGCTGGAGTACGGCGGGATTCCTGCCCTTCCTACTTCCTTTCTGCTGAACAGCGAAGGGAGGTTGGTGCAAAAGCATGAAGGTCTGCGCGATCCTGTTCTATATGAAGTGGAAATTCGCTCGCTGATGGGGTTGCCGATCGGCAATGTGAAAGTGGAAACGTTTGAGGATACCGGGCAGATTTTCCTGAAGCACGCCGACCGCGCCACGCAGCTCCCCGGCGTGGACCTTTCGAAACTGACGCCGGAGCAAAAAATCGCGGCGCTTCACAAATTTAATGCGGAATCCTGCACCTGCGGATGCCCGTACACGTTGGCGCAGTGCCGCATCTGGGACCGCAACTGCAACGTCAGCAAAGACGCAACCGCCAAGATCGTCGCGTCTCTTGCCGGCATTTCTCACGCGACGTCAGATCCAACGGCAGCACAGCCAGCGTCGACCGCTCCCTCACCGACAAAACCTGCTACCCCTGAAAAGCCTCAACCGTAGTTAGGTGTGACCCCCGGAAGGGCGCAAGAGCTTATCACCATCCCGCGGAGAGCACCGCGCATACGTTCTCTCGGTGCGAGGGGTATTATCGCGGCCAAATAGGCACAGAAACAAGGTGCTACGGCACTCGGCCACCGTGGGAACGATGCTTGCGGAGATGGGACAACTCACAATCCGCGACTATCTACGACGCAACAACCTTGAAAGTCACGAACAAGTACTTGCAGGCGACGTCGAAGACGAAGCGTCATGCGCAGGACAGATTGGTCGATGCGATCCTGCCCGGGCTTCTTGCCGAAACCGAACCTGGTGCAATAGGGGGGCGCTTTGCAGCGAGTTCGCTGCAGGGAACTCGGGTTTGGCGGTTATCGTCCCCTAACATGCCCTGCAGCAGCCAGAGGTAACTAGTCGTAATTACACGGTGCCGATCGCCACCCTTGGCGCTCTACGAAACACTCGGGAATTGTTATTGCACCCTAATTGCACCCAGACTGCTCTAATCGACTTTGGCAAATTCCTGGTTTCATGTCCAAGACAGGGGAGTCGCCGCCACCTAGTCGAAGGCCAAACAGCCTTAGACGGGAGTGTTCCGTTATCTTTTACGCGCGTTCAGCCTTTCGAGTGCGCGCTTCAGCTCTTCAAGCTTTTGACCAGCCTCGCCGAGCTTGCCTTCCGCGGTCAGGCGCTGATAGTCGGCGAGGTCTTTGGCAGCTTCCGCGATGAGGGCGTTGAGGTCGGCTGCCGGCGGAGGTGATCCGGCTGCTGCCGGTGCGTGTCGCGCCGGCTCCGCGGAGACGGGCGCGGCGCTCAACGACGAGACCCCTCCGCCAAAAAGGGCCGCCATCGCCGACTCGAACGTTGGTCCGTACGCAAGCCGGTCTTGCAGTGCGAGCACAACCAAACGCAACTCAGGCATCGGACTCCGTTCGGCCTGCAGGTAAATCGGTTCGGCATACAACAGCGCGCGACCGGTCGGAATCACCAGCAAAGCCCCGCGTCGCACGTGCGAGCCTTGCTGATTCCACAGCGTCAATTGTCCGGAAAGCTGCGCGTTCTGATCAATGCGCGCCTCGATTTGCAATGGTCCGTCGACCAGTCTCGTTTTGGGGAAGTTATAGACCACCGATGTGCCGTATTGCGCGCCGTCGCTGCGCCCGGCAATCCACCCAATCAGATTATTCCGGTTGGCCGGCGTGAATGGCAGAATTTCTACAAATTCCACGCCGGTTTCGTCCGGGAGTTTCATTAGCACAAAGTTCGGCTGCATCGTCTCTGTAACCTGCTGCCCGCCTTCGCTCAAACCGACTTCGGTGGCGACTGTCCATAGATCCTCACGGTTATAGAATGCTCCCGGGTCCGTCATGTGATATAGCCCATACACTTCCGCTTGCAGCTTCAGCAACAATTCGGGATACCGCATGTGCTTGCGTAGACCGGGCGGCATGAGGTTCGCATCCTTGAACAAACTCGGAAAGATGCTGCGGTAGGCCGCGATGACCGGATCTTCTGGGTCAAACACGTAAAACGTTGTCGCACCGTTGTATGCGTCGATCACGACTTTGACGCTGTTCCGCATGTAGTTAATGGGGTCGCGGTCGAGACGGTAATGGCTGGCGTACGGATAGTTGTCGGAAACCGTGAACCCATCCATGACCCACGACAACCGGCCGTCGTCGCCGAGCACGATGTAAGGATCCGGATCGTAGGTGAGGAAGGGCGCTAGTGCCGACACTCGATCTCGCAAGTTACGCCGCATCAAGAGCTGGCTATCCTTGTTCACGTCATCGCTGAATGGCAGCTTCGTCAGATCGCCGCGGTCGAGCGCGATGATGATGCGGCGCAGAAAACCGCCGAGCACGATACCGCCGTTGCCCTCGTACGACGTTAGGCTGTTGGTCTGGCCTTGCGGGTAGTTGAATTCCTTCTGGCGTGTCTTCACGTAGACGTCGGTGTTGGTCAACTCGCCGAAATAGACCTCCGGACGCGTCACGGTGAGACCGCGCACCGTGCTCTGGACGGGCATGTTGCTCAGAAGCAGGGTGGGCAGTCCTTCCGGCGTGAACCCATTGACTGGGTTCATCGTGATGCCGTAACCGTGGGTGTAGATCAGCTTCTCGTTAATCCAGTTGCGGCTGCTTTCCGGAAGCTTGTCGACGTTCAACTCGCGTGTTGCGAGCATCACCTGGCGAGTCGTGCCGTCAATTTGATAGCGATCAATGTCGATGTCGGGAAAGTCGTAGTAGGTGCGGATTTCCTGAATCTGACGCAGCGTGTCCTGGAGAGCGTGCCAGTCCCACAGCCGGATGTTCTGAAGCGTAGCCTGATTATTCGCCGGGTCGGCTGCGGCCACGTCTGTCTCAGCGGGGAACTCGCGCTGCGAAACGCGATCCAGTCCGTAGGCTTGCCGCGTCAGCGCGATATTGTCGGCAATATAGGGCTGCTCGCGAACCAGCTCGTTTGGTTTCACGATAAAGCTGCTGACATACCAGCCGACTACTTGAAGGCAGACGTAACACAGCGCAGCCGGGAGAATGGCCGCCGCAATCCAGCTCCCGCGTGCCCCCCTCACCGCGTTTGCGGCCGCGATCACAGCGCCGAGAATAAGCGCCGCGCAGACAACGAGCATCCCTGGAAGCATGATGTGCGCGTCAGAGTAGGTCACACCCGCGAAGATCGTATGACCCTCGAACAATCGTTCGAATCGACCGAGGTTCGCACGCATCGCAAGGACCAGTAAAAGGATCGCAAACGTGATGGAGAGTCCACGCCAAGGCAATGTGCCATAACTCCCGCGACGCCCGGCGACCGCACGAGTTCCGCCCGTAATGAGAAGGAAAAAAACAGCGAGCACGCAGGTCATCACGGCCAGCGCAAACACCCAACCCACGACGAGTTGCCATGCAGGCAGGGTAAAGAGAAAGAAGTTCAGTGGCTTGCCAAAGACCGGGTCCACGAAGCCGCCAGCGCTCTGCGGTGCGTACCGGAAGAGCGCGATCGTCGGCCACTCCACCATCATGCCGGCTCCGGTTGCAACGGCAATGGCCAGCGAAAGGCCAAGCGCGATAAGGTGCAGGACAGGATCCACCGGCAGCTTCAGCGGCTGTCCGCCGATCAAAATCGTGTGACCGCTCGGAAGATTGGGCAGATGCGCTCGCTTCAGAGCGAGAAACGATCCGTACAGAATTAGAAATGTGGCCGCAGCAAAGGCGGCGAAAATTCCCCATTGGAGGCCTAGCGTTTTCCAAAACACGTCGCCATAGCCGAGCGACTCGAACCAGAGCACGTCCACGTAATACGACAACACGGTCCGACCGCCGATAACGATGACGGCAAGGACAACGACAATGAGGAAAAGAAAGCGGCGGCGCCGCGGCGGCGCATGCATCCTCGGCCAGTCAATGGACTCCGGCACTGCTCCACCCCCTCGTCACCATTTCTATTGTCACAGTTCGCGCCCGGAATTTCACTGTGGAACGAAGCGTCCTCTCGGAATTCGTTCCTCGTCGGACCTCTAGCATTCATCAACGAACGCTCGTCACGTTGCCGCTTTCGCAAAAGCAGCCCGGACCTCGGAACGTAGAAGATAGAAGAGCAGCGCGCCAGCAATTGCGAAGCCAATCGCGCCCCGCACGACATCGCCCCTGAGGGCATTGACCAAGTCTCCCAAGACCTGTGTGGCTATGACGGCCACTGCCAGTCTCCACCCCCAGAGGCGGCGTTTGAACCAACCTGCACCGGCAATCGCCAGAGCTACGCCGAGCAACAGAAAGAGAATGCCCGCCGATGCCCTCAATGGCACGAGCTTTTTGTAGGCAGTAGGATTGAGCGTCCACATCTGTTCCAGGACTGTGCCCCGCCAAAGCAAGGTTATTCCCGCAAGAGAGGCCATGACGGCTCCGAAAAATAAGAAAATACCTATAGCCGTCAGTGCGCGTGAAGGCTGACCGTGCACCACTGCACTACGCCCCGCTGTTTTGGCGTTACCTTGCATTCCTTCCCGTTCCCTACTGTTACAGTCCATACCCTCCAATGCCCAAAACTGCCGTGACCGAGTGGCAGTTTGCTAGAACTTAGTGATACTTAACGCGTTGTCTGTCAGATTGACAACGATGTTGGGCGCTGACAGCCCGTCCTTGGCATCCGGCGCTTCATTATTGCGTACCAACCGGGCTAACCCCAATGCCGCGATCACTTTGGTGGAAAACGGGACGGCGAGCTGAGGAATAAATAAAAGACCGGCGCACAATGCGGCTAGTGAAAGACGACGCGGGACGTTCTTGTGGGGCTGCCGCGGTACGGGAGCGCGATAGCGACTTGCGAGGAGTGGTGTCGCGGTACTACACTCGCGCGGCGCGCTTGAAAAGTACTCAGCGCGAGCGCGCAGTTTGACATCGAGGAGGCGAGGATGAATCGTCGAATGTGCATTGTGGCCGGGGTGCTGATAGTGGGGGCAGTCTTCACGGCGAAAGGGATATTTTCGCAGACGACCATACAACCGACAAGAAAGGTGATTAAGCTGGCCGGACCGATTTCGGCGCCTTTCAGCGATGCGATTCTGTCGGGGAATACGCTTTACCTGGCCGGACGGATTGGAATTGATGCGAAGACCGGCAAGGTGCCGGAAAAGATCGAGGACGAAATCAAAGTTCTGCTCGATGGCGAGAAAGAAGTCTTGGCGCAAGCGGGAATGACGATGGATGACTTGGTGTACGTGCAAATTGCTTGTACGGACTTGTCGCTCTTCCAGAAGTTCAATCCAATTTACGCGAGCTACTTCACGACGAAGGATTATCCGGCACGCGAATTCATTGGGGCGGGGTCACTGCTGGCGGGGGGGCATTTCGAATTGCAAGCCATCGCTGTCAAGCGTTAAGACCTTCGGTTTTCACCAGGGCCTGTGCGGTCCAAATTAGACACCACCGGAAGTAGTCGAATTTAATTTAGCCCCAGTCTGAAATGGAGTCCGGCGAAGGGAAAGACAGGCCTTGACGGGCCCGCCAAGGTAGTGTAACTTAACACCGTTAAGTTAATGAGGATGGCGCATTGAAATGGGTGTGAAGGAACGCCGGGCGCGGCAGAAGAAGTACCTGCGGCAGGAGATTCTGGATGCCGCCAGCGAACTATTCGTACGCCATGGCTACGAAAATGTGTCCATGCGGCGCATTGCGGACAAAATCGAGTATTCGCCGACGACCATTTACATCTATTTTAAGGACAAGGCCGACCTGCTCGAGCAGGTTTGCAAGGAAACGTTCGCCAGGCTGGTCGAGAAGTTGAGCAAAATCTTGGAACAGCCGGGAGAGCCTATCGAACGCCTAAAGCGCGGGCTCCTCGCGTACATCGAATTTGGGCTAGAAAACCCGCATCCATACAGGGCCACATTCATGATGCCAATTCCGGAAGGGTTCGATCATGAGAAATACCACGAGGCAGATTCACCGGGAATGCAGGCGTTTTCTTTTTTGACCCAGGGAATTAACGACTGCGTGCAAGCCGGAAAGGTGAAAGTAGAAAATGTAGAATTGGCGGCGCAGACCCTATGGGCAGGGATCCATGGAATCACGTCGCTGCTCATTACCCACCACACATTTCCCTGGGCGGGGAGGGAGAAGGTGATTCATTCGACGGTAGATACGCTGGTGGCGGGGCTGGAGCCTTAGAAAAATTTTTCCCTGCATCTTAACGCCGTTCATTTAGAAATCGCTGTAACTTTCCAGCGTGCTAGGACGTAATCGAAGAGCAGGAGAGGCAGAATGGTGCCCATATGAAGGCACTACATTCTAACCTATATTTGGGCATTTGCCGTTATATAGTCATTATTTGAATTTGTGCATACCTTGAATATCTTGGTAAGTTATTTTAATTTCAAATAGTTACAAGTACGACGAAACCTTTTGGCCTGTGGAGGGTCTCATGCAGATCATAGCGGCGAACGGAAACCAATCCATGTTACGCATTACGACGCAAGCGAAGCGCGGCAGGACCGTGCTGAATATAGAGGGCCGCCTGGCCGGGCCGCTGGTCAGCACGCTCGAGCAGTGCTGGCGCGAAGTCCATGGAGCGGCGCCGGGCGAAAAAATCAGTGTGAACCTCTGCGGGGTGAGCTTTATCGATGCCTCCGGGAAGGTGCTGCTGAGAGAAATCTATCGTCAGGGCGGGGAGTTGGCCGCGGAAGGCTGCCTGAATCAGGCGATTGTGAAGGAGATCGAAAACAGTGAGAAGCAAACAAAGAGCCGCGCGCGGAAAGAGCGGTCAAAAGGATCTCACATCGTTTTCTATGTTGCGCTTTTGAGCTTGCTCCCAAGCGCGGCCGCGGCGCACGCCCAGTCGAGGCAGACGGCGCAAACACTGCCGGCCAGTTCCCCAACCGAAGCGCTGCGGCTGACCCTGGGGCAGGCGGTGGCGTTGGCACTGAAGCAAAATCCGACCGCCCAAGTCGCCGTTCTGACGGCCGCTGAAAGCGAGCAAGACAAGAACATTGCGCGAGCCGATTTGTTGCCCCAGGCAAACGCAAGGATTTTCGACGAGGCGCAGAAGGTCAACCTGCTGGCACAATTCGGCGGCAAAACTCCGTTCCCCGGATTTCCGAAGACGCTTGGGCCTTACCAGGTATTTTCGGCCGGGCCGAGCCTGAGCGCGCCGGCCTTTGATTTGACCTTGTGGCAGCGGTATCGAGCGGCGCGAAACACGGCCAACGCGAGCAAGGCGAACAGCCTCTCTACACGGGAACAAGTTATATTGCTGACGGTCTCGCAATACATCGGCACGCTGCGAGCGGTAGCCAATGTGCAGGCGTCACAGTCGCGCGTGGAGCTGGCGCAAGCGCTCTACGACCAGGCAGCGGATTTGCAGAAAGAAGGCGTTGGCACAGGAATTGACACGCTGCGCGCCAACGTGGAACTGCAAAATGAAAAGCAGCGGCTGCTGGAGGCGGAAAACGACCGAGAGACCTTGCTCTACGGCTTGAGCCGGCTGCTGAACCTCGATCCGCGCCAGAAGATTGAGCTGGCAGACTCGCTGGGCTTCTTTGACACGCCCCAGCCGGAAGTGGAAGCGAGTATCAACGCGGCGCTGGCGGACAGGCAAGAGTGGAAGGCGTTAAATTCGCAGATCAAAGCGGCGGAAGACCAGAGAAAAGCGGCGCAAGCTTCGCGGCTGCCCTCGGTGCGCTTTGAGGGCGAGTTCTCTTACGTGGGGACTTCGGGAAACACCGCACTGCCAACGTACACCTACGAGGGGAGCGTGAACCTGCCGCTTTTTACAGGAGGACGCATTCGCGCGCAGGTTGTGAGCGCGGACCTGGAAATCCGGAAGCTCGAGGAACAGCGCGCCGATTTGCGCAACCAGATTGCGCTGGACGTGAAGACGGCGCTGCTGAATCTGGAGTCCGCACGCAGCGAAGTGCAAGTGGCGAATCTGGGCGTGCAGCTTTCGAAGGAAGAAGTGGATCAGGCGCGTGACCGCTTCAAGGCTGGCGTGGCCAACAACATCGAGGTGATCCAGGCGCAGGATTCTTTGTCGCGTGCGAACGACAACCAGATTGCGGCGCTTTACCGGTTCAATCAAGCACGAGCGGATTTTGCACGGTCCATCGGGGAGATGGAGAAAGTCTACGCCAAGTGAAGACAGGGGAGCCATGAGCGTTGAGATAGAAGTTGGTCTGGAAAATGCGTCAAAAGCGCCGAAGTTCACCGAAGAACTGGCTTTGGAGGAAGTCCCCAAGGGCCTGGCCAATCCGAAAACAAAAAGGCTGGCGCTGGGGGCGGGAGCGGTTTTGCTAACAGCGCTGGTGAGCTTGTTTTTCTACTACCACAACCGGGAGTCGACCGACGACGCGCAGGTAGACGGCCATATAACACCGATCGCTTCGAAAGTGTATGGACGCGTAGGGCAAGTATTGGTCGACGACAACGAGCCGGTGAAAGCCGGGCAAGTATTGGTGAAAATTGACCCGCGTGACTACCAAGCGGCGGTGGACCAGGCTAGGGCTGCGCTCCTGCTTGCGGAAAGCGAAGCCAGGTCCGCGGGAGTAGACGTGCCGCGCACGCGGGAAAACGTGCTGAGCGGCACGACGAGTGCGGACGCGCAGCTTCTAGGATCACAAGCGGACCTGGCAGGCGCGCAGACGACTTACGAGCAAGCGCAGACCGCCGATCTGGCATGGGCCCAGGCGAACGTCGAGAAGAGCCTGGCGAATGCCGAATTGGCGAAGGCCGATCTGGCGCGCTATCTGCCCCTGGTGGAAAAGGGCGAAATCTCCAAGCAGCAATACGACGCGGCAAAAGCCAACGCGGACGCGACGGCGAGCGCGCTCGAGGCGGATCGAGAGCGGCTTGCGCAGGCCCGGCGGAGCGTGGACGTTGCCATGGCCCAGCTTGAAGCGGCTAAGGCGCGCGTCGAACAGGCTAAGGCGGAGGTCGCTGCGGCGCGAGCGAATGTCAAGCAGGTGAGCATGAGAGCAGCTGACGCGCAGGCAAAGATCGCAAAAGTGGAGCAAGCACGCGCCGCCCTGGACGCCGCGCAATTGAACTTGAGCTATACAGAAATCACCGCGCCGGTAAACGGCGTGGCGACACACAAGCAGGTCGAGCCTGGCCAGATTGTGCAAGCGGGACAAGGACTGCTGGTGGTGGTTCCACTCCAGAACGTTTGGGTGACGGCGAATTTCAGAGAGACGCAGTTGAAAAATATGAAGCCGGGGCAAAAAGCCGAAGTAAAGGTGGATACCTACGGAAAGACGTTCAGCGGGCGCGTGGACTCGATTGCGGGGGCCACGGGTTCGGTGCTGAGCCTGCTGCCGCCGGAAAATGCCACGGGGAATTTCGTTAAAGTCGTCCAGCGCATTCCGGTGAAGATCGTGCTGGACCCGATTCCGCCGGACAAAGCCGTGTTGCGGCCGGGAATGAACGTAGACGCGACCGTGCTCACGAACTAAGCGGGAATAAAGAAAGCGAGTAGTAAGTAGAAAGTTCAGGACACGGGGAACACGGGCGGGAACGAGATGAGAAACCGAATTCTAGCCAAGCTGAGGAACGCGGACGGAACGATCAACCCGTGGGTCATCGCCCTGACCGTGACCCTCGCGACGTTTATGGAAGTGCTGGACACCTCCATCGCGAATGTGGCGCTGCCGCACATCGCCGGCAACTTGTCCGTGGGGCAAGATGAATCGACCTGGGTGCTGACGTCCTACCTGGTCTCGAACGCCATCATCCTGCCTCTATCCGGATGGTTTTCGGGGCTCCTCGGACGGAAGCGGTTCTACATGACGTGCGTGGCGCTGTTCACGCTGAGTTCGTTCCTGTGCGGGCTGGCTCCGAGCCTGAGCGTACTCGTGATTTTCCGGATTATGCAAGGCGCCGGCGGAGGCGGCTTGCAGCCGAGTGAGCAGGCCATCCTGAACGACACGTTTCCGCTGGAGAAGCGCGGCATGGCGTTTGCCGTGTATGGCTTGGCCGTGGTTGTTGCGCCGACCATAGGGCCGTGGCTGGGCGGCTGGATCACGGACAACTTTTCGTGGAGATGGATTTTCTACATCAACGTGCCGGTGGGAATTGTTTCGCTCCTGCTGACCAGCGTTTTGGTCAGCGACCCGCCGTACATGAAGAAAGCGAATTTGAAAGCGGGATTCCGGATCGACTACATCGGGATGGGATTGATCAGCCTGGGGCTGGGCAGCATGCAAGTCATCCTGGACAAAGGGCAGCGCGAGGACTGGTTTGCATCGAATTTCATTCGCGGATTTTTCGTGTTGATGCTGGTCGGCCTGGTGGCAGGAATTATCTGGGAATGGCGCGAGAAGGAGCCGGTTGTTGATTTGAAGATGTTGAAGGACCGCAACTTCGCCGTCGCCACGATCGCAATGTTCTTTCTGGGCTTCGTACTGTATGCCAGCACCGTGCTGATTCCCCAGCTCTTGCAGCAGTTATTGGGCTACACCGCACAACTGGCGGGCCTGGCGCTGTCACCCGGCGGCGCGGTGATTATGTGCATGATGCCGGTCGTGGGAATCCTGGTGTCCAAGCTCGACACGCGGATTCTCATCACCTTTGGCTGCATCGTGTCGGCATCGGCGTTGTTTGTGATGGCCGGATGGGACCTGGGGCTGGATTACCGGCACGCCGTCGAGGCTCGTATGCTGCAAAGCTTTGGGCTGGCGTTTCTGTTCATTCCCATCAACGTGGCGGCATTCGCATACGTGCCGAAGGAAAAGACCAACATGGGCACGGGGATTATCAACCTGGCTCGAAATGTTGGCGCCAGCGTGGGAATCGCGTTTGTGACGACCATGCTGGACCGGCGCGCCCAGTTTCATATGACGCGTTTGACCGAACGCGCCAACGAATTGAGCGCGGCGTACCACAACATGCTGAACGGGATGCAGTTGAAGCTGGTCTCGGCGGGCTCAACGATCGCGCACGCCGGTTCGCAGGCGCAAGCGATGGTTTACGGCACAATCCAGCGGCAAGCCGTGATGCTGGCGTTTCTTGACGATTTCAAAATGCTAGGCATTGTGTTCTTCGCGGTGATCCCGTTTTTGCTGCTGATGAGAAGGCCGAAAATGCGGGGAGGCAACGTGCCGGTGCACTAAAAAGAGTTTTTTTGCTGGGAAACGTCAAACAGGTTCACTGGACTGGGGGAGACGACAATGGCGACACAAGCAGCTGTGGTAATACCGGGAAGTGAGGAAAAACTGATTCGCGCGGGACAGCGCGGCGACCAGCAAGCGGTGGAAACGCTCTTCCGCCGCTACCATCGGCCGCTGTTCCAGACGGCCCTGCGCGTATTGGGCAACACCGAGGACGCGGAAGATGCCTTGCAAGACGGTCTGCTTTCCGCGTATCGCAACCTGAAGCGCTTCGAAGGCCGTTCGCAGTTCTCGACCTGGCTGACGCGAATCGTGATCAACGCGGCCCTCATGCGGCGGCGAAGCGCCAAGGCCCGTCCGGCGGTTTCTCTGGACGAACCGCCGCGCGAAGACGAGTTGCCGGCAACGGAGCGCTTTGCGGACGGCGGGCTGACGCCGGAGCAGGTGTTCGAGAATACCGAAATCCGCGAGATGCTCAGCGAAAATCTGGATAAGCTCTCGCCGCTGCTGCGCACCGCGTTTGTGTTGCGCGAGGTGCAGGGCTACTCGACGGGCGAAGCCGCCAAGAAGCTGGGCGTTACGGAAAACACGCTTAAAGCGCGGTTGTGGCGGGCGCGGCACCAGCTCGCCGAAAAGTTAGGGCGGCGTCTGCGTCGCATGCGCGATGACTTCACCGGCGGCATGGGCGATGCCGAGTGCAGCTACTGCTGAGGCTCAAGTATAAGACGCAAAACGAGACAAGGAAGCGAGGGAGGCCGGCCGACGAGCCGGCCTTCTTGTTTCTTCCGAAAGACCCGCTCGATTGATTGAACGATTGAACGTGCTTACCGAGAGGCCGTCACGTAGCGGCCGAGGACGCGAAGTTCGCTGGTGGCTTTGCGGACTTCGGCGAGCGCGTGATCCAGATTGGCGGCATCGGCGGCTTCCAAGTCGATAAAGAATTGATATTCCCACGGGCGTCCGTGAATGGGACGGCTTTCGATCTTGAGCAAATTCACCCCGTGTTTTGCGAAGGGTTCGAGTGCGCAGAGGAGCGACCCAGGACGATGCGCGAGGCGCATGGCGAGGGAAGTTTTGCGGGCATCCTTTGTGAGCCAAGCGGCTGCTTCCTTTTCCGGCACCAGCAACACGAAGCGCGTGAAATTTTCCGGATGGTCCTGAATCCGTTCGGCGAGAATCGCTCCGCCATAGTGCTCGGCCGCGTGGCGCCCGGCAATGGCGGCGCGAGATTTGTCCCGACTGGACATGATTTCGCGGACGCTGCCCGCGGTGTCTTCCGAGGGAACACGTTTCCACTTCGGATGCGCGGCAAAAAAGCGTTCGCACTGCGCCAGGGCCATCGGATGCGAAGCCACGGAGCTGATGTCGTCCAGCGAAGCTCCGGGGAACGCAATGAGTTGCATTTCGATCGGCAAAATGGTTTCCGCAACCATGGCGAGTGGGTTTTCCAAAAGCAAATCGAACACGCGCACCACGGAACCCGCGAGGGAATTTTCCACCGGAGCGAGAACCGCATCGGCCGTTCCCTCAGTGATGGAACGAAAGATGGCCTCAAAGCTGGCATGCGGCACGGTCTTGATGGATTCGCCAAGGAGTTGCATCGCAGCGGCTTCGCTGAAAGCGCCGGGCTCTCCCTGGAAAGCGACGCGCAGCGTTTTGCGATCGGCCGTGGTCATGGTCATGCGCTATCTTGCAATAAGCGGCGCAAAACGGAAAGCTGCAGGCGTAGGGGCTCGAAGCGGTAGCGCGGATCCGGCTCCCCCTCGGCCCTGCCGTCGCCAGTCGAGATGCCCTTCCAAATTGGAAGGCGCGCTTCGGGTGGTATGGTGAATCCCGTGCCCACGGAACGGATCGAACGCTTATACAATGATTGCTAAATTCGAAAGGGACAGACGGGTGAGGGGAAGTTTCCTCGACTCGTGGAGGTGTTGCCATGAACAGGCCCGAAGCAGGAGAGTATGCCGAATATTACGGAAAGTATATTGCGAAGGTCCCGGGCAAAGAGGTCCTGGGCACCCTTGAAAGCGAGCGGCTGCACATGTCGAAATTATTTACCGGGCGCTCGGAACGTGACGGGAATTTCCGCTACGCTCCGGGGAAGTGGACGATCAAAGAAGTTCTTGGCCACATCGCGGACACCGAGCGCATTTTCACGTACCGGGCGCTGCGCATCGCAAGAGGCGACCAGACGCCCCTGCCGGGCTTCGAGCAGGACGACTTCGTGAAAAACGGAGGGTTTGCCTCGAGAACGCTGGCGGACCTGGCGGAAGAGTTTGATGCCGTGCGCGGCGCCAGCATTGGGCTGTTTCGTTCTTTTGACGACGGGGCATGGTCGAGGCGCGGGGTGGCGAGCCAGAAAGAGGTGACCGTGCGCGCGCTGGGCTTCATCACGGCTGGACACCAGATCCATCACCGCATGATTCTCGAAGAGCAATACTTTCCGGCGATTCCGCGCGCCTGAAGGAGTGAGGCGCAATCAGGGGCGGATCCGCATAAGCGCGGTGATAAGGCAAATCCGTCCGTCCTGCTGTTCGGCAGCCGTGAGAGGGACAGCCTTGTCCCCGCGAGACGCGAAATTCCTAGCCGCACCGGTTGGTTGCGGCGACGGCAAGTGACTGCTAAACTTTGCAATTCGCAGCAAGTAGCCGTCTGTGCCAGCGCGCGGACGGCTTTTTGTGCGTCTTGAAAAGGCGCCAGCAAAGTGCAGGTCAGGCGTCCAGTCTTATCGGCCTAATTCCCTCGAGTTTTTTCGAGCGTGACCGCGGTGAGAGTGCACTCCCCTCACCGGTTCTGGCCCCCGCGGAAGGGAGACTACGAGTGGCTAATTACGATGTGGCGATCATCGGAAGCGGTCCGGGCGGGTACGTCGCGGCGATTCGCGCCGGCGAACTCGGCCTGAAGACCATGGTTGTGGAGAAAGATCCCTACCTGGGCGGCACTTGCCTGCACGTTGGCTGCATTCCCACCAAAGTATTGCTGCATCACGCCGATGTTTACGAGCACATCAAAAATGGCGCGGAATTGGGGTTTGAAATCAGCGGGGTGAAAATCAACTGGACCAACGTCCTGGCGCGAAAAGACAAGATTGTTAAGAAACACGCCAAAGGCATCGAGTTTCTCTTCAAAAAGAACAAAGTGGAGTGGGTGCAAGGCTGGGGGCGGTACGAAGGGCCGGGAAAAATCAGCGTCGAGAAAGACGGCAAGAAGACGATGATGGAGGCGGCGAACGTTCTCATGGTGAGCGGCTCGGAAGCGAAGTCCCTGCCAGGAATTGAGCCGGACCACAAGACCATCCTCACAAACCGCTCGATTCTGGAGCTTCCGGAAATCCCGAAATCGTTGATTGTGGTGGGCGCGGGCGCGGTGGGCGTGGAGTTTGCATCGGTTTACAATTCGTTTGGGACGCAGGTCACCATTCTGGAAGCGCTGCCGCGCGTTGTGCCGCTCGAGGACGAAGAGATTTCCGCGGAGTTGGCGAAGGCGTTCCAGAAGAAAGGCATCCAGATTTTTACGGGCTGCAGCGTCGAGTCCGCAAAGAAAGACGGGAAGGGCGTCACCGTGGCGTTCAAAGACAGCGACGGAAAGGCGCAAACGCTGCCGGCGGAAAAGCTGCTGCTGGCGGTCGGCCGCAAAGCGATGACCGAGAATTGCGGCTTGGAGAAATCGAAGGCCAAGGTGGAGCGTGGGTTCGTGCACGTTGGGGATTACATGGAAACGGCGGAGAAGGGCCTATACGCCATTGGCGATATTGTTGCCGGGTTGCCGCAGCTCGCGCACGCGGCCATGATGGAGGGGATCGTCGCGGTTACGCACATCGCGGGCAAACCGGCGCATCAAATTGTAAAGACGCGCATTCCCAACGCGACCTACTGCGAGCCGCAGATCGGTTCGATTGGGCTGACGGAAAAACAGGCGCGCGAGGCGGGATACGCGGTGAAGACCGGCAAGTTTCCCTTCGCGGGGAACAGCAAGGCGACCATCCTGGGCGCTCACGGCGGATTCATTAAGGTGGTTTCCGAGGAGACTTACGGCGAGGTGCTGGGGATTCACATCATCGGGCCGCTGGCAACGGAGATTCTGTCGGAAGCGGCGGCGGTGCTGAATCTCGAAGGCACGATCGACGATATGATGAACATGATTCACGCGCATCCTACGGTTTGGGAAGGCCTGGGGGACGCGTTTGCGTCGGTGCGCGGGTTGCAGATTAATGTATGACCAGTGACGGATGACTCTTGATGGGTGAGCGGTGAAAACCTGCCCGATTGTCGACCTTGG
Organism: Acidobacteriota bacterium; assembly: GCA_003224085.1. Classification (GTDB taxonomy): domain Bacteria; phylum Acidobacteriota; class Terriglobia; order Acidiferrales; family UBA7541; genus Acidiferrum. The sequence continues at coordinate 17,388 of QHYK01000079.1, read as the reverse complement.
AATCATTGGCTATGCGGAAGCCTACGCGCTGCAGAAACGCATCGTCGCCGCGCGAAAAGCAGACTCGATCGAAGATGTTTTTCTCTTCTGCGAACATCCCCATGTGATCACACAAGGAAGAAACGGGAAGCGCGAGCACCTGCTTGTGAGCGAGCACGTTCTGCGGCAGAAGGGCGTGGAATTTCATGAGTCGAGCCGCGGCGGAGACATTACCTATCACGGCCCCGGGCAAATCGTAGGCTATCCCATCTTGAATCTGGGGGCCATCCGGCGGGATGTCGTTTGGTACGTACGGATGCTGGAAGAGGCCATGATTCGCACGACCAAAGAGTTTCAAATCGCAGCGAAGCGGGTTGCCGGCAAAACCGGAATTTGGGTAGACGCGGGAAACACGGAGGAGAAACTGGGCGCCATTGGGGTGCACATCAGCCGCTGGGTCACTTCGCACGGGTTTGCTTACAACGTTTCAACCGATCTGCGGTTTTTCGACTTGATCGTGCCCTGCGGGATTGCCGGCAGCAAGGCGACGTCCCTTGAAAAATTGCTAGGCCGCCGGATCGAAGAATCGGAAGTCACCCGGCACCTTGCTAAACATCTGGGGGCATTGTTCGGCTTGGATTGGAAGGAAACTGCGAAGAAGGAATTATTTGAGAAGCTCGAGCACGCGGAGCAGTCGGTTGAGGTTTCTGCCTGAAATGGGAACAGCAATGACCAAGCAGATGCTCAGGGAATTGACTCCGCAGCAGTACCTCGACCTGTATTACTACATGCGGCTGAACCGCGCCGTGGAAGACACCATGGTCAAGCTCTTCCGGCAGAACAAAATTGTCGGCGGGCTTTACTCCAGCCTCGGGCAGGAAGCGATATCCGTCGGAACATGCTACGCGCTGGAAAAGAAAGACTGGATCGCGCCCATGATTCGCAACATCGGGGCGCTCCTGGTGAAGGGTGTGCCGCCGCGCGACATTTTCATGCAGCACATGGCGAAGTACGATTCGCCGACCAAAGGGAGAGACGGCACCAGCCACTTTGGCGACCTGGAAAACCGGCACATTGTTTCGCCGATTTCCATGCTCGGCGATTTGATTCCCGTAATGACCGGTGTGGCCGTCGGTGGGCGCTACCTGGGTCAAAAGATTGTGACCATGACCTGGATCGGGGACGGCGGTAGCTCGACGGGTGTGTTTCACGAAGGGTTGAATTTCGCTGCCACACAAAAGGCGCCTTTCGTTCTAATTCTTGAAAATAATCTTTGGGCGTATTCGACGCCCGTGCGCCGGCAGGTGCCGCTCGAGAACTTGGCCGATCGCGCCAAAGCCTACGGGATCGACAGCTACATCGTGGACGGCAACAACGTGGTGGCGGTTTTCAATGCGGCTCGCGAAGCCGTCGAGCGGGCGCGCGCGGGCGGGGGGCCCATCCTCATCGAGGCCAAAACGTTTCGCCGGCTGGGCCACGCGCAGCACGATCCGGCGGAATACGTTCCGAAGGAAATGCGCGCGTATTGGGAAGCGCGCGACCCCATTGCGCTGTATGAAAAATTCCTGACCGCTGAAAAACTTCTCGACGCCGCCGGCAAGAAGGAAATCGACGAAAAACTCGAGGCCTTGCTCGCGGCCGAGCGCGAGTTTGCGGAAAATTCGCCGATGCCGCCAGCCGAATTCGCGGAAGGGGGAGTTTACTGCACCGGCGATGATTGCCACCCGATTCGCCCAAAATGGGAGCGGCCCGCCGGCGAACTGACGCCGCCAAAGTCCAGCGTCAAGCCGGTGTGGACGGTTCCCGGTTTTGGCTCTGGCAAGGGTTCGGGCGGCGCGGGTGCGCCCATTCATTTTGGGGATACGCGAGTCGTCGCCGCAGGAGCCATGGCCAGTAACGGACGCCCCGGCAAAACGGCGGCAAAGCCTAACGCGAAAAGCGCACCGAAAAAAGCCAAGGCGGCCGCGGCAGGCGCTTCGCGGAAGGCGCGGAGGTAGTCATGGCTGGCGGGAAGGGAACCGCGGCGGGCGGAAAGGAAATCACGTTTCTCGAAGCCATCCGTCAAGCCATGTTCGAAGAGATGGAGCGCGACCCGGCGGTCCTGTTGATGGGTGAGGATGTTGGGGTGTACGGTGGCGCGTTCAAAACTAGCGAAGGGCTGCTCGAGCGGTTCGGCTGGGAGCGCGTGATTGATACGCCCATCAGCGAGAGCGCCATCATCGGCGCAGCCTGCGGGATGAGCTACCTCGGCCTGCGGCCCATTTGCGAAATGCAGTTCATCGACTTCATCGTCTGCGCCTTCAACCAGATCACAAATTTCGTGGCCAAGGGACATTACCTGTGGAACGCGCCGGCGCCCATGGTGATTCGCGGACCCTCGGGCGGAGGCGTGCACGGCGGGCCGTTTCATTCCGCGAACCCGGAAATGTATTTCGTGCATACGCCGGGACTGAAGGTGATTTATCCGTCGACGCCGTACGACGCCAAGGGGCTGTTGAAGGCTGCCGTACGCGATAATAATCCGGTGCTGTTTTTCGAACACAAGTTCCTCTACCGGCGCATCAAGGGAGAAGTTCCGGCTGGCGACTACACCGTGCCTATCGGCAGGGCGGTCATTCGCCGCGAGGGCCAGCACCTGACGATTCTTTCCTATGCGGCGATGGCGCACAGCTCGCTCGAAGCTGCAGAGGAGTTGGCCAAAGAGGGAGTGGAAGCGGAAGTGATTGACCTGCGGACGCTTTTGCCGCTTGATGAAGAGACGATTGTGAATTCGGTAAGGAAAACCAATAAATGCTTGGTAGTCCACGAAGACACCAAGACCGGCGGAATCGCGGGGGAAATCGCCGCGCTTCTGTGCGAAAAGGCGTTCAGCGATCTGGACGGGCCCGTGCTGCGCGTGACCGCGCTGGACACCCCGGTACCCTACGCGCCGACGCTCGAAGACTATTTTCTGCCTAACGCGAAAAAAGTTTTCGCCGCCGCAAAAGAATTGGCGCGGTATTAGGATTTAGAGAAAGAGGAGAAAGAACATGGCAGTGGATATCGTAATGCCCCAGATGGGGGAAAGCATTTTCGAGGGAACCATTACCAAGTGGCTCAAGAAACCCGGCGACAAAGTCGAGCGCGACGAGCCGCTGTTTGAAATTTCCACCGACAAAGTTGATGCGGAGATTCCTTCGCCTTCCGCCGGCGTGCTCAAGGAAATCAAGGTTGGCGAAGGCCAGACCGTGCCGATCCAGACGGTTGTCGGAGTGATTGACGCGGCTGGCTCAGCGGTCGCTGCCCCGGCCCCGGCGCCGGCCACAGCTCCCGCGAAATCCCAGCCGACCGCCCCGGCGAAAGCGCCCGCGCCAGTGCCAAGGCCTTCGGCCCCGGCTCCCGTGGCTGTGGCATCGGCTCCTGCCGTTTCCGCGCCTGGTTCTTCCGGCGAGCGCATCCACAGCTCGCCTTTGGTCCGCCGCATGGCCAAGGAGCACGGCATTGACCTCGCAGCGGTACAAGGGACGGGCGCAGGCGGGCGCATCAGCAAGCAGGACATCGAAGCAGTCATCGTGGCCGCGGGGGGAGCCCCGGGAGCTCCTTCGGTCGTTTCGATTCCCGCGGCACGGCCCGTTCTGGTGCCGACCCCGGCTCCCTCGACCGCACCGGGTGCTCCCGGCACACAAGCGCACGTGGCGCTTGAAACCGCGGTGCCGAGGGAGAAGATTTACTTCGGCAATTACGAAGTCCAGCCGATGAGCACCATGCGGCAAAGAATCGCCGAGCACATGGTGGCCTCGAAGCGCGTTTCCCCGCACGTGTATTCGGTCGATGAAATGGACATGACCAAAATCGCGGTGCTGCGTGCCAAGGCGAAAGAGGAATTTGAGAAGCGCTACGAAACCAAGCTGACCTTTATGCCGTTCTTCGTGAAAGCCGCGGTAGCCGGATTGCGCGCGTTTCCGACAATGAACGCTTCGCTCGACGGGACCAATGTTGTCCTTCACAAGGACATCAACATCGGCATCGCCGTGGCCTTGGACTGGGGCTTGCTGGTTCCGGTGGTGAAGAACGCCGACGAAAAAAACCTCCTCGGTATCCAGCGCGCTATGAACGACCTGGCCGAGCGCGCGCGGTCGAAGAAGCTGAAACCGGAGGAAGTTCAAGAGAGCACCTTCTCCATCACCAATCCGGGCGTCTTCGGCGGGCTGTTCGGTTTGCCAGTGATCAGCCAGCCGAACGTGGGCATCCTTGGCTTGGGTGCTATCGAGAAGCGCCCCGTGGTGGTGGAGGATGCCATTGCCATTCGTTCGATGTGCTACCTCACCCTGAGCTACGACCATCGCGTCGTTGACGGCGCCATCGCGCATCAGTTCTTGCACAAGGTTAAGGAGACGCTGGAGAACTGGTCAGAGCCGCTACTCTAGGCTGGCCGCCCCTGGCGGCAGCGTTCGGTTTGGGCAACCTGTCTTGGTATCCTCAGACTGGTCAATGTTCGAAAATGGGATAGGGCTTCCCGTAAATGGCCAGCCATTGCAAATTTAAGAAACCAAATCACGTCGCAAGTCGTTACAGGTCAAGCCAGTTAGAGCATCCCCTGGTTGGCAGCGTGCCTGCCTTTGCCATAGCCAAGACGAGCCCGAGAAACAGTTTTGCTGGCTCTTGGGGGATCCGCAATGGTAGAAACAGAGCTCGAGACCGCCACCGATAGCGAGCCGATGCAGCATCGAATCCTCATTGCGGATGATCAGAAGGACGTGCTCGACGCCTTGCAGCTGCTTCTCAAGGGCCGCGGATACATCCTTGAAACCGTCAGTACCCCGGCGGACTTACTCGCGGCACTGGCACAACGCGAATTCGATCTTCTTCTTATGGACTTGAATTACGCGCGGGACACAACTTCTGGGCGGGAGGGGCTCGATGTGCTGGGCCACCTGAAGGAGATGGCCGACCCGCCGCCGGTCGTGGCCATGACCGGCTGGGCCACGGTAGGCTTGGCGGTTGCGACGATGCAGCATGGCGTAAGCGACTTCGTGGAGAAGCCCTGGACCAACTCACGGCTGCTGGAGATCCTGGAAAAGCAGATCGAGATGGGCCGGGCACGCCGTGAATCGCGCCGGCGGGCCAATGAGGAGAAGCACGCCGGGGAAGAAGCCCTGCATCATCTTGAGCAGCAGGAACGCGAGATCGCCGAAGCCAAGGCCATCCAGGAAAGGCTTCTTCCGCGCGACATCCCCCAGTTGGCAGGATATGAAATCGCCAGTTCCTGGCAGTCTGCGGGCACGGTTGGGGGCGATTATTTCGACCTTCTCCCGCTGGGGCCCAATGCCTTGGGCCTGTGCATCGCGGACGTGGCCGGAAAAGGCATCCCGGCGGCGCTGCTGATGTCCAATCTGCAAGCGGCTGTCCGCGGTCTGTGTTCCCCATCCCTGTCGCCGGAGGACCTCTGCAATAGTTTGAACTCTCTGGTTTGGCGGAACACGCATACCGACCGCTTCATCACACTTTTCTACGGACAGCTGGACGGCGCCACCCGACGCCTGCGTTACGCTAACGCCGGGCACAATGCGCCATTTGTGGTGCGCGCGAACGGCTCGCACCAGAGGCTGCAGGAAGGCGGCGGAGTCCTTGGCGTTTTCGCGGAGCAAAGTTACTCGATGGCGGAAGTGCAGCTGGTGCCGGGCGACCGGGTGGTCCTCTTTACCGACGGCGTGACGGAAGCCTGCAATTCCGATGGCGAGGAATTTGGGGACGCGAGGCTATTGGCTTTGCTCCAAGAGCACCGCGCGCTGCCTGCGGCCGACATCCAGGGAAAAATTGTCGCTGCCACTTCGGAATTCAGCGGCGGCCACCGGACCGATGATGCGACCCTGCTGGTTCTCGCGGTTGGTGCTTAGGCCTGGGACAAGAATTGCTGGCACGGCCACCTCCGGAGTCAATCGGATCCTTCCAAGGCGGGAAGGATGAATCCCGCGCGATATTCTCAAATTGAAAAAATGATTCCGGAAGAAGACTCCTTAATTAAAAGAGCCGGGACTTCTCCCGGCTCTCTGTTTTCCGCGTCAGAGACGTCTAACGCCTCTTTTTCTTTTTCTTTTTTGCCGCTTTCTTCGCCGGCTTCTTGGCTTTCTTTTTGGGCTTGGCTTTGGCCTTTTTCTTCGGCGCAGCTTTTTTCGGTGCTGGCTTAGGTGCGGGCCTCGACGGCGGCGCTTCCTCTTCCGGCTCTTCGCCTACGATCGCCAGCTCCTCTTCCTCGGTCTCGACGACCTCTTGGCCCTCGCCGGCCAGCTCCTCGTCGTCTTCCAGCCTTGACAGCTCGTTGTCGTCATCGAAGGTTTCTTTCTCGAAATCCATTCCGTCCTCCCCTGGGGGAATCACTCGGTCCCGCGGCTACACGGGTCAGCCATTCTGCTGTTTTGGCCGGAGTTCTGCAAGAACACCCCCGCCCTCGTGCCGATGTTTGTTATCGTACTCGCTGTAAGTTGTCAAGTAGTCTGGGAGAGCGTCAGCGAAAGCCAGTCCGAAGACATCGCGAGGGGTTTTCCCTGGACCGCCCAGCAGTGTGCGGCAATTCTTTACTGACTCTGTAACATTATGAAAATACATGATTTAATTTGCATTGCCGCGCGCTGATCCGCTGCCCGCCTTGGCGCGGGAAGAGAACGCAGTTTTCTTTTTCGTTCGCGCGTGTGTTCCTCGGCGGTAAGTTTCTGTCGTCCCTCCAATGGTGTAAATGCGCAGTACCATGCCGCGGCTCACGTGGTTTGACCTTAAGCGATTCCACTTGCGTACGTCTTCGGAGTTTACGTTGAAGCGGTCCGCAATTCCCCCCAGCGTGTCGCCACGCCGCACGCGGTAACTCACCAGCAGCCGTTTGGTTTCTGAGGAAGGCTGCGTCGCCGGAATAATCAGCTTCGTGCCCGGCTCCAGCGCCGCCGTGCGCTCGATTTTATTGGTTTCGGCAATGGCCGCCGCCGTCAAGCGATATTTCTTCGCGATGGAAGCCAGCGTTTCGCCGAGCTCCACACGGTGGCGCCGCCAGCTGACCCACTTGTCCGGCGGGATGGCCGCGATTTCGGCGGTGAATTTTTCCCCGGTGCCTTGAGGAAGACGCAGCTCGAAGGACGGATCGTCCGGCGTGGCCATGCGCAGAAGCGAAGGATTCAGTGTTCGCAGCGTTTCCACATCAACATCAATGGTCTCCGCCACGAGCCGCAAGTCAATCGGGCGGCCGGGTTTCACGACGTCGGTCGGAACCGGCGCTTCTGGCTCGGCCTGGATGTTGTAGTGCGCCGCATCCTTCGCAATCAGTGTCAGAGCGATGATGATAGGCACGTAGTTTTTCGTTTCGCGCGGCAGGACCTTGCGCTTGTACAGCTCCCAGAAGTCCGCGTACCCAGTGCGCTCGATGGCTTTCTGCACATTGCCGGGACCGCAATTGTACGCCGCCATGGCGAGATACCAGTCGCCAAAAAGCCCATAGAGGTCGCGCAAATGCTGCGCCGCTGCGCGCGTGGCTTTTTCCGGATCTTGCCGCTCGTCAATCCACCAGGTGCGGCGCAGTCCATACTGCTGTCCGCGATAGGCCACGAATTGCCAGATTCCCCGCGCTCCGGCACGCGAAAGGGCCAGCGGCTGAAAAGCGCTTTCCGCTTGCGCCAGGTAGATCAAGTCCTGCGGCATACCCTCTTCTTGAAGAATCCGCGAGATCATGTCGCGGTACTTGCCGCCGCGCCGCAAGCCGGTTTCCACGATGTCGCGCCCCTTCGGGGTTTGAAAGAAATTCAGGAAAGAAAGCACTTCGTCGTTCACCGTAAGCGGCAGGTCGTGAGACACGTTTTTGGCTGCTTCTTCGGCCCGCTGTTTCAGCCGGGGATCAGCTGGAAGCGTTACGGCCGCAACTTCATCGATGGGCGCAGGAACGGCAGCTGCTTCGGTGAAGCCCTCGCCTCCGCGAAATGCTTGCAGCTCGTAGGCGTAAACCGAATCCACGACGTGATGAAACAGCGCCCTCAGCGCGGGATCGGCGTCGGGGTCGTAGCCGCTTTCGAGCATCCAGTCCACCGCGTCGTCAAAGTTTTTGCGCGCCGCCTCCAAGTGGCCAGCCTTGAAATTCTGCTCCCCGGAAGCGAATTGCTCCTGGACCTTCTGGATCAAATAGGCTTTTCCGTCGAGGACCGCAGGCATCAGGGATGTCGGTGCTCGGTTGCGATCCATGAGCGGCAACGGCGCCAAGGCGGGCAGGGTCTGTTGCGCTGCTTTGGGGGCGGCAGAGAGCGGCGCGTTGCTGGGCGCGGCGGTAACCGGTGCTGCGGGAACATGAGCCTGCGCGGGTTTCCTGGCTGCGTCTTCGCAACCAAGGCCGACGGCGGATACGACAAGTGTGCTGGCAAGGAGCAGGCGCGGCTTCATCTTGACTATGGTAAAGAGCAGGCCGCAGCCAGGTCAACGGCTCTTGTTTGTGAAGGTGCCGATGATTTTACTCCCCCCATGTCTTGGTGTTGTATACGTCAATGTCCGGTTCAAGTCCGGTTCGAGGACATCGTCAGTGATCTCCGCGAACCCCGTTTCTGGCCCGTGACCTGCACTTCTCCGAGTACCCCACTACACAGGAGTTAGATTCAATTTTCAAGGTGTAAAGCGGCGGCCACCTCTGGAATCAATCGGTGCTGTTCTTTCCATGCTTTTACCAAGCTGTCCGTTTCTCGAATCTGAGCGAGTGACAAGTGAGCTTTGGCTTCGGCCGTATTTCCCTCGGACCCGCTCAAACTGAACCAGAAATACGCCTGTACGTAATCCTGCGGAACTCCAAACCCCTCCAAGTAGAGGAGACCCAGTCGATTTTTTCCTTGACCCGCTCCACCCAAGTTTGGGACATGCTCTGCCGCTTTTCGATACCATTCGGCAGCAAGCTTGTAGTTCTGTTCAACGCCTTCACCATCTTCGTATCTTTGCCCCAGTTCAACTTCAGCGTCGGGGTCGCCCCCTTCCGCTCCTTTCTTGTACCACTTCAGCGCTTCTTGAGGGTCGGTGGTTCCGAACCAATTATTTTCATAGGCATAGCCCAGCCAGAATTGGACTTCCGCGTCGCCTTGTTCGGCAGCCCGCAGCATCCACCGTTCGCCCACAGATGGGTTGATGTGCACGGACATGAATCCGTATAACCGTTGCGCACGCGCGTAGCCCTGTTCGGCAGATTTCAGGAGCCAACGTGCAGATTCTTCCTCATTCTTTTGCACCAGTCGGCCTTCTTCGTAAACGCGTCCCACCAAACACTCCGCTTCCGCGTCGCCAGCCTGAGCTCTTACCATAAGTGCTTGAAGGTCGGTTTGTGTCATGGTCTTCAGACGAGCCCAGACTGCCAACTCTGCTTGCTTGGGGTCAGGGGTTTGCTGGGCAGGGGAAAGGCCAACAGTGATGAGTAAAAGCAGGAGCAGTGGGGGCAGGATGCGAGGTTTCATACAGCCTTCCTCCTCACTAGGGAATACTACACGTGTCAAACCCACCTGCTCAATGTTCGTGCCCGGTAAAAAACGTACTCGTCAATGTGAATCAGGTCGAAACGAGCCAGAAGTCCCGTTCGGGGAGGTAATGAACTGATGATTTTGCTCGCGATCCGGTCTCCTCGAACCCCGTTTTTGGCCAGCTAGAGCACGACTCAACAGGCAAGTCGAATCTAACTGAACTTGTGCGGCGCGTCAGGCTATCGTTTTGTCACCTCAAGCGACACGGGACGCGCCACCGACCGGATGTCTGGATCGTAATAGTCATAGACACGCGATTGGAAGGTTCGCGTCCGAATCGGGTACTTCGCGCGCAGCCGGAATTTCAATTGCACGGTCTCTCCGGCCGCGAAAGCGTTGAAATATAGAATTGCCTGCGTCGCCGTCTGGCTGAATTTTTCCAACCGGCCGCTTTTCAGCTTGGACGATTTTTCCTCATACTCCTGCAAATCCTCGCTTAGCAAATCGAATCCGGGCGGAATTCCCAAATCCACCATCACCATGTTCGCGGATTTTGGCAGATTGTTTCGCATCGTGGCTGTCGCGGTCACAATGTCATCCTGCACCAGCTTCGTGCGGTCGTAATTCACGGAAATCGAGAACGGCTCCTTCTCGCCTTCCTGGTCCCAGGGAATGAAGTATTGGCCGGCGGTCTGATACCCAAGCGTCCCCTTGCCGTCGTAGCGAATCTCCACGAGATTCGACCCGCTGCTCTCAATCTCCGTGAAGACAAACTGATGCAGTAGATCATTATTCTCCGGAGTCAAAACCAGCTTTCCGGCAGTCTTTCCGTTGACTGCTATCTCCACCGTTCCGCGCAAATCGGCCGTCCCCTTTTCGCTCGCCAGCAGCAACGCGCGTAGCGCCATGATCGTTGCTTGCGTGCTGCCCCAGGCGCCGGTCGCGTCCTTTTTCGACGTGATATAAGCCAGCGCTTTGCGCGTCGTTCCTGCCGCTCGCCCCCATTTCAGCAGAGCTTGCACGGCCAATCCCGTAGTCTCCACGCTTGCGCTCGTTCCGGTCGAGTAGACGCCCGTTTCTTCCGAGCTCCACCAGGCCTGCTCATCCTTTTCCGTGCGGGCGTCCAGGAGCAGCTGCATCGCCTGCCGAGTGAACTCGGGGTCCTTTCCGGAATCCACCGCGAAATTGGCCAGCACCGCCAGCGTGTAGGGATCGGACTTCTCAGAAAGATTCTTCTGAATGTATTCGCTGGCTTTTCCAAGCGCAGGCCCTTGGTATCCGGTATTGCCTAGCGACCAGGCAATGTACGCCGTAATGCGCAGCACATCCTTGTTGTACCGGTTCGTCGCTCCTTCATTGATGAACTGCGTATCCGATTTCCAACTGCCATCCGCCTGTTGCAGCGATACGAGCCACTGCTGGGTGCGCTGAATCACGCGCGGATCCACGTCATACACCTTCGACATGTCGTAGAATTCCATCAAGCCATACGAGGTCAAAATCTTGTTCGCCGGCGCCTGGCCGAACCAGGAAAACCCGCCGCTTTGGACTTCAAACGTCAGCAGCCGTTGATACCCGTTGGCGATGTATCCTTCCGCCTTGGCATGCACCTCGGGCGTCAACTTTTTCGTCCGCTTCATATAATCCAGCGCCAGTACGTTCGGATAAGTGCTTGACGAGGTTTGCTCGAAACATCCGCCCGGCATCCGCAAAATCGAATCCATTCCTTCGATGATCTGGCTCAGCGGCCCCGGGTACAGGCGCACAAAAATCTTGCGTGCGCCGTCAATCGCCATCGGGGGAAATTCCACGGTGTGACTCGCCTTCGACTCCAGTTGTCCGTTGAATACGGTGTTCTGCTCCCGTCCGTTCGGAACCACTTCGATTTCACGCACCACCACGTCGGCACGTTTCGTGTTTCCTCTCATCTGCGCGGTGAGTGTCAACTTGAACTTCCCGATTCGCTTCGCCTCCAGAGTGAATTGTGATCTGCCGACATGCTGCGAATCCACATCCACGGACTTCTCTCCGGAATCATCCACCAATGCAAACCAATCCTCGTCCTTCAGCTTTAACCGCACCTCGCCTTTCGCATCCGTGTAGTTGTAGATGGCAACCGGCAGCGACACTTGATCTCCATGCGTCAGGACGACCGGCAAATCCAAATCCGCAAAAAAGTCTTGAAACACTTTCAGGCTCGAAGTGGTTGTGCCCAGCCTGCCGCGTTCCGTCGAAGCGATCATGGACATCCGCCACGTGGTGATGTTGTCGGCCAATGGAACGGAAAGCTCCGCCATTCCATTGCGGTCCGTGATGATCTCGGGATTGATGTACAGCGTCTCTGGGAAATACGAACGCACATGAACGTCGGCCGTTTCCTTTTCGTCAGCGTCCATAGTGGCCATGTTCGCGACGTTCCGACCGTGCATCGGCAGCTCTGTGATCATCATAGGCATCGGTTTCGCCGGTGGCACAGGGCCCCACGCTCTATCCCCGGCTCCGACGCCGCCCATCACACCTCCCATCACACCACCCGCAACTCCGCCGGCCATTCCCCTGCCTTCTCCGAATCCAGTTGCCTGCGCGCTAAGGACTACCACTGAATTCGCCGAAACCTCGACCGTTTCCGTCGTAGATGCAACCTGCAACCGCGCCCTGATTTCTGCGCGGTCCCGCGCTTCCAGTTGAAACGTGTCTTCCGCTTGCCGAAAGCCTGGGCTACTTACCGTCACTTTGTAAATCCCCGTACGCAGAGCCGTCACACGAAACTCTCCTGACGCGTTCGTGTGTGCGGTCTGCTCGCTGGAAATGGTCATGTTCCGGATGGTTATGACCGCGTCGGGAATGACTGCGCCGCTCGGATCGATTGCCAACCCCGAGATTTCCGCGCGATTGTTATTCGGTCCGCGATCGTGCTCAATCTTCACACTCAGTTTGGTGCCGCCGGCAGCCGCCGTTGTTACGATCGGGCTACGCCGGAAGTAGAGCACGGCGCGCAAGTCGTCCGCGGTATCGAAACTCTTGTCTGGTCCAGCGCCGTGAAGGGTGAACATCGTTTTAGCGTTGTCCCAGGGCGTGCGCTCGACTTTCAGTTTCGTTCCCCACGCATCGCGAAAGTCCAGCTTCCCGGAATCCGCCAGCTTCTTGAACGCTTTCTCCAGGTCATTTTCATTTGGATCGCTTGCAATCGCATGCCGTAGCTCTGCGGCGATCTTCTTGGCATCCTCCTGGAACTGTGCCTGGTACCGGTTCCAGTATTCGTAATATTTTGTCCGGGGAATTTCACGTCCAGTCTCGCCATCGAATCGGTTCTGCCTCACGATTTCTGTAGCCGAAAAGAGCGCACGTGCAGCAACATCGCGCTGCGCTTCATCATTATTATCGGAAACCGGCTCGACGATCTCCGGCAGCCCGACGGAGTGAATCTCGTACCGCGGCTTCATCACTTCCTGTTCGAGGTAAAAGAACACTTTCGCGAATCCAGGCTTCTTTTCAGCAAGCGCGAATACCGCTTCGTCCACAATCTGCAGCCCCAGTGCGGCGCGCACTCCTTCTCCGTTCTTGTCCGTCACGTGAAAACGGATGTGCGAGTCGTCACCCGGCTTGTAGACGGGGCGATCCGCCACGGTCTCCACTTTCAGCTCATCTGCCGGCTGCACAAACACCAGCCGATGATCCGCGACGGGTTGTGCATTGGCTCCGAACATGTAGGCACTTACGTCTACCGTGCCCGCCAACTCGGGGCTGGCTGCTAGGGTCAACTCCGCTTCGCCTTCTGTAATGTCTAAGTCCCTAGTCAGAGTCGTCTGCCCGTCTTTCACCACATCGACATAAATCGTTCCACGCTTCTTCGTCGTCAAAACTCTCAGCCGAATCGAATCCCCCGCGCGATAGACGGCCTTCTCCGCTCTCAACAGCACCTGGTCATCGCCCGCCCGGGCCTGCAGCAGCACCGGCGCGGAAACTTTTTCTCCCTCTTTGTCTGTCGCATCAATCTGCAAGACCTCGTCCCTCAGCGGCTTCTTCAAAGTGAGCACCGCGAGGCCACCCGCATTGGTCGAAACGTCTTGTTCGTCGCCGGACCTTGACCGCACCTTAAGGTTTGCTTCCACTGGCGCTCCATCCGGATAGGACGCCACCAAGAACACCTGATTTTCCAGGCCGGGAACCAGCGTTCCGCCCTCCGGAATCGCCGTCAGCAAAAACGCCGACTCACTGACCGTAATAGGCTCGCCGCGGCTCTCGGAATGTCCCGCCGTGTCTTTTACCGTCGCTTCGATCAGCACTTTCGCTGCGCCTCTGTCGAGTGGCCTCCCCGCCAGGTATCTAGGAAGCTGTAAATCAAAGTGATAGGCGCCGTCGTGATCGATTTTTCCTTCAACCGAAGCGGCCGTGAAGGTCGTGACATCCATTCCTTCGGCTTTCACGGAAACTTCGGCGCCATCCAACGCTTTTCCAAAGAAATAGTTTGCTTGCACCGTGCCGCTCACGTGATCCCCAGGCCTGTACCCGTGCTTCTTCTTCCCTTCGGGTGACGCGAAATTCAGCTCGACCTTGAATTTCGGCAGCACGTATTTCTCCACGTCCAACGCAATCTCTGCGGTGCTGGCTGAGTCCGTGCCGGCCTCTCCCAGGATTGCGCGCACGTGATACGTTCCCAGATTCACCTCGCTCGCCAGGCCAAAGGCCGCGGACCCGATGCCAAACTCATCTGTCGACGTGGCTTTCTTGAAGACCTTGTTCCCGTGGGAGTCCTCTACTTCCAGGAGCAGGTTCCGTTTTCCTGCCGCGCGGTGGTCCGTGCGATTCAGCGCGAGCGCCCGCACGTGAATCATCTGTCCCGGCTGATAGATCGTCTTGTCGGTCGTCAGGAGAATGCCGACTTTGTCCTGCAACCGGATTGTTTGTGTGTACTCCGTCGCTCCCAGTGAAGTATCCACCGTGTAATGCAAGTTGCAGTTGCCGGTAACGCCTTCCGGAAACTGAAACTGCGCCTCGGTCGTGCCGCGATGATTCAAGCGCCCTGTAAAGAGTGTCCGCTGTTCTTTTCCGTCCGCCTCCAATGCAATCCGCACCGCGCCCCGCCCGGGAATTACATCTCCTTTCGAATCGCTCACAATCACCCGCACGGCTGCTCTGCTGCCCGCCAGATAGCTTCGCTGTCCCAGCACGCGTAGCACGGGGAGCCTCAGAATGTTGGAGATGGACTCCACACCCTCCAGAGTTTCCACTTTTGTGTCGTCATAGCGAAACGCGTATCGCACCCGATGCCAAACGAGCTCATCAAGCGGCACCGCCTTATCGAGCTTCATTTCCGCCCTGAACCGCGACGCGCCCTTTACCACTTCGACGGTCTTCTCCGTCCGCCCAATGACGTGATTCTCCGGATCCAGGACTTCTCCGGTCAGCCGCCCCGCACCTGCTTGCGCCGCGCGGTAAGGGATCATTACGCGAAGCACTCCGTGAGAATAAGTGGCCCACTCTCCCGTCTTCTCCGCCGCCGCAAAAGTCTTCACCAACGCAGCCGCCATCAGCACTACGATGAGAGAAACGACACTCACAACAATTCTTTCCGGCAGTGTTTTTCGGAAGTTAGACCACATCGGTTCCTCCCTGCGCTGCTGGCGCGATCCCGGGCCAAACTCCTGGGTTTTCCCGGCGCCTAGCCTTGGAACGACATTGATTTCAGTTCTTGCACGGACTCTTCGGGGGGTGCGGGAACCTACCCACCTCTCATGGACACCGCGCCATGAGATTCAGTTCCCCTCTTTTTGTCTTTTCAGATGTTGACTTGGACTATCTATTATAGTTGCCTTTTACTCGGTGTTTCTATCCACAGCCAACTGGCACATGCCTGATTAGCGCTAGCCGGACAAGTGCCTTTTAACTCCCCATAAGTCCGGTTCGGGGAGGTAATGAACTGATGATTTTGCTCGCGATCCGGTCTCCTCGAACCCCGTTTTCTGGAAACGGGACGGCTCATGTGGAGCTTGCAAAAGCGGAGCGCATCGAATCATTTTGCTGGTCACTGGGATACAATGCCACCCGTGAATGTTGCCAGTGCGATGGTCGAAGGTGCGCGTCTAAGATTACGCCGACCTGTGTCTTCCCTGCGTGCTCACGTGGGCTGCTTTTGGTCCATTGAGACTACTCCCGCCACGCGATTGCGAACACTGCCGGACGCTTGCGCAACCCTTTCCATCGAGTCTGGCCACAGCAAAGCCTTGGAGTGCTTTTTGGTGGGTCCACGCCGAACACCGGCCGCAAGAGTGCCCGCGCCCGGGCAGACATTGTTCGGCGTACGCCTCAAACCGGGCGTTACTTTTGTGTTCAGCGGCGTACCCGTTCACACACTCGTCGAGCGCAGCATACGACTACCGGCACTGCTGCCCGAAGTTGGTTCTCGTTTGGAGAAAAGTCTTGCCGGAACGCGGACAGTTGACGAAGGGATCGACGTCTTGGAAAGATTCCTGATTCAGCGACTCTCCGAGGTCCAAATTGACTCGCGTGTTCAGGTGGCACTCAAACGAATTGAAGAATGCAGCGGGCAGATCCGAATAGGGCAACTCGCCCGCGATTGTCAAGTTAGTGCTCGCCATCTGGATCGCCTCCTCCGCAATTGGGTAGGTTTTTCTCCAAAGCGCCTGGCGAGGATTATGCGGTTCCAGGCCCTGTTGCAGCACATGGAAACCTCGCCTTCTGACTGCTCCGCACGAGTGGCGGCAGAACTCGGCTATTTCGATCAGGCCCATTTGGCCAATGAGGTTGCGTTGTTCGCCGGCACGAGTCCCGGACGAATCGCGCCGCATCGTGTGGCCGATTTTTCCAAGACACGCTGCGAATGAGCTCATAAACTCGCCGTAGCACATTCGCAGACCCTTAGACATGAAGCGCGCAACCATCGGCGTTCGAATGCATTCTGGTTGGGGAGCGCTCGTGGCCGTCTCCAACAGCGCCGGCACAGTGGAGGTAATTGCCAGGCGGCGCGTCGCTGTCACTACCCCAGGAACACCCGGAGCGAACCAGCCCTATCATTTTGCGGAGAATCTCGAACTTCCAGAGGCGGAGACGTTTCTTGGGAACTGTTTTGCGGCTTCAAAACGCCTCGCCTTTGAGGCTGTCCGGGATGTCGTAGGCGAACTGCATGGTCGCCAATATCGTGTCGTAGGTTCAGCCATCCTCCTGGCCTCAGGTCGCCCGCTGCCTCCTCTTTCAAAGATCCTCGCCTCACACGCCTTGATTCATGCGGCAGAAGGCGAATTCTTTCGCGAAGCCTTTTTGAAAGCATGCGAGGGTCTTGACCTTTCTGTCACCGGGTTTCGCGAGCGGAACCTCGAAAAATGTGTCCAGACAACGTTCGGCAAAGCGGCGACTAGGATGTGGCAACAAATTTCTACCCTTGGTCGTTCTCTCGGACCGCCCTGGACCAAGGACCAGAAAACGGCGGCACTTGCTGCGTTGGTAGTTCTGGCAAACAAGCAAAAGGTGATTCCCGCCAATAGTCGCACCGAGAAGGGCTCCACTTCGGAGAAGAAGCTGAGACCTTTCAGCTCTTTAGGAAAGCCTTAGACATGACAAAAGCAGATATCTACCAGTTCATTGCAAAACAGAAACTTGGAGTGCTGGCGACCCTTTCTTCCGATGGCAGCCCGCAGTCTGCCCTCGTGGGAATTGCCGTGACTCCCGAATTGGAGATCATCTTCGATACCGTTAAGAGTTCGCGGAAGTTTGAGAATCTGATGTCGAATTCCGGTTGTTCGTTCGTGGTTGGGTGGACGGGCGAAATCACGGTGCAGTACGAGGGCGAAGCGCACCAACCCGAGGGAGCCGGGCTTGCGCACTACCAGGAAGTGTATTTCGCCCGATGGCCAGAATGCCGCAGCCACTTGAGCTGGCCCGGCATCACGTATTTCGTGGTCCGGCCGCGGTGGATTCGCTACAGCGACTTTGATCAAAATCCGCCCTT
>QHYK01000019.1 GCA_003224085.1 Acidobacteriota bacterium | reverse complement strand
GCAGTATGGAATCGAACATGAGGCCATAGACGATGCGCGCGACGTGGTTATTTTTGAGGATTTTGGAAACGGCCAGACGAAACTCACCCTCATTGGAAATGAAACCATGGAGAACGCAAAAAACAGCGGGCAAGTAGAGGGCTGGAATCAGATACTCGATAAAGTTGCCGGAGTTGTTGCGGGGCTAGCGCAGCCGAAATAAGAAGTTGAAGTTTTGATGATCGTCATGCGCGAGATACAGCTAAGGCTGGCGGCGGAGGCTTAGTTAGAACGGGCTTCTCGTCGCTTGGCCGAATAGTCCCATTTCCGGCCTAAGTGACCCTTGGCTCAACTGTTGCCTTCAGGCCAATGCGCTCAGCGACCAATGTTTACCGAACTCAACATTAGTCTGTGAAACGCGCATGTGTTTACCGACACAGTTTCACTTGGCGAAAAGTCGGCTTCTCGTACTTCTGTCTCACGGACTAGTCGCCGAGCTGCCCGTCCCCCAATTTCCGACTCTGCTTTTGACGTTTTGCGGCGGTCTTCCAAACCGCCTGTCGTGTGAGTTGCACTCGGCTGTTTTGAGATGCTCTCAAGTGCTGTGAATTTCTTTGAGCCCACCTCAGTTGCAGTTTTGGCGGTTTGCTAATTCACTCTGACCCGTTCGCACTGATCGTTCTTCGCTTGTTTTGTTAGCTTTAGAAGCTCCTCAGTTGCACCAAAACACGTCATTTGCAGCCCAACGCTTACCAAGTGCTTACCAAGAATTTGAGCGATTTGGCGGCGGTTTCTAAGACCGCTCTCGAACACACGGTCGCCTTGCTTTAGGCGGTCTTTGACATGAGCCAGCGAAACAAAAAATGCGAAGCGTGCTCCTACGATTTGCGCGGCACGAAAAGGCGGCACGTCCGTGGGCCGGATTCCCGCGAAGGTAGGTTCACTTTGGTCGCTCCGGGTGTGGGGGCTTCGACTCGAAATCAGTGGACAGGCTGAGTTCTTTCCAGGACCTTGCTTCTTCTAGGCGTGCGAGGTCGTTTTTCTCCGCCCCGTTGTACGCATCGCTGCCGAGCAACAGTCGCAATGGAGGTTTCTGTTCCTGCGTCAGTCGCACGATCGCTTGAGCCGCCTTTTTCGGATCACCGGGCTGCTTACCGTTGTAGTCGCGTTGAAACTTGGCGGTTGCTCCAACAGTCGAGTCGTAGTCGGGATTTCCTTCGCTCAATTTGGTGGAACTGCCGGCGAAGTCCGTGCGGAATCCACCCGGCTCAACGATGGTGACCTTGATGCCTAGCGGCGCCACTTCGCGCGACAACACTTCTGAGAAACCCTCGACACCCCATTTCGCGGCCGAATAGGGCCCACGCCCTGGAGGCCCGATCCTGCCGCCCATCGACGAAAACTGAACAAAATGACCGGCTTTCCTTTGGCGAAAGTACGGAAGAGCGGCCTTCGTCACGATGATCGTCCCGAAGAGATTCGTTTCGATTTGTGCGCGAAAATCCGACATCGGCGTGTCTTCGACGGACGAGAGATTGCCGTATCCTGCGTTGTTGATAACAACCTCCAGAGAGCCAAAGGCACCGATCGCCGCCTTCACTGCGCTCGCTGCCGCGGACTCGTCGGTCACGTCCAGCGCGAAGAGCTTGATCTGGTCACCGTGGCGCTCCGATAGGTCATGTAGAGACTCGATGTCCCTAGCTGTCGCCAACACTTTATTACCCGCCGCAAGGCCCGCTTCGACAATCGCGCGACCCAGACCGCGAGAACTGCCCGTCACTAACCAAACTTGCGCCATTCATCCTCCTATTATTCGCAATCGGTTCCTCAGGATATAAGAACTCATTGCGAAGTCGTAGCTATGTCGAAATCGCACGTGCCGCGGCCCGCGCAACCAACATGCAACTTGTGATCAGATATCCGGCGTTGGCTTCATCTATGCATTTCGGTCTGGCTTTGCGACCGCTTAAAGCGGCTTGCATATTCGCCGGCAGTAATGCCGAGAACACGTAGAAACGTTCGGCGCATGGCAAGAGGCGTCTGAAATCCACAAGCATCCGCGATCTCCTTAAGACCCATCGCGGAGCTATCGATCATTTGCTGTGCCGCCTCCACGCGCATGCGATCGACGAATTGCCCTGGATTCATTCGCGTTTCGCGGAGACAAACACGGGTGAAATTGCGTGAGCTCATTCCCATTCGTTTAGCAAGTCTTTCAACGCTTAAATTCTCACGCAGATTCTCGATCATCCAAACCTGCAGTTCGCGGAGCGGCTGCGATGTTGCCGCTTGCCGCGAGAGCATATGGCTGTATTGGGACTGTCCGCCCGGACGAACGAGAAACATCACCAATATCCGTGCGATTTCGAGAGCAACCTGGTGACCGTGATCCTCTTCTACGAGTGCCAGCGCCAAGTCCATCCCAGCCGTAATACCTGCCGACGTATAAATCGACCCATCTCGCAAATAAATCCGATCAGGCTCAACTACGACGGAAGGATATTGCCGCGAAAGCTTGTCGCAATAGGCCCAATGGGTGACCGCCCTTTTGCCGTTAAGCAGTCCAGCGGCTGCGAGCACGAACGTTCCGGTACAGATAGCCGCCACCCGACGCGATCGAGATGCCAACCCAATGATGCGGTGGAGATATTCGTCGTCATACAGTTCGTCATTCGCCCCTGGGCCGCCCGCAACCACTAGTGTATCGATCTGAGCCCCCAGCTTTGTGAAGGGAACGGCATCCGAGATTTTGAATCCATGATTCAGTTGCAATTCCGTTGTGCCTTCCGGGCTGGCCACGGCCACTTCGTACTCTGGAGCGAATTCAAACACCTCGAGCGGACCTACAAGGTCCAGCATGTCAACCGGTTTTAATCACGATTCGCCGGAGGGGCTGCCGCAGTAGCAACTCCATCACTCTCTGGAAAGACGCCGACCCCGACATTCCCATCCTCATCGCTGCCAAGGCCGAATACGCGAAGCTGAAGTCGTTGGGCTAGGCTGTCGGAAAAACAGATGCTTACTTTACAAGATAGGGATAAGTCGCCGAAAGTCGGCCAGCGGATACCAATTTCTCCGCCTGCTCCTCACGAGGGCGCGTCCGGCTCTAGGCCGATGTGATCGTTAACCGCATCGTGAAAACGCTGCTTGCACTCGAGATATCGCTCGGTCGTTTGAATTGAAACGTGACCGAGCAAGAAAGGAACCAACGATAGTCTCCATCGTACCGGCGCAGGTGTGCTTCAATCCCACCGGCCTGGCCAGAATCCAGCAGGTGCCGCCAAAAATCCATGAGCCTGTCGCGGTCTTCTGTGTGAAGCGCCGCAGTCCAGCCCCAATCCGATGCTTCTTCCGCAGAGAGGGCGGTGTAATCCAGCCAGCGCCGATTGAGGAATTCAGCGGAGCAGTCGGGACGAGCGGACCACGCCAGAGTAGGAATGGCGTCAACGTCTTGCGCCTGCCGAGCCTGCTCGGCACTCTGCCCTGCGGATGCCATTCCCGAATTATAGTCCCATCGCGCAATTCAAAACCCTTCAAGATCTATCCCAGGCTCGACTGAATTCGCGCATTATTTTCGGACGATTGCGAGTGGATCACGGGCAAACCTGAAGTAAATCCCAAAGTAAGGGTTGCCGACGACTCTCCTACAACCTCGTCTTGCGCTTCCCGCAAGCTCATTTCGGGCTTCTTGCCGCGCGACTTTTCGCGGGTAGCTGCCGAAGGATAAGTTAGAATGCGCTGCTCAGGCGCTGCTGATTTTCAAAGCGCTTTCATGGACCTGAATAACAGATCTCGCCGCAGTTTTTTGAAGGGTTCCGCCGTGGCAACCGCGGGTTACCTAATCGGTTCACCCCCCGTTCGCAGGTTCACTTCGGGCTTCGATTATCGTCATCGGCGCTGGTGCGTTCGGCGGCTGGTCAGCGCTGCAGCTCCTGCGAAAGGGGGCGAAGGTCATACTGCTTGACGCCTGGGGCCCAGGAAATTCCCGGGCCAGTTCGGGCGGCGAGACTCGCGTAATCCGTGCCACTTATGGTCCCGAGCGGCTCTACACCCAAATGGCGGCTCGGGCCCTACAGCTCTGGCAGGAGAACGAACAGCGCTGGAACTTGAAGCTTTTCTTCCCCACTGGCGTGCTTTGGATGGCGGGCAAAGACGATTCCTACGAACGCGCTGCCATGCCACTAATGAAGGAGGCGCGCGTCAGCTTCGAGAAACTTTCTGCCGCGGAATGCGCCAAGCGCTGGCCGCAAATTGAATTCGAAGATGTCTCCTGGAGCATTTACGAGCCTGATGCCGGCTATCTTGTGGCGCGCCGCGGGTGTGAGGCCGTTTTCAATGCCTTCCTCAAAGAAGGCGGTGAATACCGGCAGGCGGAGGCTACTCCTGGCCCGATCGCAGCCAATCGCATGGAGGGAATCAGCCTCGCACCCCGTGAAATCCTGAATGCTGACTCGTATGTCTTTGCCTGTGGTCCTTGGCTTGGGAAAGTCTTCCCCTTTTTGAGGCCGATTATCACTCCCACTCGTCAGGAAGTGTTCTTCTTCGGCACTGCCGCAGGCGATTTGCGCTTCACGGAAGCACGACTGCCGGTTTGGATCGATAACGGCAAGCACGTCTTCTACGGCATTCCTGGGAATCAGTGGCGCGGCTTCAAAATAGCTGACGACACACGCGGAAATGTCATTGATCCCAGCACGATGGAGCGCCAGACCTCTGCGGAGGGATTAGCAGCTGCACGCGCCTATCTTCGGCGGCGCTTTCCGGCGCTGGCCGATGCACCGCTGGTTGAAAGCCGGGTCTGCCAATATGAGAACTCTACAGATCAAAATTTCATATTGGACCACCATCCCGAAACGAAGAATGTCTGGGTCGTTGGCGGTGGGTCCGGCCACGGCTTTAAGCACGGTCCGGCGTTGGGCGAAATCGTTAGCGATGCGGTCCTGGGCCTAAAGGCGCCGCCCAAAGAGCTGGGTCTCGGTCGCCTGCGCGAATGCACTTGTTAACCAGGAATCGATTTTGAAAGTGTGCGGGAACAGGATGCCGTTTACGCTTCGATAGTCACTGATGGCTGTGCTGAGAAGCTCCTCCTTTTTATTTTTCATGAACACTTCTTGCTCAGTCTGCACTATGAGGAACGACTCCGCGTCGTAGTATGCGTACCGGACGTGGCCGGTGTGAGTCGTGAAACGGATCTTGTAGCAGGACTTTCCCTGCGCGGCATCCTTCCCGACGAACTCGACTTTGTTCCCGTTCGCCTGGAGCTCACTAAGGGACTCCGCAAATTGCTTCTGGGCTTGCTCCCGAAGTTCTTCCAATGTGTCGCCTGTTACTGCATGCGGCGTCTGCAAGCCCTTATGTTGATCGGCCCACCAACCGACTTTGCCGTCGAAGGCGCTGGTTGTCGGGATTATTGGTGCTTTCGGGGCGCCCTGCCACGTGTAATCGAACCGCATCCGGTCTGGGCGCATAGTGCGGAGTACAGATGATCCTCTGCCTCCCCAATTCGCCTCTTCAACTGTGGTCACCTTTATTGAACGGATCGCGCGAAACTTTTCAGTCCCGCCACGCGCGGCAATGTTCCGCTCAATGATCTCCTCGGCAGTCTGAGGCGACGCAATTGAGGGAAGAATGCAGACTATCAGCAGTGCCACGAGCAGGTGCGCTTTCATCTTAAAATCTCCTCTTTTCCGAGTTTCATTTCAATTACCTTTGCCTGATGTTTCGCCGCGAAATGCTGAACCCGCTGAGCCAACGCAACCGCGAGCATCTGCAAAAGACCTCAAGAGTCATTTCCAACATGGCGCCCACCAGCATAAGGCCATCAGGGCTTCACCTTCCTGGCCGTGCCATCGCCAGAGTTGCTAAGCCAAATTGCTCCGTTTCCGTCCGTTCCCACCCCTAAAATCGTCGCGTCGTAGCCCACTGCAAGCGGCCCACCAACGACAGCATTGGTCCGAATGTCAATTTGCCAAGAGCGCCGTGGGCCCGATCTGCAACCCTTGCCTGCGAGATGCAGGTTTGGACATCCTCTTGGCGGCTCTCACCAGTGGATTGTGCGGGAGGAACAAGGCGCGACTCTTTCGGTGTCGCAGGAGTCGCCGCGGCAAATGTGATTATGCTCGGAGCGCCACCTAACAGAGCTTTGCGCATCGCCCACCTCGGTTTAGCCACCAGACTACCTTTTCTGAACAAATTCTCCGTAGTTTTACTTTGTTGCGCCCAAACGTACTTCCCCGTCTTCGGGAAAGCGACATGATGCTATATGTCGCTCGCGCCCCCTCGCCACCACTCATCCAGTTTCTCCCGGTACGCGTATACCGTGGCACCACGGGCGTGCTGGCAACGCAGGATGGGCAGCCCTTCGTTCTTCTCCCATCTCTGCACGCACCGGATCGAGCGCCGCAGATAACACGCGATCTCTTTCCAGCTATCCAGTCGCTCGCACGTGCTTGACAGGAGGCTCTCCCGGCAGTCTGATCCCACTGTCGATTGCATCTCAGCTTGCTGAATCTCCGCGATATTCATTGCTCTTCCTCAAGCCGCTGCTTCTCCAGCAACAGCGGATCGGCAAATGCCTGATCGTCGTTCGCATAGCAAAACACCAGCTCTTGCAGTTCTTCCGTCGTTCCTGTCAGCAGCAACGTATCATCCGCCTTTACGTACGGAATATCGACGCTATTCTCCGTAATCTTCGCCTTCAACCAGCTTGCGCTCAGAAATGCCATCTGGATCGAATCCTGTTTGATCTCCACGCGCGCGATTGTATGAGCGCGGACGAAATGCATGCGATAAAACTCGCTTATCCCTTCGCTGCTCTTGGGATAAATGTCCAGAAACCAGAACGCTCGCGACTGGACGAGACGCACCTCGAACTTCTCCGACACCTGTTGTTCTCCGTCTTTTTCCTTTACAACCAACTCGTACTCTTTCTCTTTCCCCTTCGCCCTTCCTTGTTCGAATGCAAACGTCACGTCCCCTTCTTTGTCGGTCCACGTCTCGTTCAATCTGGAATCAGCTTCCAAATCTACCTGTGTGTAAAACGGCTGAAGTGACATAACAAACGGATTCCCGTCGCTGTCGCACCCGGTCGGAACAATACTCACCAGCGCCAGCGTAGCTCCGATTAGCCAAGTCCAGCGCCGAGACCCTTCACCTCTTTGTTCAATCATGGTCGCACTCCTTCGAAGGCCGCCCCTGTCTCGCGACAACCCTGCCGTACACCGACGGGCCTTTACTTTCCCTCAGTAAGGAATAGCGACAAAAAAAGGTGGGAATTGCAGTGCTTCGGGTCCTGCTCAGAGCTCACAACAGCGCCGATCGCGGAGGGCACGCAGTTCGCGAAGCAGAAGGAGACATTTGTCGCCCCGGAGTATATCTTGACACTTTGCAGAGGATGGCGAACCTGCCTTGCGGAATCAGTTGGGATGCTTGCCCAGCACTTAGATATGTAGATAGAGTACTGGGAATCGAGGAGGGGATGCCGGGGGGAAAGATGGACTCCGCAACATCTACATTTGGGTTGGTGGAGCGCTTCAAGAAAGGCGAGACGGAGGCATTCAGCTTGATCTTCCGTAAGTACCGTCGGAGGCTGGCGGTGCTGGTGCACTACAAGATGAGCCCGGAGCTGCGCGGGACGATTGAGGTGGACGACATCTTGCAAGAGGTGTTCCTGGCGGCGGCTCAAGATATAAGCAATTTCACATATCAGTCTCCAGGCAGCTTGATGGCTTGGCTGTCGCGGATCTCGGACCACGTGATCGTGGATGCAGCCCGCTACCAGAACCGGGGAAAGCGCCACGCAGAAGAGATGCTGAGGTTCCGGTCGGCGAGCAATCCGGCGGGACCGGACCCGGTGGACCCCGAAACCCCCAGCCGGGTGTTTGCCCGGAAGGAGGGCGTGCAGATCCTACTCAAGAAACTGGATGACCTCCCAGCCGAATATAGGGAAATGCTCCTGCTAGCAAAATTCGAGGGACTGACGACAAAAGAGATCTCCGAACGGGTGGGAAGATCGCGGGAGAGCGTGGCCCTCACGTTGCACCGCGCGCTGAAACGATTCCGCGAGCTGGAAGCGGCGGCTAGATAACGATGAGCGTCGAAGAATCCCCAAGAAATCCTCAGAATCCGCTGCCCCGCGCTGAAGAATCTGCGGAGCGGGAGCGCGCGGTAGCCGAAGCGCTAGCGGAATACGTGGATCGAGTGTCGCGTGAAGAGACGGTGGACATCGAAGCGTTCTGTAAGACTTGCCCCGGACTAGAGAGCGAGCTTCGGCCGTTGCTGGAATCGCTGAATGAGATGGATGAAGCCCCATTTTCCGAGAGTTCTGCGCCAAAGTCCAAGGAAGGAGAACAACTGCCCGAGAGGTTGTCTGGACACAAGATTCTTGGGGAGATTGGCGCGGGGGGCATGGGGCGGGTTCTGCTTGGATATGACGAGCGATTGAACCGGAAAGTCGCGATCAAATTACTCGGGGGACGGTACCGCGCGGAAGAATCCGTCAAGACGCGCTTCATGCACGAAGCACGCGCACTCGCGCAGATCAGCCATCCCAACATCGTGCATATCTTCAGCCTGGGCTCGCAGGAAGAACTTCCTCATTTCGTGATGGAATTCGTCGACGGAGTATCGCTCGTGGAAGCCGGGCGAGCGCTAACGCTGAGGCAAAAAGCGGACCTGATGCGCAAGGTGGCGCTGGCGGTGGATTTTCTTCACGAGCACCAGATCGTACATCGCGATCTGAAGCCGACGAACATACTGGTGAGCGCGGACCTGCAACCAAAGATCTTGGACTTCGGGTTGGCGCAGCATCTGGGGAGCGACACCAGACGGGTGACGCGGTCCGGCGAGATCATGGGCACGCCGGACTATTTTTCACCGGAACACACCGTACCGGGATCGCAATTCGATCCGCGAAGCGATGTTTTTTCGCTGGGCACGATAGTGTACGAGCTGCTGACTGGAAGCCCGCCGTTTCACGGGGAAACGTTAGGCGAGCAGATGCGGCGGATCCGTGAACAAGATCCAACACTGCCGCGGCGGCGGAATCCAGAAATACCGGGAGATTTGCAAGACGTCTGCCTGAAGGCACTGGAAAAAAAACCGGAGAACCGCTACGCGTCAGCGCGGGAAATGGCGGATGACCTGGAACGATTCCTAGCGGGAGAAAAGGTGCATGCGGTGCCGACCGCGTATTCGAATCTGATGTCCGGGAAGATCGAACAACATCTGCGCGAGCTGGAGGGTTGGCGAGAGGAGGAAATCGTTTCTGAGCATGAGTACGAGGCGTTACGCAAAGGCTACGGGCGGCTGGTGGAGCGAGAAGACGCGTGGATCTTGAATGCGCGAAGGCTGTCGCTGCCGCAAGTGAGTTTGTATCTCGGTGCCTGGATCCTCACGGTGGGCGCGGCGTTGTTGTTCCTGTTCCAGTTTGTGGATCTTTCGGGAACGCTCGGGGTCATCGTGGTGGCTGGAGTCGCGGCATTGCTGGCGGACCGCGGACTGCGGCTTTGGAGATCCGGACAGTTACGGGTTGGGATTGCCTACCTGCTGGCGTTTTGCCTGTTGCTTCCGATTGCGTTGCTCGTCGCGTTTGGGGCCTATCACCTTTTTGCGAAGGCTGCGGCGAATCCGGATTGGGAGTTGCTGGGGCGCATTTCGAAGACGTTCAAGCAAACAACGAATGCGCAGGTGTGGTGGGCAGTGGTTTTATCGCTGCCGGCGTACGTGTGGCTCAGGCGGTTTACGAAATCTTCGGTATTCTCGCTAGTATTTGCGGTCATGGCGGCGTGGTTATGGGTGGTCACACTGATGCGCATGGGGCTGCTGGAATGGATAGACACTGACCCAGGAAAATTCTATTTCCGGCTGATCCCGGCCGCGCTGCTGTTTTTCGCGACGGCGTTTGCGGTGGAGCGGCGTCATTTTCCGAACGACTCGCGGTACTTCTACCCGATCGCGGTGGTTTTCACCTTCGCAGCGTTGAGCGGGCTGGCAGGCACTCATAAGCCTTATCAGGAATGGCTGACAGCGAGGTTGCCCTGGACGCGTGGGCAGATCGAGTATCTTTTTATTATCAATGCTGGGATCTATTTACTGCTGGAGGTGATTTGCGAGCGGTTCCCAGTGTCCCAAATGCGTTCAGCGGGCAAGGCCTTTCGATTTGCAATACCTGGACACGTGCTGACCTCGCTGTTCTTCCTCGGGCTGGCCGCGACGGAACGGTGGGAAGATCAATTAAACAATCTCTTGATGCAGAGAGAGGCGCGCGTGTTTGAAATGCTGTTGCCGGCGGCGGCGCTGGTATTTGTCTATGGAAGCATCCGGAAGCAGATGAAGAATTATTTCGTTGTGGGGATGATATTTCTGGCGATCGGGCTGGTGCGGCTGCAACAAGACATTTTCAAGCAGCGGTCGCGCTGGCCGATCCTGCTGCTGATTCTGGGATCCTTGCTGATGGTGAGCGCGACGCGCTATTCAGCTATCAAAATGGCCCTGGCGCGGGTGGTCCGGCGCGGGGGCTGAGGATCTCGCAGAAGTGACTCAGCGTCGGGCTTATCCACCATTGCGTTCAAGGATGCACCACTTGGACGAATCAACTAAGAGCACATGTCCGGCAACTCTGACGTAACGCGATTAGGTTAGGTAAGGGTTGCCGACTCACCCACAACCTCGCCTTTTACGCCGCAGTTCTCAGGCCATGGGCCATTTTTGCGAGGACCGCAGGGTGTAAAATGGAACGCGTCGCGTGGGTTGGAGTGACTACACAACCAGGCGTTTGCGACCCCTGTCCCTCGCCAAAATGCTATCTGTGGCGAATGCCTTTGAAATCAGCGACTTTCAAGAAGATGAAATTGAGGTCACGCGAACCAGGCGATTAGAATGCAATGTTACTGTTGACGCTCACAGCGCCTGAGATGACGATTCTGGTCAGTGGCCTGCGCGTTCTGGGTGCAAATTACGGGAAGTCCCCACACGGCGTCTTCACTAAGCGGCCGGAGAAGCTCACGAACGACTTCTTCATTAACCTGCTCGACATGGGCACGCAATGGCAGCCGCAGTCCAATGGCTCGGGAGGCGTGTACGAGGGGCGCGACCGCAAGACAAACGAGCTGAAGTGGACCGCTAGCCGTGTGGACCTGATCCTCGGTTCGAACTCCGAGCTGCGCGCCCTCGCGGAAGTCTATGCCTGCGCCGACGCCAAGGAGAAGTTTGTGGAAGACTTCGTGGCGGCGTGGAACAAAGTGATGAACCTCGATCGCTTCGACCTTGCCTCAGATCGTCCGACGAAAATACCTGCCGACCTGGCGGTAACTGCCGTTCCGGCTGCCTGAATCGGCAAAAGCAAAGGGCGCGCTTTTCTTGGCTCGCGCGGGCCGGATCGCGCCCCCCTCTGATTCTGCTAGGGTCTTAATCGCTGAAGTTACCGAGTGGCCCGGAAGCTGAGGATGCCCCACCTTTAGTTGAAACCTCATCGACAATCCGGCCGGAACCGGTTTCCCGACACCGATTCCAGACACGACCTGCCGTTTGTGCACACGTATCGTAGCGGCTGATAAAGACTACTGGTTTAGCAGCGAAATGCTTTTGGATGGCGTGGCTTGCGGCCGAGACTTCAGAAAGACGTAGATATCTGCAAGTTGGGCGTCAGAGGCTGCTTTCACCGCGTATGGTGGCATACCGCCTGTCGGTTGGCGGACATAGGCAATGAAACTGGAATAAGGAATTTGAGGAGGGCCGATGCGAGAACCTCCAGTCTCAACGGAGCCTTGGCCCTGGTAGCCGTGGCATTCATAACAACCAAACGCCATGTAGAGATGCTGGCCATTTTGCGGACTTGCAGAAGAAGGCAACACGAGCTTCGGTTGCGACCCCAAAGACTGAAGATATGCATATACATCGGACAATTCAGGGTCGCTGACTTGCTGCGAACCGAAGGGCGGCATTTGCCCCTTCGGCTTGCGGACAGATTGCACGAAGTCTCCAAGTGAGAGCCGTGTGGCGGCGATCTTCGGCGGGCTAGCGTCCTTCCCGGTCGCAATCATGCCTTCGCCAACGCTGCCATGACAGCGCTGGCAACCGAGCTTCTCAAAGATTATCTTCCCGGTTTGTACATCGCCGGCGGGTTTCGGTTTTGCGACAGGAAGAGGTGCAAGGGGCGAGCCTATGAGGAGCGCGATCAATAATTTTCTCGAAGCGATGCAATAGCTCATGTCAATCTCGCTAACGCGGCTGCGTCAGCACATCAATCAGTGCAGGCTGGCCGCGCTTGACGACATCTACCGCACGCCGAATTGCCGGCCCGAGATCCTTGGGATCAGAGATCGGCCCTTCAGCGTACACGCCCATACTCTGGGCGAGCTTGGCATAGTCGATGCCTGGGTCATCAATCGTGGTGCCGATCTTAGCTCGGTCAATCCCGCGGCTGTGACGATTCGCCATGATTTGCACTTGCATGACCTCCTGATGGTACGCACGGTTGTTATGCATGATGTTCAGCACGGGGATCCGGTGATGCGCAGCAGTCCACAGAACGCCCGGCGCATACATCAAATCGCCGTCGCATTGGATATTCACGGATAGCCGGCCGTACTTCCGGTTGGCAAGGGCCGCACCAACAGCGGCGGGCGCACCGTAGCCGATGCCATAGCCACCGGAGGTGCCAATGAATTGATAATATTTTTCGAAAGACCACAGCCGCAGAGGCCAGCTACTCAAAAAGATAGGATCTGATACTAAGGACCAATCTTCGCCCTTGATCTGTGCCCAGATCTCGGATGACAGGCGGGCCGTGCTGATTGGGCTCGCGTCCCAGGCATACGCCGCAGCATCTCGCGCTCGGCGAAGATCGTCCTGTCGCGCAGCGGCAAAGTTTGCGCCACGGTCGTGAAGCGCTTCTTTGCGGTCGGAGGTGATCAGACGTTTCACGGATTCGGTAAGCGAAGGCAGAGTTGCCTCAGCATCCGCGGCAATGTCGACATGCACTGCAGTGAATCGCTGAAAGTCCTGGTAATTACTTTTGAGAAATAAACTCCCGGCGCTGATACTAATGAGCTTGACGCCTGGTTTCGTTGTCGGCCGCGAGGTTCGTTCGATCTGGTCGCGAAAAGAATGAATTGCACCCCAGAAGTCACTTAACTCGAGGCCCAGAATGACGTCTGCGTTAGCGATAAGTTCGTCCGCGCGTTCCGATTGGTTCAGTGGATGGCGGGTGGGAAAGTTCATTCGGCCGCCTTCGTCAATGACAGGCGCCTGCAAAGTTTCGGCCAGTTCGATGAGTCGCGCCATGCCGGCTGGTGTGCGCGCGGTACGATCGGTGATCAGGACGGGATTCTCGGCCTCGACCAAAAGTCGTGCCGCCTCAGCAACGGAACCTGAATCTCCCTGAGGCGGTGAGGGCAGGACGAGATTCGGCACCATCCACGAAGCACTCGCCGAGATTGGGTTTTCCTGGAGTTCTGCATCGACCACCAAGACTACCGGCATCATTGGGGGTGTCATGGCAATTTTGTAGGCGCGTACGGCGGACTCTGCAAAGTGGGGCAAGGACGTGGGGAGGTCATCCCACTTTACGAAGTCACGGACCATTGCGGCCGCATCTTGAACGCTGTGGGTCCATTCGACTGGTGGAATTCTCTTGGTGGCATCAATGATGTTGCCGCCGATGATGTAAACGGGCACACGGTCACAGTAGGCGTTGTAGATAGCCATTGCGGCGTGCTGAAAGCCAACGGTGCCATGCGCGAGCACCAACAGCGGCTTGCCTTCGATCTTGGCATAACCGTGAGCCATTGCCACAGACGACTCTTCATGGAGGCACGTAATGAACTCCGGGCTATGGTTCCCGCCATAGTTGATTATTGATTCCTGGAGGCCCCGAAAACTTGAGCCGGGATTGGCACAAACATACTCCATGCCTAATGACTTGATCACGTCGACCATAAAATCGGAACCGGTGCGCTCGGCGGTCAGGATTTCAGTGCGGGGCAGAGCACGGAGTTCTGCTTTGGCGGAAATGGGAGGTGCCGTTGCATTCCGCCCCTCGAAAGGGGATGGGGTTGCACGAGCGGCAGGAGTGGCCGTGACGACCGCGGCGCCAGCTGCAACATTTTTCAAGAAATCGCGGCGGTTAAACGAGGCGTTCTTGCGGGGAGCCACGGGTTCGAAACCCCCATTTGAACCTCGTTGTACCACACAAAGTGAACGGTTCGCCAGAGCAAGTTACGCAGATCAACGAAATCTGGTCAATCCCCAGTTCATGGCGAGCGCTTACAGATTACGGGTGGAGACAACGCGCGTCCGATAAAGCTCTAACGTTTGTCGGTACTAACCCAACGGGCGAGCTGATCACCGGCGAGGAGAGGATCGGCCGCTCCGCTCCGTTGCCGGTCGGCACTACGATGACTGCTTAGCAGCAGCCATCACCCGGGCAGCAGGGTCCAGGACAACATGGACTCATAGCGGGCCTCCTTTCCCGGCGCGGATCAGCGCCGAAACCCTACGACACACCTATCGCCGCGGCGGAGCTTCAGGCGCGACCGCAGACGGCTCAAGTCCTCTTGGATGTCAGCACAACAACAGACTGTTTCAATGCAGCAACGAATGTTTTTGAAGAACGGGTGCTCCGCATCCTTCAGTCTGTAATAGACCCATCGACCGTCACGCTCCTCGTCCACCAAGCCCGCCGCTTTCATCAGTTTCAAGTGCCGGCTGGCATTCGGCTGCGACACTTTGAGTGCGTCAACGAGCTCGCACACGCAAAGACCCTCCTTGACCGTCAACAAACAACATGCCAGGCGGAGGCGTAGGCGA
>QHYK01000078.1 GCA_003224085.1 Acidobacteriota bacterium | reverse complement strand
GAATTTCCGAGGAAAAACACGGGGGCGAGCCCCTGCGAACGGTCACGTTCGCAGCGCCGCTGCTCGCATTCCACAGGGGTTAGGCTGGGGGTTTTTCAACAGGCTTTAGCTAGAGCGCTGGCGAAGGCATGCAGTCGACGAACGTTTCACCAAAGGCGCCGCACGCCATAGCTTTCGAAGGATGCTTCATTACTGATGATTGGCATATTTTCTGCCTGGGCCTGAGCAATGAGAATACGGTCAAATGGATCCTTATGAGTGCCAGGCAAGAGTCCGGCGCGAATACCATGCTCTGCAGAAATGGCCAAAAGTTGAAAACCTTCGCGTTCGACTTGGCCAGAGAAATCCGCTGCCAGGTCAGTGGCAGTCGGCAGTTTTCCCAGCCTGACCTTGATGCCGATTTCCCAAGCCGAAGCAGCACTTACTATCAGCGTGTTCTTAGTTTCTGCAATAATTTTTCGAGCGGCCCGCGTTAGTGCTGGGTCATCTGAAAGCCACCAGAGCAAAGCATGCGTATCGAGGAGAGCGCGCAATTAGACTACTCCCAGCCCGACTGTTCGCTCCCTGGGAGGGGCTCAAAAAACTCTGCTCCAACGTGCAATTTACCTTTCAAAGACCCTGGCTGGCGTTTACCCTTTATCTCTCCGACCGGAACGAGCCGGGCTACGGGTTTTGCCCCACGCGCAATGATCACCTCCTCGCCCTCAGAAGCCTTCTCAATTAGTCGAGAAAGGTTTGTTTTGGCTTGGTGAATCGTGACAACGCTCATTTGCAGCTCCTTAGCTAACCTATGTTAGCTCACCAGTCAGCCCTTGCGCAACTCTCTTATGCTATTCAAATTGGATGAACGGGTAAACCTGGACGCTTGATACAACCTCACGGGAAAGAGTTCTGAAATCGTCCCCTAGGGCGCGCCACTTATTTCCAAACATTTCAACCATTTATGCCGCTCTCGCGGGCTGAGTTTTTGACTTGGAAAGTTGGCCAGGTTGGCCAATTCGCAGTTCCAGGCTCGTCAATTTGAAACCGAGGCCGATCTTTTTCGGCCCATTCTTTGCGCCATTCCACATCCTTCAGGAGTTGCTGTCCGTATCGTGTGCCCATGTCCTGATTCTCGTGCCCCATCCAATAATCGATCAGGAGCGCCCGAGCTTCGGACTTTTGCAGCACGGATTCACGGAAGCGCCGGAAGCAGTGAAAACCCATCTTCGGTTGCTTTAGAGCAAGCAACGTCGGATGGAGGCTGTCGCGGAGCACGTTACGGGCCGACAGAGGCCTTCCCGTATATGTGCGGAATAGGAACCCTTCTTTGTGGTGGCCGATGAGCGCGCTTACTGCGCCGCGATCCCCCTGGCAAAATCCGTATGTGGAACGACTAGTGGGTTCGATTCGGCGAGAACGCCTGGACCACATCATCGTGTGGAACCAGAGATCGTTGCGCCGCATTCTGCAAAGCTATTTTGCTTACTACGAGAGGTCGCGAACACATTTAGCTTTGGCCAAGGACACGCCGGAACACCGGGCGGTGATCAGCCGGAACAAGGCCCACGTCATTTCGATTCCGCAGGTGGGGGACTCCACCACCGATACCTGCGACGCGCCGCTTAGCCGGAGCAAGCCGGCGGCGCCGACGTTTGCCTCCTCAAGCGGAAATGCCGCTTCTCCCTGATCTATTCCGCCAAAGTAGACTTGTGTTGATCCAAAGCCGGATTGTTTCGCGACACGAACTCCCTGCGCTAGGATGCACTCGTCGACTGGGCAAGGCAGAGACTCCAAGTCCTTCGACTCCGAGGTGCTGCATCGAAGAGATCTGGGATCAGCGTGCCACAAAGATCCTGATTGAGACACGGACGGAAGTTTCGGTAATCACAACCGCTCCAACCGCTTGATTTTGATCCGTGATGGCATTTTGATGACCCACAGCCCGCACCAGCCGCACATTTCACGGCGGTGATTACGTCGGCTACATCGTTGCAGCGCGCTATGAGTCCAGGTCGGCGCTGTACGGCCGCATTCCAGATCCTGTGCGCCTGGTCGTATTCAAGATCGGTTAGACTGAAAAGCTCTCCGCGGAAGTGTTCCGCCAGCGCCGCATGTACTTCTTCCAGAGCGTTAGGCATCGCGAGCAATCATACGCCCTGGCACAAGCCCGTCCGTTAATCTCACCTTGGAGGCCTCGCTACGCTCGATGAACATGTACATTAGATAGAAAATGAAGGCGCCTGCTCTTGTGAGATGCACAGAAACGGA
Organism: Acidobacteriota bacterium; assembly: GCA_003224085.1. Taxonomy (GTDB): domain Bacteria; phylum Acidobacteriota; class Terriglobia; order Acidiferrales; family UBA7541; genus Acidiferrum. The sequence goes on along the minus strand of QHYK01000078.1, from coordinate 44,003 downwards.
TTCTGCGTTGTCTTACTGCGATTACAAGCTAAAACTGAAATTTCAGCCCAAGTAAAACGCGCCGCGGTAAATTGGCCTGAGTGGTGAAAACGCCGAAATTTGTCGGGCTGTTTAAGGTCAACGAGGGCGCCGCGTAGTTGACGAGATTAAATACGTTCAACATCTCGGCGGAAAACACGAGGTGGTACCGCTCAGTGACGGCAAAATCTTTTCCGAGCGAGAAATCAAAGTTCCAGGTTGCCGGCGTGCGCAATTGATCATACGGAATACGGCCCTCGACACTCAGCAGAGGACGCGAACAAGACTGGTATACGGCCACGGGGTTAGCAAACAGGTTCAAGGCGCTGCCCCCACTGGAGGCGTTGCCGGAGGTAGCAATGTTGTTCGAACCGACCACGCCGTAGTGTTGGCCGTACAGGCTGCCAAGTGGTTGTGAGCAGATGGCGGCTGTGCCCTTGCTTTCGTAATCGCCGTAGTCGCCGTTCGCGGAAATATAAAGCGGTGTGCCGGTTGAAAACGTATAAATACCGGAAGTGTACCAGCCGCCGATCACGCGATCGAGCAGCGAACTCTGCACGCTCTGCACGTTGAATCTGCGTCCTTTGCCGACCGGCAGCTCATCATAAAACCATGCGGTAATAACGTGGCGGCGGTCAAAGCTCTCCGAAGCCCTGTCCAGATTGATGTTGTAAGGGCTGTTCGATGTGCTGCCACTTTGCTGATCGACGCCCTGATTTCCGATCGCGTGACTCCAGGTCCAGTTTCCCTGGAACTGCAATCCACTTCCAAAGCTCTTTTTTAGGCTGGCGAAACCCGCGTTGTAATTGGAATACCCGCCGTCGGTGATGGCGAAGGATTGGAACGACTGCATATTGTCAACCGGAACTGGGGCAACGAGATTGAATTCGTTGAGCGAAAAAAAGTTCAGAGAGCCGTTAATGAGATCGGTCGGGTCCTGCTTTGCGACCATGGCACTGCAGTTCGCAAAGCCCAGTCCATTGCATTTCGCCAAGCCGATTTGGTTATCGAAAAATGGCTCGTCTGGTATTGCCGTACCGGTCCGCAGCGCTTGTGCCACTCCGTCGAAAGCCTGGGCGTAGGTTTGCCCGCTTGCTTTGTCTTTCATCAGGTAGTTGGCGGCATTCAACGAGTACTCATTGAATAAATTCCGGCTTACGCGACCGATATACCCCACTTCTAAAATCATCTTCCAGGGCAACTCTCGCTGCACGGTGAAATCAATACTATGGTCGTGTCCGGGCACGGTGTAAGGGTCGAGACCACTCATCATGAAGAGCCCAAATGGCTGTGTCGAGCTCCCACTGGGAACGTAAGGGATCGGCGCCGCGAAAGGCGCCGGCACTGGCACACTGTTGCCATCCACGCCGATGCGGAAGGCGTTGCTGGGATTCGTCCTGGCGTTCGTGCAAACTGGCGACCCACCCGAGAGCACGGGTCCACCGCAAGCATCCACATCCAGCAGCCCACCGGTGGTGAGCACGAGAGACACTTCGTTGATGTCGTCAAAGCGCTCATACACGATGGAGTAGCCGCCGCGGACTACGGTCTTTTTATCGACTTGCCACGCGGCAGAGATGCGCGGTCCAAACTCGTGCCAGTCCGTAACCCTCACTTGATTCGTAAAAGGCGCCGCAACAGAGCCAACCGGAGACACGCCGAACAGAGGATTGAACGCCTGGCCGGGAAGCACCCCGCTATTTAAGGACGCCCCCCGCTGCTCGAAGTAACCCTGGTAATCCACGGGCTGATTACTGCTGGCGTACACCAGCAGATCATATTTTCCAGTGGATTCGTGAGGCGTCGGTTGCACCTGCCAATCCAGCCCCAAAGTCAACGTAAGGTTATGACGGAGTTGCCATATGTCCTGAAAGTAGCCGTTGGCGGCCGGAATCAGCGTATGCGAGAACATTGGCGTGCCAAGCGGATTCGGCTGGAAACTGCCGTTGCGCGTCAACACTTGCGAACTGCGATCCACCAGGCCGAGAAGAGTGGCGTAGAGTTCGTTGTACCGCAGTACGTTTGCCGAAGTGAGACAGTTTGTTGTGACACCGCTGCCGCAAAGCGCCGACCGGTCAGCACTTGGAATGGAAACAAATTGTCCGCTGCCATTCCCCTGGGCCTCGATGTAATCGATTGGTCCGGCGGTCAGGCCGCCTGCAAAATTGTCTGTTTTTTCAAAGAAGTTGTGCGAGATGTACCCGGAGCCCCCAAATTGAAATAGGTGCGTGCCCTTTGACCAACTGAAGTCCTGTGCCAAATACCACTTGTGCCCATCGAACACCCGGGCGCGTGCCGATTGCGTGTTATTCACAATCGGATCGGCAATTAATTTGCTAGTGCTATTGCTCGTGCCCACACCTTCACCGGCCAGCGAAAGAGTTTCCTGCAATCCGGACACGAGCGGAGTAGGGCTTAACCGGTCCCACCCCCACCAGTCGCGTAAAAAAGATCCATGAGTCACCGAGATCAGAGTTGACGTCAGTTGCCCTTGGACTTGGAAAGTTCCGAACCATGCTTTGATAGGATCTCCGGAAACAGCTGTCGGCGCTCCTGTGTTTACGATGTCGAACTGCTCCGTACCGGTGCGGGTTGTGTTCGCAAAGTGATAGGTGACGAACGAGTTCCAGTTCCGGTTGATCTTGTAATCCGCGCGCAGAACACCGATGTTCTGCAAGACCGGTGTGGGCGCATTGAAGGTGAAACCCGTGGTGTTAAGTCCATCGCCCAAGGCTGAGTTGTTGCCCGTAGCGGGATAAAGCGCCATCTGGGCTGCAATCGCGGGGCTCATCCCAATGTTTCGCGGATCGCAAGAGACCCCGCCGCAAGCCGTGGTGATGTTCCCCGGCTGAAAGGAGAATTGATCCACCGCACCGGAAGCGTCACGGAATTGCAAGATGCCGCTTCGCAGAGTGGCCGTCGGTATTACGGTATTGAAGGTAGAGTCATCATAGAAACGGCGGCCTTCATAATTCCCGAACAAAAAGAACTTGTTTTTCCAGATCGGGCCACCCAGGGTTGCGCCAAAGCGGTTGTCCACACCGTGCGGCTTATGAATGCGGAGCCGATTGTTGGTCCAAGTATTCGCGTTCAGCCCATCGTCGTTATGAAACTCATATGCCGAACCGTGAAGCGTGTTTGTGCCCGCCTTAGTCAGAACGGCCACCTGTCCGCCGGATGACCGCGCAAAAGTTGAGTTGGGGTTGGTGGTCGCTACTTGAAACTCCTCTGTGCTTTCAATCGGAATCGGAACCACAGGCGAGGGTGTTGGCTCGCCGGGTGGAGCTGCGTAGCCGTTGTTTCCTTCCAAGTCGCTCGTTACATCCCCTCCGTCGAGCGTGAAGGTTATCTGCTCATCCCGCGCGCCCGCGATTTGACCGCTGGGCGAAACCGCCGGCTGGTAAAACATCAGTGCGCTTGCACTGCGTGTAAACACCGGCAGCGATTCCAGCGCCACGCCGCCCAATACCTCTCCTACGGTCGCAGTGGTTGTTTGCAGTTCCACGGCCGCCGAAGCCTCTGAAACAGTAATAGTTTGTGCATTCGTGCCTATCTGCAAAGTCATGTTGACTGTCGAGCTCTTCAAAACCTCCACCTTCAACACTTGGACTACCGTCGTCGCAAAACCCTGCGCAGCGAAGGTCAGCGTATAATTTGCAGGATTCACCGAGGGAAAGACGTAGCGTCCATCGGCATCCGTGTGTGCGGTTTGTGTCGCGCCGGTACCCTGTTGCTGCAGGGTCACTGTTGCACCGACGATAGCGGCGCCAGACGGATCCGTGACCACGCCTGTGACCAAGCCAGAAGATCCAGATTGGCCGAATAAACTCTCAGCTGCAAGAACAAGCAGGCAAATGAGGATAGCAGCAACGTTGCGGATCGAGCGCTTTCCCCGCATACGTACCTCCGTGGTTAAGCCCCCGACAGTTCGACAATCGGCGTGGACTATAGTGAGGCAGGTTAGCCGTGTCAAGCCGAAAATGTCGGCAACTGATATGCAAGTTGGATACTCATAATATGGCAGATTGTGAAAAGCCTCTAAGCTCCAGAGGTCTTAGCAAACAATCAGCTTTTCGCGCGTTTTAAGAAAATTTCTGGTGGGTCTGCTACTGGACGTGGTAACGGATCGGAAGATGAAATTTGTCCAAGGTTACAGGCTGCATGCGGTTGAGGTCCTCGCATAGGTGCCGGGCAGCATAGTCGATTTCGCGATCCGTAAATCTTCTCAACGTGACTTCTAACCGCCCTCCTTCCAATTTCACATAGCCCGTTCGCTCGACAATCATCGCCAGCGCTGGTATGACTTCCTTCGGCTGATCATAATGTTTCAACAGCAGGCGGCACATTTCGGCTTTTGAGTTGCAGACAAACACCTTGATGCAATCCAGAAACCGCTTCTTCTCGTGATTGAGTTTTAACAGTTTTTCTCCGGCGTGTGCCTCGTCAAAGCGGACTTCCGACGGCAGTTTGTCCAATTGCTCATCCGCCAACAGAATCTTACCCTCGATCACCGTGATGTCGTCCATTCTTCCGTTCCCAACCCGCACTCGTACAACTGCACAATCGCCAGTCGCGTGCATCCTTCATCCCCCGACTGCCAACGCATATACCGTTGGCCCTTCACCAGCACCTGGATCAGTCCGTTGCCTTCAACTACTTGGACGGACTTGGCTGGCTGCCATCCCGGAAAGTCGAGATCATCCATTGCACGGGCCGTTTCTGGGCAAGCTCATATCAGAAAACGGCCCGGCCGAAAACCCACCAGAAATTATTTTAAACTCTCCCCCGTGTAAGTGCTTGTTTCTGTGGGACCTATGAAGACACCGTTTTCAGCCTGATTGTTTGCTAAGACCTCTGAGCTCATCGCCAAGGTTCGGAGCAGGGACGATTCCATCCAGGCGGCGATTAGCCGTCCATTCGGAATTTGCTGGCCAAGTCCAGGCACGCGACGGCAGGAGACTACCACCAATCCTCGCCAGACAAACGCACGAGAGGCCGGACAAACACAAGTCAAGCACACCGCGCAACTGCGATTTGCCGCAGACGGCCTTCAGTTCGGACTTGCCTGCGGGCCAGAGTCGATCTCCGGTAATCCTGAAGCTTTGAGCTGATTGTTGAATGCGTGTAAATCCGTCCCGAGAATCCTTTTAAGGCTCAACAGAGCGTCGTCGAGTTCCGCCGAAAGTTCTGCGAATACGTCGACTTCCTGCTGCGTAGGCCGGTAATCCCCCTGGACAGAGCTGGCCAGGGCCGCAAGGCGGTTATTCAGCTTCAGTGGATAAATCAGCGTCTGATCGTCGAATCCGGTGAATCGCGGCTCATACAATTTGGAAACCACTCCATTTAGCGCGTCGTTCAATGTTTGTTCGGCGTCCATCAGTCTGCGATTTGCCCCGGCTTTCTCTGCAACAGCTTTTATTTGCCGCTGCAGATGATGAATTCGATTGACCGCATCATCTGCGTCTGAAAGCTTGTCGCGCAGAGCGAGAAGCAGTTCAATCTGTTTTCCGTAGTCCTCATCGGAGGCGACGATTCCACGGTCCTTTCTAATCGTGAAGTCCTCGGTCATGGATTGCGTCCCAGCCGTCAACTTCACCCGATATCGCCCAGGAATCACTTGAGGTCCACGCAGACTGCCGCCTAGAAAAAACGAGCCGCCTTCGATCCCACGGGCATCGGGGTAACGCATGTCCCATAGGAAGCGGTTCATGCCAGCTTGCGCGGTCACGGATGAGCCGGCACCGCCTGACAATCGTCCGCCACGAGCTGCAGCAGTAGGCTGCATTTGAGTTGCGCTGCTAAACGCTTTGATGGTTTTCCCTGCAGCATCCTGAAATTCGATGATGACGGGTTGAGCTGGCGCATGGTCGAGCCAATAGTCCACAATCGCACTCCTGAGGGGACCACGCTCTTCCGCGAATCCGCGTCCGCTTCTGCCGCGATACGCATCCCGAGGCTTATACAGTCGCACTTCGGAGGCGGGGTTTGCTGCGACACCCTGTTCCAGTGAAGCCATGTCGTCCAAAATCCAAAATGCCCTTCCCTGTGTTGAGGCTACGAGGTCACTGTCGTGAATCGTCAGATCGGTTATCGGCACCACGGGCAAATTCAATTGCAGACTCTGCCAGTGATTACCGTCATCGAACGAAACATAGACACCCGTCTCTGTCCCTGCGAACAACAGGCTTTTCTGTACCGGGTCCTTCCTGACCGTGCGCACGAAGGTATCGTCCGGGATCCCTGCAACGGTGAGTGTCCAGGTTTTGCCGTAATCTTGCGTGCGATAAATGTAGGGTCGAAAATCGTCCATTTGATAGCGGTTTACCGCTGCATACGCCGTGGCCGCATCGTGAGGCGAGGCTTCGATCACGTTGATTCGCGTCCAAGGCTGAATTTCCGGCGGCGTTACATCGGCCCAGGACTTTCCGCCGTCGCGCGTTATGTGGATCAGACCGTCATCCGAACCTGCCCAGATCACGTTTTTGTCAAGCGGTGAAGGGGCAATCGTGAATACCGTGCAGTAGATGTCCTCGAGCCTTCCCCCGTTTTCCTTTTGTTTATCGTTCCTGGTCAAATCCGGGCTAATGGCTTGCCAGCTCTGCCCTTGATTGACAGATTTGAACACTACGTTTCCCCCGACGTAGATCGCGGCGGTGTCCGCAGGCGAGATGGCAATGGGAAATGTCCACTGGAAGCGATATTTCAATTCAGCGCCGGTACGCCCGCCCGGCAGATCCGGCCACACGGTAATGTTGCGCATGCTTGTCGTCGCTTGGTCAAAGCGCGTTAGCAGTCCCCAAAAGGCCCCAGCATAAACGATGGCTGAATCTACTGGGTCGGGCACGACGTATCCGCTCTCGCCGCCTCCTACTTCGGCGAAATTGGAACCGCCGCTGCGCGCGCCCTGGGGCTGGCTGGAGATTGCCACGGTGGTGTTGTCCTGCTGTGCGCCGTAGACGTGATAGGGAAAGTCGTTGTCGGTTCGCACCGTATAAAATTGCGCGGTTGCCTGATTGCTCTCCGGGCTCCAACTCCTGCCTCCGTCGAAAGTCACGGTTGCCCCGCCGTCATTACCGTTGATCATGCGCTGGTTGTCGTGTGGGTCGATCCACAAGTCGTGAAAGTCACCGTGCGGCGTTTGAATTCTTGTCCAAGTCTTTCCGCCGTCCTGGGACTTGTAAAAATCCTTGGAGGAAAATGTGTATACGGTGTCCGGCTGCAGGGGGTCCGCGAAAATGTGACCGTAATAATACTGGCGAGCATGCATTTCGAAGCTTCCGTCGATCAGCTTCCACGTTTTCCCGGCATCGTCGGAGCGATAGATTCCTCCGTCATTACCCCCGATCGTTGCGTAAATGCGATCCGGGTCGGCTGGCGATACGGAAATCCCAATCTTCCCCATTTCGTTTTGTGGTAGCCCCTCCTGCAATCGGATCCAGGTGTCCCCGCCGTCTGTGGTTTTGTAAATGGCGCTCCTTGGACCAAATTCATAGATGTCCCAAGGATGCCGCAGCACCTGCCACGTCGTGGCGTACATGACTCGTGTATCTCGCGGATCGACGGTCAGGTCAGCTGCGCCAGTTTTTTCGTTGACATACAGGATTTTCTTCCAAGTCTTGCCTCCGTCTGAGGTACGGAACACGCCCCGCTCTTCGTTGGGACCATAGGGATGTCCGATCGCGGCCACATAGACCAAGTCCGCATTGTGGGGATCCACCCACACCCTCCCGATTTGACTCGTGTCGCGCAGTCCAAGATTTTTCCACGTCCGCCCTGCATCGACAGATTTATACACGCCATCCCCATGAGAGATATTCGAACGCAAGCAGGCTTCACCCATTCCCACGTAAACAACATTCGGATCGGATTCCGCCGCCGCAATCGCTCCCACGGAGCCGGTCTTAAAAAAACGATCGGAGACCGGCACCCAAGTGATCCCCGCATTGACGGTCTTCCAGACGCCGCCTCCAGTCGCACCCATGTAATATGTCGACCGGTCATGGACCAGCCCGGCCACGGCCGTCACGCGCCCGCCGCGATCCGGCCCTATCGAGCGCCATTGAAGTTCCTGGAACAACGCAGGATCAACTTGTGCATGGGCAATCGGCACCGCTGGCAATAGCACTGTGCAAAGGAAAGGCATCAAGCGAAGCATCCGTCGCAGGTTCATGGCGCACCTCTTACGAAGTAACTCGGAATATCGTTTGTATACGCAAAACATATCGGTGGGCGGTTAGGCACCGTTAACGAACGCGGATTATAACAGCCTGAGTGTTTCTCGCAAGATGGCGCGCATCAAAGGCATCAAAGGTTCGTGTAGCTGCAGCATTTGAGGCGAAAGCGCGCCATTCCTGGCGCTAAACAGGAAGCAATTCGAGAGCTTTGTCGGATCCGGCGGCCACTTTCAATCCAGGGGATCAGGCGAATTCATGGTCGCCACTAGCTAACCTCAGTACCTTGCGCCGCGATTGAATGATGTGTTCGTACATCAATCGGCGCGCCCGTTCATCGTCTTGTTGACGAATTGCCCGAATGATCTCCGAGTGCTCCTGCACCGGCGCTTCACCGTAATACCCAATGTCGATCGCGGCATACATGATGCGTTCCATATGGCAGCGCATATCAGAAACGGCGCGCACCAACATGGGGTTTCGCGTCAACTTGGCGATCCCGATGTGCAGAGCCGTGTCTGCCTTGATGAACTTCTCGTAACTCACGCGATCATTCGTTTCGTATTCCGTCTGAGCAAGACGGGTCAGTTCTTCCAGGAGCTTCGAATCATTGCCCTTATGGGCTGCCAATTCGGCGCAGGCCCCTTCGACAGTAGCGCGAAATTCGTAGATTTGGTTTAGCCATTCGAGTGTAATGGAGCTCACGAAGTAGCCGCGGTTCGGAACGACACGGAGAAGGTTTTCCTGCTGGAGGCGAAGTGCAGCTTCACGCACTGGCGTGCGACTACCCTTATAGCGCCGGGATAATTCCTTTTCGCCTAGAGCTTCGTCCGCTTTGTGGAATCCGCGGACGATGTCGTTCTTAAACGCCTGGTAAACTCGCTCGCTAAGCGTACTGCGGCCGTTTTTCGCGGAAGCTGCGTGTTCGCCTGGCGCGGAAAACAATTCTTGCCCCAACCGCGACTCTGAGGACCAGCGAGGCTTTCCTGAGCGGACATGCCTTCCCCGAATTTGCCTCGTGGTCGCCACGCAACACCCTTCATATCGATGTGCCGCAATTTACGCGATGAAGTTTAACAGCAACCGACACGCTCGTCGAGCACTCATCGCTTTCCCGAAGGTCCATGGATTTGAGTTCTAACTAACGGTGAATTACCCGACCGGTTCGTTAGACAGGAAGCAGTCTGAAATACACTCGGTATACGATTAACATTTAACCCTAGCTGTGATAATCTCCGCGCCGCGCGGCATGCGCATAACGGGTTCCTTGGCTCCTGAAGAGAGCCTGAGGAACATTGGTGTGGAAGAAGTGAGGGCATGCTTTCAGACGCCGAAATACGGGGAATACGGGCCAAGATCCTATCTTTATAAAGAAGGTTTATCTGAACTCGTGCTCTCAGGGTGCCCTTTCCGACTCTGTGGAGGCGAGTTTTCACGAACACCTGAAGAGCTGGCACGAAGGGTTCACCCTGGGACCTGTGGGTACAAAAGTATGAGCAGGTGCGCGCACAGTTTGCCAGCTTCATCGGCGCCAGCTCGGATGAGGTTGCGGTTGTGGCAAGCGCATCCGCTGGTATCAACGCGATTGCCAGCGCGCTGGATTTCGGCTAGAGACGAAAAGTTGTTCTCGGTGAGTTTGAGTTCCCCACGATGGGACATATCTGGCTTGCGCAGCAACCACGGGGTGCGAAAATCGAATTCCTGACCGCGCGCGGTGACGATCTTCCCGTAGAGCTGTACGCGGAAGCAGTAGATGAAGATACGTCCATTGTGCCAGTGACTCACGTGTGTTTCAAAAACGGCTTTCGCTCGAACGTGCGAGAAATTTCCCGCATTGCGCATGCGAACGGTGCGCTTGTCTTGATGGACGATTATCAGGACTGCGGAACACGGCCAGTGAATGTCAAAGAACTCGATGCAGATTTCTACGTGACCGGCTCACTGAAGTACCTGCTGGGGCCTTCCGGCGTCGCATTTCTCTACGTGCGCAAAGAACTGATCCCTTTGCTCGAGCCGAAAATTTCCGGTTGGTTCGCGCAGCGCAATCCCTTCGCCTTCGATGTGCGTCATTTGGATCTCGCACCGAGTGCCCGCCGATTTGAATCAGGGACGCCGCCGATTCCGAATATCTACGCAGCTAGCGCAGGGATAGAGCTGCTCCGCGAAGTGGGCCTGGAAAATATCGCCGTCCAAATTCGCTGCCCAGCTTCTAATCGAAGGAGCCCGCGGCCTGGGAATACGGATTAAGACGCCATCGGGACAGCATGGGTCCGCTCGTGGTTCTGCAATCCGGCAACGTGGAGGCCATTATTGAGCGCCTGGCTGCCGAAAATGTCATCTGCTCCGGGCGCCACGACGGCTTGCGGATTTCGTTTCATGTGCACAACACGCGGAACGGCGTGGGGACTGTTTTGGAACTGCTCAAGAAGAATCGCAAGCTCATGGAACCAGGTGCCAACGCTGCGTAGCCGCCATTATGAGCAGCTAACTTTGGTGGAGTATGGAAAAGGAAAGCTGGTCGCCGCTGCGATTGTTATTCCGTCGCCTTCGCAAGGTGGGCAAGGGCAGAAAACCGAGAGATTGGAGTGGGGGACCGCCGAGAGAGATTGACTAGGGAGACGAAAATGAAACAACTCAAAAAGTGCATCCTGATGATCGGCCTGATTTTTGGTTCGGTTTGTACCGCCTCAGGGCAGACCACGCAGGGAGAAATCGTAGGGACGGTGCACGACCCTCAAGGTTCGTCCGTACCGAGCGTCTCCGTTTCGGTGACGAATACGAGTACCGGCCTGACACGCACAAGTACAACCGCGGACAACGGCAGCTTTCGCTTTCCGGCGCTGCCGACGGGTGTCTACGAACTCACCGCTGAGAAGGCGGGATTCGCAAAGCTCCTTGTCAAAGACATCAAGGTTTCCGTGGATGAGACGCGAACTGTGGACGTGAACATGTCGATTGCCTCTCAGTCCACGACGGTTACAGTGGAAGGCGCCGCTTTGCTTGTCAATACTGAGTCACAGCATCTCGGCGACGTCATAAGCGAAACGCAGGTGACTGCGTTGCCACTCAATGGACGGAACTTTGCGCAGTTGGCGCTGCTCAACGCCGGCGTAGCAGCATTTGGTGGTGGCGGAGGCCAGCAGGGTGGCGAAGGCGGTATCTCCGGATATTCGTCGAACGGGCAACGTTCGAGCTCCAATAACTTCATGGTCGACGGGATCGACAATAATAACTATCAGGGAGGTTCCGTATCGCAACTCCCGTCCATTGACTCGATCCAGGAATTCCAAGTGCAGACCAACAACTACTCGGCCGAATACGGACGTAACAGCGGCTCGGTGGTAAATCTAGTCACAAAATCGGGGACCAATCAATTCCACGGTTCGCTCTACGAATTTCTCCGTAATGATGCGTTTGACGCGCGAAACTTCTTTGCTAACCCCAACGCGTCTAGTCCAGAGCTGCGGCTTAGTCAATTTGGCGGTGCGCTCGGCGGGCCGATTCTCAAAGATCGCACTTTTTTCTTTGGCAACTACGAAGGCTTTCGCCAAATCGCTGGCATTTCCCGGCTCACGATTGTGCCCACGGATGCTCAGAAGCAAGGTATCTTCACCGATGCGAAAGGGAATAGCGTTCAACTCCCGCTGGATCCGGTCGCTGCTCAGCTGTTCAAGTTATATCCGGAGCCTAACACGACACAGGCAGGAGGAAATTTCATCTCCTCACCCAGACTTACGGACTCGACTGACCAATATCTCCTCAAGATTGACCATCGTACGGCACGCAACGACACGATCACGGCTCGATACAGCTACACACGCTATAATATTTTCAATCCTTTCACTCCGGGCCAGGAAACCACGGCTATCCCTGGCTACGGCGGGTTTGATACGGGCGGCACCCATCTCTTCTCGGCTGGCTATACGCGAATTCTGAGCGCGTCATCCCTGAACGAGTTCCGCCTTGGCTTCACACGCAATACGGACAGCCAGTACAACGAAAAAGGCCCTCAAGCCGCCACTTATGGCTTCAACACCGGCTGGCCGGCAAACTCACCTCTGAATCTGGGCAATATTCCCAACCTAACGATGGCTGGCGGACTTGTGTCCGGCGGAGGGGCATTTTCGAATCTCGGGTCAAACAACAACAACCCGACAGCTTCGGCGCAAAACACTATTCAAGTGATTGATCACTTCTCCCGGACGACAGCCCGCCACGAATGGAAATTTGGAACCGACATCCGCAACGTCCGCGACAACATCCTTTATGACCTCGACTTTATCGGACAAATCACCTTCACCGGAACGCTGAATCCCCAGGGCATCGTCAATCCGTTCGCGGATTTCGCGGCAGGCCTTCCCAGCGGCTCGCTTCACTTCGTTGGCAACGGTGCTCGCAGTTACCGAATCACGAGCTACGATTTCTTTGCTCAGGACACCTTCAAGCTCCGCTCAAACCTTACGCTCAATTACGGCTTGCGCTATGAATACAATACCGTCATTCACGACGCCACCGGGCGCGCTACCACCTTCCGACCGAACCGTTTTTCCCAATTTCTCTCACCCACCGCGGATCAAACAGATCTTTCCGTACTCGAAGCATCGGGGATGGTTACCGAAAATCAAGGCGGGCTATACAATCCGGACTACAAGAATTTCGCGCCGCGCGTCGGGGTTGCGTGGACTCCCGGGCAGAAACATTTGACCGTTCTGCGTGCCGGGTACGGCATCTTTTACGACACAGTCCTCGGCCAGATTTCAGGCAACGTACTCCTAAATCCGCCTTATATGCCGGACTATTTCGATCTGCCTCCCACGCTCGGTTGGCCGAATTCTTTCGCACCTTCGGGCTTCCCAGTGATCACCATCACGCCAGCACGATTCGAGACGCCCTATTCGCAGGCCTGGAATCTCGACGTGCAGCGCCAACTGCCAGGGGCCATGCTCTTTGAAATTGGATATGTGGGTTCAACGGGGACGCACCTGCCTAGATTCCGCCAAATCGACCAAGCATACATTACGCAAGCTCAAATCAACGCGCTGACACCCGATGTCGTTACGCGCATGGAGCTGATGGGCATTCCCGCACCGGCGGCGCAATTCCTCGCTTCTCAAGGGCCCGGAGCCATCCCGAGCATTGCGCGAGTGCCTTATTTCGGCTACGCACAAATTTTCCAGGCAGAAAACTCGGTTAGTTCCGCCTACAACGGGCTTCAGACGAAGCTAGACAAGCACGCAGGTCACGGCTTGAGCTTTGGTCTGGCTTATACGTTGTCGAAATCGATCGATGGCGCCTCCGTCTTCTACGGTTCTGGAGCTAACGGCACGACGATCTTTCCGCAAGACAACTACGACACTCGGGCAGAACGCGGGCTCTCCGATTTCGACATTCGGCATCGCTTCGCGGCTAATTACGTCTACCAGATACCCTCTCTTCGGCATCTCGTGTCCGCAATGCCTCGCTTGATCGCCGATGGCTGGCAGACCACCGGAATCGTGACGCTGCAAACCGGTCAGCCGCTTTCTGTATTGACAGGCGCTGATCAAAGCAGCACGGGACTTGGGACCGACCGCCCGGACCTCATTGGGAACCCAAACGCCGGCCCTAGGACGGTCGCGGAATGGTTTAACACTGCGGCGTTTACGCTCAACCAGCCGCTCTCGTTTGGCGACGCGGGTCGAAACATCGTAAAAGGCCCGCCTTTCAAGAATTTTGACTTTGCCATGATGAAGGACACACGGGTGGCGGAAACTGCCACTATCGAATTTCGCGCAGAGTTCTTTAATATTTTCAATCATCCAAACTTTGCGCTGCCCGGCAACATTTTGACCGCGCCAAATTTTGGTGCGATTTTCCAGACCCCCGACGTCGCCCAGAACAATGTCGGTCTGGGCTCGGGCGGACCCCGGCTAATCCAGTTTGGGCTGAAGCTTAGCTTCTAGGAACCCGGGAATGAGCAGACGGATGCGGCGCTCGGCATACGCAACAGCACTCCTACTTGTCTGCGCGCTGGCGCCATGCGCAAGCCCGCACGTGCAGAAATTGGCGCCGGATCTTTACGCTTACATCAGCGAAAACGATCACAGCGCCAATTCCACATTTCTAGTTGGGCTGCATGGCATCCTCGTTGTTGACACTGGTTTAGACAAGGCGGAAGGTCTGAAGCTGCTCGCGGAAATACGTGCGATCTCCGCGCTGCCAGTTCAATTTATCATCAACACGCACTACCATCCCGACCATCAGGGTGGAAACGGGGTTGTGGGGCCGGAAGCCATAGTTATCAGCTCGGCCTTCACGAGAGAGAAAACCCTTCAGTTGATTTCGAAAACGCAACGTACCGAAGCCCAATCGGCCGTTGGCGACGCCCCGCAGCTGGCATTCCGGCCTGCGACGGAGGCTCTGGACCATAAACTCACCATCTTCCTCGATGACATTCCGGTCGAGGTTGTGATGGTGGGACCAGCCCACACCATGGGCGACGTTTACGTTTATTTTCCAAAACAGAAGACACTGGCCACTGGTGATCTATACCTGACAAATAGCTCACCAGCAATGGACCAGGGAAGCGTCTCCAATTGGATTCAGGCTCTGAATTCGATGCTGCGTCTGCCGGTAGATTATTTTGTGCCGGGACATTTTGACGTTGGGACGCCGGCCACGTTGACCCGCTTTCGTGACTATCTAGCGGAGCTTTATGCGCAAGTTGAAAAATTACAGCGTTCCGGAGTTTCCGTCGCGGAGGTTCGCGCACACATCAACATGAAGAAATATGCCGATTTCCGTCAGTATCCGCAATTCCATGCAACCTTTGCGGACAATGCCGGGACAATTTATCAGCAACTATCCGTTTCGCATGGAGACGGGCGCGTCCATTAGGAATTCACATCTCGATTGACGGTTGGAGGAAACATGTCGGCTCGCCAAGCTAAGCGAACGGAATTCATACTCATGGCTGCCATACTGATGGCGCAGGGACTCGCGCAATGCGCTCTTGCCCAATCCATCCCAACCAACCTGTACGACGGCATGAAATGGCGCTTAGTAGGTCCGTTCCGTGGGGGCAGAGCGGAAGCTGTGGCCGGAATTCCGGGAAATCCAAATGTCTACTACTTCGGGGCGGTAGCGGGCGGTGTGTTCAAGACATCCGATGGTGGTGCTTCTTGGACTCCCCTGTTTGACCACGAGCACGTTTCCTCTATAGGAGCGATCGCGCCAGCTCCTTCAAACGCCAACATTATTTACGTAGGCACGGGAGAGCAATGCCTGAGGAACGACATTTCTTTCGGTGATGGAGTCTATAAGTCGCTCGATAGCGGAAAGACCTGGGCTAACATCGGATTGCGGGATACCCAGCATATCGCTTCCATACTTATTGACCCGACTAACCCCGAGCATGTTTTTGTTGCGGCCATAGGACACGCTTTTGGCCCCAACGAAGAGCGGGGTGTGTTCCGGTCCATGGATGGAGGTAAGACCTGGCAGAAAGTTCTTTATGTGGATGACAAGACGGGCGCCACGGATCTCGTCTTTGACCCCAATAACCCGAACATTCTGTTGGCCGCCATGTATGAAGTCCGCCGCTCCGCGTGGAGCATGGTCAGCGGTGGACCCGGCAGCGGACTTTACAAATCCGTGGATGGGGGGACGACTTGGAAGCGCCTCGAAGGCCATGGTCTCCCGCCAGGAATCTTGGGCCGCATAGGAGTTTCTGTCTCAAAAGCGAATTCCAATCGTGTCTACGCGATCATCGAAGCCAAGGAAAACGCGCTGTATCGCTCCGACGACGGGGGCGCGAACTGGCAGATGATGAACAACGATCCCATGTGGGTGCGCCCCTGGTACCAGAATCACGTCTATGCAGATCCGCAGGACGAGAATACCGTCTATCTGCTCGATCTCGGCCTTTTTCGTTCCACGGATGGTGGACGAACCTTCGAGTCGCTGCCTGTTCCTCACGGGGATAACCATGCTCTGTGGATTGACCCCGCCAATCCCAAGCGCATGATTGAGGCGGATGATGGCGGCGTGACGATTACTGTTGATGGCGGCGCGACTTGGACACCACAAGACAACCAGCCGACTGCACAGTTTTACCACGTTGCCATAAACCACGAATTCGACTATCGCCTTTATGGCTCACAGCAGGACAGCTCGACCGTAGCGATTCGCAGCCGCACGGACCATGGCGTAATCGATGTAGGGGATTGGAGTCCTGTTGGCGGCGGCGAATCGGGGTATAACTGGCCCGACCCTCGCGATTCACAGATCGTCTACGGTGGGGATCATGCTGGTCATTTTACTCGATACGACAGCCACACGGGCCAGGTCATGAATATCGCTCCTTGGCTCGGCGGACGAGCGCATCCCGCTGCGAATCTCCGGCACCGCTTCCAATGGACGGCTCCCATGGCCCTATCCCCTCATGATCCGAATGTTCTCTATTTGGGCGGCGAAGTGCTATTCAAGACTTCGGATGGTGGTAGGAACTGGACAATCATTAGCCCGGATTTAACCCGAAACGACAAGTCCAAGCAGCAATCCACTCCAGGACCTCTGACTCCCGACAACTCCAGTGCGGAGTACTACGACACGATTTTTGCAGTCGCGGAATCCCCAATTCAAAAGGACCTCCTTTGGGTGGGAACCGATGATGGCCTGATTCATCTTTCAAAGGATGGTGGAAAAAACTGGACCAACATCACTCCAAAGCAGCTGCCCGAATGGTCTCGCATCAATTTGATCGAGCCTTCTCCGTTTGATGCGAACACCGCCTATGCTGCAGCCGACCTGCATTTTTCCGACGATTTTCATCCCATGATTTTCAAAACCGCGGATTTGGGCAAAACTTGGACGGAGATCACGAACGGCATTCCAAAGGACGCCTACGTCCACTCCATACACGCTGATCCCCAGCGAAAGGGTTTGCTTTATGCTGGAACCGAACTCGGTATCTACGTTTCCCTTGATGACGGCGCCGATTGGCAATCGCTTCAACTTAACCTGCCCATCACTCCAGTGTATGACACCGCCATCCGCGGCAATGATCTAATCGCTGCGACCCATGGGCGGGCATTCTGGGTGCTAGACAATATCACGCCCCTCCTTCAAGCAAACTCGCAGATTGCCTCTCAGCCTGCTCATCTGTTTGCACCGGCAATCGCGTACCGCGTACACACGCAGGGTGGATTTGGAGGCGGTTCTCGGAAAAATGTCGGACATAATCCTCCGGCGGGCGCTACGATTGACTACTACCTTCGTTCAGTGCCTGGAGTGGTCACGCTCGAAATTCTCGATGCCAAGGGTCGCCTTGTGCACAAAGCTTCCAGTGAGCAACGAGCAGAATCCGCCGGCGCCGGCGCTCAGCGGAGAGTTTCAGGCCGAGGCGAAGACTCGCTGCCTGCTCGCACGGGGATGAATCGTTACGTATGGAATTTCAGGGAAGAAGGCCCGGCTACAATCCCGGGCATCTACATTCTGGAACTTGCCAATGGCGGCGGACCGGTCGTTCCTCCCGGCATGTATCAAGTGAAGCTCAGTGTCGGTGGGAAAGACTATTCGGCTTCGCTTGAAATTAAACCAGACCCCCGGGTGCATATCAGCCAAACCGATTTCGACAAACAGTACGAGTTGGCCGTGAAAATTCGAGACCGCATCAGCGAAATTCACAAGACCGTCAATGAGATTCGTGCCCAGCGGGGAGCGCTGGAAGCTCGGCGCAAAAACCCGAATGGTGGAAACGATCAGGTCGTTCAATCCATTGAACAAAGGATGTCGGAGATCGAAGGCCGGCTTACGCAGGTCGCCTCCGTTAATCGATATGCCGCGCTTGTCGAGCCAATCATGTTGGATGCTGCCCTGGCCAACGTTGCCGACGCCGTGGAAAGCGCAGATTCCGCTCCCACTGCGCAGGAATACGTCGATTTCCAGGAATATGACAAGGAAGCACAAGATCTGCTCGGACGTTGGAGAGCACTCGTCGGCGAAATCAGTAGATAAAGGGCCAGTAGGAGGTTGCCGTGAAGGCATTGCCGCAGGTCTTTTGTCACGGAGCGAGATAGGTCGCCATTGGCGGTAAAGTTCCGCGCTCAATGTCGCTTGAGGCTCTGCAACGGATTCAGAACTGACGAGGACAGCGCTCTTGGCAGAGCTGGTGGTAAGTAAGGCACAGATCGTGCGACAGGAAGGGACAAGGATGGCTGAGTTTCCGATCGAGCGCGTGCGGCGAATGTTTCCCGCATTGAATCGCGGCAGCGGCACGGTGTTTTTCGACAATGCTGCCGGCGCGCAAATCCCCCAGCCGGTATTCGCTGCGATGAATGACCATCTGCTCTGTAGGAATGTGCAGAGAGGTGGCCCTTATCGCGAGAGCCAGGAAGTGGACGCCGTCATTGCCCGCGCCAGGCAGACTGTGGCTGCCCTTCTGAATGCCGCCGATCCGGATGAGATTTCTTTTGGCATGAACGCTACTTCGTTCATCCGGCTGGTAAGCCTGGCGCTCGGCCAGAGCCTTTCTGACCGCAGGGAAATCATCGTCAGCGAACTTGATCATGAGGCCAACGTCGCTACCTGGCTGGCATTAACTCGCGAGGGCGCCGTCATCCGATGGTGGAAGGTACGCGAGGACGGCAGTCTGAATCTCTCAGACCTCGAGCAACTTCTGTGCTCTCGCACTCGGCTTGTTGCCTGCACCGCAGCTTCAAACGCACTGGGCACAATTGTCGATGTAGCTGGCGTGGCGCAGCGTGCCCATGCCGTGGGTGCGGAGGTATTCATCGACTGTGTCCATTACCCACCTCACGGCTCCGTGGACGTTCAGGACTGGGGATGTGATTACCTCGTTTGCTCCGGGTACAAGATTTTCGGTCCTCATATGGGTTTTCTCTGGGGCCGGCGCAAAGCCCTTGAGGCGCTGCCCACCTTCCGCGAAGATTTCATTCCCGATGTTCCACCTTCAAAGATCGAGGTTGGGACGTTTGTTTACGAAAACGTTGCCGGAATGAGTGCCGCGGTTGAATACTTGGCCGGCCTCGGAAAGGAGCCCGGCCAGAACGATCGCCCCGATAGTCTGCGCGCACGGCTGGTACATTCGATGGAACTCATTCGCGCATACGAAGCCACACTGTCACAGGCGCTTTTGAACGGATTACACGCCATCAAGGGCGTCAAGGTATATGGCGTCAACGATCCCTCCGCTGTCAACCAGCGAGTCCCTACAATCTGTTTCAATTGGGGGGACGTCCCGCCAGCCACACTGGCCGCCAAACTTGGAGAAAAGAACATCGCTGTCCGCGACGGCCATATGTATTCGCCACGTCTGATGAAGCGCCTCGGAATCTCGCCGGCCTGCGGCGCTGTAAGGGCCTCGTTGGTTCATTACAACACGCATGAAGAAATTCGATTATTCCTAAATGCTCTCCAGGGGATCGCAGGCAATTGAACTGTACGGCGCTCTCTCGGATGCCCGTTTTGCAGCATTCGCCAAAGTGCTCCTGTATCCGGTAGGCCAGCAATGACGATTACGAACGAGTCGCTCCAGAACGGATCACCAGCGAACGCGGCGGTGAGCTCCTCCCATCTGCAGCGAAAGCTTTCTGAGCGGCAGCTATCCATGATCGCCATCGGCGGCGCCATTGGGGTGGGCCTTTTCCTCGGCAGCAGCGTCACCGTAAGCCTCGCCGGACCCTCCGTCATTCTGACCTATATCTTCGGAGCGTTCCTGGCGCTCATCATGGCCTACTCGCTGGCGGAGATGGCTGTGGTCCATCCGGTTGCCGGATCTTTCGGCATCTACGCACAGCGCTATTTGAATCCCTGGGCTGGCTTCACCGTTCGTGCGACGTACGGCCTCGTGCAAATCATCGCTATCGGTGCAGAGGTGACGGCGGTTGCCATTTATTTCCAGTTCTGGTTCTCGTCCATTCCGCAGTGGGTCTGGGTTTCCGTCGTATCCCTCGGGGTTGTTTGCATCAATGCGTTGCACGTAGGCAACTTCGGAGAGTTCGAATACTGGTTCTCCTGGGTAAAAGTTGCCGCGATCATTGTTTTCATCGGCGTGGGAGTCGTCCTGATCACAGGGCTGTCGCCGCGCCCCGCTAGGGGACTTACGAACCTCACCGCGTTTGGCGGTTTCTTCCCTCATGGGCTTCGAGGCATGTGGCTTGCGTTCACCCTTACCATGTCCAGTTACATGGGCGTGGAGGTATTGGCCGTTACCGCGGGAGAAGCCAAGCGTCCTGAAGAAGCTATTCCCCGAGCGATGCGCACCATGGTTTTTCGCCTGATCCTTTTTTATGTCCTGGCTATCGCGGTGATGGTCACGGTCACACCCTGGAATCAAACCGGTGACGGAACCCTGTCCGGAAGCCCCTTCGTGCGGGCGTTTGCATCTGTCGGAATCCCTTACGCCGCTTCGATCATGAACCTCGTAGTGATCGCAGCGGCCCTCTCCAGTGCGAATACAAACCTCTATCTTTCCACCAGAATGTTGTTCTCACTTGCGCGCGGGAGTCTAGCGCCGGCTCCGCTGGGCGCCTTAAGCTCTAAAGGCGTCCCGCATCGCGCGCTCGCAGTTTCGAGCTTGGGTATGGTCATTGCGATTTTGCTTGCGGTCTACGCGCCGCAGCGCGCCTTCCTCCTTTTGTACGGTTCTGCCGTGGCCGGCATGTATTATGTGTGGATCGTTATTCTCGTCACCCATCTTAGGTTTCGCCGGGCCATAGGAACAAAAGTCAAGGAGTTGCCTCTGAAACTTCGCTTCTTTCCGGTGTCCAATATTCTGGGTATCGCTGTCCTGATCGCAATTGCGGGCAGCACTTTCGTCGTCATGGGTTTGCAGTATTCCGTTCCCGCGTTTCTTGTGCTTCTGGCGCTTATGAGCCTGGAATACCGGAGAGTACGATTCCGAAGAGGACCCCGTGCTGTATCTCCGTTTGAAACGAGTCCTGAGAGTCTTCCACCAGAACTTTAGATGGCGTGCCGGATGCAAGAGCGAAGCGACCACATCGCCGCTGAACTTGGTGTCACGGTCGAACAGGACGTAGCGGTAGGGACAGGGAAGCGGCAGAGCCTCGCGCAGTTGCTGTACGATCCAGTCGCTGGCCGGATGCTCCGTGACGTTGAAGTGTAGGATCCGTCGGCGACCATGCTCGATAACAAAGAAGCAGTAGAGGATGCGAAACGTCAGGCTCGGAACCGTGAAGAAGTCGAATGCGGCGATTACCTCGCGGTGGTTGTTGAGAAAGGCCAGCCAGCGCTTCGCTCTGCCCTCATTCCGACAACCGTTTAGGTTGTGAAGATAACGCGAAACCGTGGGCTCGGAAATCTCGCACCCGAGCTGGAGCAGTTCGCCGTGAATGCGAGGCGCACCACCGAGTCTCCGCCTTCATGCGTGGAATCAACTGGCGGATCTGCGCATTCACCTGTGGTCGCCCCGGTCGACGTCGCTCTAGACCGCCACCGCCAAAACCGCCGGAATCCGGCGCGATGCCAGGAAACCACGGTCTCCGGCTTGACGATGATCAGGGCTTCGGACCAGCCCTCCCACAGCCGGCGGAGCACAATCCAGAACAGCCGATCGAGGCGATCCAGTTTGGGCCGGGGCTGCTTCCGCTTGAAGACGGCGAGTTGCTGGCGAAGAGCGACGGCTTCCAGGGCGAGTTTGTGAGGTGGCAGAAAAAGCGACCGCAGGTAAGCCACCACCGCACAGGCAAGGGTAACCATGGTTCGATCATAGTTGAAGGGCGCCCCGCAAGTAACAGATAGAATGGTGCTGCTCCAACCGCTTGATTTTCATCCGTGATGGCATTTTGATGACCCACAGTTGTTGTAGTGTACCAACCTGTGTACCAACTGAGGCAGGATTTTTAAATAGGGTGCGGCCCGTAAGTGCGACACCTGCAAGGCTTTAGAATCTCCCCCCTTCCCAACTACGAACCAGAAGGTCGGGAGTTCGAATCTCTCAGGGCGCGCCACCGCCTTCTGGTTCTTGTTTTCAACAACTTCAAGCGATACCCTTTACCTCGTTTCGAACTCAAGTCCAACGCTCGGCCAGGATGAGACCAATCCAAATTTCACTTGTCCGGTCGTCCAAGTGGACTGTTTCCGAGTGTGCCGTCGCCAGAGGTCGGGATCATTTCATCAGTTGACACCCCGCTGATCGCAGATTAATTTTCTCACGTCGGCTCCGAGAAACGCGGCTGTCTAGTGACCGCCAAATGCGCTTACGCCACTTACGATTTGTTTGTTTACGTGGTCTGATTTTCGTCTTCGTCCGCCCTACGCTCGGCGAACCGTCGCTTGCGCCGCGCGTTGATCCGCGTGTTGAATTGCTCAGCATCGTTTTCCGGCTAGCTGGAAATTCCGAGTACAACATGAGTCCGCTCAAGACCTATACAGCGGACATCGATGCGTATTTCTCTCCCTATAAGGAGCACCCCGCTGTAGCCCTGGCGAGGAAGCTGGCCGGCGAAAGGGAGGTGGGTTTTGACGCTGTGATGGGTCTGGCCGTTCATTTGTCGCCCGCACCGGCGCTGAAGCCGCTTGTTGCCTTTACGGATGATATTCCGGACGCTCGCTTCGGTAAGGACAACGCGATCCTCTTTGCCCAACGGCTGGCCGATTTCTATCGCGATACTCATTTTGACAAATTCTTCGCGGCGCATCAGTCCTTCTATCATCTCGCGACGGAACGCTTTCGAGTGGTGTTAAACGATCTTGATCTGGATTGGTACAAGAGTTTTTATGGGGATGTTCGGATGGGTCAGTACCATTTGATTCTGGGGATGAATAACGGTGGCGGGAACTACGGCCCTAGAGTTGTTTGGCCCAATGGACATGAACAATTTTTTTCCATTATCGGATGCTGGACTCAAGATGATTCGGGAACTCCCACCTATAGTACGGATTACCTGGACGCGATCATTCACGAGTTCAACCATTCCTTCGTGAACCCGGCGTTCGCAAAACACAAGAGCGAGTTTGCTTCTGCGAGGCAGGTCTTTGAGCGTGTCGCCGACAAGATGCGAGCACAAGCCTACGGAAACTCAGATACTATGGTCATCGAATCGCTCGTCCGGGCAGCCGTAATTCAGTATATGGAATCGCGGGGCCATGAAAGCCGTGAAGTCCGGTACCTTATGCGGGGAGAGCAGTTGACTGGCTTCGCATGGATGGACGAGCTTGTTGACTTGCTCCATCAATACAGCTCACAGCGCAGCCATTACCGAACATTTGAGAGTTTCATTCCTGTGGTAGCTCAGTTCTACCGTTCGCTCGCGCCGCGTATCTCGGAAAAGATTGCCAGATTCAGTCAGCGCTGCGTTCACGTAAGTGGTATGCAACCTTTCCCGAATCACTCTGAGGATGCCGACCCGGCAATCAAAGAACTCGTAATCACTTTCGATAAGGCGTTGGATCCACAAGCCGGGCCTAAACATCACGGTTATTCGATTAGCTTGGGACCGGACGGAAACGAGCATTTCCCAATCAGCGGCGCGCCGGAATTCCTGCCTGGCAATCTGTCGATTAAGCTACCTGTTGTATTGAAACCGGATTGGAACTACAGCTTCGTGCTCACCCCGCTGGCATTCGCATCGCAGGATGGCTATCCGCTCGAAAGTTATACGGTCGCTTTCAAGACCAAACGCTGAGCGCGGCTGCGGCTTCAGATGCCTTGCGCGATGCGGCTCAGTCTGCTAGTGCCTGATCGCCCTTCCGGACAAGTGGCGCAAGTCTGTCAATAGGAAGCTCAGCCTGTGGCGCGCTTGACACGAATTCGCTAAGAAAAGTTCTGAAATCGTCCCCTAGGGCGCGCCATATTTTTCAATAACTTGCGTCATGTACAGTGTCCGTGTTGGTGCAAGTGTAGGCACGTGCGCCAAGGCAATCGGATCTTGTTTCCTTCGCAGACGGAGGCAAGAAGGAACACGGGAGCAGTGCGGTGTTGAGAACGACTGGGCGGCCTGCTGAAGTATTACGAGAGGGAAGCGGCATATAAAGTCGACGGGACAGCTGGCGATGGGCTCACAATGAGCACAAAGGATGCCGGGAATCTCCCCTGGCAAAAGACCTCCCGCGCCTGATTTATCATCGACGGGCGCTGAGCAATGAGTTGTTGCTCAGGGCATTGACCGGGACGAGTTTTTCCACCATACGCCAGCCTAAGCCAGCCGAAACAGAGAGCGCTTTTCGTCGATTCTTTTGGCTGCTGTAGGCTGGCTGTCGCTTGGCGTAGTGTGCAAAATGCGCCTGTGAACCAGAAGGCCGGGGGTTTACCTTATCCGCTTTTTGGGGCCGCTTTGAAGGCTCTCACTTGATCCCGAGCACCGTGAAAAACGTGGAGGATGTCTGTCCCGCGGCTGGTCTTACGATAATAGATTAGATATTTTCCAGCAGGAAAGCACCTCACTCCCGGGGCCATGTCGCGTGCGAGCTTACCCACACCTGGGTGCTCTCCGAGCAGCCAGAAACGCTCGGTGATCCGCTCAACGACCCGGTCTGCAGCTTCCAGATTCACTCGCGTGGCCCAATATACGAAGATCTCATCTAAATCCCGCTCAGCATGCTCCGAGACACGGTACCGCATTACCGGCCAGAGCTTTCTCCACCTACGAGCTTGCGCCCCCTGGCCTTCACCCCATCCGCAATCTTCTTCAGCCCTTCACGTCCCTCGTATTCGACGAACTTGCCTGCCTCGATATCCTCAATGCTGGCACGCACGTGCCGGCGGATGCCGTCAAGCTGCTCTTCAGTAAGATCGGTGAGAAGGTCCTCTGCTGTCGGTTTTGCTAGGCGCAATGCGCGGTTGTCTTCGTCTTCCATGCGCCGCAACGCTTCGCGGACGACTTCGCTGGCGTTGTTGTAGCGGCCACTTTTCACTTTCTTTCGAACGTAGTGGGCAAGCTCATCGGTAATCGAGACGTTCATTTGGTCCATGGACAGCGTTCTCCCTCCGAACCGTCTTCGCACCAAGCTTAGCCCCGGGATCTGTTCATGTCAATCTTTGACATGACACACCGGAGCGACAGGTTCGCCCGACAAAAACCACACTTGCCTTCACAAAATGAAAGTATGTGTACCAACTGAGGCAGGATTTTTGAATAGGGTGTGGCCCGTAAGTGCGACACCTGCAAGGCTTTAGAATCTCCCGCCTTTCCAACTACGAACCAGAAGGTCGGGAGTTCGAATCTCTCAGGTGCGCGCCATTCTAAAATTCGCCCAGTCATTCACTTTCGCAGCGTCAATCTACACAACGTTTTGTAGCCCAAGTAGCCCAGCCAGCGAAAAGCCCAAGCCCGCCTTATCGCATATTCCCTCCGCCATGCGGAATCATTCTTCAATCCATCCGCATAGAGGTCAGTAACGGTTTCCTTCGCGTGCCCCAGCCACAAACGAACAAGGTCTTCGGGGACCCGCGCCCGCCGCAGTACCTCGGTGCGAAATCTGCGGAAGGCGTGATGTCATGAAGCACGCCAAGAACGTTGCGCTGCATTAGCGGCCGCCCCGTGGATGCCGCGAAGAGATAGCCCGTTTTTGCTGGCGCGTGTTCTTGCAGAACCCGCGCCAGAAATTCGGGCACGTCCACTTCGGGCACAGCGTTGGGAGTCTTGGGTAGCTGTTCTTTGCCGCCCCAGATTGAGCGCCGAACATAAATAACGCGGCAATCCGGGGATAGGTCCGATGCTTTCAGAGCCAGCGCCTCCCCGATCCAGGGCAGACGGAAACGCGAGCGAGGTCAGCGGTGTGACGCTGATCATATTTCTACGGTATAATATACCGTAGGTAGCTTATGAAAGCAATCGCCAAAACCAGATTGGCTGCCCTGATCCGTTCCGATGCCCAACGCTTTGCAGCTCTCAAACGGGAGATCGTTCACCTGCACTACTTCTGTAAGGGGACGCTGCTGAAGCGAATGATGAAATGCGGCAACAAAAAGTGCGCCTGTCACCGCGGTCCCGCCAAGCGTCACGGTCCATATTTTGAGTGCACCTACAAAGTTCAGAACAAGACGGTCAACCTAAAACTCTACCCTGAGGCGCTGCATCTTTATCGGGCTGCCATCCACCAATCTCGTAAGTTGAAATTGCTTCTCGGCCGGATGGAACGACTGTCGAGATCTGCGCTCGCGCGCTTGGCCCAACAGAAGCTGACAGGCGCCGATTGAACGAAAAGCCGGGGCTATTTTCATAGCCCGGCATTTTGAGGGGCCCTACCGAGCCACTTATCCTGCTATCCCACTGATTCCCAGCCACTTCGGCGTCGTCGAAAAGTAGTCACACCCAAATGAGCTTCCATCCGAGCGAGATCAATTCCTGAACCTCCTTCGACGTCTGTCGTCTCCCGACGGGCCTCCTGACCTTGGAGAGCAACTTCCAATACAAACGGAATCCGCCCCTGTGCCAACGCACCACGGTTTCCGGCGTGACCGCCATGAGGGATTGTTGCCATCCGGACCAGAATCGGCGGACGGCGACCTAGAAGAACTTGTCGAGCAGGGCTAGTCTTGGTCCTGGATGTCGACGTTTCAGGAGCGCGAGTTGTTGACGGCATCCATACTGACTGCGTTAGGGTGATGCCTTTACCGCCGATTAGGGGATTAGCTGGATTGGTGCGAAGCCAAACTTGTGTCAATTGGAAGAATCGTTTGTTCGAACTACTGTCCCGAAAGACTTCACGATATCCCGGAGATTGCTTATGCGCCTGCCCAGGACAAATACGCTCTTTCCGCACACCGCAGCCAGGGCCAGCAAACGCGCCTTTTTCTTCGCAGCCGCTCTGTACCTCTGTGTGTCTGTCAAGGCCGCACCGCAGGAGGCTCGTGCGAAGCTTGGTGGTCGCGTTACCGACGCGCAGGGCGCCGTCGTTACAAGCGCAATAGTGACCGTGACCTCCGATGACACGGGCGTAAAGTACCACACGCAGACCAACACCCAAGGGAACTGGATCATTGAATTCTTACTCCCGGGTCCTTACCGCTTCACCGTGACCGCGCCTGGGTTCAGAACTGCCGAGCGCCGCGGCATCACGCTGCAAACGGCAGACGACAAAGAGATTGATGTCCAACTCGAAGTCGGCGCCACGACAGAGAGAGTCGAAGTCAGTTCGGGAACGCCACTCATTGATACCACCTCTGCCACATCCGGCACGGTCATCACTTCCGAGGAATTGAATGAACTGCCGACAAGTTCGCACGTGGTCACGCTGTTCGCGACACTGTCTCCCGGTCTGGTCGCGCAATACCAGAACAACAATGTGGCGCACTTGTGGTCGTTTAACGCGGCGTCACAGTTCGAGGCGAACGGTGGCCGCAACAACATCTACTCCAATAACTACCTCCTGGACGGCATGCCCGATACGAAGTCCGGGGGCAACATCGCGTTCATCCCGCCCATGGATTCCGTGCGGGAGTTTCGTATCCTGACCAACGCTTACGACGCTTCCATCGAACGCCAAGCTGGATCCACGATCAACATCCAGACCAAAACCGGGGGCAAGGATTACCACGGCAATCTCTACGAATACAATCAAAACAACCTGCTAAACGCCAACTATTTCCAGAATAATCTCGCGGGCGCCCCCGAACCCGCGGTACATTTCAACGAGTTCGGAGGCACATTCGGCGGGCCCGTGTGGATTCCCAAGGTTTATCGCGGAAAGGAGAAAACGTTTTTCTTTGTCGCGTATGAGGATACGCACAACATAGACCCACGCGGCGGGATTCGATCCGTGCCCACCGCGCTCGAGCGGCAGGGGGACTTCAGCCAATCGTTCGCCATCATCGGGGGTCAGAAATTCTACACTCATCTTTTTAACCCCTTCGATGTGGATTCGAACGGCAACCGCCAGCCGTTTAAGTGCGACTCGGCGGGCAATCCTATTGTGCCCGACCCCGCCACACATAAACAGGTAGGCGGCGTGGATTGCTGGATTTCGGGAGTGCAGGGTAGCAAGATTCCCCCTCAACTGTTCGATCCGATTGCTCAGAATATTCTCAAGTACGTTCCGCTCCCGAATACGGCCAGCCTCCCCAAAGGCAACGCTGTGAACAACTATGTCTCTCCTGCCACGCGCCATGACACCTTCCCGGTACTTTCCGTGCGCGTGGATCAAGGGTGGAATAATTCGAACCATAGCTTCTTCGCCGTGCGCTGGGCCCACCTGCACGAGTTCCTGGACGACCATTTCCAAGATATCGCCACCGGCAGTTTTATGGAGCGCATTATTGGAGCCGTGGGCCTCGATCACTCCTGGCTTCTTTCCAACACCAAGGCCCTCGACCTGCGCTTTGCCGTTAACCGCTACGGAAATCCAAATCACGACCAGGGCGCGGGCTTCGACCCAACGCAACTCGGTCTCCCGCAGAGCTATGGGGCTCAGTTGGTCAAACCTTCTTTCCCTCGGATTACAGGTTTTGCAGGTGATTTCGGGACGTCGCAAGCGGACGGCTATATCAACAATACCTATTACACGTGGGCCGGTAACTTCACCCAATTGCACGGGAACCACACGCTTCACTACGGCGCCGAATACTGGATTCTCCAGGAAGCCGATGGCAACATCGGGGTCCAGGGCGACTTTGATTTCAGCAACGTTTGGACGAGGAACAGCGCCACGTCGGGCGCGGGAAACGGTGTCGGCTCCGCATTCGCTTCGTTCTTGCTGGGTCTCCCTTCGGGCGGCAACGTGCCCGTGAATGCCACAGGGTTCTACTCCCAGCGTTTCACCGGGCTTTATATTCAAGACGATTGGCGTGCCACCAGAACGCTGACTCTGAATTTTGGTCTTCGATGGGATGTTGAGCAGCCGGTCACTGAACGGTATAACCGCATGACCGCTGATTTCGACTTGAGCGCTACCAATCCGATCAGCCCGGCCGCACAGGCAGCCTACGCGAACATCTTGGGGTCCCCGCCTTCCTGCGCAAGTGGTGTTCCGGCAGCCGAGTGCGCCATGGTCTTTCAAACCCTGGGTTCGCTTCTCCCCGCGAGTGCCTTCCGGGTTCCTGGCGTGCAACTCTTCGCCGGAGTTAACAGGCAACCTCGCGCGTTCTCAAACACCGATTGGCACGAATGGGGGCCGCGCGTTGGCTTTGCCTATCGCATCGAAAACAACACGGTTATTCGAGGAGGGTTCGGCCGGTTTACGCAGGCGACATATGAAAAGGGCGGCAAGAACGGCTTCAGTCAGACGACCACTCTGGTGTCGTCGGCGAACAATAATTTCACGCCATGCGATACGCTGGCAAATCCCTTCAACCCAAGCTGTCCAGGCGGTTCGGGGCCAGCTGGCGTGCTCCAGCCGACCGGGTCATCCCTGGGAGCGCTCACCAATCTCGGGCAGGGTGTGGACTTCAATAACCTAAACCCGAACCGGCCGTATTCGCTCGAATACAGTCTGCACCTCCAGCACCAGTTGAAAACATGGTTGTTTGAGGTCGGCTACTCGCACAACAAGACCTACGGCATCTATGAAGGACGCGTACAGGATTACTATCCTTTCCCTCTTTGGCAGCAGTTGCGAGCGCCACTATTTGACCCCAATGGGCGGCCCTATGACACCCAGCCCTGGGATGTGCAAATCCCCAATCCGTTCAATCAACTGGTCTGCCCGAACGGTGCGAAGTGTATCACGGGGTCCATCGGCCGCACCTCCACCACCAATTTCGGCCGCTTTGTCTACGGGGATCCTCTGCTTGGTGCCGTGACTGAAAACGACAACCCATTGGGTAAAAATCAGTATGATGCCTTGCTCACAAAAGTGGAGCACCGCTTTAGCAAGGGCTTTAGCGTTCTCAGTTCCTTCACCTGGTCTAAACTGTTTGAAGACACAGCTTTTTATCCGGACAACACCGGTACCAATCCTAACCTAGCCGTCGAGCACAAACTTGGCGGGGAAGATCGTCCTTTTGTATATAGCGTGGCGTCCGTGTGGGCATTGCCGTTTGGCCGCCGCAGGAAGTTGGGAACATCAGTGCCGAGGCTCCTCGACGCCCTAGTCGGGGGTTGGGAGCTGACCGGACAATACCAAATTCAATCCGGTATTCCCGTCGTGTTCGGCACCAACTCGTTCTTCAGTGGCGTGGATCCGGCCCTTCCCGGAGGCGGCACGCTGAATGAGTGGTTTGACACCTCGCAATTCTTGCCCTTCCCAAGTCGAAATACCAACATCTCTAACTACCCATCCTGGACGGGCATCCAGAATCTACCGGGCTACAATTACCAGCCCGCGGCCACCGATAGCATCAAGAATGGCGTGTACCAGGATTTCAATAATTTTGTTCGGACCTATCCGACCCGTTTTAGCAATGTCCGCTCAAGCCGGGTGAGCGAGGCAAATATTGGAGTCCACAAGGATTTCAAGCCCACGGAGCGTATGACGCTCCAACTGCGCATGGACGCCTTCAACGCCTTCAATCATCCGCGGTTCGACGTGCCGGACACCAACCCTGGATCCGCGACATTTGGAGTTGTCGCGGCATCCCAGGTGAATCAACCGCGGGCAATTGAGCTGGCGGCTCGACTGGCCTTCTAGCACAACCGTTCGCGCCGCGTGGCGGCGGTAACTTGCCCGGTATGTCATCGGACAATTCTTTGTGCGAATTCTCTAGATCTAACTAGAGGGCTGAAGCCTTAGCTCTTCGGCGGCCAGGCGATCTGACCTGTCATTCGCCAAAACTCCGCAACGGCTGAATGTTCCTCCATGTAACAAGTAACACAGCCTCCTCGTATTTGATTCATTTCAAATGTGCTTGTAATTTTGGCGAGGCGCACGATCACGTGCCAGATTTCTTGGTGTCCGGCCAAAGCGGCGATCTTAATTCGGCTCTGGCTCCGGGCGGGCCACCAGTTCAGTTGGGCGAGGACGGTGGCAACGATGGCGCGGGCGCGGACATTTTCGACCCCACATCCGCTTCCACTTTTTCGTGAAGTTCTCGAACCTTGGCGAATTCCTTTTCTGACGCCGCGATATTCCCCATGTCCCGGTATAACCGCGCGAGCCGGTAATGGGCTTCCGGTTGCTCCGGATCCAATTTCTCCGCCCGCAGCAGCGCTGCCAGCGCCTCCTTGTTTTGTTTTTGCTGCATCAGGATGGTCCCTAGATCCAGATACGCGATTCGAATGTCATTTTTCAGCTTCACAGCTTTGTTGAGCACCGCCAGCGCTTCCTCCGGATGATTCGCTTTCAGCTCGATGTCGCCCAGATAGGCCAGTGACTGCGCGTGGTTCGCATCCACGGCCAGTTCGCTTTCGAACGCGCTCTTCGCGTTTTCATATTGATGCGACCTCCAATAAAGATACCCCAGCCCGAAATTCACTTCCGGCTCGCGGGGAGCCGCCTTGGCCGCCGCTTGAAACTCCGCAATGGCCTCCGGCGTCCTGCTCAGGCCGTCCAGCGCCTCTCCCAGGAGGATATGCGTGGCCGCGGAATCCGGGTCCCGCTGCAGGATCTGCCGAAATTCTTCCAACGCGCACTCATATTCCTTCGCCAGCAGGCAACTCTGGGCCAGCGCGCGCCGCAACTCCGTGTTCCCAGGGTCCGATTTTGCCGCTACTTTAAGCTGTTTGGCAGCCTCTGCAAATCGCTTTGCGCCGTAGCAGCTCAGGCCCAGCAGCGTACGCGCCTGTGCATTTTGCGGCTGCGCCGTTAGCGCCGCACGAAACGGGGCAATGGCCGCTTCGAAATTTCCTTGTTTAAATTCCGCCAGGCCCAGGTTCAATTGCACTCCAGGCAGCTTTCGGTCGAGCGCAAGCGCTTTCTTGTACGCGGCAGCCGCTTCCGGATACTTCTGTTCCTTGGAGAGAACCACGCCAAGACTTGCAAACGCTCCCGCGTCCCGGGGATTCTGCGCCGTCACTGCCCGCCAAGCCGCCGCGGCCTCTTCCAGCTTCCCCTGCTGTTCCAGCGCAATCGCTTCCGCCGGCTTTGCCGATTGTCCGCGTGTCATGAGTCCAGGCAACAACACAACCAAAACCGCGACGAGAGTTGCGCTTTGCCGTAGGCGCACGATACATCGTGCCTTTTCCAACGCCACAAATACCTTGAATTGGAAACCCACTTGACTGTTTGTAACACTCCCGGCACCAGTCTAAAGAAAACGCGGCGAGATGTCTCTCGCCGCGTCCTTGACTTGCACGCAAGGGGCGTTTCGACTTCAGGGCAACCTGCTACGTTTCCGTTCGAAACTAGAAGTAAATCTTCCCTCCGAGCTGAAGGATTCTCGGATCGAATGCGGAATTAAATTGGCCGAAGTTGTTCACCACACGAGTGCCCGTCTTGTCGAAGGTTACAGTATTGTTGACACCATTGAACTGGGTATGGTTCCAGGTGTTGAAGGTTTCCAGGCGAAGCTCGAACCGGCTGCCGCGCGATTCACTGAAGGTGAAGCTCTTGAAGAGCGACAGGTTCCAGTTGTCTCGCCCCGGTCCGCGGACCGCATAGTGGCCGAGATTACCCCAACTGCCCATTGTCGGCGCCGCGAACACAGTGGGATCGATATACTGGATCACGTGATCTCCAGATTGCACGGCATTCGGATGGGTAATCTTGCCGACGAGGTTCGGACGATTGCTGGCATTTGGCAATCCGTTACTGCTCTGGATGCCGCCCACGTGGATGTCCACCGGCACGCCGGACTCCATGGTGACGATGCCTGAGATCTGCCAGCCTCCGACTGTCGACTTCACCAGACGGCTCGCACTATTGCGTAGTAGTGGGATGTCATAGATGAAGTTGACGGACGCGTTGTGGGTGCGGTCAAAGCCGCTCGGGCCGATATCGTAGCGCCAGCCGAGGTACGGGTCGGTGGTTTGCGAAAGGTCGGCGCCGCCTGGGCCACGAGAATCGGCTGCGGAATCAATTGCGCGCGAATACGTGTAGAAGGCACGCAACTGCAGATCCTTCCCGACTTGCGAGTTCAGGTCGGCTTGCAACCCGTGGTAATGGGAATTGGCCTGATTCGTCGACATGACGATGGAGTTGAAGCCGCTGTACAACAAGCCCGGTGCAGTGTTGAAGTTAGCGCCATTGATGAGGGCAGGAAGGTCAGATTGAGGAGGCAAGTTCGTTTGCGTACGATAGCTCTGGTAGCGGTTCGTATTGCCTACGTAGGTCAGAGACAAAACGGTTTTAGCGCTTAGCGAGCGCTGAACGCCGAGGCTCCACTGGGAACTCCTGGGCAGCTTATAGCTTTTGCTGTCCAACCCGGTGATACTAGCCGGGTTGATTGGAAATGTGGCGGCCGTCCCGCTAGCCAGCGCTATCTTAGGATTATCCATCTCAACTGGACCGGGGGTATTGACACTCAAGCTAAAGGGAATGTTCGGGCCGGCGTCATACATATCGTTGCCTTGGATGCGTTCGTACATGATACCGAACCCACCACGAACCACGGTCTTCCCGGCGCCGGTCATGTCATAGGCAAAGCCAAGGCGTGGCCCAAAAGCCGCCCAATGGTTGTTCACAAGTCCCTTGGGGACGCCGTTTTGGCCCGGGATGCCGATGCCGTTCAGGTACAAAGGAATGCCAGCGAGAATCGAGTTCGGGCTCGTGCCCAGTCCCGGACTAGGCGCGCTGCAATTATCGTTAGGTGGTCCGGCGCAGATCGTGCCGTTGTTGTTGAAGGTAGCCGCCTTGGCGGGATCGTAAAGAGCGGGGTAAAAATTCCCCATACGGTTGTTCGCCTCGTAAGTGTGGGGCACTCCATCCCAACGCAGGCCTAGGTTAAGAGTGAGGCGATGGCTCACGCGCCAATTATCCTGAACGTAGGCTGCCCAGGACACGTTGTTCCAATAGCCGTGGTCTTGAACGGCGAGTTCGTTATAACCGTTGGCGGTGCCAAGGAGAAAGTCGGCAAAATCGTTGCCCGTGAACAACCCATTGAAATTAAAGGCGCCCTGCGTCGTGCCAAACAGATCCTGGACTTTCTTGTAAATTGCCCAGCTTCCGCCCATTTTGAGCTGGTGAACTCCTTTAGTCCAAGAAACATCGTCGCGGATCTGGTAATCATCTGCCTTGTTCTTCCATGGCCAGCTAGCAATCTCAAATTGCGTGCCAGTGGACCCCTTCAAGTCAATATTAGGAATGCGGCTCATATTGTTGGGCCCGGTAAAGAGCCTCGAATTTGTTGAGATGTAGCCAGTCGGGAGACCTAGGCTCTTCAGCCCTTGTGCAGCAAACGGAATGATGTTAATGCGATTGCCGTTATAGTTGAACGCCACCTCATTGATAAGCGTCGGGTTAATGGTATACGTCGTGTGAATTACGCCACTATAAGAAGGGTTTCCGAAGGTATCGCCAACCGTGGGAACGTTATCGCCGCTCCACTGACTGGTGGCGAACCCCTGAGAAACCTGCTCAGCGACGAAGTGTCCAAACACAGAAAACTTACTGGTGAAATTGTGGTCGATGCGCACAATTTCTTCCTTCAGGTTTGTAGGCACATTGGCGCTACCAAAAAACTTGTTGCCATTCGTCGGTTTCGGGAAGATACCCGCAGTCAGCAGGGTACTGGCATTCGGATCAATCATGCAACTCGGAATGGTGTTATTGGGGAAGGGCTGGCCCTGCGCAATGTTCGCGGGAGCCACGCCACCGGGACAGTTTCGAAAAAGAACGCTTGAGGCAACCTGCGACTGGGTGGGCACAGTGATCGCAGTCGTCCCGAAATTCGCGCCATTGACACCCGGATAGGTCGCGGGATCGGGAACCTGCTGGCCGCTACTAATGTTACCCTGAATCAGTCTGCGCCATTCCATATTGTAGAAAAAAAAGGTCTTCTTCTTATCCAGGTTGTAAAGATGGCCGAACGTCACCGGGCCGCCCACGTTGAACCCGAAAACGTTGAGGCGCAACTCGGCCGCAGGATTCGGAGCTCCACCCACCTTGGTAGTGGGATTAAAGAAGTTGCGCGCATCAAAGGCGTCATTGCGATTGAACTCCCAAGCGGAAGCGTGGAGGGTTTGGGTGCCGGACTTAAGCACCATAGTCATCGTCGCTGCAGAAGAAAGACCGAAGTCGGCACTATAGTTGGAAGTCAGGGCGCGGAACTCCGCGATCGCATCACTGGAAGGAGCGATGCTCATCCCCCCAGCGCCGCCGCGGTCGTCATCCTCGCCGCCATCCAGCAGATAAATGTTGTGGTTCTGTCGAATGCCGTTGAATTCCACGTTCGCGTCGCCGCCAACCGGCGTGTTGACATAGTTATTGATCTGGCTTGAGGCTCCCGGTGCCAACGCCGCGAGTTGGTAAATACTTCGTCCGTTCACGGCGATCTGCGAGACCTGCAGATCGGTAATGACGTTGCTCACTTCGCCCGTATCCGTCTGCACGCGGATCGGGGCGGCCTCCACCGTTACGGTCTCCGTCGCTCCTCCCACCTGCATCTGGAAGTCTACGCGCGCCCGGTCCCCAACCTGCAACACGATGCCTTTCTGCTCCGCAGCCTTGAACCCCGTGGCTTCGACCTTTACGTCATAGTGGCCTATGTGAAGATCGGGCAGCACATACTGACCCGCCTCATTCGTTGTAATCGTGTGCACCAATCCTGTTTCCACGTTCTTCGCGGTGATTTTTGCGTTGGCAATCACTGACCCACTCGGATCTGTGACCGTGCCCACTATCGTCGCTTCTTGTGCAGACGCCTGGAACGAAATCCCCAAAACCATAACGAGGAGAGCCACGGCATGCCGCAAACTGAATTTTTTATGGAAAATAGACAAACTACGAATGCTCAGACCGAAGGTATTCCACATGAGATCCACCCCCCCGCTCTTTAAATAACGATTTTGTTGCAACGTTAACGTTCACGGAGCATCCTCCTCTCCCGCTCTTTGTGTCAAGCACTTTTTTCAATCAGTGCTGTCCCAAGAAAGTCCGAGTAGTTCACCGTAACTGCTTGATGGAACGAAAGTAAGGGGTCTCCGTGAGTTTTTTCGATTTCAATTTTTTGCTTCTCTTTTGGCGCCATCCCACTGCCTTTCCAGCTTGTTCCGGAGGCAGTAAATGAATCTTGGCCGAACGGTTTTCTCTCAACTCGTGGACTTCCTCCCCGCCTACCAGTTTCAAATTTGCGCCGATCGCTACCAGGGCAATCGCTACGTCAAAGATTTCTCCTGCTGGGATCAGTTCCTCTGTTTGGCCTTCGCTCAGCTCACCTATTGCGAAAGCCTCCGCGATATCGAAGCTTGTCTTCGTGCCGAGCAACCCAAGCTCTAGCATATGGGCTTCCGGGGACAGGTTTCTCGCAACACCTTGGCCCACGCCAACGAGCATCGCGACTGGCGGATCTATGCCGATTTCGCTCATATTCTGATGCCGCCGCTCGCGACCTCTACCGCGACGAACCTTTCGGCGTGGAGCTGTCCGAGACCGTGTATGCCCTGGACTCCACGAACATCGATTTGGGCCTGTCGCTTTTCCCGTGGGGAAAATTCCGCCGCCGCAAGAGCGCGGTGAAACTGCACACGCTGCTGGATCTGCGGGGCAGCATGTGACTGGAGGCCAAGTTCACGACGTCAACATTCTCGACGAGTTGCTTCCCGAAGCCGGAGCGTTTTACTTCGATCGCGGTTATGTGGACTTCGCTCGCCTGTATGTCTTGGCCCAAGCTTGTGCCTTCTTCGTCACTCGCGCCAAAAAGAATATGCAGTTCTACTGCCGCAACTCACGTCCCGTCGAACGATCGGCAGGATGGCGAAGCGACCAAACCATTCTGTGACCGGATCGCGAACGGCCCAGCGCTATCCCGATCCCTTGCGACGCATCCACTATTTCGATGCCGAGAAGGATTCCCGACTGACCTTCCTGACCAACAATTTCCTCCTTCCCGCTTTGAGGATCGCCCAGTTGTACCGGGCGCGTTGGAAAGTGGAATTGTTTTTTCGTTGGATCAAACAGCACCTACGCATCAAGGCTTTCTACGGCACCTCGGAGAACGCGGTGAAGACCCAAGCTTGGGGTGGCCTTATCGGTTTACGTGCTTGTGGCGATTGTCAAAAAGCAACTGGGGCTCGATCTAAGCCGGTACAAAATTCTGCAGATTCTAAGCGTGACCGTTTTCAAAAAAACCCCGATTTTAGAGGGGTTTTCCAACTTCAGCGACGAGTTCACTGATACCGAGCCCTGCCTCCAGTTGAATCTATTCGACTTTTAATGGGACAGCGCTGTTTTTCAATCTCTTAAATCACAATCGCTGATGTGCCCTAGAGCAGCGGGCGGAACGATTGGAAAATCGGCCTTATTTTGGCTACTAAACTTAGCCGAGGTAATGAGCTATTCTCACCAATCCCGGATTGGAGGAAATAGAGCCAGCTCCGTGGGACTCGCAGTTCCAGGGGAACGTATCCTCGTGCCTAGCGTAAATCGAGAGCATCTGGACTCGGCGATCGATTTCTCGCAAAGGCCTTCCGCAGTTGTCGCAATTCAGCTCGGCCGGATTTTCCCGTCCGCGCTCAAGCGCTGCAGCCAGCGGCGCGCGGTCGCCGCTTGCGGATGGTCTCCATGTTTTTTCAAGAAATCGCGCAGAACTTGCGCCGAATCCTCGTAACGCCCCACCGCCGTCAGTGACTGCGCAACCAGCAGTTCAATCTCCGGCGCTTTCCCATTCGAATCGGTGAGCGCTTCTTGCGCCGTCTTCAAAGCCGCGTCGTATTGCTGCTGATGATAGTAAGCCTTGGCCAGGACCCACCGCGTATCCCAGGCGCTGCGATTGAGCTGCAGCGACTTCTCCAGTGGCGCAATCGCCGCGTCGTATTTGCCTTGATCGGAAAGCGCCATCCCCAGCGCACCAAAAGCCTGCGCGTGACTCGGATCGATCTGCGTGGCTTTTTCCAAAACGGTTTGTGCCTGTGGCCAGTTGTGCCGCCGGAGATACACCACTCCCTGCAAATACAAAACGTCGGGGTGCCCGGGCGCGAGCCTAATCGCTTCGCCTGCAAACTTCTCTGCCTCATCCAGCTTATCTTCGCTTAAAGCTTGCAAGCCCTTATCGAAGGCTTCTTTCGCCTTGGGCGCCAGCAGCGGTTTCCCCGGTATTTCCGAGCCGTCTCCCGAGGCAGTTTGCCGCGTCAGGTAAACGTCGATCTCTGCTCGCACGGCCACCGGCACGGAGACGTCCTTCTGAGCCGTCTTGTAGCCGGGAGCTTCCACTACGAGTGTGTAGTCGCCGAGAACCTGCAGGATGAAGAACGCGCGGCCCTTGGATGTGGCGCTCTGTCCACTGGGCATGCCGCCGCCGCGAAGGAGTTTCACCAAAGCGGGGAAAGAAATAGGTTCTCCCGAACTGTCGCGCACAGTTACGGCGATCTCCGCGCGATTGCCGCGGAGCGTTGTTCCTTCGCCTCCACTGTCCTGGCAACGTGCGGGAATGATGAGAACACAGGGCAAAGCGGGAAGAAGAAGTCGCACGAGGCTGAGCGTCGAACGTGGATGAAAGTGACGCATGAGATCACCGGAGATTCGTTCGAAGGTTAGTTCGCGGAATGTGCGACGTCAAGAAAAGGTTTCGTGAATCAGCGATGACGCATACCTGTGGGTCATCAAATGGCAGCGCATGAGGTCCCGCTCGTGCCAGTTCAGCTCTCGCCCGGTCGGTTGCAAAGCATCGGCGTTCGGATGGCCCGGGTGGAGAGCAAGATTGTCGACGAAACGCACCTCTCCTGCCTGCAACTGCGGTTTTTCGGGCTACATACAGTCTTCGCGGATGCAACGTACCATACCTGAGTAAAGGACAGCCGCTTTTATGATTTACAGTCCGGACCTCGTAGCAACCGAGCGCGAATATCTGGTAGCCAAACAAAACCAGCAGCGCGTGGCAGGGAGCACGGTTCCCGGCGCGCCGGCTGTGGAAGGGTTGCCGATTATTCGGGATAATTCTTCTGCTACCGGCTGGGGCTATAAATACAACGTGACGGGTTGCTCGTTCCACCTCTTGCGGTGACGGATCACCCGGAAGAGCAAATAGGTGACAAGGATGATACACGCAAAGACCAGGGCTATAACCCAAGGATTGCTGAATGTCGAGTCTGTCGGCAATTCGGTCCATCCATGTTGTTTGGCGAGGGCGTGGATAATCTCCAGACCCAACGCTTTGGTGTTCTGCCCATTGGTCATCAAGACCGCGCCATCTCCCTTCTCATATGCGAAGAGAAAGGCTACGAATCCGGCATTCACTCCGGGGTGGGAAAAATAGCGATTGGGGCCATTTCCCGCGATAGACCCTAAAACGGAAGGCGGGGCCGCGCCTTTTAATCGCGGTCCCGATATTCTTCCGGAACGTTGTCCTCGGGGACTTCGTACGTTTCTACTTCCATCTCGTCCCTGTTTTTAGCGTCTTCCACGCCTTTGACCACTTCCGCTTCGTAGGCATTGCCTTCTTCCAGCAATTCTCCGACACTCTCCGAGGCGGCGCCCTCGACGCTGGAGAGTCCCTGAACGTCCCCGGCTTGTCTTCCCGAGCGAGCGCCCAGGTCGCGCGGTTCGAACGACACCATGTCTGCCCCCGCGGCTTTACTGCGGACTCTTTTCTTTTTTGAAGCTTTTTGGGGAGAAGGCTTGCGCCGAGCCAGCACCAACTTTGCAGGAGTCTTCTTCTTGGCCGCTGAACTAGGACGCGAGGTTTTCTTAGGCTTTTTCCTTTTTTTTGCGGTAGGCATGGGGCCTCCGTCGCTTGCCGCTTGTATTCTTACATTTCCCAGGGCAGGCAATCCAGCCCTCTCTGTCTAAATGAATCAATCGAAGGCCACTAAACCTTCAGTTCCACAAACTCGACTTCCTATGGTGAATGGTGCGTGTACCAGCTTCAAGCGCGCCACACAAACCGGTCACTAAAACCTGCGCGGTCCGGCACTCCCCGGATTGATGTATGGGACGTCATCGCGCTCGAACTTTCCGGGCTGGTGCGAATGGCCGCTCACGACGTGAAATCCGGCGGCCGCCGGATCCAAATCGAGACCACGCACATGGTGTGAGACATAGACCCTGATCCCGGCGAAGCTGGTGCGGCCGGTGTTGTAGATGAGTACCACATCCCCAGGCGCCATCTTCTCCCACCGGGATTCGTTCATTGGGCCAGCGACCGCGCCCCACACAATGAAATCTGAGCCGTGGTAAATCCGCTCCAAGTTCTCGATCTCTCGGGACGGCAGAAATCGCCTGACTTCCTCCAGGTTTCTCTTGGGCTGAATCGTGTCCTCGAAATGTCGATGTGCGGGGGGATTGCCTCCGCCGGCGACTACGAGAAACACTTTTCTTGAGTTTCCGTGGGGCATCGGCGACATCATACGGCTAGTCCTGCAAACTTCAAGAAAGAAAATGAGTCAAGAGTCAACACAAGACGCATCGCAGCGGTGATTGCGGAGGGCCGCCCGGATGCCAGCGAACCAGAGCTTGTCGGCTTTGGCGGTAGAGCGCTAAAGTCGATTTGCCGGGGCCGGCCAAATGCATATTGTCTTGAATGCTGGTAGGTCGGGAAACAAGAAACTTCGTTCATTGAGCCTTCCAAGGCTGGAGCCATGTGGAAATCGCACATTGACCGAGTCTGGCTATCCTTTGTTCTGGGTCCCTTTGTGTTGTTTTATATAGTCCGGGAACGTGCTTCGTATTTCTGAGCAGTTAGTCCGCCCGTTAGGATTTTCCGTCCCATTTCCGTCCAACTTAAGGGCAGAATAGGTGGCGCCTTTGGCTCGTAAGCGATCACCAGATGCGGCATTTAGAAGTTTTGGCCGATCTGCCTACGAACCAGAAGGTCGGGAGTTCGAATCTCTCAGGGCGCGCCACCTCCCAATTCTTTGGGTTCAGCACTTTGCGGACATATCCTTTCTTCGCTTAGAACCCCGAACCGAAATCTACGATCTAACTCCAGTTTTTTTTCCGTCTACCAACCGCGTTGTTTCATTTTCTCGACCGAACCATTTCCAATCGTTGAGCGTATCCACGAACAGCTGCCGATCGTACCGGCGATAGCGAGCACAAAGGTCTGAAGCGCAATATCCAGCTTCTATTCGGCTCTCCCTTGAGTTCTCACGGTCGTCGATTCTTCCGAATACCGTGACTTTTGGCCCACCGAAGTCGATTGCACAACCCTCGTAGAATTCAACTTCGCCGTCCTGCCGCACTAAGGTGAACGGAATCACGAGCGGATTCCTAAATCACTCGCGGCCTGTCGCCAAGCATCCATCATTTCTCGGTCGAGCGATCTGTCAGCAGACTCGCCGTTTGCGCCCATCGGCCACCCGTTTCGTCTCAATCCAGTGGTCTCACCAAACAGGGCTGGGCTGATGATATGGTGAAGCGGACGCGAACTCGCTCAGAAAGGTTCTAAGATCGTTCCCTTGAGCGTGCCACTGCTTTCCTTTTTTTACATTCAGAAACTTGTGGAGGCAGCCTTCGGAGGCTTTGAAGTACTCCACAGTTTCGGATTTCACCTTCCTGCTTAGGCAGCGCTCAGGAGGCCGGCGATGGTGCGGGATGTACTTGGCGCTCGATCTCGGAAACCTTTCCCGAACGCCTGGACACTTCTAGATCGTAGAAGTTCTGCAGATTGAGCCAAAACTCAGCGTTCGTATGGAAGTATCGCGCCAGACGCAGAGCAGTCTCGGCAGTGATCCGGCGGCGCTCATGAACAATTTCCCCTATGCGCGTCGCAGGCACATGCAGTTCGAGCGCGAGCTTGTTGACTGTCAGGCCAAGCGGCTTCATGAAATCCTCACGGAGGATTTCACCGGGATGCACAGGGGGCATAAGCGTTTCGGTCTTGTTCATCTTTAGCTCCTTGCTAGTGATAGTCGACGATTTCCACGTCGTAGCAATGGCATTCGCGCCAGACAAAGCAGATGCGCCATTGATCATTGATTCGGATCGAGTGTTGTCCTTTCCGATCTCCTCGCAGCGTCTCCAATTGGTTCCCCGGAGGCGAAGCCAGGACCCGCAATTCTGTCGCGGCGTGGAGTTGGAGCAATTTCCGCAGGGCAACGCGCTCGATGGCGCGAAAACGCTTGCTGTGATGATAGTAGAAAAGCTCCTCTGTTTCCTTCGAGCCAAAGCTCCGGATCACACGCCAAGGGTACCACGCAATACGTTGTACGTCAAGCGTTTACTGAACCTAGAGCCGCGATGGAAATCAGATGGTTGGAAGCAAGGCTGGGGTCGATGACCGCGAGCGCTGCGAACGGCTGCTCAGATCAGATTC
This sequence comes from Acidobacteriota bacterium, assembly GCA_003224085.1. Lineage (GTDB taxonomy): Bacteria > Acidobacteriota > Terriglobia > Acidiferrales > UBA7541 > Acidiferrum. The sequence goes on along the minus strand of QHYK01000078.1, from coordinate 1,634 downwards.
GATCCGAATGGAGCAGACTGTGATCCGGCCACTCACAACCTCCCCTACGATTTTCACCCGATGTATACAACGTCCCGTGAGCGCGAACTCCATGGGCAGCTGCTTCGGGTAATATCTCGTTCAGCCAAGAGCTAGGCCATTTCGAGTATTGCGATGCGGTCGACGCGGAAGGTGGAAGTTGCACTCAGGCCAGCATCAACGACCCAGGAGGTGTAGATGTGGACGACCAGGGCTGTTTCGATGCCAGCTTCGCCGCTTCTTTTGGGCTCGTTCCGATCGGCGGTTGTTTCGGTGATGGCCGGGACTATGGGGATTTCAGTTGTGGAATCCGCCGAATCCGCTTAGTTGATTATTACCGGCCAAGTGCCGCGAGTTCCCAATAGGGAGCTCAGCCTGTGGCACGCTTAACACGAATTCGTTGAGAAAAGTTCTAAAATCGTCCCCTTGGGCGCGCCAGATCACTTAGGTCCCACTTGTTGCACTATCAATCCGGCCGCAGCGGCGGCTGCAATCTGCCGGTGGTCGGCGCTGATAAACGGCACACGTGCTTGTAAACGCTCGGCAAACGCCTGCGCTGACGCGATGTGGATTGCGTCCAGTGTTCGGACCGTATGACTCGCGACGATCTGTTCAGCACGCTCCAGAATCTCTGTTGACACGGCGAGCAAGTTCCATTGGGTACGGTCCTTAGCGAACTGCTGCAGTGCCGAGGGGAGGCGGGAGCTTTCGATCACATTTTCTGCTGCACCTCGGCGCAGGGCGCCGCGAATCTCGACGGGCAGAATGGCGGACGCGACCACCTCATGCTGGCGCAGCAGCCGCAGCACAGCAGCTCGACCAGTCTCCTGTACATAAACTTTCACAACTGCGCTGCTGTCGAAGTAAGCCCACACTAGAAGCGTTCCTCGCGGTCTGTGCTGATCGCCTCCGCTAAGGTCCTTCCTCCAGTAACCTTGAGCGGCCGAAAGCGCGACAGCTTCATCGGTCCTTTCTGCCGCGCCGGCCGGATTAAACCCTCTGTCACCATCGCCTGAAATGCCTTTTCCCGCCCACGATGCTCCAGTGGCTTCACGACGGCAATTGCTTCGCCGCGGTCAGTCAATACGACTTCTTGTCCAGCACGAACGGCCCTCACGAGCCTTGAGAACTCCTGGTTCGCTTCTCGCAATCCGAGTTTCATGTAGGTATGATACTACATTCACAAGCAAACGTCCACAGTGAAGATTTCCGGCCTCCCAGACGGGTGGTCAATTGATCCCCGTCGAGCTAAGATGGCGGCGACCGTTTCATTCTGTGGGGGATGGTCGTGCAAAAAGCCACGCTCGAAGGCCTCCAGCGGTTCCTCAATTCGATGGGCTTCCAGTCGCTCGAGCGCACCAAGCGTTCTTCCTCCCTCGGCAGCGTGCTCGAGCTTGACTGCGTCGAACCCGATCATCTCTACTTCGCGAGCGTGCGTGGCGAGCGGGTTTATGAAGTGCAGCTCGAGTTTGCGAACGGCAAGTGGGAGGCGGATTGCTCTTGTCCCGTCGGCGTGCGTTGCAAGCACATTGCCGCCGCGATGCTGGCATTAGAGGAGCTCGAGTCGGAGTCGGACAACAGCGGGCCCCCCGTCTGGGACAGAAAACGCATCGCCG
>QHYK01000037.1 GCA_003224085.1 Acidobacteriota bacterium | reverse complement strand
CTCTCACCATATTTCGTCACTGACCCGGCACGCATGGAGTGCGTGCTGGACGACGCGCTTATTCTGATTCATGAGAAGAAAATCAGCTCAATGAAGGACCTGCTGCCGCTGCTCGAGCAGACGGCTAAGGCAGGAAAGCCCCTGTTGATCATTGCTGAGGACGTCGAAGGCGAAGCTCTGGCAACGCTGGTCGTGAACAAGCTCCGGGGAACACTGAAATGCGCGGCGGTGAAAGCTCCCGGGTTTGGAGATCGCCGCAAGGCTATGCTCGAAGACATCGGCACACTTACGGGCGGCAAGGCCATCACCGAGGACCTCGGCTTAAAGGTTGAGAATCTGAACCTGCAGGACCTCGGTAGCGCCGAGAAGGTGATCATCGATAAAGACAACACTACAATCATCGGCGGCGCTGGTCGATCCAGCGAGATCCAAGCTCGCATCAAGCAGCTTCGCATGCAGACCGAAGAAGCCACGTCGGACTACGATAAGGAAAAGCTGCAGGAGCGCCTGGCTAAGCTTGTTGGAGGAGTGGCTGTAATCAAGGTAGGCGCGGCCACCGAGATGGAGCTGAAGGAGAAAAAAGCTCGCGTTGAGGATGCCATGCACGCCACGCGCGCAGCTGTCGAAGAAGGCATCGTGCCTGGGGGCGGAACCGCTTATTTGCGCTGCATCCCGGTCTTGGAAAAACTCAAACTGCACGATGACGAAGCCACTGGCGTGAATATCGTAAGGCGTGCCCTTGAAGAACCCATTCGTCAGATTGCACAGAACGCCGGACACGAAGGCGCGTTGATCGTAGGACGGGTGCGCGAGTCGAAGGACGAGAACTTCGGCTTCAATGCGGAAAGCGGTGAGTTTGAGGACATGATCAAGGCTGGTGTGATCGATCCGGCTAAGGTCACTCGCTTGGCATTGCAGAACGCTGCCTCCGTCGTGTCGCTGATGCTGAGCACCGAAGTCCTGATCGCCGACCTGAAGGATGAAGAACAACTAGCCGCGGCTGGCGCCGGGATGGGCGGCGCATACTAAACGCTCTATCGCTTGATTCGTAAGCTAGCTACTCAACTCAACGCTCGCCGCTTCTCTTGCAGAAATTGGGAGCGTTGGGTCCCATCTATTGTCTAGCTGGGTGAGGCCGCAGGCTGCGGCTCGATACGGATGTAAGCGTAGTGCTGTCGCGCATGTGCAGAACTGCATGAGAAACCCGGTCGGAAAGATAGGAAACGAATGTTATTGCCGAAGACGGTCCCGCAGGACGGAATTCAAAGCGTCAGCAACGGCCGATACGATCCCGATCCAATGGACTCCTTGTCCGCTCCCGAGGTGATCGATCTTGATTCCCTAGTAGTGGAAGAAAAACTTTCACGATCCGTGCCGACCCTACCACGGCCAATGCTGCCGAGCAGGGTCGCCATGATTGGGAACTATCTTCCTCGCAAATGTGGCATTGCGACATTCACGACAGATCTGTGTGACGCGATTCATGCGGAATACCATGCTACCGAGCTTCTGGCATTGCCCGTCAACGATACTGCGGAAGGCTACAGCTATCCTGCACGAGTGCGATTCGAGCTCTCCCAAGATTCGTTGGGTTCCTATCGGCAGGCGGCCGACTTCCTGAATTTTGGCAACATCGACCTGGTTTGTTTGCAGCATGAGTACGGGATTTTCGGCGGCCCGGCAGGCAGCCACATCCTCGAACTTTTACGGCGTCTCCAGATGCCCATGGTGACGACGCTGCATACAGTTCTACGTGAGCCAAATCTAGACCAACGCATGGTCATGGAGCAGATTGCAGCTTTGTCGGACCGCCTGATTGTCATGAGCCGGCAATCCGCCGATATCTTGCAAGAGGTGTTCCAAGTTTCTCCCGACAAAATTGATCTCATTCCCCACGGCATCCCCGATCTGCACTTTACCGATCCTAATTTTTATAAGGATGCTTTCGGCACGGAAGGGAAAGACGTTTTGCTCACGTTTGGATTGCTCTCCCCAAACAAGGGCATAGAAAACGTAATCCAAGCCCTGCCGAGCATCCTGTCGCGTCACAGCAATGCCGTTTACATGATTTCCGGCGTCACCCACCCGCATGTCCTGCGACATGAGGGCGACAAATATAGGTCGTACCTGCAGAAACTGGCGAGAGATCTCGGGGTTAAGGCCAGTGTGATTTTTCGGAATTGTTTCGTCAGCCCCCAAGAGCTCGTGGAATTGATCGGTGCAGCAGACATTTACATCACTCCCTACAAGCACAAAGGACAAGTCGTTTCCGGGACACTGGCGTATGCCTTGAGCGCCGGGAAAGCAATCATTTCCACTCCTTATTTGCATGCGATCGAATTGTTGGACGATGAACGCGGCGTGCTTGTTCCGTTCGACGATCCACAAGCGATCGCCGATAAGACGATAGCTCTATTGGACAACGGAACCGAGCGTCATGCGATGCGAAAACGTGCGTACCTCTATGCTAGGGACATGGTTTGGGATCGCGTGGCGCAACAATACATGGGGAGCTTTGAACGCGCGTACAACGAGCGCTTGCGGAATCCACGTGCTACATTTTCGGCCCAAAACACAGAAAAGGCTCTCGACCGGCTTCCGACCATTAAACTGGATCATTTGCATCGGATGACGGACGATACGGGAATCGTGGAGCACGCGGTCTTTGTGGTTCCGAACTATCCGGAGGGATACACCACGGATGACAATGCCCGGGCGCTCATCGTCGCAATTCTCCTCGAGGAATTTGGGAGCAGTGCCCCGGCCGGCGCATTGGACCTAGCCTCTCGCTATTTGGCTTTTCTGTGGCTGGCTTTCGAACCAACGAGCAGGAGGTTTAGAAACTGCCTGAGCTACGAGCGCCAGTGGCAGGAGCCCCAAGGCTCGGAAGACAGCCACGGGCGAGCACTGTGGGGCCTCGGGACCGTTCTCGGCAGATCCAAGGATGCTGGATTGAGAGGAGCTGCGGGACGTCTGTTTGAGCTGGCCATTCCCGCGGCTGTGGAGTTCAAGAGCCCGCGGGCCTGCGCTTTCGCCTTGCTGGGACTGCAGGAATATCTAGACTCATTCCCCGGGGATCGGGCCTCCCTAAGCGCAGCAGATGCGCTTGCGAATCGCTTACTGAATTCCTACCGCGCCATCCATTCAACTGACTGGAATTGGTTTGAGAACGGTCTTGCGTATTCCAATGCTCGATTGCCGCAGGCACTGATAAGAGCGGGAATGCGCAGCGGAAGTGATCAGATGGTTTCGACGGGGCTCGAAGCGTTAGGTTGGCTGACAACAATTCAGCGTTGCGAAATAAAGGGTCACTTCGTACCCATCGGATCGCACGGCTTCTACTCGAAGAACACGGAAAAGGCTCGCTTCGATCAGCAACCGGTCGAAGCCTGCGCAGTAGTTTCCGCATGTCTGCAAGCCTATCTTGCAACGGGAAAGGGACGCTGGCGGAAAGAAGCGTGGACCGCCTTCAATTGGTTTCTGGGAGATAACGACCTGCAGATTGCGCTCTACGATGCCGACACGGGGGGATGCCGAGACGGCTTGCATCCGGACCGCGCCAATGAGAACCAGGGAGCAGAATCGACGCTTTCTTTCTTGATGGCGCTCCTCGAAATGCGCAAGTTGGAACAAGGTACGGAGAGCAATTCGTGATGAGCATTCTGGCTGAGAAAACTTTTGATAATAAAGCGGTGATGAATCAGGGCGAGACCCTATTTCGCCGGCATCCTGCCAATCCCATCCTTACCGGAAAAGATTGGCCCTACTCGATGAACAGCGTCTTCAACGCTGGCGCGACATTGCTTCCGGATGGGTCAACCTTGCTGCTCTGTCGCGTAGAAGATCGCCGTGGGCTCTCGCACCTGTGTGTTGCCCGCTCGCTAAACGGCGTCGACGGGTGGCAAATCGATCAAAAGCCGACTTTGCTGCCCGATGTGGAGCGATATCCCGAGGAATTATGGGGCATCGAAGATCCGCGCATCACGTACGTTCCGGAACTGAAGCAATATGCCATAGCCTACACATCGTATTCGCGTGGCGGTCCTGGAGTTTCCCTGGCCCTTACGAAAGACTTCCGCGCATACGAAAGAGTGGGCGTGGTCATGTCGCCGGATGACAAAGATGCAGCGCTCCTGCCTCGGAGGATCAATGGACTGTGGGCGTTGATCCATCGGCCCATGACGCCACTGGGGGCTCACATCTGGATCTCCTACTCCCCTGATCTGCGGCATTGGGGCAATCACAAGCTCATGCTGGAGGCCCGGCGGGGCGCTTGGTGGGATGCGAACAAGATCGGAATATCCCCACCTCCAATTGAAACGGCAAGAGGTTGGCTGATGATTTACCACGGCGTCCGGAGAACGCCATCGAGTTCCATATATCGGCTCGGGCTGGCCCTCTTCGACCTTGAACAACCGGAAAAATGCCTGATTCGAGGGGATTCCTGGATGTTTGCGCCCGAAGCGGAATACGAACGTCATGGAGACGTTCAGGACGTTGTGTTTCCTTGTGGCTATACGGTGGCGCGCGACGGGGACACGATCAATCTTTACTACGGCGCTGCTGATTCGAGCATTGCATTGGGGCAAGGCAGCATTCGCGGCCTCTTAGCCTGGCTCGACGCGAATGGCCATTCGGAGCATGCTCACGATCGGCGACAGCGGCATGGATAGCGCATTATGAATGTGGGTTGATTACCCACGGGCACTTCGGAATATGATGTTAGCAACATAGTTTATGCACGCTAACCTGACTTCCCTTTGTCGCGAACGTAAGTCGTTGAGTTGCAAGCCTTGTTCCTAACTTCACTTGCTACAAACCGCTGGCGCCCAAGGTGGCGGTTGAGAAAACAGCGGCAGTAGCCCCAGCTTGTTCAGGATGGCATTCAAGTCCTTGGGTACCTGGGCGACCATCGTTTTGAAGGGCTGGCCATGCA
>QHYK01000036.1 GCA_003224085.1 Acidobacteriota bacterium | reverse complement strand
AGCAATATCTCCGGCCGTTTCTGATCGGCCGCAACGTCGACGAAATCGAAGACATCTGGCAGTCCAGCTACGTAAGTTCCTACTGGCGCAATGGCCCGGTGCTGTTCAATGCCATGAGCGGCGTCGACATCGCCCTGTGGGACATCAAGGCCAAACGAGCCGGCATGCCCCTTTATCAATTGCTAGGCGGAAAAGTGCGCCACGGCGCGGACTGCTACTTCCACGCTAGCGGCACCAGCTTTTCGGAAGTCGAAGACAACGCCCGCCGCGCGATGGAGCAGGGCTTCCGCCATGTGCGTGTGCAGGTCACCACGCCCGGTTATGCGGGTTACGGCGCGGCGCGCAGCAATGCGCCTACAACTGGTGCCCACGACGAAGTGGTTGGTCCGACCAACCCAATCGAGATCTGGGAGCCGGCGCCTTATGTCCGGCTCGTTCCAAAATTATTCGAGCACTTGCGCAACAAACTCGGTGACGACGTGGAACTCCTTCACGACGTCCACGAGCGCGTCACCTTGAATCAAGCCATCAATCTCGCAAAGTCGCTTGAGCCCTATCGCTTGTTTTTTCTCGAAGATCCGCTCCCGCCAGAAGAAAATGACCATTTCCGGTTGCTCCGCCAGCAAACCAGCACGCCCATCGCGATGGGCGAATTGTTCAACACGCAGCACGAATACGTGCCTCTTATCAGACCCTGATGCGCTTCCTACCCTCACCCGTGCAGGAGAGTGCCATGAAGAAATCCATCGGTGACAACATGATCCCGAAAGACTGGACCTTCGAACGCGGGCTCGAGCTCGTGAAGAAAGCAGGGTACGACGGCATCGAACTGTGGCTCGGCGAAGTCCCGTGGTTTCAGATGAGCACTACAGACGCACAGGTTTGCGAGTTGCTCCTGTGCCTCGCCAAAACTCTGGTACTGTCCTCCGACCCGGAATTCATCCATTAACAATGTTACGCAGCTTCGCCGTATCTTGGTGATTTTAAAGTCGGCCGGGCTTTTGACGAACGACAGGCATTCCCTGCGCTTGCTCCCGCCAACGTTTCGGACAAGCCACTTCGGCCTCCCTCGGTGCTCCTATGGTGCCGAAGAAGGTTGATTGTGTCCCTCGTCAGCTGATAAGCTAGAGTTGGATGGTTGAACTGTTCACCTATGTCCATCGTCACCATCAAGAATAAATACCAGGTCGTAATCCCGCAGCGCGTGCGCGAGCAAGTCGGGGTCCGGATTGGGGACCTTTTGGAAGCCCAGGCTGATAAGGGCAAGATTGTGTTCACGCCTAAATCCATTGTCGACCGGGCCCTTGCGGAAGGATTGGACGACCTCAAGAAGGGCCGCGTCCACGGACCCTTTGCCAGTGCTGCCGAAATGCTGGCAGCTCTCAAAGGCAAGGGTCGGAAACCCGTCAGGAGAACTAAGCGCCACGGTCGATGAAGTGGCTCCTAACCCACCGCGCCTGGCAGGACTATCGAGGCGCTCCCGCTTCTGTGCAGAAAGCTTTCGACAAACAGGTTGGCCTGCTGGCTGAGAACCTTCGCCACCCCTCGCTTCGGGCCAAGAAATACGATCAGGCCAATGATATTTGGCAGGCCAGAATAAATCGTGACTGGCGATTCTATTTTCAAGTGCAGAGGGACACGTACACGATTGTCTCCATTATTCCTCACCCCAAATAGTCGACCCTTCCGCTGGGGCCGGAATCACCGCGCCATTCTTCTACTCCGCAGGAAGGGCCACAGTCTTCGTCGCATCTCACGCCTTCCCCTCGCAAACTAGCAAGGCATTGCAATCTTCTCCTGTATAACATAGACTCTCTATGTCATGTCGGCCCGTGAGCCGATTCCGCCCGGCACGCTCGAAATGCTCATTCTCAAGAGCGTGGCGCGCCGCGGCGAAATGCACGGTTTTGAGATTGCCGATTACATCCAGCAGACCTCGGAGGACGTGCTGACCGTCGAAGAGGGCTCGCTTTACCCAGCGCTGCAACGACTACTGATCAAGGGCTGGATCATTGGGGAGTGGGGAAAAACCGCCGATAATCGGCGCGCCCGCTATTACCGCCTAACCGCAACTGGCCGCAAACAGCTCGAGGACCAAATCGAACGCTACCAACGCGTCTCGCAGGCGATAGCACGGGTCATTGAGATGGCGTGACCTCGGAGGAGTTATGACTGTAGGGGAACTGTGGCGACGGCTGCTCTCGCTTATCCATCGACGCCGCAGTTACCGCTCAGCCTCAGCATCAAGTCCGCTCGGTATTAGCCTGTGGAGGCACAGTAAGACCTAAACGCGAGTTTAGGCGTGTGCCCGTGAAGCAGGAAACATCGTCGGAGGTATGCGGCAATGTCGCATAGTAACTCCGAGGAATCCGCCGCCTTTTTTAGGCGTGGGGAGAGTCGTCAAATTCTGTAGAAAACAGCTGAATGGACTTTTGCGTACCACAGGTGACTTGTGAATGCGATATGCCCGAATTGTGCTAGAGAACCAACGCAATTGATACTCACTATGGAAATACCGCAAACAAATCCCTCAGATCCTTCTGGTTGGCAGCATCGTTCAACAGTGGCATCACCCCGAAAATTTCTTCGAAAGTGCGAAGCGTCGAGCCGTGATCGTAATAAAGGGAGTTGTTGTAGCCGTTTCCCTTAGCAAAGGGCGACAATACGATCATGCCGATAGGGCCATCTCCGTTGGCCGCTTCATCCCCAGGTAATAAGGCGGGCGCAGAGCGGCCTCCGCAATCAGCCACGGTCGCTCGCTAACCTTCGGATCGGGTACGCAAGCAATCAAAGGCCTTTTCCAGCCGAGCACCGCCGCGCGCATGCAGGGTAGCCCGGTAAGTCCTGTGGTAGGCGAAAGCCTATCGTCTAATTGATTGAGTGCCCTGCCTCCCCCTTTGCAGAAGAACGGGGAGATCGGAGAACAAATCATGGTCTGAAGTTAAGATCGCATACATGATTGGTGGAGTTAATTAAATTCCCCGTAGGATTCTAAGGAGCGAGCCTTGGTCGAGGTGAACCAACGGATTCCTAACAGGGACGAAGCTCCGCTTCGTCCTGCCGCGCATGGTGGCGAGCCGTCCGCGGCGTCAAGGGTCTTCGATGAACGCCCGCTTTCACGGGGCGCCCTTGACCCCGCTCCCGGCTCGCAGGCGTGGAGGTGTCTAAAAAACTTTTGACAACGCCGACGACGTTATGCACGGGACTTGGTCCGGGACCTGAGCGTCTACTGCCCCTCACATCAAGCGAAAGTTGACGTCAACGGGCGCCATCATTGTCACCGCTCGCCCATTTTCATCACGGGCTGGCTTGAACAGCCATTCCTGCCGAACCACTTCCATCGCCTGCCGGGTCAAATCTTCTGGAAGCCCTCGGATTTCCCATACGTCCTTGACGCGACCTGAAGAGTCAATCAGAACCATCAGGACAACTGTACCCTCGATTTTCCGCTTTCGAGCCTCGTCGCTGTATTGGGGATTCGGACAGTATGCACAAGACGGGACGCTCACTCCCTCTTGACCCGGCAGATAGAAGGGAGTCTTCGCTTGAATTGGCTGTAGCGCTAGAGCATCTAGGGACTCTGTACGTGGAACCTGCCACGTCTCCTGGTCGATTATGTCTCCCCTGGAAACGTTCGACGCCGTAACCGTAACGGCTAATTCCTTACCTCGGGCCTCAATCTTACCTGTAATCAGGACATCTGCTCCGGCCGCTTGGGCCGCATCGATTTCCGTTTTTGCGACGAAATTACTGCCCGAAAATCGCTCTTTATAGAGCTGTTTGCGCAGAACATCTCGATTTAGGGTTCTGAAGCCTCGCTGTCCTTGCAATAGCGAAATCCAAAGGCGGTCTGCCAAAAGCACTCCCTGCAATGTCACGTCGCCTGACACGCCAGTAAAGTCGGCGACAAGGGCCGTTTGGATATGCGCTCCCTGCAGCGCCAAGCCCAGACGATTTGCAAGGGCATCCAACTCGGACATTTGTGCTTACGCACGAGAGTCTGATGTCAAGAACAAGAAGCTGACGATCCGTTCGGCAGTTCACGAGTTGCCAGAACGCCGTTCTCGCGAGTCTGAGGAGAAAACAGCCGGGTGACGAATGCGCGTCAGCGAAGCGACGCAGGGCGTGCCGTCCACGCCGTTGCGGCGGAGACCAGGCCCACAACGATGGCGCCGAGCAAGATGAAAAGCGAGGTGGCAAGGTCGGGCTTGGCAATCATTAAATAGAGGATGCCGAGCGCGAGCAGAAACCGCACTCGGATCAGTGTGATGATCATGGGACCTTGGACACACGCGCGCGCAGCTTCCGAAAGCGGGGTATTCCCCTCGGGCAGCACAGCACGCAGCATGCGCATGCGCGGCAAGATGAACACGAATCCGATCCCGAGCGCGAACACGATGGCCAGCAGCGACGCGACGAGCCAGCCCTGTTTCATGCTTTCAGTGATGGAAAAGAAATAACCGCCGCTGAGGATCAGAAGCAGGAGGCCGGGCCCGGAAATGGGCAGCGAGAGTCTGTAGATGCGAAGCCAGGCGCGGACTTCCTCCGCGTTTGTCGAGCGGCGCAGCAGAGAGGAGGCGACCCATTCGAGCCCGTACCCAAAAAACAGGCCGACCATCCCGACAAGATGAAGGAAGACTGCGATGGTAAAGCGTGTCATAGCGGACATAGTGTACAGCGGACCCGTTCGCGGATACGCCCTCAAATCTTGCCGTTTGGAGTGCGGCGGCTGGCCGCCGCTTTCACTGTTCGCCTGTCTCCTGTGACGCCCGATGCGAAAGCTGCGGTGTTCGCCCGACGAATCTCAAGGGCGAATTCCGGTGCCAGCGACCGTAGTTCGGCATATCGGCGACCACATCAAAAATCGTTTCGGCAGGACCGTGGATTTCACTCGTGAAACGCAGGTTTCTGACAGTCATGCAGGCTAATTCCTCTCGCAAAGAAGAGTCGAAAAATCACCACATGAAAG
>QHYK01000153.1 GCA_003224085.1 Acidobacteriota bacterium | reverse complement strand
TCCAATTCCGCAGAAGTGCCGGCAGCATCCTGGGAAAGCACGCAAGCGGCCAAGCGGTTGAGAGCTTCATAAGCCTGCGCCGCTTCCACGTGAGAATCGCGCAGCGCGCGCAGATGCGCCTCCACAATCTTATAATCGCCTCTCGCCAGGGGTCCTGTCCATGCTGCGCGCGGACCCAGGCGCTCGGAATTATCCAGAACCTGACGCGTCAAGGGCAAAACAGCGCGCTCCGCTTCGGTGTGTTTCATCCCGAGCGAGATGAGCAACTGAGTCGCTGCCTCCACTAGGGCGAGAACGTGCCCCGAAGCCAAGGCCGCCGCCGCGTGGTACAGGGTTTTCCTATCGCCCGCAATCCGCACCGGCGATCCTCCAAGTGCGCGGGCGATTTGCTTTGCAGCGCGCACCCCAACGGTATCTCCTTCCACAGCAAAGACTCTTCCCTCCAAGGCGGGCACGCCCACTCCGCTGAAGGTCTGCAGGGGGTGCATGCTGCCGACGGCCGCTCCGCATTCCTTCACTAGCGCGAGCACGCGTGAATCCAGCGCGCCGCTGGTGTGCAAAACAATTTTACCGCGCAATTCCTCCGCGCCCATGCGGGCGAGTTCGCGGGCCACGCCCGGAATGGCGTCATCAGGCGTGGCAACCAGCAGGACACGCGAGAGAAGCAAATGACGCGTCATGGCGCCATGGGGCCTGCCGGCGCCGATGAAACGGACTGCGCGGCGCGCGGTAGGCTCGCTGCGCGTGACTACCACACCGATTCTCCAGCCCGCCTCGCGTAGACGGCGACCCAGCGCGCGTCCGACCCGCCCCGCGCCGATGATGGCCAGAGTCTTTTCCATCTCGTGTTAGCATAACCTGAGGGATAACGCCGGGACTAATGCATTGAGCGAGTGACATGCCACGGGTGACCCGTGACTGGAGAAAACAACTCGCGGCTATCCTCGACACCCTCATAACCTTTCTTCTGTACCTCCGAGGCAAACATCCTGCGCCTTCTAGAACTCACCTTCTTCGGATTGATCGCGTTGTTTTGGCTTACCTACGGGCTGCGAGTAGCTTATGGCGCTATGCGTCTGCCCTGGGTCAGAGATTTTCCACCTGCACCGGATGCCGCCTGCCCCCGAGTCTCGATTCTATTTGCCGCGCGCGACGAAGAAGAAAAACTGCCCGCTGCCCTTACCACGCTCATGCAAATTGATTATCCCGAACTGCAAGTTGTTGCTGTGGACGACCGTTCCAAGGACGCGACCGGCCGGATCCTTGATGAGTTCGCAGCTTCCCATCCCCGACTGCGCGTAGTTCACGTTGAGCAGTTGGCAGAGGGCTGGTTGGGTAAGCCCCACGGACTGCAAAAGGCGTATGAGGCTTCCACGGGCGCGTGGCTGCTGTTCACGGACGCGGACGTACGTCTGAAGCCGGATGTGCTGCGCAGGGCGATCTCGCTTGTGCGAGAGCTTAATTTAGACCATTTGACGCTCCTGGGCGATGTCGAGATGGTGGGTTTCTGGGAAACGGTGCTGATCACTTTTTTTGGACTTGGCTTTCACATCGCAGCGAATCCTTCCCAAGTCAGCAATTCGCGGTCTTCACGCTACGTAGGGGTCGGCGCTTTTCAATTGTTGAGACGCTCGGCTTACGAAGCGAGCGGAACGCACCGGCGGCTGGCCATGGAAGTGGTGGACGACATGAAACTGGGGAAACTGGTGAAGCAGGCGGGATTTCGATCGGGATGTGGTGTGGCGCAAGATTTCGTGGCCGTCCGCTGGCACGCGGGGTTGGGCAATCTGGTCCGCGGAGTGACGAAGAACTTTTTTGCCGGAGCCGGATACGACCTGAGAATCGTGGCCGGCCAATTGTCGGGTTTGTTGATGATGAACATCCTGCCGTTCGCCGGAGTGGCGTTCGGCCACGGATGGATTCGCGCATCGAGCGCGATTGCCGTCGTAATCGCGCTGAGTTTTCACGCCGGTGTCGCGTGGGTGATGCGCGTCTCGCCGCTGTACGCCCTGACGCATCCGCTAGGGGCGGCGCTGTTTTTTTATATGCTGCTGCGATCGACGGTGGTGACGCTGTGGCAGGGCGGCATCGTTTGGCGGGACACGTTTTATCCGCTGGAAGATTTGAAACGGGGTGTCGTCTGAGCGGCAGGTTCCGCAGAAGCCTCAGCGGGTTCAGGTTGAGAAGAGAATAGGCCAGCGACGTCTTTTTGCTTAAGGGTGCGGATGCGGTCGCGCAACTGGGCGGCGCGCTCGAATTCAAATTTTTTGGCCGCTTCGCGCATTTGTTTTTCTAACTGTTGCAGCAGTTGGGCAAGTTGTTGTTCATTTCTGATTTGTGCCGCGGCCGCATCCAGAGTGGTGTCGTCCACGGGAACCGAGACGTAGTCGGCTTCGACAATGCGGGCTAGCTCCATATCCACGGCCTTCACGATGGACATGGGCGTGATGTTGTTTTCCTTGTTGAATGCCACCTGCTTCGCGCGGCGGCGATTGGTTTCATCGATAGCCTGATTCATTGAATCCGTCCGTCGATCGGCATAAAGAATGGCGCGGCCTTCAATGTGGCGCGCGCAGCGGCCGATGGTTTGGATGAGCGAAGTGGCGCTGCGGAGATAACCTTCCTTGTCGGCATCGAGTATGGCAACCAGAGAAACCTCGGGAAGGTCGAGCCCTTCGCGCAGCAAGTTGATGCCGATGAGCACGTCAAATTCACCTCGGCGCAAGTCACGCAAAATCTTGATGCGGTCGAGCGTTTCCACTTCGGAGTGCAGGTAGCGGCAGCGTACGCCGACTTCGGTAAAATACTCAGACAGGTCTTCGGCCATGCGCTTGGTTAGCGTGGTGACCAAGACGCGCTCGCCTTTTTCCGCGCGGACTCGGATTTCTTCAAGCAGGTCATCCACCTGGCCTTTCACAGGGCGAATCTCCACTTCGGGATCGACGAGACCAGTGGGGCGAATCACTTGCTCGACAACCACGCCGCCGGCGCGCGTGAGCTCGTAAGGACCCGGCGTCGCGGAAACGTAAATGACCTGGTTCATGCGGTGCTCGAATTCCTCAAAAGTAAGCGGGCGATTGTCGAGCGCGGAAGGCATACGAAAACCGTAATCAACCAGGGTTTGCTTGCGCGAGCGGTCGCCGTGGAACATGCCGCGGACCTGGGGAACGGTCTGGTGGGATTCGTCGATAAACATCAGGTAGTCTTGCGGCACGTAATCGAGCAAAGTGGGCGGCGCTTCGCCGGGCAAACGTCCGCTGAGATGACGCGAATAGTTTTCGATGCCGTGACAGTAGCCGATGGTGCGCATCATTTCGATGTCGAAGAGCGTGCGTTGAGAGAGGCGCTGGGCTTCCACAAACTTTCCCTGTTTTTCCAGTTCCTTTTTCCACCACTCGAGCTCTTCCTGAATGCCGATGATGGCGCGGTCGCGGTGGTCCTGCGGCATGACGTAATGCGTTTTCGGATAGATGGGAACGCGCGAAAGATCTTCGTTTCCGGCGCGAACTTCGCCGGTTAACGGATCGATCTGGCGCAGTGTATCAATCTGATCGCCCCACATCTCAATGCGGTAGGCCTGGTCTTCATAGGTGGGATAAATTTCAATCATATCGCCGCGAACGCGGAAAGTGCCACGGCGGAGGTCTTCGCTGCGTTCGTACTGAATATCGACGAAGCGGCGGAGGAGCGCTTCGCGAGAAGTCGGATGGCCTTTTTCAAGCATGACCAGCATGCCGTAGTAAGCTTCCGGCGAGCCGAGGCCGTAAATGCACGAGACGGAGGCAACGATGACAACGTCGCGGCGTTCGAACAGCGAGCGCGTGGCGCTCATGCGCAGCTTGTCGAGCTCGTCGTTGATGGTGGCTTCCTTGTCGATGTAAAGATCGGCGGACGGGACGTAGGCTTCGGGCTGGTAATAATCGTAGTAGCTGACGAAGTATTCGACGGCACTTGCCGGAAAAAACGCTTTGAATTCGTGGTAGAGCTGCGCCGCAAGCGTTTTGTTGTGCGCCAGAACGAGCGCCGGCCGATTGGATTGCTCGATGACCTTGGCCATCGTGAAGGTCTTGCCGGAGCCGGTGACACCGAGGAGCACCTGATGCTTTTCGCCGGCATCCACGCCGCCAGCAAGCTGGTCAATGGCGGCGGGCTGATCGCCGCGAGGCTGATAGTTGCTGTGCAGCTTGAATTTCATCGAGAGGGACTCCTGCCGGTTCGCCGGGCATGGCAGAAACTTTCATTATACTCCCGCTAGCAAGCTGCGCGCTTCGGCAGCGAGAAAACGCGAAGATACCAACGCTAGCGTTGAGTCGAGGCTTGCGCTTCGGTGAGCAGCAAAACTTCCAATTGACTATTGGCGCCCACGTTGTAGTGCACACCATTGGAGCCGTCGGTTTTGGCGACAACGACGTCCAATTGCTGGTTCGCTTCTTCAGTCGAGCGCACAACGAGGCCGGTCGTGAGCGAAATGTAAGTGATGACTTCGTTCGAGCCTTTCGCTGTCCCCATGGTTTTCAGTTCGTGGAGCTTGAAATCCTCGGGAGTGGCGTCTTTGGACGGGGATTTTTGGACGAGCTTTGCCGTAGTAAGCAGCACCGCGCACGTGTCCGTTGTGCCGTTCGAGGGAGTGACTTCTCCGGTGACGGAAAGCGCAGCGGCGCTGCAGGGCTCATCGCGGACGTAAGACGAGTCGCGCGCCCAGATCAGGGCGGCGATGGGAGAGGTAGCGCGCTCGGCCTCTTCCATCTTCCACTTGTCCCCGATTTTGACGCGCGGCGAGGGAATCGCCCAGGCCATGGCAAACCTTGCCAGCCACTCTTGCCAGACTTGTTGCTGCTCGGAGTTAAGCTCGTCGAGGCCGGTGATTTTTTCTGCCAAGCCATCGGGCGAAATGGTGAACTCGACGGGATGGCCTTCCGGTGACAGGGGCCGTGGCGGCGACTTTGCTGTTTCGCCGGCAGGTTTCGGGGCGGAGGCACCAACCCTGTCGTTCAGAAATTGACTTCGCGCGCGAATGGCGAGTTTCTCGGAAGCATGCTGCAGCTCTAAGATTTCGATTCGCAACAACCCGTGAGTGTCCATCTGGGATGCTCCGGGAGCCAGAGGAACGGCCAGGCTACTCTCGGTCTTGACGTTCTTGTCCGCGCGATATCGGACGAGATAGGTGAGGATTTGCCCTGGTTGGAGTCTTGGAAGGAGACTGGCGCGCTGGTCGCGGGAGAGCGCGAAGGTGGCGGCAAGAAGAAACATGCACGCGCTGAGGAGAATGCTGCGATTTAGCCGGTTGGACACACTATTCAGCATACCGCGAAAAAACTCGCGTCGCACCGCCAGTCGAAAGGGGAGCCTATTTTTCCGGCGCCTTCAGGCGGCGGTCGAAGAAATCGCTTGCAGCGTGGTATGCGGTCAACCAATTGCGGTGCAAAAGAAAGTCGTGGATTTCGTCCGGAAAAATGAGCTGCTCAATCTCGACGCCTTTCTCGCGAAGACGCGCAGTAAGGTCAACGGTTTGCGTGAAATAGACGTTGCGGTCGTCGTCGCCGTGAATGAAAAGCACCGGGGATTTCCGTATTCACGGCGGTAACTGGTGAAGAATCGTGGGCCAGTTTTGTGAGCTCTGCAGGTATGTTTTTTCCGTCCCCATTATCCGTTGGCCAATCGTGAACACCATGGAGATCGACGCCGGCGGCAAACAGATCGGAGTTGCGGCCTAAGCCGAGCGCGGTGAGATAGCCGCCGTAGCTTCCGCCCCAGAGGCCAATGCGCTTGGGATCGACGTCGGGACGGCCTTGCAGGAATCTTCCGCCGCGGCGACGTCCTGATATTCGGAAGCCCCACGACCGGCGCGTCTCGGCGCCTCGCGAAACGCGCGGCCGTATCCAATCCCGCTGCGGTAGTTGAGAGCAAGAACCAGGTAGCCGCGGCTGGCGAGGTACTGATTCATTGCGTAGCAATTCGAGTAGTAGAACATATAATGCCACCCGAGAAGCATCTGGCGAATCGGCCCACCATGAAGAAAAATCAGCGCGGGATACTTGTCACCTGGCTTTGCTCCAGCGGGAACGAACAGTTGGCCATGGAGCTCGAGACCATCGCTGGATTTGAAAATGGCTTGTTGCGGCGTGACGAGACTGGTTTGCAGCGCGCGTGGAGACATCGGCGACCCAAAATGGCCCACGGGTTCGGCTTATCCGGGGCAATGAAAAAACCCTGCGGGGCGTCCCGCTGCACTGCCGGGCGGCGCACGAACGCGATGCGCTTGCCGTCGAGCGAGAAGCTTCGGTGCGCCGCCGTCGGTGGAGAGCGCGTAGAGATTCTACCAGCGTCCTTCCGAAGCTATGACTAATTGATTGTCGGCGGCCCAATCTTCTTCTTTGATTTGATGATTCTTGACGACTCCCCACGCCCAAGCGGCGGGGGATTCTTCGGAGCTACTATGCAGCCTCAGCCGCACATCTCACGACGATGTTTCCTGCTTCGCAGGCGCGTGCCTGGACTCGCGTCCAGGTCTTACCGCGTCTCCACAGGCTGACCGAGCCTCCCTCGGCGTCCCGACAGAACCGCTTGGTTTTTGCGGATCCCATCGAGAGCTGGCGCTTATCACAAAATTTCGTCCGGAGCCTTATATCCCCATGCCTAAAGCCGGGGCTTTACGGCTCCATTTGGTAAATGCCACCCGCTAAGAACTTGAAGCCGGAAAGCTCAATTCGCCACTTGCGGTTCGGGCGCCTTTTCCACGGTCAAGTGCAGCCCTTCGAGCGGCCCGGAGATTTTCAAGACATGTCCCTTTGCCGAAGCCTTCTTTGGCTTTGCCTTGCCCGTTTCAAGCGGCTGAGTCGACACGGTCAATTCCGCGTTCGAGTCAAAACTCAGTGTTCCCTCGACAGAGGTTTGTTCAAGAGGGTCATGGAGTTGCAACCATTGCAAGACGATGCTGCGATGGCGGACCAGAAAAGCACATTCCCCGGCGGGCCACCGCGAAATACCCGAGCGCGCCGCACCGTCGGCGACACTGGCGGGCAGGTCCAAACCCCGCATCTCAATCTTTTTCAGTTTCACGGTCCCGCTCCCATCCAGATTCTTGAGCAATTCTTCGCGGCCAACTCCCTCGGTCTTCACCTCGAGGTTTCCGGAAGCTACCCCGCTCAAACGATCCGCGAGACGGGCTGTTCCCGGCAGTTTGGCGAGATTGATGCGGTCGAGCTCCGCTCTGACTTCATATACCGGATTCGGCAGAAACCTAGCATTGATTTTTGCCCTCACCAGGCCTCCGGCCCACTCGGCCACAGACTCCGGCACGTCCAGTTTCAAATCGCGGAGCGATCCCTGGGCCGCGACATTCTCGAGTTTCAATTTTTCAATGGTTAAGCGACTGATGCGGAGACGGCCCTCGGCATCCACGCGGCGAACCAACCCGCTGGCGGAAGTTGTCGGCGTCACTTCTCGCAAAAAGGATTGCAGCAGGCGTTGGAGCCAGTTTGGCCGCGAGCGCGGGCCCACCCAGCGGTCGAGTTCAGCGGCATTCAAGTGGTCCACGTTCAAATCGAACTTCCAATTTGGCGGAGTTTGGTCATCCGTCTTAGGCTTTTCTTCGATCCCTCCCATCCAATTCCCGCCAAAGCCCTCGACTCTCAAGAGACGCGCGGTGCGCCTTCCATCGCTCCAGCCCAAACTAGCTTCTCCCAGATTCAAGGGTTGATTCAGGCCCGCCACGGTTAACGACCCCCTATTTATGCCCACGAAGCCATTCCAGCGGCCTTTGAACGGCTCTTGCCACGCCCATTGCGTCACAGCAGTGGCCTGGCCCGTAAGTTCCCAACCGTGATTCACCTGCCGTCCCATGGCCGCCGCCAGCTTCAGAAAATTCTCAACCTTGGAGATGTTCCCCTCGATGCTGATGCCTCCAGCGCCGGTCTTCAGGTTCTGCGTGAACGTCAAGTCCGCCGTATTGTCCATCGCCAGCGGGACGCGGCGTCTTTTTGGAGCGATGACCTCTCGCGGCTCTTCGCCGAATGCAAGGCGCACAGGGCCTATCACAAGGTTAGACCGCTCGCGGCCCCCATTCACGGGACCAATTCGAATCGGCTCGACAAGCCCCGGCACTTTAACCGTGCCTCCGTTGCTCGCCAATGCAGCGGATTCGACAGAGAGCGGCCAGCCGCGCAAAATCATTCCGCCCGTGAAGTATTGCTCTGCGGTGATCCCTTCGGCGGCATCAGGATGGAATGAGCGGTACCAGGCGAGCAAGTCTGAGCCCTGGAGGCCCATCGAATCCAAGCGAAACTCCGTTGCCGCACGACTTTCCGAGGTGAAACGGAATTTTCCGCGAAGATTCGAGCCCAATCCTTCCACGGCGAATTGCTCGGCAAGCAAAGTCCCCGTTCCAGGATCCCACCGTCCACTGACATCTACATTCAATGCGGGATTGTCCGCGCGTTCGGTCAGGTCCCAGCGATGAATCCGCCCCGCACGAGCCTCGACGGCATAAGTCCATTCACCCGGCCCATCCTCCGCCGCCGCAGCGCTTTTTGCCGTGGCATCCAGGGTGAATAGACCGCGGACGCCGTAATCCTGGCCATGCACAAGGCGGAAGACATCGGCGAGGGAAGCCTCGCTCCATTGCAACGTGATCTGCGCGGGCTGCAGTCGCGCCGAAGTGCCCGCGAGGTCCCCGCGTACCTGGATGGTTCCGGTGGATTGCAGAAGAACGCCACTGCGCCATGGCTGGGCCTCCAGCTGAAGCTCCCAGCGGCCCAGAGAGACCTGTTCGACGCTGCCGGAAACGCCGGTAAAAGCAAACGGCAGTTTCTCATCTTCCATCTTAAAATTGACGCGTCCTTCGTCAAATTTGATTCGTTGCAGGCGATTTACAGGTGGAGCGGGAGACGGTGGCCCATAAATGGGAGGCGTTTGCGCTGAAACGGACTTCGCCGGCGGCAGCCAGCGTTCGAGGTTCCACTGGCCCCGGGAACTGCGTACGAGAATGAGGCTTGGCCTGCTGAAAGACAAAGTCCCAAATTCAAAATGACCGCGCAGCAGGCCCGACCAGCGCAGGCCCGCGCTTAAGTGTTCCGCGCGAAGAAAATACTCATACCCGAACGCCGGGTCTTCGCCAACCGTGACTTCGTTTGCGTACAGCTGCAAACGGGGAAAGATGTGCGCGCCAAAACTGCCAACCTGGACTGGCCGTCCGAAGGCTCGCTCGAGATGCGCGGTGAGATAGGCGTGCATGCGGCCGGTTCGCACCAAGGCGGAGACCGCCACCTGTAAGGCAACGACGGCCGCAGCCATGCCCGCGGCCGCCTTCCACCACTTTCCGCCTTTGCTCATGCCGTTCGAAGTCTAAGAGAGTCTTGCCGAAAAGGATAGCGCGCGACACGCGGGAAACACAGCGAACAGCTAATGCACGGTGTGAAGCATCCGGCTCCATCGTGTGCGCGTCGGCAGGTGTGCGAGGGTATCGAATACGCCTGCAAGTCGCGACCAAAACGTACTCTCGCCAGTGTAGTCGCTGCTCTTCGCATCCACCGACCAATAAATCAAGAAAGGCCGCCCCATGATGGCGTCGTGATCCACGAAACCCCAGAATCGGCTGTCCCAGCTCTGGTCGCGATTGTCCCCCATGGCAAAATACTTCCCTGGCGGCACAACAATTTCATCGCCTCGCTGAAATTTCCTCATTTCGTGCGCCCACTCCGGCTGAAGGCCCGCGGCAATCATTTGGCTTGGCGGCGGGGGAAAGTTGTAGTTCAAAGGGTCATAATGAGCGTTAGGATCGTGGACGACATAAGGCTCGTTCAGCAGTTTGCGATTCACGTAAACGTTCTGATCCACGACCTTGACGCGATCGCCTGGCAAACCGATGACCCGCTTCACAAAATGCTGGTGTTCCTGATAAGGGAATTTGAAAACGATGATGTCGCCGCGCTGAAGCGGGCGATAAGGCAGAAATTTCTCATACCAGGCCCCGGTGCCCCCAAAAATGAACTTGTTGACCAACAAATGGTCGCCAATGAGCAGGGTGCCTTCCATGGAGGCGGAGGGAATTTTGAAGGCTTGAACGATAAACGTGGTGCCGAACAGAGCCAGGATCACAGTAACGAGGAGTGACTCCAGGTACTCGGAGAGAGTGGTTTCTTCGCGGTGCTCCTCTGGCTTGGTCACCGGCATTGGTTCCTGGGCCGCTTCCTGGGGTGGTGCCAGTGTTTGTTCCGCCATATGTTTTTCAGCCTTTCACTCCTGATCGTTCCAGGTGTTCCAAGGCGCTTTTCGCGGCCCGCTGCTCCGCTTCTTTTTTCGTACTGCCTGCGCCTGTCGCCAGGCATTCCCCGTTAATCCAGACTTCGATCTGAAAGGTCTTCTGATGGTCCGGGCCGCTTTCTCCCGCTAAGCGGTATTCCGCCGGAGCCTGGCCGCGCCCCTGGAGAAACTCTTGCAGCGCCGATTTGTGGTCCGATTCCGCGATGCGTTCGCCGCGTTCTTCGAGCGCCTGCTCGAATAGGATCCGCTGCAACAGTTCCCTCGCGGCATTAAGGCCGCCGTCCAAATATACGGCAGCAACCACAGCTTCGAAAGCGTCTGCGAGCAGCGTTTGTTTTTCGCGCCCGCCGGTTTTTTCTTCTCCCCGACCCAGCCGGAGATGTTCTCCAAGCCGCAGGCGCCGGGCTGCTGCCTCCAGGGAAATCGCATTTACGATACGCGCCCGGCTCTTGGAGAGCTGGCCCTCGGACCACTCCGGAAATGCGGCAAGAAGGTGCTCGCTGGCAAGCAGCTCAAGGACCGCGTCCCCTAGAAATTCCAGCCGTTCGTTATCTGACAGATGTGTCAGATCTCCGGGTGAATCCTGACCTGCTCCGCGCAATTCAGGGATCGCCGAGCTGTGGGTCAGGGCTCGATCGAGCAGCTCTCGGTTCGAGAACTTGTAACCGAGGCGCTCCTCCAGCGCCGTATCGGCAGTCTGCATCGCTTCTGGCATAAATCAGAAATCTGGGTTCCAGTGCTTACTTTGGCGCGCTCAGCTCCGTAGCGCTCTTCTTCTTTGCATCCTCGGCCTGCGTCTTGCAGATATTCTGCATCTGGCCGGTTATGGCAGCACACTTATTGAAAGCGGCTATCGCATCATCGAAATGCGAAGTGCTCTTGTTGGCCATGCCCAGCAGGTAGTAATTCACCGGATCCGGATTCGGGTCGATCTTCACTGCCTCATCCAGCTCCGTAATAGCTTCCGCGCTCCTGCCGCGGCGAATGTAAACCAATCCTAGTCCGCTATGAGCCATGGCCAGGTTTTGATTCTTTGCCGCCGCGAAAGCATCATCGGTCATGTTGGCAGGCTTGGGAAGCGCAGGAGTAATTTCGATAGCCTGCTTTGAGTACTTTTCCGCTTTTGCTAGCAACTGTGCGGCATCGGCTTGGGGAGTGCTGGAATTGATGGTGCGAGGAAGCGTCTGCGCAAGCAGGGCGAGGGTGGACACGTCGTTCGGCGCCAGCACGATTTCCTTTTCCCCATATTCCTGCATCTTCTGCACTTGCCCATCTTGCACGCAGGCAAACGCCAGGGCCGCGTACACGGACGATTTGTAATGAGTCTCAGGATACTTTTGGAGGAACGCCTCCCCCAGTTGGATCTTTTGTTTGGCGTCGCTCATGGGCGCGGCCTGGAAGGCTTTGAAGGCGGCTTCTTCCTCGGCGCTCACTGGTGGCGCCGCGGCATCCAGACTCAAAGGGGCGACATCCGGGGTCTTGGATTTGTCGCTGGACTGCGCCGGCGGCTGGCTTTGGCCGCCCTGGGAGCCCTGCGCCATGGCAATGCCACAAGAGCCCAGCAGTAATCCCGTTGCGGTGAATATTTCTAACCAAAGTCTCGTCTTGCTTCTCATTCGTTTCTGCTCCTGTTCGATTCTTGTGCAATCCCAGTCAAGGGTCATTTGAATTGGCCATTTCCTATTGGAGAGTCCTTTCAAGTTCCATGATTCCAGCACCATCTATGGCCGCGCCACTTCCTTGTCGTTTGCGAAGGCGGCCAGGCCTTTTTGCGCCGCCTGCTTGGCCTCCTCCGGCCCGCCTTCTACGGCCAGAGCCGATGCATACTCCGCTTTGGCGACCGAGGCGTTACCCTCATAATCATAAATCCGCGCCAGGTAAACATGCGACCAGGCAAGCACTCGCGGGTCTCCAGTGGCGGCATGCTCTCCGGCGGTTAACCGGCCAAAAACTTGTTTGGCCTTGGCTGCGTCGTGATCCAGGTAAGCAGCCACACCAATTCCAAACCAGGCGCGCGGCTGGTCCGGATACTTGGTCAAGACCTTTTGAAAGGAAGCCGCAGCGGCAAGTGAATTCTTTGCGGCAATTTGCCGTTCGCCTTCCGTCAGCGCCGCGATAACTTCGGCATCGTTCGGAACCGTCGTCGGCAAGGCTCTCTTGGGGCGCGCAATGACCTCCGCGGCAGCTTCGTCGGATTGCCCCGCGTCGGCGGGGGCAAATTGAATCGTCGTCAATCTCTTTGCTTCTGCTTTTTCATCAATGCTTCTGACCAAATCCGGGAAGAAGCGTTTCATCGAAGGTTCCGAATTCTCAAAACCAACCAGAGCTGTAACCAGAGGCCTCACCAGAACATATCCGTCCGCATCATTGTGGCCCAGCGCCGCTTCTCGTTCGCCGGGCGACATCCGCTTCATTCTCAATTCCACCGCGCGGACAGTACATTCTGCGAAATAGGAGGGAAAATCATCCTTCAGGTCGGTGACGAGGCGCGGCGCTTTGGCGGCGGTGTCATAGAGCGGGCCCTTCACCGCGACCGCGTGGGGATACATGAGCGGGAGCGGGTCCAACATAAAGTGAAGAAAGGCATGACGTATGACATCCTGAGGGACATTTTCTGCCCCACTCAGCACCAGCGCGTAGTGATCGCCAAAATTCCTGACGTTGGTAATGCGACCAACCAGCGGCTCGACAACGATGTTGAATTTGCGCGTCCCGTAAGGATCTAGAATCTCGCGGAGATAGCCCGTGGTCGTATAGACGATTTGCGTCAGCGGCTCCTGCAAGCCTTGAATCTCGCGGTTGTAAATCGGCTGTACCTGACGCCAGAGATCCCCAATCTTTTGTTCCTGGTAATAGCTGGAAAGCAGCTCGCTGAATCCAAAAAGCGCGATCACTTCAGGAGGCAATTCGTCGCGCCGCAGAACGGGCTGAAAAGCTGGAGCTGGCCCGGACACCAAGCCAAACCAAAGGTATCTGGAAAGCGTCGCTCCCGGGTCGCGCAGTTCATGCTGGCGGTAAAATTGCCGCACCGCGTCCACGGCCGGTCCTTGCTGCTGGCGCAAACGCTCGCGCATTTGAGCGCGGAACGCGGTCCAATTGTCGGAGCTGATGTTCGATTCGAAGCCCGCGGCAAGCAGCGCGCACAGGGTTGTGAACATGGCTTCGCTGCCGTCGACCGTGACTGCGGTTTGCGGCGAAGTTTCCGAGCGCGAAGCAGTGGAAGGTGCCTGCGCCCTAGGAGGCGCTTGAGACTGCGTTTGCGCCGAAGCTTTCGAGGCTTCTTGTGCCACGGTTTGCAGTGGCAAGGTCACGCAAAGTCCCAGAAGCGCGATTACTCGTCGTAGTTTTGTCATGCCGGCTGCCGCAGCCCTCACTGGGGCAAGTCGCTTTCTCTATTCCGCCTTTGGCGTTTTCAGCATGGAAGGGAACATCTCGGAGCGGTCAATGTCCTCTTGCAATGCTGCGGCATCCTTTCAATCTACCGTCGCGACCACGTCCCGTCAAGGAATCGCGCCTTAGTTGGGAAACGCAGTGAATCTCCGGCGGCGGGAAAAACCTGATGCCTCTTTCCTTGATTCCTTGCGCTGCCTCGCCAAGGTGCAACGCTTGCCTCGACCAATGGCATCTGCTAAGAGTGAAATTCCCACTAGGTCGAGCAGGATGATTTTGTAAATGGTTCGCCTTCTAGGAAACACAATTTCTCTCGTACTGGGAGTTTCCCTTGCCCCAGCCGTGTGGCCACATCTCGCGCACGCCCAACTTGTTCGCGAAACTGCCCCGCCGCCGCAGGCCAAGCCACAGCCGAACGGCTCGAAGGCGCAGCCGCCTTCCGGTAAGAAGAGGCTCACGCAAGAAGTGCAGCTTACCGGCGAGGCCTCCTGGGTGGACACAGGCATCGATGTACAATCCGGCGAACACGTGGTCATCACCGCTACCGGCAAGCTGCGCTATTCCGACGCCAGACAGGACAATGGGCCCGGTGGGCTTGCTCGCGGATTCCGGGACCTCCTTCGCGTTTTGCCCTTCAACGATGCGGGACGCGGCGCTTTGATCGGGCGCCTTGGCGACAAAGACGTGGCGCAGCCTTTTCTGGTTGGCGAGCACTGCGATGAAGTTGCGCCCGTCGCCGGACGTCTCGCGCTCGGAATCAATCAGGAGAGCAAAGACACGGGCAGCGGCACCTATGTCGTGCAGGTCGAAGTGTACGCTCCCGAAAACGGGAAGGCGCGCGCGGTGGCAAAGCAGCTTGGCTCCATGCCCGGAATGGATAACGCTCTGTTCTCCAAGATTCCGCGGCGCGTGAGCGATAAGCAAGGCAATCCAGGTGACATGGTCAATTTTCTAATCCTCGGCTCGGAATCGGCTATGCAACAGGCTTTTACTTCCGCTGGCTGGGTAAAAGTGGATGCCGACGTGAAAGAGGCGGTGCTGGAAGGCATCATCGAAAGTATTTCGAAAGAGTCCTATCTGACCATGCCCATGAGCCAGCTCTACCTCTTCGGACGGCCGCAAGACTCCGGCTGGGCGCACGCGGAGCCGCTTTACGTCGCAAAAACGCGCAACCATCTGCGCATTTGGAAGGCTCCGTTTCAGGTCAAGGGAGAAACGCTGTGGATAGGCGCGGCCACTCATGACATCGGGTTTGAACGCGACCAGCGCAACAATGGCGTCACTCACAAAATCGATCCCGACATCGACCTGGAGCGTGACTACGTGGAGAAAACGCTTGTTTCCACCGGGCTCGTTACGGAAGTTTCGCACTTTCTTCCGCACAATCCTGTGAAGGAAGCCAAGACAGCCACAGGAGGGAGTTTCCATTCGAACGGCCAGGTGCTGGTGCTGAAAGTCGCCGAACCCGCAAGCAGTCAATGAAGGGAACCAGCGCGGCGGTTGGAGCGGATTTCTTGTGACGCGCCGGCAGTGACGATTTTCAGGTATGCTTCAAATGGAGCTAGCCCCAAATGGGGGCAGTTAGCTACGTCACCACCGACCGAAGCGGTCAGTCTCGAATCGAGCACCTGAGGCCCGGTGACTACGACATTTGCGCAGTTCGGAATTTTCCAGCGCCGATGCTTTGCCATTGGACCGCTGACCATTCGGATGGACGTACACTTCGGTTTCTGTCGGGATTTTCCCCGGTTATTTAGCAGGCTCCAGTTCCAGCGCGATCACGCGGTCAATTTCCTCTTGCGGCGCTTCTGGTAGTTTCAACACCAATCCGCCTTTGACCGTGCTGAACTCTACGGTACTGCCATCGCGCAACAGTTTCGCGGAATGAACCGCGCGCGGAATGCCCGCCAGCGCCAAGACAGGCTCATTCCAGTCCAGCACGTGCACGTAAACGGTGGAACCGCGCTGCGTGGTTACGCCCCAGGGCCCGGCGGGTACCGGCCCGCCGCGCGTTCCGTAAATGGACCCACCATATTGCTTGGTCCATTTGGCTACTTCCTTCAGGCGTTGCACGAATTCCGGCTGAATCTCGCCATTAGGCATCGGTCCCACATTCAACAGGAAATTCGCGTTCCTCCCCGCAGCGCGGACCAGGTACCGGACCAAGTCAGCCGTGCTTTTGTAATGATCATCGGTGATACCAAATCCCCAGGAATTGTTAATGGTCTCGCAGGTCTCCAGGGGCAGAGCGCTAACGCCTTGCCCCTCATTGAAGCCCGTGGTATGCCCGCCCGGCAAATCCTTCTCGAACATCTGAAAGTCCTCGCCGGGAAAAGGATTTTTGTGATGATTGCTGCCGACCAGCGCCTGCGGCTGCAGTTGATGAATCAACCCGTAGGTCCGCGAAAGGTGCCAATCTGCATCGGGCTTGTCCCACATCCCGTCAAACCATATTCCACCGATTTCTCCGTAGTTCGTCAGCAATTCGCGCAACTGCCCATCCATGAAGTTCAAATAGGCATCCCAGTTTCCCGAGTCCGGCCGCCCGGTGCGATGTCCTGTTCGCCCCCGCGGGAAATAGTCCTCCGAATGCCAATCGAGTTGCGAATGATACAGGAACAACTTAATTCCCTGCTTGTGGCACTCCGCCGCGAGCATGCCGATCACGTCTTTTCCATACGGCGTGCGCGCCACCACGTTCCAGTCAGTCAGCTTCGAATTGAACATCGCGAATCCGTCGTGATGCTTCGACGTGATGGTGATGTATTTCATCCCCGCCGCTTTGGCCAGCGCCACCCAGGCGGCCGGATCAAACTTCGCCGGATCGAAGAACGCAGGCAGCTTCGCGTAGTCCGTCCGGTTGATGGGCCGCGTTTCCATTACCCATTCGCCATCGCCCAGCACGCTGTACACGCCCCAGTGAATGAACAAGCCAAACTTTGCATCCTGAAACCATGCGCGGGCTTTGAGGTTCTCCGGCGTGGGCGTGTGGGTTTCTTGTCCTCCGGCAGCGGGCAAACTATCGATGCACCCGCACAGAATCACCAGCGCAACCAAACTCGCTCGTGCGCGAAATTGAAGCTTCATGCGACCCTCCCACAGATTCGCCAAAGGGACTCCGGCGCCCCGGCATTCTATCGAATAAAAAGGCCTTTGAGAGTTTCCGTCGAGAAACCGTTTCAAACCGCGCCTTGTTCGTTCACTGTCAAGGCAAACAGGAGTGTCCCAAGCAGTCCGACGAGTCCGGCCGCGACAAAAGGCGTTTCCGGGCCCGCCTTCCAAAGCAGACCGCCTATCAATGACGCCGGTGTAATCGAGGAGCTCCGCACGAGATAATACAAGCCCACCGTCCGCGCTCGAAATTGCGGTTGCGCAAAACCGACGATCATCGCCTTGCGAGCGGGTTCGCCGATTTCACGCAAGCCCCCGAGCACAAATGCCAAAACCAACCCTACGAAACTGTGCGTAAGAATTACGGCAACCGGATGAAACGCAAAGCACAAGAACGTTGCAACAACCAGGGGCTTCCGGCCAATCCGTTCCGCAACCTTCGCCGACGGCGCGTAAATAACGATTGAGGTCGGCAGTTGAATAGAAATTAGGACCCCGAATTGCGGCAGGGTGGTCCGGCTGATGTTCGTGACGTACAAAACCACGAAAATGTCCGCCATCCCTTCGCACAATCGAATCACAACGTCCGAAGCCACAGGCACAACAGCAGCGCCCCAGCACATCCCGCGAGCCCCAGCGCAATGACCAGTCCAATTCGAATGCCTCGCGCGAGTCCTACCGCTCCAATCAGTGCTCCGCCAATCAGCGGCGAGATCACCACCGGGATGCGCTTCAACACCGAATAAACCGTGAATCCCATCGTGTGGCGGTCTTTCGGCAGCGCGTCGCCGATCGCCGCGAAGATCGTGGGCGAGGCCATCGTCTGCCAGGCCATCACGAACGCCAACCCAAGAAAAAGGTATGGCCAAGTAGGGCTGAACAAATAAATGAAGTACCCCGCGACGGCTGCCGAAAGAAACGTCAGGAAGGCCCGCCGTCGGCCCCAATGGTCCGCTAGCCAACCGCCGGGATACTGATACGCTGCGTCAAAGAAATCTTCGGCCGTGCCGAACAATCCCACGGCGGCTACGCTCGCGCCCAGCAACTCCAGGTATTTCGGGAGGAACTTTTTCCAAAGCTCTTCGCCAAGCCCCACCAGCGACAGCGCGCCGGAAGCCGCCACAACGTTGCGTTCGGTTCCTAGATAGTCCTTGAGTTGGTTTTGTATGCTGGCCCCCGACGCGTCGCCGATCGTTGACTTGCCTTTTTGCTCGGCCTAACATACACCGGCCATTGAGAACCTTTGAAAAAAATTGCAACTCCCGCGAACGCCTGCTTCCTTCTGTCTTCATCGTCCTCGTGATTGCACTCAGCCCCGGACCAACGAGCGCCGGTCAAGAATCCAGCGCAATCGAGAAGCAGCAGCGGGACTGGCCAGTCTACGGCGGCGCGCCGGATAACGACCACTACTCCAGCCTTGCGCAAATTAACCGCGACAACGTTAAGCAACTGACCCTCGCCTGGAGTTACGACACCGGCGAAGAAGGCGGCCTAGAGACCAGTCCCCTTACTGTCAGCGGAGTCCTTTATGCGCTCACTCCAACGCAGAAAGTTTTTGCTCTGGACGCCGCAACCGGCAAGGAGCTGTGGAAGTTTGATTCAGGCGTCAACGGTTCTCAACCGAACCGCGGGCTTGCCTACTGGAGCGACGGCAAAGACAAGCGCATCCTGGCTGGCGCTTTGAATTTTCTCTACGCTCTCGAGGCCACCACCGGCAGGCCGATTCCGGAGTTTGGAACTCAGGGACGAATCGATCTGCGCGAAAACCTGGGCCGTGAGCCCGTCAGCGCCCAATCCATTTATCTCACCAGCCCTGGAATCGTCTACAAGGACCTCATCATCGTCGGCGGCCGCAACCCGGAGACCCTCCCCGCGCCTCCCGGCGACATTCGCGCTTATGACGTTCTCACCGGCAAATTGCGCTGGTCGTTTCACACCATTCCGCACCCCGGCGAATTCGGCTACAAAACCTGGCCTCGGCAGGCGTGGAAAACTTCCGGGGCCGCAAACAACTGGGCGGGCATGGCGCTCGATTCCCAGCGCGGAATTCTTTACGTCCCGACAGGCTCGGCCGCTTTTGATTTTTACGGCGCTGACCGCATTGGTGACGACCTCTTCGCCAATTGCCTGATCGCCTTGAACGCGGAAACAGGCAAGAAAATCTGGTACTTTCAAGGCGTTCATCACGACATTTGGGACCGCGATTTCCCTTCGCCGCCCGCGCTCCTCGCCGTAAACCGCGACGGCAAAGACGTGGAAGCCGTTGCGCAAACCACGAAGCAAGGTTTTGTTTATCTCTTCGACCGCCTCACGGGGAAGCCTCTTTTCCCCATCGACGTTCGCAAGTATCCTGGCAGCACTGTTCCGGGCGAACGCACGTCTGCCACGCAGCCACTTCCGGCGCGCCCCGCGCCCTTCGCACGCCAGCTTCTTACGGAAAAGATGCTCACCAACCGCACTCCTGAAGTTCATCGGTGGGCGCTCGAACAATTCAAGAAATTTCGCAGCAAAGGACAATTTGTTCCTTTTGCCATTGGAATCGACACGGTCATTTTTCCGGGCTTCGACGGCGGCGCGGAGTGGGGCGGCCCCGCGGTGGATCCCGAAACCGGCATCATTTATATCAATTCGAACGACGTCGCGTGGACCGGCGCCCTCGCTCCGAACACCGGCAAAAACAGTCCGCGCTCCATTTACTTGAGCCAGTGCGGCGTCTGCCACGGCGAAAACCTAACCGGCTCGCCACCGGATTTCCCGTCACTGATCGGAATTGGAAAGCGGCTTACCTGGCCACAAATGGCGGCGATCATCAAGAATGGAAAGGGCCGCATGACCGGCTTTCCGAATCTAACGGCAGACCAAACGTTTGCCCTGCTGGATTATCTGGCCAGCGGTGAAAGCAAAGAGCTGAAAAGTTCGGCTCCGCGCACGGCGATGAAATATCGTTTCACCGGCTATCACAAATTCCTGGACCCGGACGGCTATCCAGCAGTCGCTCCCCCTTGGGGCACGCTCAACGCCATCAATCTGAACACCGGCGAATACGTCTGGAAAATTCCTTTCGGCGAATATCCGGACTTAGCTGCGGAAGGCCAAACCGACACGGGTACAGAAAGCTACGGAGGCCCCATCGTTACAGCTGGCGGCCTACTGTTTATTGGCGCCACTAATTTCGACAAACAATTCCGCGCCTACGACAAATCCACGGGCGAGCTCCTCTGGCAGACAACGCTTCCCTTCTCCGGGAACGCCACTCCCGCTACTTATGAAGTGAACGGCCGACAATTTGTCGTGATTGCCGCAGGCGGCGGCAAGGATCCTAAATCTCGCTCGGGCGGCGTCTACGTCGCCTTCGCCCTTCCCGCCGAGTCTTCAAACGTACTACAAAATGCAGATTGTATGACAAAGGCTAGTGGAATTAGCCGGCGCAGCTTGAGGCTACCGCTGTGGTTGCGCGCCGGGGTTTTGCTGCTGTAAGCCAAGCGAGGCTGGACAACCGTTCGCGCAAAAGGCTTTCGGCTCTAGTTCGCGAGTTGGGCTGGACTCCGTCCCAGATCGTTAGGCCCAGTGTCATTAGCCTCGGAGTGCCCTCTCCAGCACTTCCCTTGAAATATTTGCTCCGCTCACAATCAGCACCGGGCAATCGCCGCATCCGTCACAGCAGCGCCGCCGTGCTCGCCGCTCCGGCAGGCTCCGCCGCCACGTGTTCTTCCACCAGCAGTGTCTCAATGGATCGCCACATCTCCTCATCGCTGACCAGCACCACCTCATCCACGAGCTGCCTCACGTCGCGCACATTCGCCGCTTCCGGCGTTCGCGTCGCCAGTCCATCGGCAATTGTGTCGCGCGTTTCCGTGCCCACGACCTTGCCTTCCTTCCAAGACAAGTAATACGCCGGCTCCCGCTCCGCCTGCGCTCCGAAAATTCTCACTCGAAGCCGCCACTTCCCGCACCGTTTCCCGCTTCCTTCTTTGCGCCAAGGCGTAAAACGCTCCTCGCACCTTGCACGATCCCGTGGGCAACTCCGTCTCCAGCTTCAAATAAACATTTTTCCCCGTGCGCCCGCTCAAAAATGGCGCCGGAATCAATCGCGTCGGCGCGAACCGTCGCAAGGCGCGGTTGAATTTGTAAGCCGGGCCGAAAGCTCACCTTGCAATACCTCTTTTTTTCAATTGCTCGGAATGGGGCGAAAAGAACCATCTCTGAGGGGGCCCCGCTGGTAAAGCCTCAGCATCATAGCAGTATCTGATAAGCACTTCGCAACCAAGAAGGCAGGTGGGCCCGCGTCTTCCAAGTTATTCTTTCTACAGGTCTTACTTCCAGTGTTCGCGACTTTTGACGCAACGCCGGGTTTGATCCACTGGGTGGCCTCGCCTGGCAGAAGTCGCCTTTACTATCAGCCTCAGGGAACGCCCGGCAAACGCCAGAAAGGTGAGAATTATGCGCATCGCGCGCTTGCTTTTTTCGCTTCTCCTTGTGGCCGGAATCTTCGGGATTCCCGCCCCATCCTACGCTCAAGTTGCTATTGGCGTTTCGGTTCGCATCGGTCCGCCCGCGCTACCTGTCTACGTGCAACCCATGTGTCCTGGCCCAGGCTATATCTGGGTTCCCGGCTATTGGGCCTACGGCGACGATGGCTACTTCTGGGTTCCCGGGACATGGGTCCTTGCCCCTGAACCTGGCCTGCTATGGACTCCCGCCTATTGGGGTTGGAGCGATGGCTTCTATGTCTGGCACGCCGGCTATTGGGGACCGGTCGTCGGCTTCTATGGCGGGATTAACTACGGCTTCGGCTACACGGGGGTTGGCTTCTTCGGCGGCTATTGGCGCGGCGGGAACTACTACTACAACCGCTCGGTCACCAACGTCAACGTAACCGTCATCCACAACACTTACAACACGACGGTCGTCAATAACAACACCACGATCAACCGTGTCAGCTACAACGGCGGACCCGGCGGAATCCATGCCCGGCCCACTCGCGAGGAAATGGCCGCCGAGCATGAGCGCCACGTCCCCATGACCGCAGAGCAGAACCGCCACTCTGAATCGGCCCGCGGCGACCGCCGCTTCCTGGCTTCCGTCAATCACGGACGCCCGGATGTCGCCGCGACTCCGCGCTCCGGCGAATTCAAAGGCCGCGGCGTCGAACGCGGCAAGAATCGTCCCGATACGCGTGGCGATTTCAATCACCCGGGAAGAGTGCAGGAAAACAACGCCCGCATGCGCGACGATCGGCCGCCCTCTATGCGGTCCTCTCGCGACGCTTCCTACAATTCTCGGCTGGGAGACAAACATCAGCTCGAAACCGAAAAGATGCGGCACCAGCAAGGCGCCGAGCGGCAA
Source organism: Acidobacteriota bacterium (assembly GCA_003224085.1). GTDB lineage: Bacteria > Acidobacteriota > Terriglobia > Acidiferrales > UBA7541 > Acidiferrum. The sequence goes on along the minus strand of QHYK01000153.1, from coordinate 7,569 downwards.
AGGCTTCAGCAGCGACATGACCAGGAGCGACAGAAATTCGATCGAGAAAGGCCGAATCAGCAGCGCCAGGATCAACTCCAGCACCGCCAGCAGCAGCAAATGGACCAGATGAATCGCCAACACGAGCAGCAATCCCAAAAGCTGCAACAGCGCCAGCAGCGTGAAAGCCAAAGGCAGGAAGGCAGACCGCACAAATAACAAGTCGCAAGCGGCCTCGAAGCGCCAGCGATTCGAAAGCTGTCTTCTCTGGCACGCACAGCACAAAAACCATCGAAGCCGGAGCCAAATTCATTTGGTTCCGGGTCTTGTCATTTCCTCCTTCGCGCTCTCTCAATTGAAGTAGAATCCCCGGCGCGGCCTGGTTCCGTTTCAGGTTCGCTGTCAATTGGGCTTGACCATGCTCCCAACGTCCGACGCGGCAGAGAAAAAGCATCTCTGGCAATCGCCCGCGACGATTTTCTTCGTTGCCTTGGCGCTGCGTTTGATCGCTGTTCGTCTTCTCTACACGAACACCTGGAACGATTATGAAAATCACTTGTGGTTCGGTTTCGAGACCGGCCGTATCTCGCGCTCGATTGCGGAGGGACACGGCTTTGCCAACCCTCTTTATGTCCAAACGGGACCAACCGCGTGGCTCACTCCCATTTATCCTTATCTTCTCGCCGTCGTCTTCAAACTCCTTGGGGTCTACAGTAAAACCTCGGCTCTCCTCATCCTCAGTTTGAATTCTTTATTTTCTGCTCTGATTTGTTTCCCATTGTTCTACGCGGCGCAGCGCAGTTTCGGCCGCGACGTCGCGGTCACCGCGTGCTGGATCTGGGCGCTCTATCCCTATTTCATTTACATCCCCGCGGGTTTTGTTTGGGACACCTGCCTCGGCGCTCTGCTCGCCACAACTCTTTTTCTCTTCGCCTTGAAACTCAAAGAGCAGCCCGGCTCGTGGTGGACCTGGCTCGGCTTTGGTGTCCTCGGCGGTGTTTGCGCGCTAACCAATGCCTCGACGCTCACTCTTTGCCCCATTCTCGGAGCTTGGGCGCTCTATCCCCTGTGGCAAAAGTCGCGAATGTCGCAGCCACACGACCGCCGCTGGCTTTCGCCTGCCCTTCTCGCAGCCGTCGGACTCGTGCTCACGCTTTGCCCCTGGCAAATCCGCAACCTCCGCGCCTTTCACACGCCCATTCCCCTGCGCGACAATTTCTGGCTCGAATTCTGGGTCGGCAACGACGGCAACGCCTCGAGCTGGCTCGACACCGAGGCTCACCCTTCCGCCAATGCCGGTCAAAAAGCCGCCTTTGTTCGTCTTGGCGAAATTCCCTACTTCCGCGAAAAACGCCGCGAAGCCCTTACCTTTCTGGCTCAACATCCCGGCTTGTACGTCGTGCTGTGTTTCCGAAGATTTGTCTTTCTATGGACGGGCTTCTGGAATTTCGACTCTTCGAATCTGCAGGACGAATTTCACGGCTTCGCGAATGTCTATCTGACTTTATCGCTCACCGCTGCCATGCTCCTCGGCCTCTGGCGGGGCCTTCGTGCTTCTCGCCACGCCCTTGTTCCCTACCTTCTGGTCCTTGCCACCTATCCGCTAGTGTTTTACTTGACGCATCCTACCATTCGCTACCGCCACATCATTGATCCCCAAGTCGTCGTCCTCGCCGCGCTGGGCCTTCGCTCTCTCCTCAGGGCGCCCAGTCCAGCTAAGTCACAAGCCGCCCAATCTGCCGCGCCAGTCACCGCTCCTTCCGTCTAGCCTTCTCATCGGCACGCAAACTTTTGTCCTGGCCAAAATGAAACAGGGGCCCGTTTAGGCCCCTGCTCCCATGCGAAGTAGGTATCTGGGCTACGCAAACAAGAAAGTTTCCCTGAAAGCGGATTCCTCTCGGGAGAACGACCTCCTCACCAGGTAAGAAGGGCGTACCCTCCTTGGCCGGCCTGGGCTGGAGGAAAAGTTGCCATTGCCGCGCCACCGCCTCCGAATTGACCGTTCGGCTGGAACAGGAAGCCAGGAACTTGATAGCCCATGGCTCCACTGTCAAGCTGCGAAAACGGCGCGGAAGCGCCACTGTGGCTGATCATTGCCACGGGGTCGGGTGCCCCGCCCGTAGCGCCAGTAGTGGCGTTGCCGCAGAGCACTCCCTTCGGAGGATAAACCAGGCCCCCCGTGCCGCCATGAGCGACTACCAGCACAGTTCCGTTGCTGTCCAGGACTTGCGTATCACCGCCACCGCTACCTGGCGTGTTCATCGCCGTGCTTCCCGCGCCTCCTACACCGATGTTGATGGTTAGAACCTGCCCGGATTGGACGGTCAGGATGGTGCTTGAATAGGCCCCGCCGCCTCCGCCGCCTCCACCATTACAGGGCACGACTGCACCGCCTCCGCCTGCACCATACAGTTCTACGCTCAACTGGGTGATTCCAGCCGGTACCGTGAAGTTGCCACTGTTCACAAACTCCTGCTTGCCGGTAAGTCCTCCGGCAGGTCCGGTGGGGCCCTGGGGGCCTGTTGGCCCGGTTGGACCAACAGGACCAGCATCGCCTTGCGGTCCGGCGGGGCCTGTCGGTCCTGCCGGCCCAGCAGGACCCGTTGCGCCTGCGGGCCCCGTAGGCCCTGCGGGGCCTTGAGGTCCAGCAACACCAGCCGGTCCGCTCGGGCCAGCCGGTCCCTGATCGCCCTGTGGTCCTTGTGGCCCCGTCGGCCCAGCAGGACCCATTGCTCCCGGGGCTCCCATTGGACCTGCAGGACCTTGCGGCCCAGCGGGACCTTGCGGCCCAGCTGGGCCGGGCGCGCCTGGCGGTCCAATCGGGCCCACAGTCAAGATCGGCCATAACGTCACACTGAGATCATTATTGCCCGAGACGATTAGCACCGTGCGCGTATCCACATTCCATTCCGGATCAGGAACGGAAACCGCGACCGTATGCGGACCCACGGACAGGGTGATGTTCATCGGTGTGACTTTTCCGGTATCTGCCCCGTCCACGGCAACATTCGCACCCGAGGGAAACGAAGTTACCTTTAGCGAGCCGTTTTGCGCTCTTGCTTTGCCGGGCGTGAGCAAAAGCGCCGCCGACAACACGACCATCCCAAAGATCCTATGAAGCTGGATCATTCACGTCCTCCTTGACGTCGGACTTTGCGCCACCCCTGGCGCCCGTTCTGGCCCTATTTGGCAATGTATCGAGGGGACATGCCTTGGAATCAGCGCAACTGCCGCTCCACGCCGCAGCGACTTCTAACTCATTTGTTTTTACGGAGAAGGAAGAAAACTTCCACCCACAGATCGCCCAGGTTCCGTTACGAATCGTTACTTTTCAGGCACAAACGACCTGACTGAAGGACTGATTTTGGCTTAATTTACGCCTGGCTGGGTTTGTGGAGAGCTGTTCTGAGCGTCCAGCCAGCGCACGCGGGGAATATATCGCTCAATTCGCTGCTGCGAGCGCATGAGTCTTTCTCGATTGGGCCCACAGCAGAAGGTACGGCTGCAGCTCGCGCATCATTTTTTCGAATTGCGCCAGGTCCAACGATTGCGCGCCGTCGCTGATCGCTTTTTCCGGCGCGGGATGCACTTCCACGATCAATCCGTCTGCGCCAATCGCTACCGCCGCGCGCGAAACCGCCGGCACCAGACTGCGCTTCCCAGTCGCGTGGCTCGGGTCTAGAATCACCGGCAGGTGCGTCAGTTCATTTAGTACAGGAATCGCCGAAATATCACAAGTATTTCGCGTCGCCGTTTCGAAGGTGCGAATTCCCCGCTCGCACAAAATCACGTCCGGATTTCCGTGCGCCACGATATATTCCGCGGACATCAACAATTCCTTCACCGTGCTGCTCAATCCGCGCTTCAGCAGCACCGGCCGCCCGCATTTTCCCAGCGCCTTCAGCAGCATGAAGTTCTGCATGTTGCGCGCGCCCACTTGCATCACGTCCGCATAGCGCGCCACCAAATCCACGTCGCGGTCCGTCATCACTTCCGTGATAATCGCCAATCCCGTCGCGTCTTTCGCCTTCCGCAGCAGCTTCAATCCTTCTTCTTCCATTCCCTGAAAATCGTACGGCGAAGTTCGCGGTTTGAACGCGCCGCCGCGCAGCATTTTTGCGCCCGCTTTCGCCACGCCTTCCGCCGCCTGCATGATTTGTTTTTCCGACTCCACCGAACACGGTCCGGCCATCACCACGAATTCGTCGCCGCCAATCGTGGTTCCATTCACCCTGATTTGCGACTTCTCTTTCCGAAATTCCCGGCTCACGAATTTGTACGGCGCCGAAATGCGCACCACTTTGTCCACTTGCGGCATCGCTTCGATGGATTCCATGCATGCCGTCACGTCGCCCACGCCCACCACGCCGATGACCACGCGCTCCTCCCCTTCGATGGAGTGCACTTTGTACCCAAAGTGCTCCACCTGCTTCGTAACTCCGTCAATCTCTTCCCGCGTTGCATGCAGTTTCATCGAAATAATCATTTCTCTGCCCTCTCAATTGAATCGGAAATCCGAGTTCTGGGACACGAAAACAAAAGCGTTTCCCGCTCAGTGAAATCGGTCTCTCTTTCTGCCTTCCGATCTCTGTTCTTATAATCCGTGTTTCAGGTCGCTTCAAAGCGCGCATCGGAAAATGTTCGCCGCAGAGAATCTTGCACCCTAAAAGCAAAAAACCCACTCGGCTGGCGAGTGGGCTGAAAACTTTTTTGCTGATTTCGCTTACAGGGACGCCCGCCACCCGGATGGATGCCACGTAAATCGATGCCAGTAATATCCGTTGGCGCGTTGCGCTTTCATAGATCCCAAAGTCTATTCCGTTTTTTTCCCCGTTTCAACTATTTCTTTTTCAGGCCGGCCTTTCAGCCCTTGTGATTGGGAATGTCGTGTTCATTCCGGGGGCGAAGCGACGAAGAATCTCTCTTCTCGTTGCTCTTCGCGCAAAGAGCGGTTCTTCGCTGCGCCTGCCTGCCGCAGGCTGGCTCAGAATGGCAACGTTCTTTCCACAGGCCACTCAGAAAAATAACAGAGCGATGCGATAGCGCGCGAAGCCCGCGGCTTCCGGAGTGCGGCACGCGCCCACCGACACGTTGCGGTATGGTTCGCCGCGAATCTTTTTCTCCAGCCCTGGCGGAAATTCGCTGAGGTCCCCCGTCTCGAAGCGAATCACCGTTCCATTGCGCGAAGTCGGCACACCGACTCTTCCATCGCAAGCCCTCCTCGCGTCTTCCGGCATCCCTGTAACGCGCAACCCCTCCGTGCTCAGCAGCGAAGCAACTTGTTTCTCTTGCTGCTCGAGACTCATGTTGCCGAACGATTGCGAAAAATCCTGCACGGCATAAAGTCCGGCAATTCCGCGCACCACCGCAATTCCGACAGCCGTCAGGCGTGGGCTCAGAATGTTCGCGCGGTGTCCGGGAGAGTGTACCCAGCCGTTGTGAATGGTTGCGGAGTCTTTTCCGACGGCGATGTTTTCCGCGATGTACGTGAAGCGCGCGCCAGCGTTCGCTAGCCGTTCTTCGAGCCCAGGCTCGCCGGGAAGCTGGTGCTCAAGAATATTGAGATTGAGCATCAGCAGCGCGTGCCGGCGCGCGGCTTTGAAGAGCGCTTCGTCCCAATTCAATTCTGGAAGATTGTGCGCACTCCGCTCGCGGTTGAGCAGCTCAAACAGTTCGCGCTCGGAGTCGTTGCGTGGCGGAATTTGCGCCGGAGCAACACCAGCAGCAAAGAAACACAAAGCGCCTGCCGCAAAAAGCCGCGAGAATATTTTCGCGGGCAGTCGCACATTCGCTGCAGCTGGATGCGACGCGAGCTTTTTCATTCCGTTGAAAGAATCAGCCGCGAACGCGGACCGCGCTGAAGCTCACCACCACGTGTCCGCCGGCCGTGGGCCGGCCGAAGCTGAGCATCGGGCTGAAGCGCGAGAAGAGCAGCATCTGATCCAACTGGTGGCGCAGTTCCGCGCTGGTTGGACCAGAGAGAATCTGATAATCGGTCATGTGGCCCGAAGCATCTACTGTCACGTCCAGCAAAAGGCCGTGGGGCAAGGAAAGTTCGGTATCGTCCTTTTCGGGCGCCCAGGACTCCGGATAATCCGAAAGCGAAACAAGTCTCGCCGGATGCATGAGATTGATGGGCACATCGTTTTCGACCGCGCGGAGGGTGATGCCCGGAACAATCATCTGCAAGGCCACAATAAAAATCAGCATCGCCGACAAAAAGCCGCCTGTCGCCGGAACGGTCAGCGGGCGAAACACGTTCTCGAGCACGATTCCCGCGTGATCCCGGAAATGGCGCCAACGCATCGCCCAATCCTGCGATTGCTGGGCCTGCGCCGCCGCGACCTTGATGCACACCGCGAGATCCGCGGGCGGAACAGCTTTCGGCATGCGCGAAAGCAGTACCGCCAGCTTGCGGAACCGTTGCAACTCTTCGCGGCAGCCGCCGCAAAATTCCAGGTGTTCGCGAATCGTGATGCGTTCCCGCACACGCTCTTCGCCAATCAATGCGTCATCGAGATAGCCAGCCAGATGTTTTCGTACCGTGGTGCACTTCATGAGAGCCCCTCTCCCGCGTGCGTTTCTCGCGGGGACTTGCCTTGTGAAGCAACCGCCACATGCCGCACCGCCGAAGAGGCATCGCCGTAGGGCGACGGCTGCGGCATCACCACTGTTTCCTGAGTAACTCTTCCCTGCGCAAATGCCTGAGCATGAGTGGGTGCATGAGCCTGCGGAATTTCCTGCCCGCTCGTTTCTGCGGCGGGCTTTCGTTCCGCTTTGGGTTCCTGCAACATGGGTTCGAGAATCTCTTTCAGCGCGCGGCGTCCGCGCAAAATTCGCGACTTCACTGTGCCAACGCTGCACTCCAATACTTCCGCCACTTCCTCGTAGCTGAGCCCTTCGAGGTCGCGCAAAATCACCGCGCTGCGAAACGCATCCGGCACCTGCAGCAACGCTCCCTGCACCGCGTGCTGAATTTCGTGCGCGGCGAGCTGCTCGAAGGGCGTGCCGCCGGCATCCACAATCTCGAAGCGCGCCTGCCCTTCTTCCGGTTCCGCATCGATCGAGACATTTTTCTGCAGGTGGCGCTTGAACCAGCGCTTCTGGTTCAGCGCCTCGCGAATGGCGATACGATAGAGCCAGGTCTTCAAGGAACTTCCTTGGCGGAACTGGCGGATGCCGCGAAACGCTTTCAAGAAAACTTCCTGCGTGCCGTCGGCGGCGTCCGAGGTATCTCCAAGCATGCCCAGGATCAGGTTGTACACCGGCGCGTGATAGTGAGTGACGAGCCAGTCGAATGCCGTCTCCGAGCCCGCTTGGAGCTCATGGACGAGTTCGGCTTCACCGCCGCCCCAACTTAGGGCACTAGCCCACTCGGACACTGCCGGCCTTTCCGACCCGAGACCAATTTTGAAAGAACCGGTCTGAAGACCGGCCACTCCAAAGTCCGCGTCGGAGGCATGGCCTCGGCGCGAAGCTCGGGTCTCCCTACATCCCTACCCAGGATCGACCGCCTGCCGGGTCTCGGCGAGAGCCTTTCCCGAACCCGTGTCCGCTCTCCTTCATTAGACACCGAAGGAAGCGGGTTTG
>QHYK01000077.1 GCA_003224085.1 Acidobacteriota bacterium | reverse complement strand
TTCATGGTTCGCTTGTGGCTCGAAAGAGCCATGACCTATTCGTAGCGAATCGCTTCCACCGGGTCGAGCCGGGCGGCTTTCACGGCCGGGTAGGTGCCGAAGATCAAGCCCACGGAAATGGAAACCAGGAAGGCAAGAAGAATGGAGCTGATGGTCACCACCGTGTTCCATCCCGCCATCCACGCAATGAGCCGCGACATGGCAAAGCCCATCACCAAACCCAAGAATCCGCCCGCGAAGGAAATCAGCACCGCCTCGATGACAAACTGGCGCACGATGTCCGAGCGGCGCGCGCCAATGGCGCGACGCACGCCGATTTCCCGGGTGCGCTCGAGAATGGCCGCCAGCATGATGTTCATGATGCCGATTCCGCCGACGAGCAACGAAATCGAAGCGATGGCCACCATGACGGTGTTGAAGAGCTGTTCGGTGCGCTTCTGCTGGGCCAGGAGTTCGGCGGGGACGATGACGCTGAAGTCGCCCGCATTATGATGCGAAGAGTTCAGGATGCCGCGCACGACCTCCGCGTCCGTGGTGCTGGTATCGGTGGAAGCGAGATGCAGGTACATGCCATCGATTTCGTCCTTCATCCGGCTTTGCGAATCCTCAAGACGGTAACGAACGGAATTCAGCGGGGCGTAGATGAGGTTATTCATGTCCTCGGTGCGAATTCCCCCCACGTCGCTTTGCGCGGACATCTGAGGCGCCGCGATGCCGATGACGTGGCACCACTGGTCATTCAACTTCACATATTCGCCGACGGCTGGCGATGCGCCAAACAAACTGTCCTTGGCAGCGGCCCCCAGAACGCAGACTGGGGCGGCGTAAGCATTGTCTGCCTCGTCAAAAAAGCGTCCCTCCGTCACACGGAGATGGCCGATTTCAAGATAGCTGGGTTCGACGCCATAAACGACAGGTGCATCTTGTTGCGGTTTCGGCAGAAATTTTGCCGGAGTGAAGCGTTTGCGGGGCGTGCCGCTCTGAATATCGCTAACGTTCTGCCGAATAATCTGATAGTCGGCCAGGGTGAGCCCTGGCGAGTCTTTCCGTACTTTCTGCAGCTCCTGGTAGTTGTGAGCCTCCTTGGCCTCCACAATAACGTTGCGGACGCCCATCTGCTCGATAAACGCCATTGCCTTTTGTTGCGCTCCTGCTCCGATCGACAGCATGGCCACGACGGCGGCGACGCCAAAAATCATTCCCAGCATGGTCAAGAGCGAGCGTAGCTTGTGATTGGTGAGATTCTCGAAGCCAAAAGTGAGATCGGGGAGCCACTGGGTGAGAGATCGCGGTTCCGCCAGGGAGCGAGTACTGGCCAGTGAGAATCGGCTCATTTCGCACCCGGGCCCAGCGCCGGACCTGCGCCTTCCGGCTTGGCCTTTTCCGAAGCGCGCGCTTCCGGATTGACCAGGGCCACCACCGTGCCCGGCTGCACGCCCTCTAGAATGGCCTGTCCTTCGCTGAGCGCACGAAGCTTGACTTCTTGCGCCTCGAAGCCGCGATTGCGTTTGCAATAGACGATCTTCTTGCCTTCCCGTTCAAATACAGCTTCGCTGGGAATGGAGACGGCATTGGAAAGGCGGTCGCCGCGGATGCTGATGCTGGCCGCGAAGCCGGGCCTCAGCCGAGCATCGGATTTGTCGAGGAGAATGGTGACATCGAATTTGTGCTGAGAATTGTCGTTCCAAAATTCGTGGGAGGTAGCGCCGCCCACCGTCTCCACCTTGCCGGTGAACTTGTCGTTTGGCAGCGCGTAGACCTGAATGTCCACCGGCTGGCCTGGCTTGAGGTTGCTGTGGTCGGTTTCCCCAACCTGCGCGGAAACTTCCAGATGAGACATATCAATCACTTCCGCGATCGAGCTCCCCGGATTTACCTGGTCCCCCACGTGATAATCGGGAAGGGTCATGCCAAAAAAGAAAAAGCCGCCGGTGGAATCGGTGTTGGCGTGGATGACCACCAAGCCATCCATCGCGGCCGTGACGGTCATCTTCTTGATGTTGTCCTCCGCCTGGTTCATGGCCAGGCGTGCCTTGTTGCGTTTCTCCTCGCTGATGGCCAGCGCAGCTTTGTTGGAAGCGCTGTGCGAGCGAACATCCTGTTCGAGCTGAGCCAGGGCCCGCTTGGCTTCATCCTGCGCCAGGATATTTTTCTGTGCATCGATTTTGCTCAGCAACTCGTTCTTGCTCACTTCCAGTTCGGCGCGGCGCACCGCATATTTGGCCTTTAACAGTGCGGTTTGGTCCTCGGCCGTTTGAACAGCCGCATCGGCTTTGGATTTGACGATTTCTTGCTCAGCTTGCTCGAGGTCGCTGCGGTTCTGGGCGAGGTTGTATTCCTGCTCGCTGGGATCAAATTCGAGAATGACATCGCCCTTGTGAACCTGCGCGCCGAAACGCGCCAATTTGATGATCTGCAAGGTTCCGCCTCCAATAGCGGGAGCGGCGATCACCCTCGATTGCTTGGTTCGCAAAGCGCCGGTGGTGCGCACTTTCAATTGAAGGTCGGCTTCCTTCACCGTGGCTGTCGGAATCTCCATCTCGCCGGCCAGAGCGCTGGCCTGCCGGCACGCGATGCTGCTCCCGGCGCCAGTCAGGACCGCCAAGAGAGCTCCGGTTTGTAAAATGGTGCGGTTCATGTTGATTTTTTAACGCGGCAGCGTCGGGTCCTTCAGAGCAACTCGCTCTCCTGCTTGCAACCCGCGCGCCAGCAAGACTTCTTCCGTGTTCCGCCGCGAAACTTCGACCGGAGTTTCTTCAAACTTTGATCCGCGCTGCAGGTAGGCGACGGCCCGGCCCGCTTTGCGAAAAACCGCGGAAGCCGGAATGACCATTCCATCCGGAATCTTGGCAACCCCCACGCGGATTGTCGCCGCCATTCCCGGAGTGATGCGCGGATCGCTCTCGGAAAATGCCAGGTCCACGGAAAAATTGTGAGGAATGGGCCAGCCTCCGTTGAAATCGAGGCTGGCGGTAGGACTGATCGCTTCCACGCGTCCCCCGAAGCTGCGGTCGGGAACCGCGTCCACGCGCACCGTGGCAGTCTGGCCCAGTTTCAGTTGACCGCGCTCCGCTTCCTCCACGCGCGCGGAAATTTTCAAGGAACTCGGGTCTGGCAGCTCCGCAATCGCCGCGCCCGGCCACGCACGGTCTCCCGGCTTGAAGGGCGCGGGTCCCCCCTGGGGTTGCCAGTGGCTCTGGAGCGCCACCACGCCATCCAGCGGAGCGCGCAAGGTGAGCGATTCCAGGCTGGTTTCGTCCTGACGCACCTGAAACTCGGCTTGCTTCAGTTTTTCTTTCTTGCTGGCCAAATCCGCCTCGGCAGACAAGCGGTCCGCCTTCAGCTTCGCTTCGGCAGCTTTCTGCGTTTCTTCGGCGTCCACGACTTTCAGCTTGGCCTGCTCGCCGTCAATGGCAGAGAGGATTTCCTGTTTGCTGGCGTCCATGCGCGCCTTTTCCGCGTCGAATTTCGCGTTCATGACGTCGGTAAGATCCTGCTCTTCCTTCAAGCGCGCCGCTGCCTGGGATTGATTGATTTCTGCCTCTGCGGATTTGACACCGGATCGGTCCTGATCCAGTTTCTGCTTTATCGTGGTGGTGTCGAACTGAACGAGCATGTCGCCTTTTTTTACTTTCGCCGCGTTGGCCACCAGGCTGACGATCTGCAAATCACCCGCGTTGTAAGGCCCCGCGATGATCTTTGAGCGCAGGGCCTTGATCTCGCCCTTGATTTCCAGTGTGTCCACAAAATCCTTGCGTTGCACCTCGGCGGTTGGAATTGCGGCGGCGGAATGCGCAAACCGAAAAGCTCCAAACCCTAGACCTCCAAACAGCACGACCGCAGCGCCAGCAGCGGCTTTGTACCGCCGCTTCCAGGACAGCATTTCGCGAATCTTGGACGGAATCATGGCCGCTCTCCTGGCGCAGGCTCTCCCGGCGGCGTCAATCGGATGATGTCGCCCTCGCGCAGGCCGGAAAGGACCACAACTTCCGTGTCGTTGCGCGGACCGGTTTTCACGGCCCGTTTCTCAAAGGACCCGGAGCCTTCCACCCAGATAAACGGATTTCCCGAATCGAATTCCAAGCTCTGGCAAGGAACGACCAGCGCGTTTTCTAGCGAACCGAGATCGAGATCTAGCGCCGCAGAGAGATCCGGCAGGAGCTTCGGATCGGTGCCTTGCACGGTGAAGCGGGCGGAAAACACGCGGATGGTGTCGGTGAACTGTCCGTTGTGGCCGAGGGGGGAAAGATCTTCGAGTGTTGCGCCCAGCTCGATGCCGGGATACGCGTCCAGGTGCATCTTCGCGTGCATGCCGGGATGGACTTTCAGCAGGTCCACCTGATTCATCTCCACGCGGACTTCCATCTGGGAAGGGTCCACGACCGACAGGAAGGGCAAGCCGGGGTGCACCTGGTCCCCCTGTTGCACCGTGCCCATGCGGCTGCCCAGCCAGATGGTGTTGTAGACCACCACGCCCGCCATGGGAGAGCGCACGGTCATTTTGGAGGCGTTGCTTTGTGCGTAACGCATGGCCTCCAAGGCGCGGTCCCGTTGAATCTCCTGAATGCGGATGCCCGCGCCAGCGGCGGCGCGTTTCAACTGGTAAGTCTCTTTGAGCTGCTTCAAAGTGGCTTGCGCTTCGTCCACCGCCTCTTGGTTCTTTTCCGCGTCGATGCGGGATACGATCTCATTGCGCTTCATCTCCAGTTGCGCGCGCTTTAGTTCGTCCTCGGCCTGTTGCAAGCCCGTGTCATCTTTGGAGCGGGCGATGTCCTCTTCAGCTTGCTTTTGCGCCACCTGGCCCACCAGGTTGTCATAGGCGGCTTTCTTGTCAAGATAATCCTTGGTCTGGGCCTGGGCATCGAATTCCACGAGCAGGTCGCCCTGCTTCACCGAAGCTCCGGCCGGCGCCAGTTTGGTGATGACCATGGAGCCGACTTGCGCCCCTTCGAGCCGGGGAGCGAGGACGGCGAAGGAACGGGCTGCCATGGTCGTTCCATTCAGCCGGAGCGCCTGTGAGAAGTTCTTTTTCTCGACGCGATAAATGGACTCCGCGCGGCTCGCCGAGGCTTGCGCTCGGCGCAGATGGACGAACAGTCTTGGGAGGAGGATGAGAATCAGCAGGGAGAGGGCGCCGAGGAAAAGAGCCTTGGGCTTACTTCTGAAAATCAACTGAAGCGGCATAACCTCATGCACCCCCGAGAGATCCGCAAAATATCGCCCGCGAAGGCGGTTGGAATTCGGGGCCGGGAAAAGGGTTGTTCTCGAAACCTTTTGCGGCTAAAGCGAATTCTTCCGCAAAACTCTCAGTCTATCGCGGAAGCAAAAACGGCCATATCCATGGAATACCCTAATGCGCGCACTCCCGCCCGGCTGGCTCCCTTATTAGACGCCACCCGCGAACATTTGTCCTAGAGAAAATCCGCATTTTGGGCAGAAAAAAGAAAATTTCCGAGCCCTGCACACGCTAGACTGAATTGCGAAAGACCAGCCCGCATTTATGAGACGCCGCCCGCGGATAACATGTTGCACGGAGTCTTTTCGGGCTAAGTGGCTCAGGCCGTTATATGGTGGTTCTAGGACCGAGCCCGAGAAATCATGATCAAGTTTCTGGCGAAGTTTTTTCGCGGGGTGCACCTGATTTTCGGTGTGTCCGCACCTCCAGAGGGACAAAACGAGCGCTCTTTCGTGTTGGTCTGGCTTGGAGTCCTGGTTTTCCTGGCGGGTTTTGTTGCCCTTTTGACTTACCTCGCGCCGCGCCTGTACTTTAAGCCTTAAGACCTGACGCAAGGTGCGGGGAAGAAGAGTCGCGCAGTCTCCGGCCGCGGCTGACTGGGCATTTTTCGCTACTTTGATAGTTTCGCGTCTGCAGCGACCGGGGATGGGGCCCTGTGCAGGGTGCGCAGAATGCGGTTGATGTCCGGCTGTGAGATGACGGTCGGGCCGCCCGCCTTCTGACTAAAAATGAAATTGAGAGAGCTGATGTTTGAAAACAGCCTGACGCTCAGCCCGCCGGATGGATTTGCTGGGCGTCCGAATTGAAATCCGGAGAATTCGCCTGCGTTAACGGCAAAGATGCCGGACTCGGTGCCCCTTGGCAGGATTGTCCCTTTCACAATGAGGAGAATTGCGCGGCTGGCAGCGTTCGTCTGTGAGATAAAGGGAGTAAATTTGTCGGGCGTTGTCTCGAGGAGAGTGCGATAAAGGGCATAATCCGATTGCAGGGCCTCGTCGCCGTACATCCGCCGCAGGGTGCTGGGATCGATCTTGTCGTTGGATAGAACTGAGTTCACGAAAGCGCGCGGCGAGCCGTGCCAAACGGAGAGAGAGTTCCCGGATTGGAAAGCGATCATCGCCTTGTTGTCTGCAATGATGCTGCTCTTTGCCTCGTCAATGTCGTTCCAGGGAACCTCGAATTCATACCCAAAGTAGGAGAGCTTCCTGCCTGGCGATCGGGAAATCGACAAATCCGTGAGTTGAGCAGGAGCCATCCCTACAAGGGGCGTTTTGCGCGCTAGTTGACGAACCCCCAGAGCAATGACGGTCTGGAAACCGAAAAACCACAGATAGATAACGGACACAAGTACGGCAATTCCCAAAACAATCAGGAAGCGAGCCCTTCGCGACATTGGTCCGTGTGCCAGTTGCGGTTATTCCGAAGCGCCGGAGCCGAACAGGCGGAGCACCACGCCGGCAGAAGCCCAGTAATTGCTCTGGCCGGGATAGCCGGTGCCGGTACCGAAGCTCGTACGGTAGTAGTCTACGTTGAACAGGCGGATTTCCCAACGACGCGAGGCGCGGTAGTCAACTCCGCCCCCGACTTTATAAGAAATGCAGTTGGTGGATGTCTGGACGCCGCCGCCGCTGGTGTCCACCCGCGAGCCGCCAACCAGGCCTTCGGCGAAGGGAGTAAAGCGGCTAAAGCGATGGTAGAAGTAGCGGGCCCCGAAATGATTGCCGTACAAAACGTTCCGGACGCCGTTGATGGCGACGACGTTGTAGCTGGCGTCGCCGCCAATCTGCAGCCAGGGCTTGAAGTTGTAGCCGAACGAACCCATTCCGCCGTTGAGGTTGGTGGAAGTTCCGCCGCTATTAAATCGAGCGAGCCCGTAGCCGGAATAGAGCTCCAGCAGCAAACTCTGGTGCACGCCGTGAACAGGGCTCTCCCAACTGGAGCGTACGCGCGCGCTGCCGGCAGGCGCAGGTTGAACTGCTTCCGGCTGAGGATCGGGAGCCGCAGCGGGAGCCGGGTCCGCAACAGGCGCGGATGCGGGAGACGGATCTGCAGAAGCCGATGCCGGCGCTGGAGCTGGATCAGGTGGGGGGGGTGGCGGAGTTGGAAACGATGGTTGCGAGGCGGCCGATGATTGCGCTGGGGCAGGCTCGGGCGTTGCCGGTTGAGCTTGCGCAGGAGCAGAAGGCTTGGAAGACGCAGGAGCCGCAGGTTGAGCGCTCGCCGATGGTGCAGGTGCCGAAGCCGGGACCGAAGAAGAAACCCCGGGGGCCGTTTGAGTTGGCGCGGGAGGGGCTGGCTGAGCATTGCTAACCGGAGCCAGCGCTGGAGTCATGGAAGCCGCAGCGGGTTCTGTTGTGGCGGCCGGAGCGGGTTCAGTCGGAGTCGGCTGTGAAACTGCGGGCGCTGCCGTGGTGCTTGCCGCTGGAGACCGAGCCGGCGCTGGAGAAGAAGCCGCCGCAGGCTGAGCTGACGCGGAAGACATATCCGCCGGGGTCAGGGCTGGAACGGGCGGCGTCGGGAAGAGTTGGCCCGGTTGTGTTGGAGCCTTCCTGGTTGGCGAAGGCGATGTGGTTACAGGCGCAGAGTCCATCTTCGGGGCGGAATTTCCTAGTGCTGGAGCAGGAACTGCCGCCGGAGCGCTTGTTGCAGCCGGGGATGCGGTGGTTGGTGTGGCAGGCATGCGCGCGGCAGCCTGTGAGGGGGCGGCGCCGCCACGATCGGGCGTGATCAGGTTCGAGTAAATGTAGCCGACCTTGCCGTCTCTGGTTTGCACGCGCGAGAAGACAAAGCCGTAGACCAGGATGGTGAAGCGCTCACCGCACGCCACGGTGCCGAGGGAGTCCGGAGTTTGGCGCGCCTTGCTGAAAACTTGCGTGCTTTCCGGGTGGCTCGCGCAGACGACGTACCCCAAGTCGTCTGCTAAAGCGGTTGAAGCCATGAGAAAACAGCCCGAGAGCAGGATGAACAAACGTATGCGAGACATCTCTCCCTCCATCGGCTCGGGGACACGCCGAGTCCTGTGAAACATTTTGAGGGGGAAAACAGGAGCGTAAAACCGGCCGAAAGGGTAGGGATTCCAAAACAACACCTGTACGAAGAGGCGGGGGTGCAATTTAGAACGGGAGGTGGCCCGCCTCCAGCCCTTCACGGGCCAACACTTCAGAACAAAGGGATTTGTTGAAAATGCAGGTATTTAGCTGCGGAAAACAACGGTGCAAAACGGGGGTAAAAGGATGTCCTGGGTGCAACTTGCACTGTTTTGGGGCAGTGCTCATTTCTTGCTTGCCCACCTCGCGCGTTTCGCTCTCGCGATCTCCCGCCGCCGCAACCGTCTCCACATTATGCTGCGGCTCTTCCTCGAGGCCACGCAGTGGAAGAAACAAGCACTCCTGGTCGATCTAATTGAGGCTGCCGAGATTTTAGGAATTCCGATCGCAGCGGTTCGCCGGTTGATCGCAGAAGATCGATTGCCGGCCATTCGGGCAGGCCTTCGACTGTTTGCTTTGGAGAACTATTCAGGCCAGCCAAAAAGTTTTATTGAAGACGATCTATCGGTGAGGCTGTCGGATTTTCAGGAAGCCGTGCGAAAATGGGGTTTTGAGACCAAATATGCAGCGTTCACCACTATCCTCAGTTCGAAAATACTTGCGAGAGCGTTAACCGGCACGTTGGTCTCCGCGCTCTTGGATGCCCCTCTGGCAGCGGCAGCCTCCGCACTTGTGGGAGTAAGTAGCTTTAGAGGTCGGTCGTATCACAATGGAAGTGAAAAAACGGCGATTCGCACTTCGCAGTTTGATGGCAGAAAATCCCGTTTGTTACATCTCGGAAGCAAGGTCGAGGCTTTCGGGAAAAGATTAATTCGCCTAGTTCTTGCCCCCTCCGAACAACATCCGGCCAGTCTTGATGGTCGCATAGATCTTCTCTGGTGCCGCGCTGGTCTTGAGGCCGGCGACAACGATCTCTCGCATCACAGTAGTCGTCCGGGCATCGTTATTCAGATTCGAACTGCGTGAACGCCTTGGCAATCAGCGGATTGAAATGTAAAAGTTCGTCCTCGGTCATGCGGCTACTCCCTATTTCAGACAATACGCAGGGAGAAAATGAAATATGTACAAGACCGCTGAACATTCAGGGATTACTCACGGTATTCTGCGGCTGCCCTACATCGCCTTATCCGCGATCAGCAGGCTGGTCGTGCAGGACGATATTTAGAAGTGACCTGTGCACTCGCAATCCGTCCTTGTAATCGATAAAGCCCAACTTCTTGAACTTATTCATAAAGAAGTTCACGCGTGACCGGGTTGTGCCAACCATTCCTGCCAGGGTTTCCTGGTTTATCTCCGGAACAACAGTCTGGGGTGTGCCTTCCTTACCGTAGTTGGCGAGCAACAAAAGAGTGCGGGCTAGCCGTTGCTCGCTGGAGTTAAAAAGTTGATCGACCAAATCCTCCTGGGCGCGCACGTTGCGTGAAAGCACGTACGGTATGAAAAAGTCTGAAAACGTACGTTCCTCGTGGAGGACGCGTAGCATCTCGTTCTTTTCAATTCTAAGAATTGAGCTAGGTGCAATCGCCGTAGCCGTCGCCAGGCAGAATGTCTGGCCTATTAGGCAAGCCTCCCCTAAGAAGTCACCCGCGCCTAGGATCGCGATGACCGCTTCTTTGCCTTGTTTGGATCTGACCTTGAGCTTCACCCTGCCTTGCTGAATATAGAAAACACTCTCGGCAGGATCACCTTGAGAGAAGAGTTTGTAGTCCTTTGGGCACTGCGTAATGGTTCTTGCCAGGCCCACGGTCGCAAGAAACACTTGAGGATCGAAAGAAACCCCTTTCTTGTCTTTCTTAGTCGCCTTCGGTAGCGTGCTCACCGGACTGCCTCATTGCAGGTTCAAATTTTCCGTAGCACAAGATCCAGTGACAGTCAACTAGTATTTTGAGGATCAAAACGGGGCCCTTTTTTGTGCTTCTTCGTGGCCTTCGGTAGCGGGCCCACCGGCTGCCTGGCGGAGTTACCGGTGTAAATACCGCAAGATCCAGTTGCGCACAGCCGCAGCCCACAAGTCGTAGTTATATTTTGCAACACACAGCTTCCGAGAGGGAGTATACTTTTGAACACGACCTGAAACAAAGTCCTTGACTGCTATGGTAAATGAAGCGTACGGATTTGAATGGGGGGAATACGGGAGGATGCAAGCTCCTGAATGCAGGGTGGTTACCTGAGATTCAAGGCGCTCGAACCGATCCAGCTGGGCGCACGCGCGTGCCCTGACCTTGCACGCTCCCAAATGAAAATGCACTGACCGGGATGGTCGGCCAGAGGAAGGAGACACCGTTGAGCGACATAACTCTGAAATATCCGCTGTGGCAGCACCACTACATGCAGGCAATGGCTGAAACTCGTCCTGAACTGATGAAAAGCAAGATTGGCACCGCAGAGCAGGTCGTCGGCCTGCGACTCAGGCAACTGGCAAGCACCATGGACGACTATGAGGAACAGATAGCACTGGCGGCAGCGCTGAAATCTCTGAAGTCCTTAATGAAGTCCTTATGAAGTCCTTAAAGAACAGTAGACTGACGCAGTGAGTTGCGGGTGACCTGAAAGTTCGGGCAACCAGCGTGTACGAGGCCGCGCTGCGAGGGCTACAGGCGTCTGGACAAAGTTGGATGGGAGAGCGACGGGTCACAAGTAGGGACCGCCGTTGTGGAAGTCTATGAAGAGCCGACAAGACATACGGTCAACGTTAAGAGATTGTTGGATTGGTTGAAGCAGCCGGGGAAGTTTCCACGCGATGAAATCAGGAAAGGAAAACTGCGGGCACTTGTGAAGTGACCGCTGGCGGAGTCTTTTTGGCAAATCATGGTCACGCGCCCGTTAGTTTTCATGCCGCTCTCAAATCAATGATGTATTCCGTTCTGTGTTCTTCCGGGCGATCACCCGATGCTGCGATGGTCGTGTGAATCGGCGTCACGTTTTCTATCACCCACAGCGGTGAGATCTCGGGAGCCAAGGCCCCCAGACACCGTAAACGGCTAAAGGGATTACCCGCATCGCACCCTTCACGGGCTGGACTAATCGGTGTCGCACCTACGGCGTTCGCGAGGCTATGTGTTGGCGAGGTGCTTGAGGACTTCGGCGGCGTGGCCTTTGGCTTTGACGGCGGGCCAGACGGCTTCGATTTTGCCGGTTTTGCCGATGAGAAAAGAGCTGCGCACGATGCCCATAAATTTGCGTCCCATGAACTGTTTTTGCTGCCAGGCGCCGTAGGCTTCGATGGTTTTGTGGTCGGGATCGCTGAGCAACGGAAAATTGAATTTGTATTTGGCCTTGAACAGGGCCTGCGCTTTGACCGAGTCAGCGCTCATGCCCAGGATGGCAGTTTTGAGTTGGTCGAACTTCTTTTTTGCGTCGCGAAACTCGGACGCTTCGATGATTCAACCGGTGGTATTGGCTTTGGGAAAGAAAAAAAGCAGGACGCGCCGGCCCTTGAAATCTTTGAGCGAGACGAGTTTGTCTTCGTCGGACCGGTGGCGGAAGGCAGGGGCTTTGTCGCCGGGCTTGAGCATGGGGACTCCTCGGTGCGCGCTGATGGTTTTCGTCCTGAGGCGATTGACGTCAAGTATACGCGCGATTCCTCCCTCCAGTACAACGGGGACAAACGGCAAAAGTTTCAGTTGCTCAGGAAAGGAGCCCGCGGAGGATGTCGTTGACGGCTTGAGGATCGGCCTGGCCGCGGGTGGCGCGCATGACCTGGCCGATGAAAAATTTGAAGACGCCTTCGTTACCGGATTTGAATTTGGCCACGTTATCGGGGTTCTTGGCGATGACGTCGCGCGCGGCGGCTTCGATGGCGGAGTCGCTGACCTGGGCGCCGAGGCCTTCGGCGGCAACGATGTCGGCGGCCCTGCGGCCGGATTCGAACATGGTGGCAAAGACTTTTTTACCAACCGCGGCGGTGATCTGACCGGACTCGATCATTTTCAGTAGCTCGGCCAGCGCACCCGGAGTGATGGGGTTATCGGCAAACGCGACCTTTTTTTCGTTCAACCACCGAATCAGCTCGGTGAGTATCCAATTGGCAGCGGCTTTGCCCGGCGCTCCGGCTGCCACGGTCTCCTCGAAATAGTCACTGAGCGTTCGAGTGGCGGTGAGGAGATCGACATCATAGGGAGTGATTCCGTAGGACGCAAAGCGGGCGCGCTTGGCTTCGGGAAGTTCGGGAAGCGAACGGCGAACTTCTTCGCGCCAGGCGTCGCTGACGTGGACGGGGAGAAGATCCGGCTCGGGGAAATAGCGGTAGTCGTGTGCTTTTTCCTTCGAGCGCATGCCAACAGTGTGGCCTTCGGCTTGGTTCCAGAGGCGCGTCTCCTGAATGAGACGGCCGCCGGATTCGAGGACGCCGATGTGACGCTCGATTTCGTATTCGAGGGCTTTTTGGAGGAAACGAAAAGAGTTGAGATTTTTGACTTCGACTTTGGTGCCGAATTCTTTCAAGCCGCGCGGACGCACGCTGACATTGGCGTCGCAGCGCAGCGAGCCTTCCTCCATGTTGACGTCGCTGACGCCGGTGTACAGCATGATTTGGCGGAGCGAGGTGAGGTAGGCGTGGGCTTCTTCGGACGAGCGAATATCGGGTTCGGAGACGATTTCGACCAGGGGAGTGCCACAGCGGTTGTAATCGATGTAAGCCTTCGTGGCGGATTGCGAAAAACCTTCATGAAGGTTTTTCGCGGCGTCTTCTTCGAGGTGAAGGCGGGTGATGCCGATGCGCTTTGCGGCACCGGCGACTTCGATGTCAAGCCAGCCGCCCGTGGCGAGAGGCAATTCGTATTGCGAGATTTGGTAGCCTTTGGGGAGGTCGGGGTAGAAATAGTTCTTGCGGGCGAAGCGCGAACGCTCGTGGACCGTGCAGTTCAGCGCGAGCGAGGCGCGCATGGCCATTTCGACGGCGCGCTTGTTGAGAACGGGAAGCGTGCCGGGCAGACCGAGACACACGGGGCAGACGTTGGTGTTTGGCGCATCGCCGAAGCGCGTGGAGCAGCCGCAGAAAATTTTCGTCTTGGTAAGGAGCTGGACGTGGACTTCGAGGCCGATGACCGGCTCGTATTTCGCGAGGATTTCCGGAGCGATGGGCATGGCCTCTGGAGCGGATTTCGGCATAAAGAAACAGACATTATAGCACCGGCGCGGCGAGGCTCAGGCCGGGTTTCGGGCGCCTGCTGGCATAAGCGCGGATGGCGCACTGCTCGAGAGTTTCGAGGAAATCCACTTTGCCGCCGACGATGCTCCAGCAACCGGCTTCGGGAGGAAGCTTGCGCAGCGTGAGCAGCACGCGGCCCTGGTTGTTGGTCAGGAGAACGCCGACTCCGACGCGTGGATGAGATTCAGGCATGGATGCCTCACTGGATTGCGGCGTGCGCCGGCTCCCGGAAAATGGGAACGAAGCGCTCGACGAGAGCGAAGCCGCCGAACAACAGCGCGGCGTAAAGGGCGTCGCCTGCGAGAGTGTTCCCGAAAAATGGCAGGCCTGCAAGATAGCAAGCGGCCAAGCCGGCGGCGGTCTTTGGGTAGGAATTCAGGAGCCACCAGGCGGCGAAATTGGTGATCAGAAAGAATTGGGTTGAACCCAGCATCGTGGTGCCGGCAATTCGAAACAAGGTGCGCCGCTTTCGGAGCGGAAAACCGATCAGTACGCTGATTAAAAAGCTGGCGTAGACCAGGAGCATGAGGCCGAGCTTGTAAAAGCCCACAAAGAGGTCGCCGGCAAAAAGCGCGAGCAGTGGAAAAAAAATGGCGAGGCGGCGGTCTTTGATGACTGCGCCGGAGAATAATGCCATCGCGCCGACAGGAGTGAAGTTCCAGGGATGCGGCGCGATGCGGAGGGCGGCGGCGACAATAACCATGGCAAGGGCGAGCAATAGGCGATAAAGCTGAGAGTGACGCAGATTCTCGTTATTCATTTACCGGATTCTCCTTTGGTGATTTTGCGAGCAGCTATTTGGGGAAAACCAGATTCCTCGACTGCGGGCCGCACGGGCTGCGACCCTCCGCTCGGGATGACAGTTGTGGCTTGGCGCATGAGGGGATGGCGTGGCGGCGCGGCTGTTTCGATCGGCAACAAATCGCAGAAGACAAAGCCGTCGCGGTGGACGACCTCGCCCGTTCGGACTGAGACCGGCCACCGGAAAATGGGACCATCGAAAACAAAAGTGTGAAATTCGCCGTTTTCGCCGCAAGGGTCGGCGTTGGACGGAAGATCACGGAAAAAAGAGTCGTCGAGTTCTTGGCCGGCGAAGCTGGCGCCGAGGACTTTGGGATCGACGCAAACGGCGATGGCGCGAAAGCGTTGGAACTGGAAATACCGGATGAGTTCGCGCGTGTCGCGCTTCCAGATGGGGAAGAGAGCGGCCATTCCGATGCGAGCAAGATTTTTCTCGCGATAGGCGCGGAGGTCTTCCAGGAAAATGTCCCCAAAGGCGACCTTGCGAACGCCTTGGTCATAGAACAGGCGCAAGGCTTGCTCCATGCACGCTTCGTAGATGGGATTGACGCATTGTGGAGGAATGCGAACTTCGTGCAGAGGCAAGCCGATGGATTCGGCCTGCTGGAGCAGGAGCTCGCGGCGGACGCCATGCATGCTGATGCGGTCGTAGCCTTCGGTGACAGTGGTGAGAAGGGCCGCCACGCGGAATTTTTGCTGCTGGAGCAGCGTGTGCAGCGCCATGGCGCTGTCTTTGCCGCCGCTCCAGCACAAGAGCACGGGTTCGCGTGTGAACATAGAAGTTTGCAGTTCGTCAGCAGTCCTCAGTTCTCGGTAAGAGACCATGCCCTCATGAGCAACGTGGGTCAATTCCTGCCGGAGAAGCGATAGTGAAGGCCGAGACGGTAGTCCCGGCCCAGGGCAGGAAAGCCAATCGCGTCCTGATATTGCTTGTCGAGGAGATTATTCACTCGACCGTAAAAGGAAACGCCAGGCGCGAGGAGAAAAGATGTAGCGACGTCAATGCGGGCGTAACCAGGATTGCGAGCGAGCCCCAGGCCGTCAAAATCGCTGTCTGCGCGCGCGCCGGAGACGTAACCATGGACGTTGAAGTTTAAGCGGTCAAAGGCGGCGTTCAGCCAGACGTTGCCCGAGTTTACGGGGCGGCGCAATAGGTGATCCCCAGGTTCCTGAAATCCCGTGCCAGCCGTGGACGATTGCAAAACGCGTGTATCGTCGTGGGAATAGTCGCCATTGAGCGAAAGCCAGCGCCCAAGAGGGGCGGTGGCACTCAAGTTGACGCCGCGGGCGCGAGCGCGGTCGGTATTGAGGAAGGTCACGCTCCCGAACCGGCAACCCGCCTGTGTTCCGGGCACGGAACTGATCAAGTCGCGGAATTCGTTGGCGAAATAAGTGGCGGAAACACGAAAGGGGCCTGAATCGAAGTATTGGTCGAGTCCGAGATTGATGGTTCGGCTGCGCTGGGGACGCAAGTTGGGATTTCCCGGGCTGCACGGATCGGCATCAAAGGACTCAAGCGCGGTAGGCTCTTCGATTCCCCGGCCATAGGTAGCACGCAGCCGCGTGTCTCCCCAAAAACCCTTGGCGTGGCGCAGAGCGTATACGGCCCCAAGGCGCGGCACAACACGAGTGCCAAAACTGGCGTCCGCTTCCGCGCGCCCTCCTGCGCTCAGCGTGAGACGCGAAAGGGGGGACCAGCGACCGTCGAGAAAGCCGGCTTGATTGCTGCGATAGGAATGGCCACTGGCGTTTTCCACTTCGTATTGATAGCCAGCCGTCGCCGCGCCCCCGTGAAAGGAGTAAGTGGATTGCGCGACGCCGCCGGAACGATTCGCTTGATTGGGGAAATTCCCGAAGGGAGGAAAGCCGCTGATGCTGAAGTAGCGAGACTCCATGCCAGAAAAATGGTGGCTCCAATGTTTGCCCGTCTGGAAGTTCCAAGTGAGGTTCGCGGAAAGCTGCTGAAGATCGTAGAAGGAAGAAGGATCGGGAGGAAAGAGGAGCGTCTGGCCGGGAGCTCCGGCAAAACTGGAGTTGCTGCGAACGCTCAAGCGAACCTGATCGGTATCGGAAAAGCTGTAGCCGATATTTCCGGCGACGCCGCGATTAAGAAAAGCATCATTGACGCCCTGGCCTTCGGTATGAAAGTAGGAGCCGGCCGCGGAATAATCGAACCTGCCGGGCAGGCCGCTGACCTGTGTGCCCCCTCGGGCAGAGGAAAAGCTGCCGCCTTCCGTGAAGAGGTCGATTTGGGGAATGCGGGTTGTCCCGCGATGACTGACGATTTGGACCACGCCGGACATGGCATCAGTGCCGTAGAGAGCGCTTTCAGCGCCGTGGACAATTTCGACCTTGTCGACGTTGTCGAGGGTGAGGTTGGAGAAGTCAAAGTCCCCGCCGGGAAGATTGACGGGAGTGCCATCTATCAGGACTTTTGTGAAAGCCGAATTGCCTCCGTCAATAAAGATGGTGGCGAGCCCCCCAATTGTTCCCGTGCGCGCAAGGCTGATGCCGTTTTGCGTGGCGAGAAGGTCCGGAAGCGAAACCGCCTGGCGCTGCTCGATTTCTTGCAGCCCGACGATATCAACAGGGGCTGGAGTCCGGGCAAGCTCCGTTGGCCGGGTGTTGGCGGTGACGACGACGTTGGAGGAAAGAGGCGCGAGGTCGAGGTGAAGATTCAAAGTGCGAGATTCGGCGGGAGCGAGGTCGACGACGGCCTCGCGCGGCGCAAACGATGAGCGCGTGAATTGCACGCGATAGCGGCCGGGAGGTAGATCCAGGGAGTATTGGCCGCCGGGAGAGGATTTGGCGGACCAGGTTTGGGGATTTGCTGAATTTCCGGAGCGAGCCTGCACCTGAACGTCGCCAATGCCGCTGCCGCTCGAATCAGTGAGCGTCCCGGAAAGATGTGCGAGCGGTGAGTTATTTTGCGCTTGCAACGAAATGGGAAACGAGAGAACTGCCAGAGAGAAAAGAGCAGCACGAAGAAGAGCTGTGTTCATTTTGTCCTCCACTCCCTCACGCGCGGGAGTTTGAAGGTTGTCCTGCGCGGAAAAGAACGCACAGGCTGCAGACTTCGCCGGTCTCCTGGCTTGGCGGTGTTCATGGCTCGCAGCCTTCCCGCAAAGGAGCAGTGGCTTGCGAGGCTTTTTCAAAGCGACCCTTGCCGGGCCGACTTCAAGAGCCCGACATCCTCCCGTTGCGGCCCTTACCGGGTCGCACGGATGTGAGCGGCTTCCGCCTTACAGTCGCGCGGCGGCGACGGATTGTTGTTGTCCTCGACTGGATCGGCCAACGAACCGTCTTCCCGAGCACGAAGTCTGCGGTGAATGTGGTCTGCGGAACGGCGCCGCAGGGTTGGGGTGAACGAGAAAGACTGCCGGTTTTAAGAGTCCGCCAAAATTGTGACGCGAGGCCGACCGTGGCCGCGCATCTCCACTTTCAATGGGACCTGAAAAACCTGTTCGAGCAATTCGCGCTGGTAAATAGCGGCGGGAGGCCCGACACGCAGACAGCGGCCGCTTTGCATTAGAAGGATTTGGTCGGCGTATTCGGCGGCGAGATTTAGCTCGTGCGTGACCACGATTACGGTGTAACGGTAGCGCGCAGCAAGGCGGCGAAGAGCATCGAGAAGGCCGACCTGCGCGGCGATGTCGAGATGGAGCGTGGGCTCATCGAGAAGCAGAAGCAGCGGCTGCTGGGCGATGGCGCGGGCAAGAATCACGCGCTGTTTTTCGCCGCCGGAGATTTGGTCCATAAGACGGTCGCTGAGATGGGCGGCGCCGACTTGCATTAGGGCATCTTGCGCAATTTGCACGTCGTTGGAAGATTCGAAACGCAGCGAACGGCCATGAGCGTGGCGGCCCTGAAGGACAAATTCCCAGACGCGCGCGGGGAAAAGCAAGCGGCTTTCTTGCTGAACCATTGCGATGCGCTGCGCGCGAGTGCGCGGAGTGAGGGAATGGATGACAAAGCCGTTGAGAAGGATGCGGCCGGAGAGTGGGTTGAGGACTCCGGCAATCAATTGCAGGAGTGTGGACTTGCCGCTGGCATTGGGACCCAGAATGGCAACAATTTCGCCGGGCCGCGCCTGAAAGCTGGTGGTTTCCAGAGTAAAGAGCGGAGCCTGGGAAGGATTGGCGGAATAGGCGTAGCTGACCTGCTCGACGGCCAGGCGGATTTCTGTGCCCAAGCGAGTGGATTCCGGCGCGGTGCGAGGGACAGTGGAACTGCGGCTGGGGCTCATGCGAGCCTCCGGCGAAGCAGGTAGATGAAGAGCGGCGCGCCGACAACGGCGGTGACCGCGCCGACGGGAAGCTCGTTGGGGGCAACGACGATGCGCGCGAGCGTGTCAGCGATCACAACGGCAATGGCGCCGCCGAGCGCGGAGGTCGGGAGCAAGGTGCGATGGTCTGAACCGAAAAGGAGCCGCATGACGTGAGGAACGATGAGACCGACGTAACCAACCGCGCCGCTGACAGAAACCGCAAGTCCAGTGAGAAGGGAAGCGGCAACGTAGACCACGAAACGCACGCGGCGAATGTCTACGCCCAGATGCAGGGCTTCTTTTTCGCCGGTGAGAAGGATGTTCAAATCATTGGCAGTGGCGTAGATGACGCCCATAGCGACGAAAAAGCCGGCGGCCAGGAATAAGAAGACACTCCTTTGAAAAGAAGTGGAGAGATCGCCCATCAGCCAGAAGACCATGCCGCGCGTGTTGCTCGTGTTTACCGTGCTCATCAGGAAGACGATGACGGCGGAAAGAAAAGATGCTGTGATCACGCCACCGAGGAGAAGAGCATTGCTCTCAATCTGGCCCTGGCGGCGGCCAAGAAAATAAACAGCGGCGACGGTGGCGGCAGCTCCGAGAAACGCGCACACCGGAGTGAGCAGGGCGCCGAGATCAGGGGGAAGGGCCAGATGGGGTTCAGCGATGAGCCCGAAGATGGCACCGAGGGCCGCGCCGCTGGATACGCCGAGGACGTAAGGATCGGCCAGAGGGTTGCGCAGCAACGCCTGGAAGCTGGTGCCGGCTACGGAGAGTGATGCTCCCACAAGGATGCCGAGAAGGATGCGCGGCAAGCGGATATTTTGGATGATGAGACCATAATCGCTGGAGATTTGGCTGCTTTGGCCGAGGAGCACACGGAGCAAGTCGCGCCCAAGAGCGTAGAGCGAAACGGGCACGGCGCCGAACTTCAAGGCGACGACGACAACAAAAAACAAAATCACCAGAAGGAGGAGACACTGAAAGAAGAGTTTGCGAAAGGTCAGCGGCCGCATGCACAGCCTCCCGTGGAGCGGACGTGCCCGAGGGACGGCGGAGGCAGGTTCAGAAAAGAAGGAAAGAAGGCATACGGGCGAGCACAGGGTTTTTCTTTGTCCGTTTTTTCCTTCGCGTCGCCGGGTTTTTGTTCAAAAGCTTCGGGGTGCAACTGATGGGCAAGGTCTTCAATGGCAGAGACGATGCGCGGGGCGGGGCGGTTCACGGCATCGCTGATAACCGCGTAACGGCGGTCACGAATGGCGTGAAGGATTTTCCAGCCGGGAAGAGTTGCGAGTTTTTCCACTTCGCGTGACGCCTCGCCCGAATGCGACTCGGCAAATACGAGAAAATCCGGTTGCAACTTGGCGATTTCTTCCAGATTCACCTGGGGCCAGTCTTGCGAGGAATCCACGATGGAAACGGCGCCAGCGCGACGAATGGCGTCGGCGAGAAACGTATGCTGGCCGGTGGAAATCAGCGGTTGCGTCCAAACGACAAAAAGGACGCGCTTCGGGGGCCAGCTGCCAATGCGTTGCTGGAGGTCGGTGAGGCGGCGCTGCATTTCCTCAACGACCGGGGCTCCCGCATCAGGGACGCCGAGGATCTCAGCCAATTCTCTTAGGGAAGACATGATGTCCGCGACGGTATGAGGATCGGTGGCGTAGGAGGCGATGCCCAATTCGTCGAGGGCGTGTGTGGTTTCGGGGCGATTGAAAGATTTTGTGGCGAGAACGAGATCAGGGTGAAGTGAAGCAATCACTTCCAGGCTGGGGTTGACGCCGCCGCCGACTTTGGTTTTATTTTTTGCGTCAGGAGGGTAGTCGCAGTAGTCCGTGTCGCCAACGAGGCGATCCTGGAGACCAAGCGCGTAAATCGTTTCCGTCAAGCTCGGCGCGATAGAAACGATGCGGCGAACCGGCTGCGGGATGCGAACAGTGCGGCCGGTTTCATCAACGACTTCGCGGAAAGCAGGAGGTTCCGGCGAGGAATGGTTCGCGCTTTGCGCACGCGAGGGAGCAGCAGCGCACGAAAATACAGCCAGGGCAGCGCAAGCTGCGGGACGAGGCCGCAACGGACGCAACGTTTTCAAGAAGTTCCCCACGATTCCGGCGAGAATTTCCTTCCAAACAAAAAAGCCCCGCGAGACGCCTGGGGCTTCCGGCTTTGCCCTTTCTCGCGAAGGGCGCCGGCCTCTGCGCCAAGGGAGGGTGGCCTGGCTTACGGCTGCTCGAGCCGATCACAGTGGCGGGACCGCGGCCGATTCGCACGGCCTTCCCCGCTTCCCCGGCTGCCAATTGAAAATTCAGTGTAAGCTGCGAGCGTGGGAGTGTCAACGCAAGTGTTTGTGTTTGGCAGCTGGTTGCATCGGCGATCAAAAAAACTCACCGGTTCTTCCAATTCGGTTTGCGTTTTTCGACCAGAGCGCGCAAACCTTCCTGGGAATCCTCGAGGCGGTAGAGCTCATTAAGAAAAATGTTCATAGAATGCTTGAGACCGTCGCGAAGAGAAAGGCCCATTCCACCGAGAATAGCTTTTTTTGCCATGGTGAGGACAGGACCCGAGTGGCTGCCGATGCGATTCACGATGTCGTCGACGGTTTTTTCGAGCTGGGCTTCCGGAACGAGGCGATTGACCATGCCCAGGTCGAGCGCACGTTCGGCGGTGACGGGTTCGCCAGTCAAAACCAGTTCGAGAGCGATTTTGGGGCCAACGAGGAAGGGCAAGATGGTGGACGCGAGTGGAGGGAAAACGCCGATGCTGATTTCCGGTTGGGCGAATCGCGCTTTGGGCGTGGCGATGACGAGATCGCCGAAAGCGGCGAGTTCCGCGCCGCCTCCGATGGCGGGACCGTTCACGACGCAGACGACCGGCTTGCCGAGTTCTAGCATGCCGGAAAAGGTGGCGTGGAAGGCATCGAGCATCTGGAAGACGCGCTGCGAGGTGTATTCGCCGACGTCGATGCCGCCGCAAAACACTTTGCACGCGGAATCGAGAACGATCAGTTTGACGTCGTCGCGTTCGCCGGCGTAGCTGATGCCGTCCGCCATTTCGCGAAGCATGGCTTCGTTGAGAAGATTGTGCTCCGGGCGGGAAAGAGTCATGCGCGCGACGCCGCCCTGGCAACGCAGCTTTACAAATCTAAATTCGTCCGGGGTGCGTTTCACAGGCGTTGAGAATTCCTGGTTGACCGGCTCGATCATTTCCATACTCCCGTGGATCTGCTGCTCCCTGTGATGTGACCGAAGGGTTGAGCTGATAATCAAATTCGATGCTAGCACGGCATAATGCAGGAGCCGGGCGGGAGTGAAGAACGTGGTGCGCAAACAGTTGTGTCGCGATTCGAAGGGGCAGGGATTCCTGGCATGCGGAAACATGAAGAAGATTGACAAACTCTCGAAGCAGGGAAGGGCAGTCGCAGTTCGAGTGACGGAGCCGTGCGATGCGGAGGGGTTCCCGGCCGCGTCGTCGTGGGAGCGTGCGGTGCCATTGCGATTCAGGGTGGACTGGCGGGGGAAAAATGTGGACCCGGAACGAGAGACCGAGGTGCGGTTGCTATGGACCCAAGAGACTTTGTTTCTGCGCTTTCGGGCAAGATACCGCAGCATCACCGTCTTTCCCGATGCGGAGAGGAACGGACGAAGGGACCAACTCTGGGAGCGCGACGTAGCCGAGGCGTTTTTGCAGCCGGATCGTTCGAATCCGCGGCGATACAAAGAATTCGAAGTAAGCCCCAACGGTTTCTGGATTGACCTGGACATCGCTCCGGGAGAGAAACACGACTTGAAGAGCGGATTGAAACGGCGCGCGGTGCTCGATACGGGGCAGGAAACCTGGATTGCGGAGCTGGCGATACCTATGAAGTGCCTTGTGGCGAAGTTTGATCCCGCTGCCACGTGGAGAGTGAATTTTTACCGCGTGGAAGGACCGAAGGAGCCGAGATTCTATTCGGCGTGGCGGCCCACGAGGACGCCGGTGCCGAATTTTCATGTGCCGGAGGCTTTCGGGGAGCTGATATTCACAACGACTAAGAAGTAAGGAAATAGCAGGCCGTTTTGCAGAACAGGAAGTGTGGGCCGCACACTGGAATCCGCCGCTTTTTTTCCTATGCTCTTGCGGTGACAAACCTCCCCGCTTCTCTTCAAAACAATCCGCAGAAACGCAGCCTTCCTAGAAGCATTTTCGTCGTGCTGGTTTGCTTGTCGTGCCGGAGCGGCGCGGCGCGCAAGGCCGCGGCAGAATGTTCCGCTTCGACGGTGAAGATAACCAAGGTCGAGCCTCCGAATTGGTGGGTGGGATTCACGCCGGAACTGATGCTGCTTCTCTCCGGGCAGGAGCTAGAAGCCACGAAAGTGTCGTGCAATCTGCCGACGCTGCGCGTTTTGCGCACACCGGCATCTGCCGGCGGCAATTATCTTTTTGTATGGTTGAGGATCGGAGCGGACACCAAGCCAGGTACATCGGTTTGCCGGCTTTGGGCACCACAGGGAACAACCTCCTTCGAATTGCCGCTTTCACCGCGCGCGCCCACGCTGGGGAAGTTTCAGGGGCTTTCGCCGGATGACGTGATTTACCTGATTATGCCGGACCGCTTCGCGAACGGCGACCCAACCAATGACCAGCCAGCGGAAGCGCCCGGCTCGCATGACCGTTCGAAGCCGCGCGCGTACCATGGCGGCGATTTGCACGGAATCCAAATTCATCTGGCGTACCTGAAGGAGCTTGGCGTGACTACTCTATGGCTCACGCCGTTGGTGAAGAATGGCGCGGCGCAGGATTACCGCGGATCCGACGCGGTGGATTTGTACGCCGTTGATCCCCACCTGGGTTCGCTGAAGGATTACCAAGACCTGGTGGCTGCGGCGCACAAAGAGAAGGTGAAGATTTTCTTTGACGCCGTGCCGAACTACGTTGGCCCCCTGAATCCATGGGTCACGAATCCGCCCCTGCCAGACTGGTTTCACGGCACGAAGCAGCATCATCTGGATTCGTTTTCGCCGCTGAAGGGAACGTTCTATGGCAAGCCCGGCGGTCAAGCAGCCGCGAACGACCCGTTTGAATCGCTGGTTGATCCGCACGCTCCGGCATGGATGAAGCAGAACCTCACCGACGGTGGTTTTTCGGAATTCTGCCCGACATGAATACGGAGAATCCCGTCGTTGAAGAATATCTGCTGCAGAACAGTCTTTGGTGGGCGGAGATTTCGGGTTTGGACGGCTACCGGGTTGACACGTTTCCTTATGTGGGTCGGAAATTTTGGGCGTATTGGCATGCGGGGCTGCGGCGGGTTTATTCGAATCTGACGACGATCGGGGAAGTGTTTCATCGCGATCCCAGCGTGACGTCATTTTTTGTGGGTGGAGTGCGCCGCTACGACGGGATTGATAGCGGACTGTCTACGGTATTTGACTTTCCCATGTTTCTCGCCCTGCGCGATGTGCTGCTGCGAAGCGCCCCCGTGGGCCGCATCGCGGACGTGTTGCGGCACGATGCGTTGTATCCACGCCCGGATTGGCTGGTGCCTTTTTTTGCAAATCACGACGTGCCACGCTTTGCGAGTGCCGAAGGGAGTTCCTCGGCGAAATTGAAGCTGGCGTTCGGGCTGACGCTGACTCTGCGCGGCATTCCGGAGATCTATTACGGCGATGAGATTGGAATGCCGGGAGGCGGCGACCCGGACAACCGGCGGGATTTTCACCGGAGGATGGCCCGAAGACACGAATAACGGTTTCACGCAAGCCGGGAGAACCGGCGAACAGCAGGAGGTTTTCTCGTATGTCCAGGAATTGCTGCGGATTCGGCGCGAACATGCCGCGCTTCGCGGAGGCCAACTCTGGCATCTCGCTTCGGATGAGAACGCGTATGTTTTTTCTGCGCGAGTCGGAGGAAGAGCGGGTTGTGGTTGCTTTTAATAATTCAGATCGAGCCTGAGAGCTGCAGATTTCGCTAAAGGGAACGCCAATGCAAAATGCTGTGGCGCTTTCGAGGCTTCTTGGCGGAGCAAAAGCAGAGCTGACGCGAAGTGAGCTGCATATTTCTGTGCCGGCACAACGCTTTCCATTTTTTTTGTTAACTAAAAACGCCTAAAACAATCAGAATGCGATCCGAACGCTCCAATTTTTTACCCCGTCGGGCACAGTGAGCGCGACGGTATGCGCCTGGCTGTCAAAGCGCCAGTCCTGAACCGGGCGGTCATTGATACGAACTTCCTTTGGAGTGCCGGCGGCGCCGTATACAGTCAACGCCGAGCTATTCCACCAAGGCTTATACCTATTCTTTTCGACGCCGCTCGCAATCGAGATCGAGGAGGGCGAGACAGCGCAGGAGTAATGGATGCGCAGGACTTCGCCCTTCTGATAGGCAAAGGAATGGCCGTCGTCCTGGTAAAGTGAGCCGCGGCAGTCTTCTCCGGGATAAATGTGTAACTGAAGCGGGCCGTCGGGAGTTTCGCCGGTATTCTGAACCACAGATTGCATGGGAACAATTGCTCCGGCGCGCACATAGAGCGGCATTTCATCCAAGCGGGGGTGGAGCTGGATTTTTTCGTCATGAGCATGCCTCGCGCCACTCCAAAAGTCATACCAATCGCCAGGTGGAAGAGCCACCTCTTCAGCGTCCAACATTTCCGTAGTCACGGGAGCAACAAGCAGATCGCGGCCGAACAGAAAATCGCGGTCGTCACCGTAAAACTCCGGGGCCTGCGGATATTCAAGGAAAAGAGGACGCATCACAGGAATACCGGTTCGCGCGGTCTCCTCGATGGCCGTATAAAGGTATGGCATCAGGCGGTAGCGCAGCTCGATGTATTTCCGGCGAATGGCTTCATGTTCCGGGCCGTGAACCCAAGGTTCTTGATCGGCGGTGCCCTTGGCAGTGTGGTCGCGATAAATCGGATTGAGCGAGCCGACTTCGAACCAGCGCGTCAACAAATCAGGGGTGGGAGAACCGGCGAAGCCGCCGATGTCGTTTCCGACCAATGGCATGCCTGAAATGCCCATGCTCATCAGCATGGGGGTGCTCATCTTCACATGATTCCAGGTGCTGCTGTTGTCGCCCGTCCAAGTGGCGGCATAACGCTGCGCCCCGGAGAAGGCCGCGCGCGTAAGCACGAAGGGGCGCTCGCCAGCCTGCAGTTTCAACAAGCCCTCGTAGGTGGCGCGGGCGTTTTCCATGCCGAAAATGTTATGAGCCGCACGATGATCCACGGTGGTGCCGTCATCCAGGCGATGTACGGTGTCGAGGGGCATGGTTTTGTCGGCGCGGGAAAAGACGGAAGGCTCATTCATGTCGTTCCAGAAGCCGGCGGCGCCCATGGCAACGAAATTCTTGTACAAACCTCCCCACCAATCGCGCACGCGAGTCAAAGTGAAATCGGGGAAGACGCTGTCACCCGGCCATACTTTGCCTGCGTAAATCGAGCCGTCGGGGTTCTTCACGAACACATCGTTCTTGATGCCGGAATCGTAGGGCGCATACCCGTGGTCCGGATCTTTCTTGATGTGCAGGTCAGTGATGAGAATGGTGTGAAAACCCTGGGCGCGAAAATCGGCAATCATCTTTTCGAAAGTCGGGAAGTACTCGCGGTTGATGGTGAAAGGGGCGTAGCCCTGCTGATAGTCAATGTCGAAATAAATGGTGTCAGCGGGGATTTTCTTGTCCCGAAGCGTTTTGACAATCTCGCGGGCGCGAGATTCCGGATAATAGCTGTAGCGGCATTGCTGATAGCCAAGGGTCCAAAGCGGAGGCAAGGGCGCGCGCCCAGTAAGGGCCGTGTATTGTTCCACGACTTTTTTTGGCTCGGGTCCGGCGATGAAGTAATAGTTCAGTTCGCCCCCCTCGGCGCCAAACGAAAAGTAGTCGCGCGATTCCTTGCCAAAATCGAAAGAGCTTCGATAGGAGTTGTCAAAGAAAACGCCGTAAGCCAGGCCGCTGCGCAATCCGATAAAGAAGGGAATGGTTTTGTAGAGCGGGTCGGAGGATTCCTGCCACCCGAATTCGTCAGTGTTCCAGTTGGCAAAAGCGCGGTTGCGGCGGTTCATTGGCCCGGCTTTGTCTCCAAGACCATAGTAATTTTCATCGGGCGGCATTTTCTTCCAGACATGAACACGCGAGCCATTCCAGGCCATGGGCCGGCCAGGCTCGTCGGCGAGCAAGACGTTGCCGGAAGCGTCAGCAAAGGTAATGAGAAGGGGAGACTTCGTTACAAGCACGTTGACAGAGCCGGCGGTCATCTTGACTTCATCTTTTCCATCCTGGATCTGGACAGGGCCGCTTATATAGTTCAAAGGCGTTTCAGCGATGGCCCACGAAAAATCCTTAGGAAAGCGGCCGATGGGAGCGACGCGCACGCGCAGAATGCCGTTGTAGACCTCTGTAATCCGCACTTTAGCCGCGGCGGCAGTCAACTCCATGCCATCCTGGAGACCGTCGCGGAATTTCTCGACTCGTTCTACTTTGCCAATGTGCTGCCAGCCCTGCGCAGGCGCGGCCGTGCTGCCCAGGGCGCAAGCGAGCAACCCTATTCCTATACGTCGAACCAGCGGTCTCATGTCCATCCTCCTGATGTTGGAAGGGAGTGAAAGGCTTTGCTGCGTTTGGTTCTTGACAAGAATTGACAAGAACTTGACGTGCTTGCCGGTTTTCGTCAAGCTGCGAGCCAATGTTCGAAAAATACCGATGCCTTCGCGCCTTCGATCCGCCGCCTCACGGCATCCATCACGCGGCAGCTTACAGAGTTCTCGCGGCCATAGAAACCAAGCCAATACGGCAGGTGGAGCTCGCAAGGCACAAGTGAGATCTCGAGATGGACATCGTGAAGGTGGAAGAATCCTTGTTGAAAAATCACGCGCAAAGCCTTTTCGCGAAGAAGCTCGGCAGCTTGCTTCTCACTCAGTGAGGCCGCCAGGCGATTGCGACTGCCGCGCGCCTCCAATTCGTCATCCTCCGGGACTCGGGGAAATTCGAACAAGTCCAGAGAGCCATCCACAGCGTCCATCGCGAAAATGCGTGACCGCGCGTTTCCGCACTTCACATGAAACAGGAAATATTGCACGTAGACCTCGGCGATGCGGCGCAAAGGCCCGCTGCGAATCCGCCAATACAGAGCGGAGGGCCCGGCAGGGGAAAAGGCGTGCAGCGCCTGCTCCTGACTTACGTTGGGCTTCAAAACCCGAATAGAGCCAGTAGTCATCGAACTGGTTCTCCGCTCTGCTATCGGAAATAAATCCACAGTCCGACGACCGCGCCAAGCAACAACAGGCTGAAGGCCATGTTGATGGCATGCTCCGCGGGTGTTTCCTTCGCAGGTTTGCGCATGGGCGGGCCGCCGACGGCGATGGTCTCAATTTTGTCGTCCACCGTCGCAAAAGTCAGGCCAGCGAGGCGCTTGCGCTCGGGAGCTGGGGCCGTCAGGCTGACGCCTATGAGCACGACGGAGCAAACCACAAACATGAAGATGGCGTAGTGGAGGAAGTTCATATCAATGAACCAGCGGGCGAGGGGAGAAGTAAAATGGCTGCTGCCTGCGCGATCGGCCAATTCCAGGATGAATCGAGCAGCTCCCAGCACAAATCCCGTGAGGAGGGAGGTGATGGCGCCTGCCCCATTCAGGCGCGGCCACAAAATTCCCAGGACAAAGCAGGCGGCGATCGGCGGGCTAATATAGGCCTGGACGCTCTGCAGATAGATGTACAGCTGACTGCTGATGTAGTGGATGAAAGGAACCCAGAGCAGGCCCAGCAAAACCATAATACCAGTGGCGATGCGGCCGAAATTCACCAACTGATTTTCCGAGGACTGCGGGCGAATTTTTTTGTAGAAGTCGAGCGTCACGAGAGTCGAAGCGGAGTTGAAGACCGAACTCATCGCGCCCATTACTGCGGCAAGCAATGCGGCCATGACCAGGCCGACAAGACCAACAGGCAAAAGATTGAGAACCAGCGTGGGGTAGGCGAAGTCCGGCTTTTTTACCTGCTCGGGAAACAAGGCGAAAGCGATGATTCCGGGGAGGACCAGTATGAAGACGGGCAGGATCTTGAGGAAGCCGGCAAAAATAGTTCCCGCTTTGGCGTGGCCTTCATCGCGGGCAGAGAGCACGCGCTGGACGATCACCTGATCGGTACACCAATACCAAATGCCTAGAATCGGCGCGCCAAAGAAGATACCGGTCCAAGGAAAGCTGGCGTCCGACGCAGGCTTAATCATGTGGAAGTAATCCGGTGGGACCAGGGTGCGAAGATGTTGGAGACCGCCGACTCGCGTGAGGCCGATGACGGTAAGCGCGACGGCGCCGGTGATAAGGATTAAAGTCTGGACGGTGTCCGTGTAGATGACCGCGGCCAAGCCGCCGGCAACCGTGTAAATGCCCGTGGCGATGACGAGAACGACGGCCGTTTCCCACAGCTTCCAGCCTGCGACTCGTTCGAGAACCACGCCGGCCGCGTACAGCTGGACGGAGATCTTGGTGAAAATATAAGCAATGATGGAGATGCCCGCCAGGTAGACAGCGGACTGGCGGTTGAATCGGCGTTCGAGGAACTCCGGCATGGTGAAAACGTTGCTGCGCAGATAGAAAGGCACGAAGACCCAGCCGAGAATCAGCAGAATGAGGCACGCCAGCCATTCAAAATGGCCTACCGCGAGGCCGGAGGAAGCACCAGTGCCCGACAGACCGATAAAATGCTCCGTGGAAATGTTGGAGACGAACAAAGACGCGCCAATGAAGAACCAGCCAACGTCACGTCCGGCGAGAAAGTACTCCTCGGAGGTTCGTTTCCGACGGGCAAAGTAAATGCCAATGCCAAACACCAGCGCGAAGTAGAACGCGATGATAACGATGTCAGGGGTTGCAAGAGCCCGGTGACCGGTCTCAACCAACGAAGCGAAGAGCATGCACTCCTCCATTACGGACTTAGCGGGCAAGCACGGCCAAAAAAGCGGCAAAAACGCGAAGTCTATAACAGGCGCACCAAAGCCTCAATGGCGTTCCTGCGGAAGTGGTTCTGCGGGGATCCATCGTATTGTGAAGCGCGAATAGTCAGAAGGGATCTGGAAAAGGACCAGAAGTACTTTAAGAAGCGCCTTCCGGGAACTTGGCGTTGGTGCACACACTTACAGGCGCATCTCGTTTTCCAAACGGGAGTCCGCCGAACAGTCTCCTCTTGATCATCTTCATTTGCCAGATCCCGGTCGTTTTCAGCGAAGATGCCAACTGACAAAGGGCGGCCCTTTGCCTGCGCCCACGGGACCGATTTAGGGAAATAAGGTGGGCGTAGCGGCGGAACGCGCCCAGCAATCAGGTAAAACCTTTATATCCGCGTGGGCGGAATGCTGGCAAGGTTGCGAAGATTCGCTGTACCCTCGCCGAAGAGCATCATGAATTTTAAAGGAACTAAGACAAAAAAAAAAAATAGAAAATCAGGAAAAACCCTGCTTTCCCTGGATTTGGGACTGTGCTACGTTCTGACCTCGGTCGGAAAGGAAGTTTTTGTCGTAGTTGCGCGGGTTTTCTCGCCCAGCCGAAGCACAAACCGCTCGCTCCTGCGGAAGGTCCAACGAGCGCGGGAATTGATGATCCCGCACCTTCTTCACTCTGCCAGCACTCATCCGAGCGGCACTTAAGCAAACTGCGAGGGAATCATTCCATCCCTCGCCGTGTCACGTTTGAAGCTAAAACAACCGGTTAGTTGAACGAACCCAGAGTCCGGCCAGTTTGTAGACTCCAGCCTTACATTGTCAACAAGTGAGTCGCGCAGTCCGCTTGGTGCTCACAGATTTAGAGGTGACGCAAATGTTCGAAGTTTGGCGGGAGCGCATCGTCCCCAGTCTTCTATCCGGGTTGCGGGGCTGTTGATTTTTCACTCGCTCGATGTAGACGTGGTGGTCCAGCCACATCCGCTTAGGCGCAGGAAGCAATCGTTCGGTTTTCTTAACTACTCATCCAGAAGCAGCATAGGCTAGGTAATCCATGAGAGACAGCCTCAGGCAGATCGAGGGTCACAAGAACCGCTCTTCGACAGCCAGGAAAAATGAATTGTTTCAAGAGCTGGTGGAGCACCTGCGGCTAAATCGTGCTTGCTTGCGTGAGGAATGGGCTCGACGCATTCACACCGCGCAGTTGCTTACGGCCATGAGCAGGGAAGAGATTTTCACGGAAGCAACCAGCCTCTACGACAATTATGTAAAGGTGTTGGAGACCGGCAGTGTTAAGGATCTGCAAGCGTACGCCCGGGATTTGTCCAAGCGCATCATTCACCGGGGCGTTGAGACTTACGAAGTGCTAGGCATAGTGCTTCTCTTGCGGGACGTTTTGGCTCGTTCGCTTTTTAAGAAGTATCACGAAAATGTTGAGCTTTTGAATCGCGTGTTCGATGCTTATGAACCCGCCGCAAACCGGATTGCCAACACCGTTGCGGTAAGTTTCGTGGAACAACGCGAGCGCGTGATTCGCCGCCAACAGAAAGCCATCCAAATTCTGCATGTGCAGGAGGAAGAGAGAAAACGCATCAGCCGCGAACTTCATGATGAGGTCGGTCAGACTCTGGCGGCAATCAACGCGCACCTCGCGCGGGTGCAGCGCGACGGCCTCGGGGATCAGGACTCGTCGTTGCGGGCAAGAATCGCCGATGCCGAAAAACTGCTTGTTGGAGCGATTGAGAGAATGCACAGCTTTGCCCGCGCGCTGCGGTCGGCGGTGCTGGATGACCTGGGTCTCTTGCCGGCACTGCGCTCCTATCTCAAGGATTATGCCGAGCGCACTGGATTGTTGGTGCGCTTCGAACGAGCAGCGGGAGACGTGCAACTATCCTCGGAACAGAAGACGGCACTGTTCCGAATCGCCCAGGAAAGTCTGACTAATGTGGCCAGACACGCGCGGGCCACCGAGGTGGTGGTTACCTTTGGGTTCGTTAAAGGCGGAATCCAGCTTCAAGTCAGGGACAATGGAAAGGGTTTCTCGACAAAGCGACAGCCAATGGCCGCCGAGAAAACGCGCCTGGGCTTGTTGGGAATGCAAGAGCGCGTTCGCCTGGTGAACGGGCGCTGCATTCTACAATCCTCCCCAGGCCGCGGAACCACGGTCACTGCATATATTCCTTTGACGGGTGAAAGACCATCGGTCTCCCCTGCCGCTGTTGCACTCAGCCGAAACGAAAGCTCTCGAGCTTACTAGCTCTTGTGAGGTCCCATGCAGAAAATCACAGTATTGCTTGCCGACGATCACACCATCGTTCGCCGGGGGCTCCGCTCCCTGCTGCAAACGGAAAACGACATGGAAGTCGTGGCAGAAGCCGAAACCGGCCGACAAGCCGTACAGCTTGCTACAGCTCTCAAACCGGACGTGGTCTTAATGGATATTGCCATGCCCATGCTTAACGGTCTGGAGGCCACGCGTCAAATCCTCAAGCAGCTTCCCGCTACCCGCGTGCTCATCTTGTCCTCCTACAATGATGACGAATACGTTCACGAATTGACCGAGGCCGGCGGTGCGGGCTACTTGTTAAAACAGGCCGACTTTTCCGACGTGGTCAGGGCCATCCGAGAAGCGAAGAAAGGCAACGCTTTCTACAGCCCCGCCATATCCAGAAGGCTCACCGACCGTTATCGCGAAACCATTGTTGGCGGCGTTCTGGTCAGGAAGCGCACAGACCTGCTCACGTCCCGCGAAATCGAAGTTCTTCAATTAATCGCTGAAGGTGAAAGCAACAAACAGATCGCCGCCGAGCTCGGCATTAGTGTCAAGACCGTGGAGAGGCACCGGCAGAGACTCATGGACAAACTGGCCATCCACGATATTGCCGGACTTACTCGCTACGCGATATCCAGAGGGCTGGTAGAAATGAACGTAACGGTTCCAAAGAGTGTGCTTCCTTCCGCCTAAGCGAAGAGGAGGCCGCCCAGTGAGCACCGGGCGGCCTCCTCGATGGTATGAAATGGTTGAATATCCGCTAAAAAATCATGCCGCCTGCCGCAAGCTCGCTCTGTGCACCAAGCACGCTGCCTGCGGTCAGAAGAGTGGCTTCATTGACGGCGGTAGTCGTTGGCAAAGTAGTGGCCGTTGGGACGGAGGCGCCGTTCACCATACTCCCAGTGATTATTTGCGTTCCCGCCGCCAATTGGCTTCCACTGGCCACCAGCGCGGGGCTGGCCACGGAAACTGTTCCCGTTATGGCTGTAGCTCC
The DNA here is from genome assembly GCA_003224085.1 of Acidobacteriota bacterium. GTDB lineage: Bacteria > Acidobacteriota > Terriglobia > Acidiferrales > UBA7541 > Acidiferrum. Next base: position 14,678 of record QHYK01000077.1, on the reverse strand, counting down.
CATGATTGTGAGGCCCCCCACCAGCGAGCTCCCGCCCGCGATGGAACTGCCCGTTGTTAGGAAGCTGCCCGCTGCAAGGCTGCTCGCCGTGCCAACGCTAGCATCCTGGTCCAAGACCGTGCCCAGCGTCATGGCCACGCCGTTGATTACGCTTCCTGGTGCCAAAAAGCTGCCAGCGCCTAGCACGCTGCCCACGGCGATGGTGGTCACGGCACCTATCTGAATGTTATTGGCAGAGCTAGTGTCGAGGGTCAATGCACTGCCCGCAGCGATCGAGCTGCCTGCTGCGAGAGATGAAACGATGCGGATGGGCGTGTGCGAAGTAAACGTTGTTTTCGCCTCAAGAGTGATTCCGTTCACGCTGCTGCCTGCAGCTGCTACCGTTCCGGCGGCCAAGACGCTGCCGGGCTCAATATTGCTTCCAGCCGCTAGCGTTGTCCCCGCTCCGAGAACAGTGCTGCCCGCAAAAACCGATCCAGGCGCAAACTTCGAGCCTGCGGTTACTACGGTATTGTCGGTGATCGTCACGGCATTGGAAAGATTCACTCCTTTTTTCGCCACAGAAGTGCCATTCAAGATGCTGCCAGCGGCAATAAAGCTGCCCGCGGCTAGCTCGCTCTCGGGGGCAATCGTCATCGAGTGTTCGATCAAGGTCGTGCCATTCAAAAAGGTGGTGCCGACCAAAGTGGTGTTTCCGGCCACTACAACTGTGCCACCGAAACATTGTGCGTAGGTGGGAGCCGGTAACAAGCCGGTGGGAACGAGGCCAGCTAAGAGCGTGGCCGCCAAAATCGTGATTGATTTTTTCCCCACATGAATTCGTTTGCGCATTCTAACCTCCGTTTCCCTTTTTTTGATTCTTGCTTGTGGTCCTGAGGTTTTAGGAGCCAGTTTCCGCGCCCCGCCCGCTTGAGCCTGATTTAGTACTGCTGTCACACGAACTTAGGTCACCTCATTGACACAGAGGCTTACGTAAGAGAATGGGTGAGGCTTGCGGGTATCCCGCATGCCTCCCCAATCCCATGACGGCTGGGCTGGTTGGTGTTGATGTTTTTCGAGCTAAGGAAGGTCCCTAGATCACCATGGTGCTGGTCGCCAAAACGGAGCTGGCCGCGATCGTGCTGCCCGACGCGAGGACGGTCGAGCCGGCCACAACGGTTGACGAGGTCAGAACGGTCGCCGAGGAGACGCTCGTTCCGTTGACCACGCTGCCCGCTGCCACAACGGTGCCCGCTGCCAGCGTGCTGCCACCCGCGACGACTGCTGTGTTAGCAACGGCAACGGAGCCGCCAGCAAACGTGGTTCCCGCGATCATCGTGTTGGTGACCAACGCGCTGCCTTCCGCCAGAGTAGAGTTTGCGGCGATAATGCTGCCGCCAGCCAAGCTGGTGGACGCTACGATGGCGGTGTTGGCGGCAAAAGACACTCCACCAGAGACCGCGACGGCGTTAACGATGCTGCTGGCCGCCGCGAAGCTGCCGGCGCCCAGGACGCTGCCCTGTGCAATCAGGGTGGCACTCACCACACTCGAACCGGCGGCGATAGCTGTGCCGCTCGCGAGCGAACTGCCAGCCGCGATCGTGCTGCCAGCAGCCAAAGTGGAAGTTCCAGAGACGGTTGTTGCCGAAGCCAGAGTGGTTGCGGAGCTGAAGCTGCTGCCGTTGACCACGCTGCCCGCCGTGATAACGCTGCCAGCGGCCAACACACTGCCGGCCTCAATCGAGCTGCCCGCAGCGAGAGTTGTTCCTGCAGCCAGCATCGTGCTGGTGGCGAAGCTGGAACCGGCCGCGACTGTACTGCTGGCGGCCAGCACCGACGTGCTGTTTACCGAGGTGGCTTCTGCGAGAACGGTGGACGAAGCTACCGACGCACCGTTGACCATGCTGCCTGCCGCGACAACGCTGCCAGCAGCCAGCACGCTACCGGCAGACACCACGGTAGCTCCGGCGACGCTGGTCGACCCCGCAACTATGGTGCTGCCTGAGACGGTCGTGGCCCCGGCAATCGTAACTGCCCCCGAAACAACTGCACTTGCCGTATCAAAAGCAAATGCAGGAGCGGGGAATTGGCACAGGACCAACAGCCCGGTCATCAGGACCGCTGCGACCAGTTTCCCTATCTTTGTACTCATCTTGATTTCTCCTTGAGCTTGACTTTGCGCTGCGGAGCGAGCTTCCACCCCACAATTTGCGCATGGGCTAAGGGCGCTCAGTTTGGCAACTCCCTTCCGCTCAAGTAAGTGGGAAAAACCCGCGTCCCGATGGGTTCGTCACCCCAACCGGGGCTCGTTATCCCCGACAGATCGAAAAACAAACATTACTTTCCTAGGAGTTGGCACAGGCCCTCGGAGTACAGAAGGGAACGGCCGAGGGATATACAAACAAGCCGTGCGGGTGCGCTACAAGGAGGTCGCTGGCGTGCTCTCTTGAGGATGGCGGCGGCGTGCTAGAAGGTTTGAGGCACCGGGCATCTGCGCCTTTGGGGGGAAGGTCACAGATGCCCGGTGCCTTTCTGCGCTGGGGTTTTACTAATCGACCGTCACGTTGATGTTGATCTCGTGGATGGCACTGCCGCCAAACCCAAGAATCGTCACCGTGTACATGCCCGTCGGTGCAAAGAACGCCTCAAAGGTCAGCATGCTGGCGCCCGTTGCCGGATTTGGGCCGAAGGTTGCGAAGACTCCGGGCGGCGGATTCAGCACAAACAAAAAGACCGAGCTGTTAAAACCGCCCTCGGGAGTGATTTTGATGGTGGTTGTTGCCGTGGAGCCTTGTGCCAAGGTCAGATGACTCGGTGAAGCGGAAAGCAGGAAGTCAGGCTGCAAGGGCGGCGGCGGCGGAGCGTTTACCGTCAGACTTATGGTTGTGGTCCTCGTCAGACTACCGGACCTTCCCGTCACGGTGATGTTGCCCGTTCCTACAGTTGCTAAGCTGTTGGCGGAGATAGTCACCGTACTGGATCCTGTTGCCGGATTGGGACTGAAAGAGGCTGTCACACCGCTTGGCAAGCTCGAATTGGAGAAGGTGACGTTGCTACTGAAGCCGTTGGACGGCGTGATGGTGATCGTGCTTTTGCCGCTAGAGCCCTGCGCAATTGTCAGGCTGCTCGGAGACGCCGATAGTGTGAAGTCCGGCTGCGATGGCGGAGCGGTTCCAGTCACCGTCAGGCTGATGGTGGTGGTACGCGTCAAGCTGCCCGATGTTCCAGTCACAGTGACCATGGTTGTTCCCGTCGCCGCTGAGCTGCCGGCGGAGATAGTCAACATACTGGATCCTGTTGCCGAATTGGGACTGAAAGAGGCAGTCACACCACTTGGCAAGCTCGAGTTGGTGAAGGAGACGCTGCTGTTAAAGCCATTGACCGGCGTGATGCTGATCGTGCTCTTGCCGCTGGAGCCCTGCGCAATCGTCAGGCTGCCCGGCGACGCCGACAAGGAGAAGTCTGGTTGACTCGGCGGGGGAGGCGGGGGAGCCGAGCCGGGCCAATTTTTAACTAGGTTAGCCGCGTTGATGGTTCCAATTCCCGTAGCGAAGTCCCACCCAACTTTGGTGCCGAACGCGGACTGGAAGGAGTTGTTGGAAGTGGAAAGGACGCCTACAAAACCGGAAGGTGTGTAGCAGTTGTTGGAGCCGTTGCAATTCACGTCGATATCACCCCGGGTGACGTCGTAAAAAATGCATGAACTACCGACGGAATTCCCATTGGACGAATTGCAGGAGCTATTGCCGCTGGAGCCGTACTCGGCAGCCGCGAGTTTGTAATAAACAGGATTGGGATTGCCCTGCCTCGCGCCAGTGCTCTGGTTGACGAGGGCTTGAATCGCCGCGAGGATAGGCGTGCCGAAGGAGGTTCCGCCCGCGCCGGACCAGCCGCTCGGACTGCCGCTGCAGAGAGAGCCGCCAGCGCCGATATTCGACCAGCAGAGAATGTAATAGTGCGACCAGACGCCGTTGGCTGCGAACAAAGAAACGTCGGGAAGGTCTCGCACGCCATCATTCGGATTGCCTAGAACGGATTGCCAGGATGGCTTGGCCCAACCTTGGCAGCTGCCGCTCACCACGCCGTTAATGGACGGCGACCCCGTTGCGCAACCGCTGGGTCCGCCGCCGCCGGCCACGACGGTCTGAAAGCTTTGTTGCCCGAGCGGACTGTTGCAAAAGCCGCTGGAACCAAACGTTGTGGAATACCCTTCGAAACTGGCAATCAGCGAACTGGCGCAAGAATTGTCCCAGGGAATCTCCGGCACGTAGGAAAGCGCGGAAGAAAAGTTGGAAGAGTTCGTGGAATTCCAGTACGTGCTGTTGGTGTGCGAGAAGGTGTCGCTGAAGTCTGTTCCTCCCACGGCAACATTGTATGGGCTCGAACCCAAGCCATTCACCCCGATGCCGCTCGACGCCCCTGAAGCGCCGTTATCGCAAGAGGCAGCGCCGCTGTCTCCTGCCGCGACGAAAACCGATACGCCTTGCGTAACCGCCTGCTGATAAGCTGAATTGAAAGCGGCGTTTCCCGCCGACCCAATCCCCGGTTCGCACGCGCTGTAGCTGATGCTCACGATAGCTGGTGGCTGGCCACTCGAATTGATGAGGTTTTGGACAGCAATGAGGCCCCCGAAAGTAGTCGAAGTATCCGCGCAGGTCGCCATCATGATCGCAGCGCTCGGAGCCGCGGCCGAAGCCCATTCGGCGTCGAGGATGGCCTCCACCTCACTCGACGATACCACTCCTGGATTGGCGCAGTTTCCCGGGTGGACGGTTGTGAGCGAGCCGGAAGAGAAGGACGAAAGACCGAAGGTGGAACGGAACGTGTTCCAGTCGGAAGTGTTAAAGAGATTTGTGTTTTCGATAAGCGCGATAGTTTGACCTTGGCCGGAGACGCCGGAATTGAAGAGCGGATTCAAGTTATAGATGGTTGCCAGGTCTCCTGGTACCATGCCGTATTCCGTGCCGGCCGATTTGCCCGGAAAAGTGAACTGCGCGCTCGGCCCGCGCATCTTGTGCGCTCCGTGCGGCCGGAAGTCATGGAGTGAAACGATTCCCACGACCGCGGGAGCAAGTGCGGCGGGAACTTGCGGCTCGCTCATATTCGCGACGTGCCGTACCCCCTCCACTTCGAGGTAATGAATTTCGGCGTGAAAAGCGGCGCGCACCTGCGAAGCGTTCCCGGAGAAGTCAATCAACATATGGCTTGGGTAGATGGTGTTGACTTGGAAGCCGAAAGACTCCAGCCAGCGGGTCACCGAGTCGAGATCCTGATGGGCCACACCGAATCTTTCGCCGAATTGTTGTGCGGTGAGCCACTTGTGGAAGTTCGGTGATTTGGGATCGTGGAGCTCGTCAATGAACTGCTGGAGGTCTTTTTCCAGTTCGGGCGGGCGTTGCAACTGGAGCAGCATATGTTCCATTGGGAACTCTTCCGGAACGGCACCGCGGTCGTTGGAGACAGTGGCTTCGGGGCGCACGTTTCCCCGAAGCGTCACCAGCTTCGCTTCCTCAATATTTTGAGTAACCAGAACGCGTGCACGCCGTGCGGTTTGCGTGCTCTCTGTGCGTGCAAACTGGGAGCTGAACGCGAACACCACGACGGCGCCAAGGGCCCACGCGAATCTCGGCTTTAGATGCATAAATTGGAATCTCCTTTAAGGAAATGCCAGCAAATTGCCGCTGGACTGGGCTCCGAATCCGGGCCGCAAACTGCACCGTGGGAAATGAGCCTTTCTGGCGCACAAAAACAGAACAAAACGAGCACACGTGCTCCTTATGGCCGAGATCCACGGTAGAGGGCTAGGTGGTTGACAACGAACGCGCTACCAGCTTGAGGAAGGAAGATGAAGCGCCCCGGTGAAGTGTTGTAATAGCTTGAACCCAGTTCGCCGTCAATTCGCCAAGAGAGAAGTTCTTTTGTAAATCTTGTCTGACAGTGCGTCGGAAGCGGCTTACACGCGCCTAGGCGAAATCCCTACACAAGTCTCTACGAGGACACGTTGGCCTTAAGCGGCAGCAGGGGGCCAGAACGCCAGTAATAAATTGCGTTACGTTCAGATCTCCTGACATACTACCTCGGAAACCTGCCGCTTTTTGGGCTTTCGGGGGCGGTTCCGACCGAATAATGTATCTCCAATTCGGCGCCGGGAACTTTGCATGAGTCTGGTTCAGGGCCATGCAGAGAGCCTCGAGAACTCGCGATCGATGAGGCGAACTGAGTGGGGCCAGCGTGACACGGAGCTGACCTTCGGTGGGTTCGAGATCAGCGGCATCTTGTAGGGGCGGCCTGGATCAACGTGCGTCCTTCTTCCTCCACCCGTTTGTAGTGAGGCCGGGTCAACTCCAGGCCAAAACGATAGCCCGCAGGTCCAGCGACTGGTGACGATGGGCTTTTGGTGTCCTGGGTCAGACGAGTGATCTGGCGGAGGCGAAGTTTTCCTCGGAGGAAGCGCACGGGCTGCTCGTGGAGAAGATAGCGCACGCGCCGTCCGTCCAACTTGGCTCTGTGCTGGGTGAAGCGCGATTCCGCAATCCTCCGGGTGCGCCCCTTGCGATAGGTCAATAGATCAAAGTCCAAGGCCAGCAACTCGCGAAACAGCTTGGGACTCCAGCCCCCGCGGTCAAAGACCACCGTAACACGTCGCTGCGGGCCCAAGAGCTTTCGCACCTCACCCAGCACCGTGGGCAGCATGCGCGTGAGTGCGGTATTGGCCTCGGCCGTGACCACAAACAAAGGATCCCCGCGCTGATCGTTCACCCAATAATCGGTGGTCGCCGGGGCAGCCAGTCGTGCTCGAGTGACATAGGCTTTGGGAATCGTGTGTTGGCCATGATAGGCGCGCACATGACCATCGGCGTAAAGGAAGCCGAACACGTGGCCATGTTCTCGGCATTTAAGCTGTCGCGGGATGCCAAATTCCTAGAGAAGCTGACCGATGTGGTGGGGTTGCATCTGACCCGCCGCGACAAGGCCTTGGTGCTGTGTGTGGATGAAAAGAGCTAAATACAGGCGTTAGATCGGACGCAGCCGGGGCTGCCGTTGAAGAAAGGCCGGTGCGGTACGATGACGCACGACTACAAGCGCAACGGCACCACCACCCTGTTTGCGGCACTGAATGTGTTGGATGGCAAGTTGATTGGTGAATGTCCACGGCCGGCATCGGCGTCAGGAGTGGTGGAAGTTTCTGCGTCGCTTAGACGCTGAGTTTCCCCCGGAGCTGAAGCTGCATGTGGTGATGGATAACTACGGCACGCACAAAGAGCCGCACGTGCAAGCGTGGCTGAAGAAGCATCCGCGCTTTGTGTGCCACTTTGTGCCGACCAGTTCAAGCTGGCTGAATTTGGTGGAGCGCTGGTTTCGAGAATTGACCGAGAAAGCGATTCGGCGTGGCAGTTTCGTGAGTGTGCCGGATCTAAAGCAGGCCATCGAGGCCTTTATGCAAGCCTGGAACGAAAACCCCAAGCCCTTCATCTGGAGCGCCACGGTTGAGGACATCATCAAAAAGATCGATCGCACGCGGGCCAAGTATGGAGCAGAGCAAACCCGGATGCACCCAGCCCAGGGAAAAAAGAAGGCGGCTGTTCTGTAAAGTTATATACGGGACATAACGCTAGCAACCCTTCGGTTAGCAGCTGTGCTTGAAAATAGCTAAGTCGTTGCTTTGGCGTCACTTACGAATTCCAAATCGCTTTGATTGGCCAATTGGCCAACGTACTGATTTCGGGTATTTTCGACCGATCCCGTTCACCCCGAAGGACATTCCGTGGGATTCTTTGACGCAGGTCTTTGCTTCATTCGATCTCGGATTTCATCGAAGTGCCACGGACGAAAATCATAGGTGTCCACGCCGACATCCATCGAAAGTGATGCGTCGAGGGTGGGCAGTCGCCCGTGCGAGTGTCCGTACAAATGCCACACACCGTGAGATGAATGATTCCAAACGCGCATTGCGTAATGGCAAAGCACGATCCGCTGGCCATTGATTGAGACCTCCGCCAGATCGCCAAGCCAAGAAAACTCCCCAGTCAGCTTGCGCGTGTCCTTGTCGTGGTTGCCGGGCACAGCGAATATCCTCTTGCATCGAATCTCGCGGCGTAGCACTACTGCCCTTGCTTTTGGACCGATGCAGAAATCCCCGAGAAAGTACAAGATGTCGTTCGTTTTGACGAGGCTGTTCAACCGTTCGATGATTGTCCGATTCATCTCTTCGACCGTGTCGAAGGGACGATTACAATACCGAATGATGTTCTTGTGCCCGAGGTGAAAATCGGCAGTGAACCAGATGTTGGGCATCGGGATCAGATCCTCTCACTTCACCGTGGCAGCGACGCGAAGAATCTGTCTTTGGATGGAAGAGCGCAGGTCCTTGGGGAGGAGGTCCGCTTGTTCGAGGGATTTCCAGCCTGCGGCGCTCTTCTGCGCGGTCTCGACCGCGATCTTCCAAAGGGGGCTTGCCGGAATTCTTGCCTTGTCGGCGAAGCTACGCATCTGATCGGGCGTGATTTCCGCAAGACTGCGGCTGCCACCGAAACTCAGGGCGAGCGCATCGTTTGGAATGTAGGGGAGCGTGGCCACAAAATCGTAGCCCGGTGAGAGCACGGGCCTGCGGCGGTCGGGATAAAGAAGCGACCAGTTCTTGAGATGCATGTCGGTGTTGCCGATCACAACAGAGAAAACGAGCCGGCGGACGAACTCGGCGACAGCCTCTTCGCCTGCTTCCGCCCACAGCACCGCCGCGATATTCGCGTAGCTGCGGGATTTGTACTTATCGTTCGGATATTGCCCGAAAACTTGCGCGAAGTCCTCCATGTGGATGGGCTCTCCGCCTACTAGGCGGTCGAAGCGCCGCACGGCGAGAGCCTTCGTTCCCGGCGCGCGCGCTTCATCGGGGAGCCCTTTGATGTCCGCCGTGCTGATGAGGCGGTTCTCCGGCACAGTGATACCCGCACGGCGTGCGAGTTCCAGCATGGCGAATTCGTTTTCGGGGACAGCCGCGAAGCGGGCCGAAGGCAACTTGACGATCCATGACCCGCCCATGCCGCCTGCCGGAATGGTCAGGCCGCCGGGCGCTTCCATGATTGCCGAGAATTTCAACTGCACGCCCGCCAGAGAAAAACGCAACGCTGTGTCAGGCGGAAAGTCCGCGTGTTTGCCGCCGTCGTCTTCATCATGATGAGCGTCGGCTTGGTGCGTCTCGCCCTCAAGCGGCTCGATGACAAGCGCGCCTGGCAAGTCGGCGCCCAGCACGGCGAGGAGGAAGAATTCGCGCTCGGGATTGACGTCCGCGCGCTTGGCGAGATACTCGCGCAGATGGCCTTCGGGCAGGAGGTTCGAGAAGAACGGCGGCACGCGGCGCGGCACGGGCCGCACGTTGGTCACAAGCCCGCCAGTGCTGCCCTTGAAAGAGAGGCTCAAGGTCGGGCGCTGCGGGTCGTCGATGTAGTCCTGCTCGAAGGCGAAGAGCTGGCGGTCGCCCGCGAGGCGCGTGATGACGCTGATCTGCTTCCCGTGAAGGCGCACCGAAAGCGCGTTGAGCTTTTTCGGGTCAAACTTCATCGCGCGGCTCCTGCGCCGTGTCTTCGTTGTCCTCGGCGGCGTAGAGGGGACGTTCCTCGCCTTCGCCTGGCTGATCCTTGAGGTGGTCGCGGACGAGCGACTGCACTACAGGCACGAGGGCGCGGGGAACCATCAGGAGATCGCGGTCGAGGGCTCGGACCAGCTCAAGGAGCGTATCGTAGCGCGGCACGATCTTGCCGGACTCGATGCCAGAGATGTGCTTTTGCGTCAGGCCTAGGCGGCTCGCGAGGTCCCGCTGCGTCCAGGCGCGCTTCTCCCGTGCCTCTTTCAGGGCCCGGCGCAGGTCATCAGGAAGGCCTTCAAGTCGCAGCGCTTTGATGTCTTTTTTTATATTCCTCTTCATGTCTGATATAATATCGTATATCAGCGCAGAATGCAATCGATACCTTTAATTACCTCAATCTGCAGACTTGATATAACGTATGGTATCAGCAGGCTCAACCCATCAAGTTTGGCGAGGTCATCAAAGACGCGAGAACTTTTTGGCGCTCGGCCTAACACACTGAATGATTCCCATTTGTTTTGGCTTGACTTTGGCTGGTTTCTTGCACTATTTAGCTCACCATAAGCGACCTGGCAAAGGCGGGAAACCTTTGGCTCCGAATGCCGCTGGTCTCATCAGTAGATCTACCTGGATCGGGGCTCAGGGCTGGCGGTGGCATCGGATGAAATCCTGTTTGAACCTCGGGTAGAGAAATGGAGGCGTAATGCGTCATATGCGCAGCCGTATCTCCTTTGTCGCTCTGTCGATAGCCGCCGCTCTTTTCGTGGGTGTAATGCTCGGGCCTCTGCCAGGAGCGAGGGCACAGGCCACGATCTCGACCGGAAGCGTGCAGGGAGCGATTGTGGACCCGAAAGGCGCGGTCGTAGTCTCTGCCAGAGTTACGATCACGAACAAGGACACGGGACAAAAGCTGGAATCCGAAGTGACCTCTGCTGGAACGTATAATTCAGGTCCACTCCCCCCGGGGCGGTATGTGGTTCGCTTGGCAGCGCAAGGATTCAAGACCGTCGAACAGACCGTTGAGGTGGCCGTCGGCATAATCACATCTGCAAACATTACGCTTGAGCTGGGCTCAGAGAACACTGTGGTGACGGTGGAGAGCTCCGCGATTTCCGTGAACACGGAACAGGCGACGGTGCAGGGAATACTCTCTGCTCAGCAAATTGAAAACCTTCCTGTCAACGGGAGAAACTTTCTTGATCTCGCGCAGCTCGAACCAGGCGTCCAGATTCAGGACGGCGCCAATTTCGACCCCACCAAGAATGGATTCTCGTCGGTCTCTTTCGCGGGGCATTTCGGAAGAACGGCTCGCATTGAGGTGGACGGGATTGATATCAGTGACGAAACCGTCGGGACGACCACGCAGAATATCCCGCAGATCGCAATCGGTGAGTTTCAGGTGGGCCAATCGAATCTCGATCTATCGACGGAGCTGACATCCACCGGCACGATCAACGTCGTGACGCGCTCGGGCGCAAACGATGTCCATGGCGAAGGATTTTTCTACTGGAGGGGCGACAGCGTTGCGGCCAAGCAAAGCTTGATCCCCGTGCCTTTCGATCGTAAGCAATTTGGAGCGCGCCTTGGAGGGCCAATCCTGAAGGACAAGCTGTTCTTCTTCGGCGGCCTGGAGCGGACCCATCAGGACTTGCAGGCAGCGCAGGTGTTCCCCTCCCCCTTCAATACCTTTAACGGCAATTACAACGCGCCGTTCCGGGACCTGGAGCCGATAGGAAAGCTGGACTGGCAGGCGAAGCCAACCGTCAAACTGTTCTACCGATTTTCTTTTGAGCAGAACAGCGTGGTTCGCGGTTTTATTCCCAATACCTTTACCCCCTTCAAGAACGTTGATCATACTCCCGTGCACGCGGCAGGAGTCGACTTCAACACCGGCCGGTTTTCGCACAACATCCGGTTCGGCTACACGAAATTCAAAAATGGAATCGTCGACGCGGTACTGGGAACGGGGATCACAGACCCTGCCCCAGGGATTGCCATTGCTATTGGCGGCGACATCACCTGTTTGGGTGCGGGAGTGGATGCATTCTGTTCCGGTCCTAACTTCCTGGCGCCTCAGAAAACATTTCAGAGCAACAAACAGACGAAATACGACGGTAGCATCAGCTTCGGGCGGCACACATTACGGTACGGCGCCGGCGTGAATCGAATTCAGGGAGCCGTCTTTGCGGCCTTTGTTGGGACGGCACCGATCGTAACCTCACTGACCCCTGTCGCCGGCCAATCGGACCCGCTGACTTATCCAGTTGACGCCATTTTGATCGGAAACGGCCAAGGCTTCTTTACCGAAAAACCGGGATTTGGGTTCGCGGCTGGCGGATCGTCGGACACACGATTCACTGCGTATTTCGGTGATCAATGGAAGCTGCGAACGAATCTGACAGCTACCATCGGGTTGCGGTATGTGCGCGATACAGGGCGGACGGACAATGACCTTGCTCCGATTCCGTGCTCGGCATCCATCCTCAATTGCACGGGTAATCTCCTCGATCAGTTCGGCCCCGGGCTGGGTGCACGAGTGCGCCAGCCAAACAAAAACTTCGGGCCGCAAATCGGGCTGGCGTGGGATCCTTGGAAGAATGGAAAGACGGCGATTCGAGCCGGATTTGGCATTTACTACGAGAATGCAATTTGGAACAACATTCTCTTCGACCGGCCACCACGATTGCAGAAGGGCATTTTCTTTGCCATCCAGGAAGTCTGCAGCCAAGGCGGGATCGCCATGCCCAACGGAACTTTGCAGACGACGATCAACGGCAAGAACATTGCCACGCAGGTTTGTGGCCAGCCCATCGGGAGCGTTGTCGCCGACGCAAAAGCCATCGAGGCGGCACTACAGCAGGCAACGGTGGCCGCAGGCGCCCAGAGCAACTCCGGATTTATCGGCAACATCTTAGCGGATTCGTTCAACAATACCGGAACCGAACTTCTGGCGCCAAGCTACCGCACGCCGTATTCCATGCAATTCAACATTGGCGTACAGCGCGAACTCCACCCGGGCACGGTGTTGACCGTGGATTACATTCGCAATGTTGGCCTGCACAGCCTGCTTGGCTACGATACGAACCACGTGGGCGATGCGCGGTACCTCCACGTGAATGCCGCTCTAAATGCTATTTCCGCAACCAATAATGCTTTTGGGTGTGGAACCGGTACTGACGCCGCTTCCATCAACTGTGCAATCAACGCAAAGGCTACAATCTTTGATTACGCAGGGAATGGTTTGGATTCTGGCTACGGTTTCTTGGGTAGTCTCGGAGCTCCTGCTACCGGCCGTACCCCGGATACGGGTGCCGCTTTTCCGGGAATCAACCCGAGCGTTGGCGCGAACCAAATGCTCTTCCCCATTGGGCGATCCGCTTACAACGGATTGCAAATGAAACTCACGTCGCAAAAGACGGACCCGGTACCCGGCATGAAAAGTGTGAACTTTGTTGTCTCCTACGCGTTTTCGCGGCTGTCGGCCATGGCGCGCGACGGAGACTTCATCAATAACGCATTTAGTTTTCGGAATACTAATCTCCGCGGGCCGAATGGACTGGACCGCAGACACCAGCTTTCAGGCGGCGCAACGATGGACTTCAAATACGGAGCGTCACTGAGTTTTATTACGCACTGGTACAGCCCGCTGCCGTCAAACCTTTTCCTGCCTTCGCCCTCCAATGGGATGCCGGGAGCCATCTTTACTTCCGATCTCGATGGTGACGGATCGCTTGCCGGCAACACCAGCGGCCAATCCGGCGACCTCCTCCCGGGCACAACGATCGGCTCTTTCGGTAGGGGTGTCGGCGTCAGTGGACTTGCAGCGCTGATCAATCAGTGGAATTCGAGCGGCGCAGGCAAGCTGACTCCCGCAGGGCAGGCGCTGGTAGACGCAGGGCTCTTTACGCAAGCGCAACTGGTCGCGCTCGGCGCAGTCACTCCGACGATTGCGGCTCCGCCTGCGGGTGAGGAAAGTCTCGGCAACATGTTTACGTTTGACTTGAAGCTTGGGTGGAAGATCAAGCCGGCCCATAGATGGGAACGGCTGACCGTCGAGCCGCAGGTTAGCATCTACAATCTCTTCAATCGGCAGAACTTTGACTCGCCAAGCCAGCCGCTGAGCGGCATCCTGAATGGAACGCCGGGAACTTTGAATGGCACTACCCGCGGAGATCGTTCGAACCTGGCTGGGCTGGGCTCCGGGGTGTTTGCGCTGGGCGCCCCTCGTTCGCTCGAGTTCGGCTTCAAAGTCGTCTTCTAAGCGACGCTGAATCTCGTTGCGCGAGGCTGGCTTGCCTGGGTACCTTGCTGCATTGTAGCTTTTTTCATGGAATCGGGCCTTGTTTTCTTCTCTGTAGCCGTAGCCGTCCGGATGGACTTGTCGATACTCTTCCCAAGCCAACTGCAGGGTTAGATGACGATGTTGCTGGAACTGCTCTTGGAGTGAAGGAAAGTTAGTCCCATTATTACGCATTTAGGGGGGCGATAGCTGGCGGGCATAATAGAAATAGTGAACGGACTGAAGAGATCAAAATATTTTCCTAACCTTGGTCACATGAATCAATTTGCGCAACGCCATAATGACGGACTGCTCGTGAGGGAAATACTTAGCCACGTCCGGTGACAAGAGCACGAAATTGGTCCCCACTTGATAGCGCGAGGCGGACTTGCCGCGGACGCCCTTCATCTTCAACAGGTCTTCCTCTCGACGTAGTTCGTCAGCTAGTTTCCGTCTCCCAGTTCTCTCCTTCACAAGTTTTCGCTCGCGCAGCGTCGTCTTGCAGGGGCTTGCTCGATGGACAAGGCACGATTCCAGACGAACCGCTTGCGGCCCGCATATTGACGCATCAGTTTTCCTGAACACTTGTTGGCTGAAGCCAGTTGTCCGTGAATCCCTTCTCTATCTACATTGAGATTGCGCCCAGCCTCTTATGAGGACATCTCTGGCTCTTGCGATTGCCTCTATTTCTTCTGGGTTTGCGAAGCGAGTGTTGTATCCACTGAAAGCACCCCGCCGCATTAGGAACGATGTGGCGAACGCAGCGGTCCGGCACGGCGGGGAGAACGAATCGAGGATTCTTGGCACAGTGTCCACCGAATCCGCAAGTGTATCCGT
>QHYK01000076.1 GCA_003224085.1 Acidobacteriota bacterium | reverse complement strand
GAGGAGTATCAGCCCAGGTCAACGCTGGTCACCAAAGAACACAAAATCGAGCGCGCGAAGTTTCCGTTCATTGACATTCACAGCCATCACTGGAATCCCACGCCAGAGCAGGCCGACCAACTCGCGAAAGAAATGGACAGCATCAACTTGCGCGTCATGGTGAACCTGAGCGGCGGCACCGGCGAGCAGTTGCGGCAGACCGTAGCCACGATGAAGGGGCGCCATCCCGACCGCTTCGTGGTCTTCGCCAACCTGAGCTACGACGACATCGACACTCCCGGTTACGGCAAGCGCGCCGCGGCGCGGCTCGAACACGATGTAAAGAGCAGCGGCGCGCAAGGCCTGAAAATCTTCAAGAATTTCGGCATGGACGTGAAGTATGCCAACGGAGAGCGGGTCCACGCGGACGATCCCGAATTCGATCCCGTGTGGGACAAATGCGCCGAACTGGGCATCCCCGTTCTCATTCACATTGCCGAGCCTTCGCCGTTTTTCGATCCCTGGGACTATCACAACGAGCGCTGGCTCGAGCTGAAGCAGTTTCCCGGGCGCGCGCGGCCGCCGGGAAGATATCCGCCGTTTGAAACGCTGATTGCCGAGCGCAATCGCCTTTTCGCCAAGCATCCGAGAACGAATTTCATCGCCGCGCACCTCGCCTTTCACGGAAACGACCTCGAGCGGCTCGGGAAAACGCTCGATTCCCTGCCGAATATGTACGTGGACATCGCCGCAGTGCTGTCCGAACTCGGCCGCCAGCCCTATTCGGCGCACGATTTCCTGCTGAAGTATCAGGACCGCGTGCTGATGGGCAAGGACATTTACGATGTGAACGAATACAAATGGTATTTCCGGGCGCTCGAAACGCGCGACGAGTATTTCGAGTACTACCGCCCGCGCCACGCCTTCTGGCGCATCTATGGTTTCCAGGTTCCCGACGAAGTCCTGAAAAAGGTTTATTACCAGAACGCCATGAAGCTCGTCCCTGGCATCGACCCCAAGCCGTTTCCAGAATAAGGCTTCCGCGCAATTGCGCCCGATGAATTCCACAGTGGAAGATGGATGTAGGCGCCCGCAGTTTTCCCAGTGACCGACCTGGAGTGAGAAAGGGTTAGCGATTGTATATGTATAATCGGGCCGCGACGGGTGCTCCAAGCGGGCTTGGATCGAGCTTCGGCTCGGTTGAGCCTCTGGGGTTACCCAGGGGAACGTGAAGGGCTAGCATCTCGTCGCGTTTGGATCGCCGAGCCGACGCAAATGCGGCCTGCGAGAGCGGCGTTGGGTTGGAACGTTCCGGCGATCGCGATGACAGGGGAGCTGGCTGATTGGCTGGGACTGACGGTGAGCGAGCTGCATTGGTTTGCGGACCTGAAGTGGCTCGGCTGCAAGAGAAATGTTCCGCGGCTAAGGCACTATCACTATCGCGTGCTGGCCAAGGAATCCGGCGACCCTCGGCTGATTGAAGCGCCTAAGAAACGACTGAAAAGAATTGCAGCGAAAAATCTTGCGGGAGATTCTCGAGAAGACTCCGGTGCACGATTGGGCGCACGGGTTTCGCAAAGGTCGGTCCAGCAGGACGTTTGTCGCACCGCACGTGGGCCAGCGCGTCGTGGTGCGGCTGGATTTGCAGGATTTCTTTCCGTCCTTAAGTGCGGGCCGGATTCAAACCTTTTTCCGGACGGCGCGCTATCCGGAGGACGTTGCCGACTTGCTCGGCGGAATCTGTGCGCAACGCGGCGCCGCCGGACGTGTGGAAAGAGGCTGGGCTGGCGGCGGACCGGCAGCGTTTGCGACAAGCCCGTGATCTTTATTCCCGACCGCACCTGCCGCAAGGGGCGTGCACATCACCGGCGCTTGCCAACTTGTGCTTCTATGGGGCGGCCTGCCGCTTGGCGGGGTTGGCGAAGTCGGCAGGGGCCGTGTTACACGCGGTACGCCGACGATCTGGCGTTTTCCGGGCGGAGCCGCAATCGTTTATTTGCAATCGGCGAGGGCGAGGTAGGCGCCGAGGCCAACCATGCCAAGGCCGGACACGGTGCGCTGGCGGCGCCGGAAGCGCATGCTGTTCTTCAGCTTGCGCTCCAGAGGCGAGGCCATGGTGACGACCAGGAGGTCGGCGGCGGTATTCAGGCTGACCGAGGCGCAGCCGAGCACGACGAATTGCAAGAAGACATGTCCGTGGGAGGGGGCAACGAACTGCGGAATGAAGGAGAGGAAGAACAGCGCGGTCTTGGGGTTCAGGACTTCGGTGAGGACGCCTTGACGAAAGGCGCCTTTGGACGCGCCCGCGGCTGCCGCGGTCATTTCAGCGTTGCGCGTGCGGATCATGCGAATGCCGAGCACAACGAGATAGGCGGCGCCGGCGTATTTGACGGAGTGAAACGCCACAGCGGAGGCGGCAAGAATCGCGGAAAGGCCCAGGGCCGCGGCAAACACATGGAAGAGTCCGCCAACCAATGTGCCAAGGGAAGAGAGGGCGCCTTCGCGCTTTCCCCCGGCTAGGCTGCGCGCCAGGACGTAGAAAATGCCGGGGCCTGGCGTGATGGCCAGAAGCACGGCAGCGGCCATGAAGAGCAGCAAGCGATGTGCGTCGAACACGTTGAAATTGTAAGGGGCGCCTGCGGAGCGGTGCAAGACCCTTGGGGGTTGGAAGAAAGCCGTGGCTGGCGGTGCGGATCGGCTAGGATTGCGATGGCGCGGCCGCTCGGGGTTGGGACTCCATAGCGGAGAGAAAATCGTTCGACGTGGAGACCCAGCCAAACAGCGTTTGTATTGTGAGAAGTGAGGCCTCGTGATTGGTTCTGGGCAAGTTGAAGCCAATGGGCTCCGCGGTGCAATCGGAAAGGACGACACACGAATAGTCGCGGAACATGGCGTCTCTGACTGTGGACTCGACGCATATGCTGGTGGTACATCCCGTGACAATGAGATTCTTGATGCCACGCTGTTTTAAGACGGCTTCCAATTCGGTTTCATAGAAACCGCTGAAGCGGTGTTTGTAGAGGACGAGGTCGCCGGTTTCCGGTTTGAGCTCGGAAAGAATTTCCGTATTCCAGGTATCGCGGATGAGGAAGCGGCTCACTGAGCCATCCGGGGCGTGAGCGCGCTTTCCGACGCCAAAGAGCAGATGCCGCACGCGATTCGGCGAATCCGGGGAGCCGAGATCGGACAGGTCCGGCTGAAAACCCATCTTCAGGTAAACGATGGGCATGCCGACGCGGCGGGCCGAGGCCAAGACACTCGCCGTGGGGTGCACGACGGCCTGAATCATGGAAATGTCAATTCCGGCGTGGTCGAAAAGTCCGCCTTTGGCGCCGAAGTCGTTCTGCAGGTCGACGACGAGGAGCGCGGTGTCCGCAGGGTCGATGGCCATAGGACCAGGCGCTGCATGCAATTGCAAGGGGCGCGTCATCGGATGTGCCTCCGGCCGGGAATTGAGGGACAGTGAACACCAGGAATGTGGCTGATTGTACTTCGGAGCCGTGTGTCGTCCAAGAAAGATGTCTGCTGGTTCGTCGCAGGGCCGCTCTCTTGTCGACGGTGGGTGGGAAGTTGGCCTATGATATGCGCCGCCCCGACCAGGTCGGGGCGTGCTGAAGGGGTTCGCGGCGATGCTAGAAGGCCAAACTGGAGAGGGAATGCATGGAAGAACAGCTTAGTCTGGACTTTTTGCGCGTGGTGGAGAACGCGGCGATTGCGGCCGCGCGCACGATGGGGTTCGGCGACCGTCACAAGGCCGACGAAGTGGCCGTCGAGGCCATGCGCAAAACCATGGACTCGGTCGAAATTGACGGGACGGTGGTAATTGGAGAAGGCGAACGCGATGAAGCGCCGATGTTGTACATCGGGGAAAAAGTGGGGCTCGCAACGCACGCGCCAAAGGCACTTTTTCCGCAAGTGGACATCGCCGTGGACCCGCTGGAAGGCACGAACCTGTGTGCCACGGGCGCGCCGAACGCCATCGCCGTGCTTGCGGCTAGCGAGCGCGGTGGGTTGCTGAACGCGCCGGATTTGTACATGGAGAAGATTGTGGTCGGGCCGTCCTGCAAGGGCGCGATCGATTTGGACGCGCCCGCGGCGGACAACCTGAAGTCCATCGCGAAGAGGCTGGACCGCGACGTGGAGGATTTAGTGGTGGTGGTACTGGACCGCGTGCGGCACGAGAAACTGATTGACGACATTCGCGCAGCGGGGGCGCGCATCCGGTTGATCGGCGACGGCGACTTGTCCGCGGGCATCTCCGCCGCGGTCCTGGGCACGGGTGTGCACGCGGTGATGGGAACGGGCGGCGCGCCGGAAGGCGTGCTGACCGCGGCGGCGCTGCGCTGTTTGAATGGGCAGATCCAGGCGCGGCTGGTCATCAGCAAGCCGGAGGACGCCGAGCGCCTGGGGAAAATGGGAGTGAAGGATCCGAAGCGCATTTACGATACGGAGGATTTGGCGCCAGGAAAAAAGATGGTGTTCGCGTGCACGGGCGTAACCGACGGCAATCTGCTGAAGGGCGTGCGATTCTTCGGAGAAGGCGTGCGCACCAGCTCGATGATTCTGACGCTTGATGACCGGCAAGTGCGGTTCATCGATTCCGTGCATCTGGAGAAAAGGCCGGACATTAAGGTGAGGTTCTACTAGCAGCTAGGCACTAGGAAAGCTGACAGCCGTCAGTTTACAGCCTAAGAATAAAGATTAAACACGGAGAATACAGAGGCACGGAGAAAGAGAAAAAGAAAAGACAAAAGAATGCGACTACCGACGAATTAGCGGTGGTCGCTGGTGATGGCCAGAAAGACGCGGTCGTCCACGGGGACGGAGCGGGTAAAGAGCGTCGAGGTTTTCGCGCCGGTCACCGCAACGTGTTTGGCTTTGCCACTCAGAGCGGGACCCGCGGGCGCCGCATCGGTTCCGCCTCCATCCCCAGGTTGCAGAGAGATGCGCGTCGTCTTCGGCGTGCAATTGGCAACGCCGACGCAAGTGTCGCGAACAAATACCTGCCGATAGCCACTATTGGTTGCAGCACTGGAAGATTTCGCTTCCGCGGCAGAATGATTCGGCGCATGGCTCGGCGTGATGGTGAGAAACGCGACGAAGCGCCCCGAAGAGCTGATTGAAGGAAGAATACTTTCCGTGCCGACGAAAGCGCCGCGAGAATCCGTGGAAATCAGAAGCGTGGACGTTTTGCAGGAGTCGCCAGCACCGGCACAGGTATCGCGCAAATAAATCTGGCGCCCCGACGGCGCATTTTCGACGAGATTGTTTGCGTCCGAGCTAAAAGCAATGTAGCGGCCGTCGGAACTCATGGAAGGCGCGTGGCTGTCACCGGCAGCGGCGTCGCCCTCCTTGGTGACGGAAAGCAGTGAAGTATGCGGCTGGCAGCTTGCTCTAGCGCCTTCACAGGTGTCGTGCAAAAAGATTTGCGCGCGTTCACTCTGCACCGCGGTGTAGGCGACGTAGCGCCCGTCCAAACTAAGAGCGGGCGTTTCCTCGGCGACGGCTGCGGTTGCCGAGGCGGCCTGCCCGTTGGCAGCCGCAGGACAAGCTCCGCCCGAAGGCTGAACCATGACCGTGGTCTGTGCCGTGATCGTGCTTGTGCCGCCGCCGCTGCCGGTGCTGCCAGGAACGTTTGGAACAGGCGCGGAAGGCGGATTGTAGACGCTAACCGTAGCGTTCCCTGCGGCGCTGATGTTTGTAGCGGGAATCGTTACGTTTATTTGGGTCGCAGTGGACGCTGTCGGAGCTGTGAGCTGGAGTTGGGATCCTCCAAGTGTCCAATTCACGGTGGAAACCTGTGTGGGGTCAGTAGAGCCATTAAGGAAATTCGTGCCGGTCACGGTAATTCCCGGAGGGTTTCCGGCAACAACGCATGCGGGAGCAACGGAAGTGACCGTGGGAACCGGATTGGGCGGATTGTCGATGATAAAGGTGAGCGGGTTGGAGAGGCCGTTGGTGCCGGTTCCGTAATTGGAGTTGGGATTAATGGTGTTGACGGTTGCCGTTCCGGGCTTGGCAAGTAGGGCCGCCGTGATCGTCGCGGTTAACACGGTAACGTTGTTGTTGGTGTCGAGCGTGATGTTGGTTAGGCATGGAGCGGTAGATGCACCGGAGCTTGTACTGAGGGGGCAAGTCTTGCCGTTCCACAGCACTCTTGTTTGGGGGACGAAACCGCCGCCATTGAGCGTTAATAAGAAGGTTGGGCAAGACGGTGATGCGGATACGCACGTAGAAGCAGGGATTTGAGGGGGGGACAAGAAAGTCAGCGAGGCGCCGCCGGGGCTCTGAAAGGTGTTGCCGTAGTCGTTGCAGCCAGCCACCGCGAAAATCGCCAAAAGGGCGAAAGCTATTGGTGTCCAAACCCGGGTCATTCCCACTCCTTTTTTCGTGTCCACCCCGAGCAAAACGGCGGGGAGCCGCAATCCCGGGCACATGAGGGGATGTGATGCCAAATCCGCGCGAAGCGTTGACCAAGTCCGATTCGGAAAGCGCGTTGCTTGAGCCTCTCGCGCCCTTTTTTGCTCGAGGACGCTCAGTAGGGAATCACGGCGCTTTCGCAACCCTACATGCTTACCATCCGAGAAGGGGGCAGGTCAATGCGGAAGCCAAGACCGCGGGAGGAAAAGGAACCACCGAAATCGCAGCGCAGGAATCAGCGAGACTCAGGTTCGAGAGGCAAGCCGAGGGCGGCGATAGCGGCGCGCACCAACTGCTGAATACGCGAGTGGCAATGGGGGTCGCTTGCCGACAAAGCGGCGGCAGCTCGGTAGCAGACCAGCGCCTGCTGTTTGCGGCCGAGCTTGGCTAAGAGGTCGCCGCGAGCCAATTGAAAGAGCGGATTCGAGGGATATTTTTCGGCCAATGGGCTGATGACGTTCAGAGCGCGCTCATACTGCTGGTCGTAGCGATGCAAATTCATCGCCAGATAAAAGCGGGCGATATTGGGAGTCAGCACGCCGTCGGCCATGGAGTTCTCGAGCAGGCGGATGCCTTCCTGCTTCGAACCGCCGGGAATGCCCATAAAGAAGCGCATGATTTTGGCCAAGGCGCTGAGGGTGTCCACGTAATAGTTGTAAAGGCCAAGGCCAAAATCGGCGTCGGCCAGATGGGGATCGAGAGTCTTGGCGCGAAGAAAATGTTCGCGAGCGTGGACGCCAAACCGGGCGGTATTGCGATTTTCGCCGCGTAAGGCGAACAGGCGCGCCGCAGCAGCATCGGCCATGCCCGCGTAGAACTGCATTTCCGCGGACTCGCTCTGCTTGAGTTGGGCGGAAGCCAGCGAGGAAGCGATGCTTGCCAATTCGAAATAATGCTGATCGGCAGGAAGTTTCCCGCGGCGGCGGGCATCGCTCATCCCGTATTTGAACTCGGCCGCGGTACACCAGAAACGCCACCAGAGTGCGTCTGATTCCAAGAGATAGCCAAGCGGATCATCGGGCCGCTCTTTCTGCAGGTGTTTCGCGGCTTTTGAAGCGTCTTCGAGATCGAAAGCGTAGATTTTTTCGAGGATGGCCGGAACTTCGGGCGGCAAGGCGAGCTGAGAAGTGTGGGCGGGGTTGGCTGAAAACAGCAGGAGAAACAAGCAAGCGACAGCGGAATTGCGAAACGACGCCAAGGGGTTAGCGATTTTCATTCCAGAGAAGTTTCGCACAAGGTCGGGCTTTGCGCTGGACGAGTTTAAGCTGTCCCGAGATCGCTGCAAACCGTGGAATCAGCGTTAGGCGGTATGAGGTGGTTTTGCTATTCTCTGCGGGCTAATGACGACAACCGATAAAGTGACAGACAAGGCGGCAAGCCCCCGTCTCGAGCGCGGATTAGGCCTGAAAGAGGCCGTCGCGCTAAACATGATCGAGATCGTGGGCATCGGTCCGTTCGTGGTCAGCTCTTTGGTGATTCGCGCGATGGGCGGCCCGCAGGCGCTCATTGCGTGGCTCATGGGAGCGGTACTAGCTACCCTGGATGCCTTTGTCTGGTCGGAATTGGGCGCAGCAATGCCCAAGGCCGGCGGCACCTACGTTTTTCTGCGTGAAGCGTACGGTCCGGAAAAGTGGGGCCGGCTGATGTCGTTCTTGTTCGTTTGGCAGACGCTAGTGCAAGCGCCGCTTTCGGTGGCTTCCGCTTCGATCGGGTTTGCCAAATATGCGGGATACCTGTATCCGCTGACCACGCGACAGGGAAAATTCATCTCCGGAGGCTTGGTCGTTTTCATCGCCTTTCTGCTGTACCGCCGGATCACGACCATCGGCAAGATCTCCGTTCTGTTGTGGATTGGAGTGGTGGGAACGATAGTCTGGCTCATTTGGGGAGGGATGCGGCACTTCGATGCGAAGCTGGCGTTCGATTTCCCACCAAATGCATTCAGTTTCTCATGGATCTGGTTTGCCGGACTGGGGTCCGCGATGGTGAACAGCATTTACAGTTACTGGGGTTACTACAATATCTGCCACCTCGGAAGCGAGATTAGAGATCCGGAGCGGAACATCCCGCGAGGAATATTTCTTTCCGTCCTCGGCATTGCCGTCCTTTACCTGGCCATGCAAACAAGCATTTTGGGCGTGGTGCCCTGGCGGGAAGCCCAAACTTCGGACTTTATTGCCAGTTTGTTTGTCGAACGACTGTATGGGCACGCGGCGGCGCGCGTAGTCACGGCCATGATCCTTTGGATTGCCGTGGCTTCGGCATTTTCGGTGTTGCTGGGAGCTTCGCGAGTGCCCTATTCAGCGGCGCAAGACGGGAATTTCTTCCGCGTGTTCGGCCGCGTGCATCCCACAAAGCACTTCCCTCACATATCGCTCCTGTTTCTTTCTGGACTCGCCATCATTTTCAGCATGTCGCTGACCTTGTCACAGGCCATAAGGGGAATTCTGGCCATGCGGCTGATCGTGCAGTTCATCGGGCAAGCGGTTGGCGTGATGTTGCTGCGGAAACGCCGGGGCACGCAGCGATTGCCATTCAAGATGTGGCTGTATCCCGTGCCGGCAGTGCTGACCATGGTTGCGTGGGGCTGGCTGTTTTGGCAGACAGGACAGATGCGGAAGGGACTTGCGGGGATTGCGCTTGGTGCGCTGGCATTTCTGATCCGCGCACGGGAAGTGCGACAATGGCCTTTTGCGAGTTTGCCGTCGACGGTTGACAGTCGGCAGCCGGGAATCCCAAGCTGAATTCTTTTGGGGGACAGGTGAATTCTGCACATAAGCGATTCGCGATCGCTGTCTTGCTAGCCAGTGGCGCCGGTACGGCCTTTTCCAATGGCGCTTACGCACAATTCCCGCCAGCACCGGGAACCGGCCCGGGATTGCCGGAGACGGTGGAAGCGATCGAGCGTGCGCGCGTTACCACGCGAATCCTTTACGTGACGGCGCATCCAGACGATGAGTCGGGCGCAGTGCTGACCTATCTGGCCCGAGGACTCCACGCAGACGTGGCTTTGCTTTCCTTGACACGAGGCGAGGGCGGGCAGAATGACCTTGGGCCTGAACAAGCGCCACAACTGGGATTGATTCGCACCCAGGAACTGCTGGCCGCCACGCGCGGCTACGGCGTGAAATTGTATTTCACGCGTGCGAAGGATTTTGGCTTCTCGAAGACGCCGGAAGAAACCGAACAAATCTGGGGCGAACAGGTTCTTGAAGATATGGTGCGGGTGATTCGCATGTTCCGCCCTAACGTGGTGATCAATGGGTGGGGCGGAGTGCACACGGGACACGGGCACCATCAGACGTCGGGGCTGCTCACGCCGAAAGCCGTGCAATTGGCGGCGGATCCTTCCTTCCTACTGCACGGGCCGGCATCGGAGAAAAAAGAATTGCTGCCTTGGGGCGATCGCAAGCCAGTGGTTGTGCTGGACTTGGACCGCGGCGAAAAACCGCAGGGCTACGTACTTCCGCTGGATGAAACGTCGCCGCTTTATGGCAAAACATGGCGCGAGATCGGGCTGGATGCTTTCGCCAACCATCGTTCGCAGGGAATTGCCGTGTTCCTTGGCTCGCCCTTCCTGCGGCGTCCTGTCGCGCTAAAGCGCGAGGGCGGCCAAGAGCTGAATCCGGCAATGCTCGCTCAGCCGCTCGGTCCGCTGGACGAGGATTACGAAGAGGGGAACATGGGCGTGGATCCGCTGATGCGAGCGGTGGATTCCGCCCTGGCGGAGGCGCGCGACGAAGCTTTGCGCCTGGACTTTAAAGCGGCGGCAAGCTCTTTGGTGGAAGCCGGCCGGAAGTTGCATGAAGTGCCCAAGCCAAATCCTGCGGGCAATAATCCTGAGCCGCTCCTTTCGCTCGCGCGCAGCACGGAACGCAAGCGGGAAAAAGTCGAGGCAGCCTTGGCGCTTGTGGCTGGGCTGCGGGTGGAAGCCGTGAGCGACCGCAGTGAAATCGTTCCCGGAGAACCCTTCACTGTGCGGGTGGACGCACGCCACCGCGAGGGAATTTCCGTGGATTTAAAGAAGCCCTCGTTGAGGCTGCCGTCGGAATGGAGCGTCTCGGAGGAAAAACCAGAATCCGCGAACGTGATTCGATTCCCGGTCAAGACGGAACAAAAGCCACCGCGCCCGCCGGACGGGGCTGCAGTGGCCATTCTGCCGGAGCCGCCGCCGCTGATGACCGCCAGCCAGGAAGCCGTGATTGACGGCTATTCGTTCACGGTGGTTTCGCCAGTGACCAGCGTGCGGTCGACGTCGACGCGCGTGGACCGCATGACTCCCCTGGTGGTTCCCCCGTACACGCTGGCAGTAGAGCCGAAACAAGATCTGGAGAATTTGTCCAAGCCGAGAAAACCGTTTGCTGTTCTGCTGCGCGTGCACTCCTATGCCACTGAGCCAGACCAAGTGCACGTTGGGCTCGTGGTCCCCAAAGGATGGAAGGCCAGCGCTCCGGTCGCGCTGAAATTTAGCGGGACCGGAGACCGCTACGCGCGCGTGACGGCCACGCCGCCTGAAAAACTTGCCGCGGGGCGCTACAAAATCACGGCGTATGCGGAACGCGCCGCGGACCGCTCACGAGGTCTGCATGCCGAGAGGTTGACTCTTTCGCTGGAGCCGCTGCCGAGCCTGCCGACGGAGTTCTGGAGCGAGCCGGCGCAATGTGTTGTGCAGGCGTTCAGCGTCGCCGTGCCGCAAAACCTTCGCGTTGGTTACCTAACCGCGGAGGGCGAGCCGATACCGGAGGGGCTGCGGCGGCTGGGCCTCCAGGTGGACATGCTGGACGCAAAAGAACTGGCCTTTGGGGATTTGTCGCGCTTCCGCGCGATCGTCGTGGGGGTACGGGCGTACGAATTGCGCCCTGAGCTTCCGGGAGCGAATCAGCGGCTGCTCGATTACGTCTCGAACGGGGGCAGTCTCGTGGTGCAGTACAACCGCGACTTCGTCTGGGACAAACTCGAACCCGCTCCGTATCCGGCGCTCATCTCGCCGCCGCTCCCGCCCGCGAAAGACCCGCCAGCGGCGCCGCGGCCGCTTCCGCGCATCACGGATGAGAATTCTCCCGTGAAGTTTCTGAAACCAAACGATCCGCTGCTCAATACGCCGAACAAAATCACGCAGAAAGATTTCAAGGGTTGGGTGCAAGAACGCGGCCTCTATTTCTGGACACAATTCGATCCGAAGTACACGGCGTTGCTGGCGATGCATGATCCTGGCGAGCCGGACCTCGATGGAGGGCTGGTCTACGCGCGCTATGGCAAGGGCACGTATATTTACACCGGCCTGGCGTTCTTCCGGGAATTGCCAGAAGGAGTCCCGGGCGCGTACCGGCTGTTTGTGAACCTCCTCAGCGCCACGCAGGCGAAGTAATCAACGCAACACAACGGCGCCGCCCACAAGTTGGTTGTAATCCGGCGTGTTATTCTCTTGCTCCAGAGGGGCCAATACGCATGAAGAAAAAGTTCGGGATAAATCAGCGCGGTCTGAAATTACAGTGGGTCTTATTGGCGGCCGTATTTCTTATGACAAACATTGGTCCAGCCGCAGGGCAGAAAGAAAAGAAGAAGAAAAAAGACCAACCGCAATCCACAGATACTTCAAAAACACTCGCTACCATGAGTGATGAGCAGCAAATTGATTTCATGCTCTCGGTGATGCTGGGGGCCTGGCAGATAGGTGACGTGGAAAAACTGCATTCCACGTACGCGGACGATGTCTCCATGGTGAGCGGCTCGTGGGCGCCGCCGGTCATCGGCTGGGCGAACTACCTGGCGGTTTACCAGCAGCAACGCGCGCGCGTGCAGCGCGTACGCATGGACCGCATGAACACGTATATCAAGGTAAATGGAAACACCGGCTGGGCATGCTATCAATGGGACTTTTCGGCTACGTTAGACGGGCAGCCGATGGAATCGCAGGGTCAGATGAGCGTAGTGGTCGAAAAACGAAACAACCAGTGGGTCATTGTGCACAACCACACTTCTCTCACGCCGGGTCTGCAGCCCACTCCTGCAAACTCGACCACACCCCAGCGGACACCCACAAAGCCAAAAGGGCTCTAGCCGGCCGCCACAAGGGCCACGTGCGGACCGAAAGGCTTCAGAAATTGCGCTTCAGGCCTTCATAAATCCACAGCCCGCCGGCAAGCAAGAGAAGAATGCCCGAGAGGACGCCGGTAATGAGCAGTGGACGGGACAGCGTAGTGATCTTAGCAACCAACTCGCGCTGCTCCCTGGCCATATGTTCTTCCGCCGCGTCGAGGAAGATCTGATCGTCTTCGTGGCTGGATAAGACGCCGCGCCAGATCAGCAGGATAACGAAGACGGCGGTAACGATGCCCCAGACAACCAGAAGATAAAAGATTGGGGGAGTAAGCGTGTTTTCCATGGCAACCTCCCGATGGAACCGGCCCACCCTGCCGACCGCCCCTGCGGCCAGCAAGGGGTAAAGCTGTTTCTAGCCGGGGAGTATAGCACTGCAAATCGAAATTTCTAGGGTCATCTATCAGGAAAATTGCTGCACGGCGAAAGACGCTAGAACGGCTCTCGTCCCTCGATTCTCCGCGTTTTTGACTCCCTTTTCGCTAACACCCTGCTCTCGTTGACAAAGAAGAAGCCCGCGGGCAGAATCAAAAATGCCTCGTTAGCGCAGTTGGCTCCCGTCAGGACCAACTTTTCTCACTCGTGCCCGAGTGGCGGAACTGGCAGACGCGCTAGCTTCAGGATTCTGCGCCCGCCCACTCCTCAAACCTGCTCACCCATGCTCAAGATTATTCACACTTTATCAGGAAGGCAGGCTCCCACGTTTTCAACGGTGCGCTAGTCTGCTCATTCTTGCTCATCGTGAGGTTATAGATAAGCTAAAGCAGAACGGCCCCGGCGAGTGCTTAGAACACTCGACGGAGCCTAACCCACACAGGAGGGTAAGCTCCCATGAAAGCTGCAAGCAGTGTACTTTGTTTCCCAAAGCAGTCGAAACCCACACCCAAACCGAAGAAGAAAAAGCCCGGACAGCGATACACCGTATTGGAATGGATTCGCAGCGGCTACGTGTTCCCCGGTAAGCCTGTGCCGTCTGACAAAGGCGGTGCGCAATGACCGCCAGACCGCTCACCATCGAAGAAATAGAAGAAGCTGCCCAGGGCTTCAAGGAGGATCCATAAAGCGAGGGTAGAAATGGTCACCTCACTAAAGGAATTGGCGGCACTCATCCAGGACGGCTCAGTTCCTGCTTGGCTACGGGAAACAGTCAATGCCAAGAAAGACGAGATTGTCGCTGCCCTAGCTCAGAACCAGGCATATACACTGACCGGGCCCAACGGCGAGCAAATAATTATCAAGCGCGCGGCGAATACTGCCGCCGCAGCGTAGTCTTTTCAGTGTGCTCGCGCTCGTACTTTCTTTTCTGGTTGTCTTGTACCTAATCGTTCCCGACGCAATTTTTAGGTTCGTTTTCAAGTGGTTTGTACCCCTACGCACATTGGTGCCAGCTAAACCGGAAACAATCTATCGCGCTGTCGTTTTGGCAAGCATACCCTTCGCAATCACGATGGTGTTGGTCTGGTATGTACCTCCGTTCAGATGTTGGCCGTTTTCGATGCTCTGCCCTCGATCAGGCACACGCTGCAGCGGGGTGAGGAGCAATATGGTGAGTTAACTCCGTGTGGCAGCCGCGCCTGTCTAGTGTTTCCCCTTCGCCTTCGCTGCTCTAAGCTTTGCCCACCGCGCTTTCGTCGCCTTTGAAATCTTCGCTTTCGTAGCTGCAGACATCACGCGTTTCTTCCTGCCAATCCGTTTACCGCTGCCGGCTACTCTACCGGCTAGAATCTTTATCGCTGCACGCACTGTGTCCGCCTGCTTTTGTAACTTCGTTTCTTCCCGCTTCAAGGCTGCTAAGATGTCCATGTATCCTCCCGGCCCGGTATCGTCTCACGTCCAAGGCCGCGTGTTAAGCTGTGACTAATGGTTGCCAGACTCCGAAGACGCACGCAAACCACCTGGAAGTCGTTTTCCGTGCTATTTCTAGATGAACCACCTACTGTCATGAACCACGCTACTAGAGCCACCTGCCTGACCTTATTCACAATCTGTTCCACTCTTTGTGCATGTCAAAAACCTCCTCGCGGCCGAGGGGAAGCTGTAACCCGCATGGTTCAACTACAAGAATCCGGGCACTATAATGCTGCGGTCCGAGTCGTGGAAAATTGGATGAACCAGCACCAAAACGACACCTCGCAAAATGACTTCCTCCATCTGCAAATTGCTATGGTGTTTATAAGCAAGGCATACCACAAGCAATCTACCCGTGACGAATCACTTGGCAACGCAGCATCACACCTTGAGCAGGCACTCAACCTGTATGCCGCAAAGAAACCGGAAGACGAAGACACGACTCTCTTTGGGATTGGAGGCGCGTACGAAATTCTCGGAGACCTGTCGCAAAATGATAAATGCCGATTCTTCGGTAAGGCTAGAACAGCCTTTGACAAGCAACTGCCTTTAATCAAAGGTGATTCGTATACGGCATATGACAAGACTGTGGCGCTTGAACCCATATGCGTTGAGATTCGGAAGCACCTCACGTCTGTTGAGAACAAGTCCGCCCAAGCCGGTTGCAGCGTACGCTAGAGGTACTCGACTTGGTGGCATTTTGCCGCTCCACGTCAAGCCTGCTGATCTCATCAAAACCGTGCGTGCCTGAAATGCCCAGGAACAAGTAGCGCCTTGTGCGCGAAGTACCGTACAGCCGCGACGGTGAATGCCAGCCTCAGGATGTGACGAGAGTTCAAAGGGCGCTTGCCGTTTAGAACTTCAGACACGACACCTTCCGAACCGAAGATCGGGATCTCTCGGGCGTTGCTCGATCCCTCGGCGAAGTAACCGAAGTTCTTTGGTCCGAAGCCCGGAAGCGGGGCAAGGGCACTGAGTATGTCAATACCCATCCGATAGTCACCCTCTTTCTCGCCAAGCTGGTTTCGCTCAACGGCTCTGACTGTTTTTGCAGCGCGTGCGTAGCGAAGTACAGCAATGCAACGGCGCAGGTCGAAAAGATTGCCTCAGGCTTAACGGACGAGAGCAACGGTACAGGTGTGAAATGACCGCCGCGAACTGGTCCGTAGTGGTGCTCTTTGCGTCCCTCGGCTTGGCGGGCCGCATGTTGTGGCAGGCATTCAAGCATGCAATTCCCGAGGACTTACGCTTTTTTGTCGTCGTTACGGTCGGGAAACGCGAGAAGGAAATGTTGTACGCGGATTGGCGTCTGTTGGCAGGATGAACGAAGGGGAACTATGCGGAAACTGGCGCGGGAAGCAGTAATCTTTGCCTTGCTTGGTCTGCTTGTGACGAGCATCGGCATCTTCGTGAAGCTGGACATAGACGATAGGGTCGCCGCGAAGGAGAAAGCTGTGGTAGCCGTTCAAGCAGGCATCGATTTTCATCGGTATGCAACGAACGCGACGGAGCCAACCCACACTGTTCAAGTCCCACTGCGGAACGGCACGCATGCCCCGCTTTCCCGATAAGCTGGCGGAGCCGAATCCACGCACCGGCTTTTTGACCCATGAACAATATGAAGCGCTGCAGAAAGCAGCTTGCAAGCATCCCTCGCTTAAAGCGTTACTGGCCGTGGCCTACAACTTTGGCTTCCGCAAATCCGAGTTACTTGGTCTTCGCGTGTCGCAGGTGGACTTGAGCGCTCGGACGATTCAACTCCGTCCCGGCGAAACCAAATCCGGTCAAGGAAGAACAGTTGTGATGACGGACGACGTTTATCCACTTCTAGCCGAGTGCTTGAAAGGAAGGAAACCCAGCGATTCCGTTTTCACATGGAAGGATGGTCGTCGTGTGAAAGACTTTCGAGGCACATGGAGGAAAATGTGCGAATCTGCTAACATAGATTTGCTGCTGCACGATTTCCGCCGTACGGCAGTTCGAAACCTGATTCGAGCTGGCGTGTCGCGTGATGTGGCCTGGAGGATTTCGGGGCATGAAACTGATTCGATCTTCAGTCGGTACAACATCACCGAAGAAAACGATCTGGCGGACGCGGCTAGAAAATTGGAAATTAGCCGCAAATTGGCCGCAGCCAACGCAGGTCGAAACAAGTAACCCATAAGTTGCTGAAAACAAAGTGCCCGAGTGGCGGAACTGGCAGACGCGCTAGCTTCAGGAGCTAGTGATCGCAAGGTCGTGGAGGTTCGAGTCCTCTCTCGGGCACCAAACCTGAAACCGAAAACCGGCTCAATGCAGCGTCAAACCAGCAGCCTCTCTTTGCGCTCCCTGAAGTACGGTTGAAGCGGAATTCGCTTCGATAAATTTGCGCCCCTCCTCCTTGCGGTTGGCCTCCAGCAATGCGGCTTTGCCCGTCTTGGTTTGAATGATGGCCAGCGCCTTCGCAGGCACCAGGAAACCGACTTTCTCCAGAAGCGCCCCGAGCAAAACCATGTTTGCCACTTTGGCCGATCCCAGCCTGTCTGCCACGGCACATGCGGGCACACAAATGATTTGGGAATGCAGAGAGCCGAGATCCGCGGGGACATTGCTTCCGTTATAGAGAATCAGTCCACCACGCGCCACAGAGCCTGCAAACTTGCGAGGGGAAATTTCGTTCATGGCAATCAACACGTCAGGATGCGAAATCAAAGGCGACCCGATGCGTTCCTTGGAGAAACACACGTGACAGTGAGCACTACCGGAACGCATCTCCGGCCCATAGGAAGGCCGCCAGCTTACTTGCAGGCCTTCGCGCAGGCCCGCTTCAGCCAGCAATTGCCCTAAGAGAAGGACTCCCTGGCCGCCAAAACCAGCAATCCTCACCGTCAATCGCTGAAATTCACGGCTGCGGGCGGGGGGCTCGGTCGTTAATGCGGACTTTTCTGTTGGAAGGCCGAGGATTTCCTCCATCGGCCGCGGCGGCGGAGTTGTTTCCGTGTCTGACTCAGGCTTGCGGTCGCGAAAAACCTGCAGCGGGAAAACCGGAATCATCTGTTCTGCAACCCTCTTGCAAGCAGGCACCGGGTCCGCGTCCATTCCCCAGATGGTGGGACACGGCGACAGGATTTCGACAAAGGAAAAGCCGATACCGTCGCGCTGAATTTCTATAATAGTGCTTTGCAAATGGCGCGGCGGGCGTTCATGATGTTTTTGTTGTCGGATAGGGCCACGCGCTCAATGGGCGCTTCGAGAGTAGCAAGCGCGCACTGAGATGTTGTGGTCTTCTGGCCAACCAGGGTCGTTGGCGCCATCTGGCCGCCGGTCATTCCATAAATGGCGTTGTTCACAAAGAAGACGGAGATTTTTTCGCCGCGATTGGCGGCATGCACGATTTCCGCGGTGCCAATGGCGGCCAAGTCGCCGTCGCCTTGATAAGAAATCACGACCTTGTCAGGACAGGCGCGCTTGATCCCGGTGGCTGCGGCGGGTGCGCGACCATGCGCAACCTGGACACGGCCAGCGTCAAAATAGTAGTAAGCGAAAACCGAACAATTCATGTGCCTCGGTAAGCGGCGCCCCCGAGAAACCAGGAAATGCGACCACATGGGAGTCGACTCCCGACTTCCAGGTTGGGTATCGCCTTGATCGGTTCGGGAAGGGAGTGACTCGTCGCACTTGAATTTTGTGATGGCGGTCACCAGGCCTGTGACAGGAAGCCACAAAGAGACTTGCAAAAGAGCTCGTTCGGTTCAGTGGCCCTTCAAATCCCGCTTCGTCGCGTTGGTCTTTCGGCGGGAAATCCGCTACCGTGTTTCTAGAAGTCATTCTCCCTGGCAATTTTGAGGTGCCCCGTACCATTGTTGCTTCCCAGGAACTTTTGCTGGTTCGTTATCTTTCCTGGCCGCGCGGCGTAGAGATTGCATAGGGCGCTTTGGCGTTTGGAATGGGCTAGGAGGCTTTCTATGGTCGTACTCATGTTGGCATTTCGGTTTCCCGAATGGCAGCCGCATTTTTCGTTTCCGGCGGGACCGCAAACGAATGAAATGATCGCGCTGCGTTGGCTGCACATTATCTTCGGCATCATCTGGATTGGGCTGCTCTACTTTTTCAACCTGGTGCTCACGCCGGCGATGAAGCAATGCGATCCCAAGCTGCGCATCAAGATGTATCCCGAGCTGATGCCTGGGGCGATGGCATGGTTCCGCTGGTCGGCACTGGTCACCGTTTTTGTCGGAATGCGCTATTACGCAATTCATCTCGGGTCGGATGCAAAGCTTGCGGGAAATCCCGCGCTCGTCGGCAAATGGTTTGGCTGGTGGTTCCTGGTGTGGATTGTTGCCTATGCGTTTATTTACGCGCTGCAACTGCCCGCCAAGGGAATTCTGGATAGTGCTTGGGTTCGTTCGATTGGCGTGGCCATCGTAGCGATTGCGGCATCCTGGCTGATTCTCGCGGTAAACGGCGGACCAACAGCGTCCAATCCGCACCTCGCCATCAGCATCGGGGGCGGACTGGGCCTGCTCATGCTGCTGAACACCTGGGGTGTGGTGTGGCGAGCGCAAAAACGGTTGATTGCCTGGAGCCGCGCGAGCGCCGAGCAGGGCACGCCCATGCCTCCGGAAACAGAGCGCTTGATGCGGTGGAATTACCTGACCGCCCGCACCTCCTTTTGGCTCTCGTTTCCGATGCTCTTCTTCATGGCCGCGGCGAGTCATTACCCGTTTCTTAGCACGGTGGCGCGATGAGTTTCCCCAAAGAATAAGGAATCCTATGGCCGATGAGAAGCACTACAACGTCATCGAGGTCGAAAAGGGCGTGCCTATCAAGGCGTGGACCAAGGGTGTGCCACTTGAAGATCAGGCGCGCACACAGCTGCTGAACGTCGCACAGCTTCCCTTTATTTTCAAATGGGTGGCAGCCATGCCGGATGTGCACTGGGGCATCGGCGCGACCGTCGGCAGCGTTATTCCTACGAAAGGCGCGATCATTCCGGCAGCGCTAGGCGTGGACATCGGCTGCGGAATGATGGCCGTGCAAACGGACTTGAATGCCCGCGATCTGCCGGACAATCTGAAGGGCATTCGCAGTGCGATTGAAAAAGCCGTGCCGCATGGGCGCACGAATCATGGAGGTAAAGGCGACGTCGGCGCGTGGCAACAGATCCCCACGCGCAATGCCGAAGTCTGGCAAACGCTCAAGCCGCGTTACCATGCCATTCTTGAAAAGCATCCGAAGCTCGATCGCGGCAACCACGCGAACCATCTGGGCACTTTGGGAACCGGCAATCACTTCATCGAAGTTTGCCTCGATGAAGCAGACAGTGTTTGGTTTATGCTGCACAGCGGTTCGCGGGGCGTAGGCAATCGCATGGGGGGCTATTTCATCGAGCTGGCTCGCAAAGACATGCAAAAGTTTTTCATCAACTTGCCCGACAAGGACTTGGCCTATTTCTCGGAAGGCACGGAGCATTTCGACGATTACGTCGAAGCGGCGGAATGGGCGCAGGACTTCGCGCGCTGCAACCGCGATTTGATGATGGAGCAGATTGTTGGCGCGGTGCGCGCTTGCGGCGAAGTGCGCCCGTTCGTTGCCGAGCTGAAGGCCATCAACTGCCATCACAACTATGTAGCCCGCGAACGCCACTACAACCAGAACATTTTGGTCACACGTAAGGGCGCTGTCCGCGCTCGCCAAGGCGACATGGGCATTATTCCGGGGAGCATGGGAGCGCGCTCTTACATCGTTCGGGGCAAAGGAAATCCGGAAAGCTTCATGAGCTGCAGCCACGGAGCGGGCCGCGCGATGTCCCGCGCGGAAGCCAAGCGCCGCTTCACCGTGGAAGATCACAAGCGCATGACGGAGGGCGTCGAATGCCGCAAGGACGCCGACGTCATTGACGAAACGCCCGCGGCTTACAAGCCGATTGAAGCCGTCATGGCCGCGCAGAGAGACCTGGTCGAAATTGCCCACACGTTGCACCAGGTGGTTTGCGTAAAGGGGGTAATTCGGCATCAAAACCGGCATACGGGGAGTGGTCACCCACTCGCCCCGCCACCTCACCGGACATGCGGGTCCGCATCCGGCGATTCGGTGGGTTGAGCTAGCCACGAACAGCGAGCCTTTTTTCCACGCTTCTTTCAGACCTCACCTCGCGGTTCGGCCCTTGCGCTTCGCTATCACTTCACAGCTTTAACTCCGGCCATCTCGGCCTACATGTCTCTCTCATCGGCTACGAGTCGAGACGCTACAACAGCTCGGCAATCTCGATATCGATTTCTAGGGCTTTTTACACTCAATCCTTCGATATCCAGCGGATGATGGCAAGACCACTTGCGACGTGAGCGAAGATAACGTCGCAGAGGAGTCGTGACTATGGACATATCCCACCAGCCGTGGTCTCAAATTTCTCCAACAAAGCCAAGCCAGGCGTCATGTGACCTCGTTCGATGGGCCATAAATGGGAGCGGCTTATCTTTGACAGTTTCGCTAGCAGCTAAGCTAGTTCCGGTCTGGTCAAACCTCGACAACGCCTCAGTTCCCGAATCACCCTCGGCAATCCTTCTGGTCATTCCGCAGCACAAGTGCGTATCCGTCTCGGGCCTTTAAGTTGGATTTCTCCAAACTGCTGCTTGTTGGGGGGTGGTAGCCCATGGATGCCAGAAGAAATGCGATGACAACCACAAGTAACAGCAAACCGGAAAACGTGAAAGTCATCCGAAGCTCCCAGGCTGGGTCCTCGATTCGCTCGCCGGTGAGGTGGCGGCGTATGACCTGTTGGAGAAGAGAGCACCGCCAGAGTATCCACAAGAGTATTGGAATGAGGGTAGGCGACATCCATAGGGCTTCTCCAGACGCTGTGCTGGTTGTGCGCTCACGCTCCTGCACCTTCTGGGTGCCGCGCGACCCCGGAACGCTTGCGGTGATGGTTTCCGCCGCGCTGATGGGCCTCAATCACCACCTTCCCTTATTCAGCTCGACCAGGGGAAGCAATTCGTCCATGCGGGAGCGCATGGCCGAGCCTGACTCAAAGAAGTAACATTCTGTTATTTGACTCGGCTAACGACATTATTGGCGGGCGCGGGCGGCGGCGGACCGCGTTTTCGCACAGCGCGCGACTCACCCCTTTCCTCCCAGCACCGCACTTCCCGCCGAGTGGCGACCGGAGTTGGAAGCCTTAGCGCAGGAGCTCACGTGATCGTGACGAACTACCACGTCATTGACACTGGCAACCTCGCGATCGTTAAATTCCCTAATGATACCGCCTTTCCCGTTGATGGTGTGCTGACAACCGATAAAGTCCGAGATCTCGCCATCATCAAAATCCACGGTACGTTCTGAACGCTCCCGCTTGGCGACGAGTATTTGTTGGGAAAAATGAAAAAGGAGGCGGGCCAGGTCTTCCCGCCTCCTTCTCTTCCCCTCTCGGGGAATCCAGCTAGTCTGACGGAGGGCGACTAGCCGGTCGTGTGTTGGCCTATTCCTATAACCCCGGAACTCAGAAAAAAGTTCCGGTCGAAGCAAAAAAGTATCTACAATCAGCGGTGGAAAGCTTGCGCCTTCAACAGAGGCGCCAACGTCATGCCTAGCGCCTTTAGTCTAAGCCCTGATAACCTGCTGCGTTTCCTACAACTTAGAGGCGTACCCACATCGGCTGGTGAGATTGCCAAGGGCCTGTCCCTTAGGAAGTCCGATACTCGGCCTTTGTTCAAAATGCTGGCCAAACTCAAAAAACGCCGCGTTATCGAAGAGTTGCCCGGCGGCCGGTATGGCTTGCCAGGGCGAAAGGCCGACAGGGACGCTGGTTCCCAGGCCGCTCGCCCCGCCGGCGTTCCCCAGCGTGCGCAAACCGCCACTGCCAACCGCGATGAACTCCAGGGCCGCTTGATCCTGCACCCGGACGGCTATGGGTTTGTGGTGCCCGATACCCCGGTCCCGCAGCTCGATGGCGATGTGTACATTCCGCGAAACGCCGTCGAGGACGCCATGCATGGAGACCACGTGCTGGTGAAGTTTCAGCGTCGTGGAGGTCTCGCCGGCTTGCAGCGTGCCGAAGGCCGAATCGTTCGAATCTTGGACCGGGCTCATGCGACCGTCGTTGGCTTGTTTCGTTATGGAGCGCACGGAAACGTTGTCCTGCCTTACGACACGCGCATTCAGCACGACGTGGTAATCCCGCCGGGGCATGAGCTAACAATGGGGCTTGCGAAGAAACTGGGATTCAGCGGGATTGACGAACGTAGCCTTCGTGGACGGCGCATTCTGCGGCTGGCAGAACTCGACGGCGCCGTGGTCAACGTAGAGCTGACACGCTATCCGCAAGGCGGCGCCGCACCCAGCGGCCGGGTCATCGAGATTCTGGGCCGCCCCGGCGAACTCGGGGTGGACACGGAAATCATCATCCGCAAGCACCACTTGCCGCATTTCTTTTCTTCGGAAGTGATGCAGGAAGCGGAACAGCGCGCCAAGCCTGTCGGTGAAGCCGAGCGTGCGGGACGGGAAGACTTTCGCGATTTGCCCATTGTCACGATCGATGGAGAAACCGCGCGAGATTTCGACGACGCGGTTTACGTCGAGCGCCGTTCCAACGGCTGGCATCTTCAGGTGCACATCGCCGACGTCGCGCACTACGTTCGCACCGGCACGACACTCGATCAGGAAGCGCGCCTGCGCGGCACGTCGGTGTATTTTCCGGATCGCGCCGTGCCTATGCTGCCGGAAGCTCTTTCGAACGGTATGTGCTCGTTGAAGCCACGCGAAGACCGGTTGGTCATGAGCGTGCTTATGGACTTCGACTCCGCCGGCAATATGAAATCGTCGCGCATGGCTTCGGGCGTCATCTGCTCCGCCGAGCGCATGACTTACACGAACGTCAACAAAGTCCTCGAAGGCCACGCAGAGATGACCCGGCGCTATCCCGCGCTCGCCCCTCATTTTCAACAGATGAAAGAACTGGCGCTGCTGCTGAACGCGCGCCGCAACCAGCATGGTTCCATTGATTTTGACCTGCCCGAGCCGGTCATCGAATTCGACGAACAGCAGCGCATGACCAACATCACGCGCAGCGAACGCCATATCGCGCACCGCCTAATCGAGGAATTTATGCTCGCGGCCAATCGCGCTGTAGCAAGCTATCTCCTCAAGCGCGGCATCGCGACGCTCCATCGCGTACACGAAAAACCAGATGCGCGCAAAGTTCTCGAGTTCGAAGAGCTGGCTCGCGCTTTCGGCTATTCCCTTGGCGTCGAGGATTTGCACCAGCGCGAAATCGCCGTGCGCCACGGGCGCGTTCCCGCGCCCGCGAAAGGGGGCCGGCCTGATTCCTACGGTAAAGGCCGCGAGCGCGCCATGAGAGTTGCGCTCCCTGGCGGCGACCTGAGGATCACGCCGCAGCACTACCAGCGGCTCATTCGCAAAATCGCCGGGAAACCCGAGGAACGCATTTTGTCCTACCTCATGCTGCGTTCACTCAAGCAGGCGCGCTACTCGGCCGACTCGCTCGGGCATTTCGCTCTCGGCTTCGACGAGTACACGCACTTCACTTCGCCCATTCGCCGATACCCCGACCTCATCGTTCACCGCATCCTGAAATGGGCTCTCACGCATCCATCGGATGCTTCTCCCAAAGCCATCATCGTCCCGCCGCGCGGGTCTGAAGCCGCGCTATATTCTCATGGAAGCCTCGAAGAGATTGCTTCGGAAACCTCCGAAGCCGAACGCCGCGCCGACGCCGCCGAACGGGAATTGATGGATTGGAAGACCGCGCAGTTCATGGAAGAGCATCTTGGAGAAGAATACCAAGGATTGATCGTTTCAGCGCAGAAGTTCGGTTGTTTCGTCGAGCTGTTCGAAGTTTTTGTGGAAGGTCTGCTGCCCATCAGCGCGCTGGAAGAGGCGGCGAACGCTCGCTGCGTCTACCGCGAGCGCGACCATGCCATCGTCGCGCTGGCTGGCTCCAAGGGAGTAGGGGCTTCCGTTACATCTCGTCATCCTGCTTCCGCCTCGCCTCGTCGCAGCGAACGCGCCCGCGCCGCGAAAGATGTGCGCTCCGGGCGCGGCTCCAAACCGCGCCCGCTCGAATGGCACCTCGGCGATCGCGTGCGCGTCCGGGCCGACCGCATCGATCCGATGCGCAAACGCGTCGAATTCGCGCTTGTTTCCTAGTTTCGGTATTTTGCGGTTCATTCCCCGATTTTCGAATTTCCGTCTTATGCGTTCTCACGCCGCGGCCGCAAGATCTCCGCTTCCGCCCTCGCTGACCAGCGCCATCCACCGCGGGTGCCTCTTCCGGAAGTCCGCAAGAATCGTCTCTTATAATAAGGCACATCGGCGTAGGGTCCGCGATCTTTCATGTATTCCATTTGTTTGCGCCCTGCTTGATCGTGCTCGTTAAAAAGCGCATCGTGTCGCCCGTCGAACTCCAGCGGACGCACACCGAAACGCTGACACAGGCTGAGATGGAACGCCGGTGTAGCCTTCACCCAGCGGCCCTCCAGGCGCAGCTCCGTGAGGCTGTGCCAGATGAAAAGGTCTCCGCCAATCAGCTCGAGCACTTTCCTGGTAGCCAAATGGTTGCGCACGTCCGCGAACGCGGCCCGCGCGGGGATGCCCACGCGCCGCGCCGAGGCAGCCAGAAGAGCCGCCTTGGGAATGCAGAATCCTCGTTTGGCGCGCAGGCAATCGCTGGCCCGGAAATAGCGCCGCTCTTCTCCCGCATGGTAAGGGTCGTAAAGAATTCCATCGCGCACTGCGTGTTAGAGTTTGACCGGGCGCGCTGTGTCGTCGGTCGCACCCGCCGTTACGTTTCGCGCGAACTCCCGCACATCTGCATCGTTGCTATCAATAAACTCCCCGGCCGCTAGGTATGGCGTCAGGTCCATCCCGCACCATCATGCCACAGAGTTGAGATGCGATTTCTCTCTCTCATTGTTAGAATCGCGGCGCGCGTCCACCAGACACGAAATCTCCGCGGAGAAAACTCATGAACTTTTTGAAGAAACTGGAGCCCTTCACGCTGCTCCTTTTGCGCTGCGGGCTGGCTCTGGTGTTCATCTACCACGGCTACCCGAAGCTCTTTGGAGAAAAGGAGAGAATCATCGAATCCTTCCAGGCCATCGGCTTGCCGGCCTTTGTTGTCTACCTCACGGGTTCGATCGAATTCTTCTGCGGGTTGGCTCTGGCAATGGGACTACTGGCTCCCATTGCGGGTCTGCTTTTGTTCCTGGACATGTGCGCCGCCATGTGGAAATACAACTTCAATGAGGGCATTTATGCCGTTCGCGAATATGAACTCCCCTTGACCTTAGGTCTGGCTTGTCTCGTCGTGGCGTCCACGGGAGGCGGCCCGCTTTCTCTGGATCGCCTGCTGTTCCGCAAGACGAGCGCCCCGGATCTCACGGGCTCTATTAGAACTTGACGATCCAGGCGAACAAAGATGAAGCGGCGTTTTCTCAATCAAAAGATGGGCAAGCGGACGACGCGCCGCACTGAACTGCTCAAGACCAAAAACCAGGCAAAGCGGCCGGGAGCCCCGTCCCCACGCCCTGCGAAATAACCTCGGTCAACTCTGCACCTATGCCCACCCCGGAACTTTGCTCGGAGCAAATCAGGCAAGTGTCTGTGTCGGTGGCAGAGTATATCTCCAACCGGCGCGATCAGTTCCGCGAGCGCGTCGCGCATCTGTCCACGAAGCAAGAATCCTCGCTTGCAGGATTTTTTCGTTCCGATTTGCTGGATGCCACGCGAATCCTTGTTCTCGAACAGGAAAGGATTGGCAACCCTGACTTTTATCCCGCGCTACGAGGCATGGGCTTTGCCAACCTGCCTGACTTTGCTCTCATGGCGCAGTGACGTTCAGTGATGTGGCTGTTTCGCATCAGCCCCTTTCCGACAGCCTCTTGTTTCACGAATTCGTGCACGTCGAGCAATACCGCCAGCTGGGCATCTCGCGCTTCGCTGAGCTCTATGTTCGGGGCTTTCTGGGGGGTGGTGGCTATGACGGGATTCGCCTCGAACTCAATGCTTACTCGCTCGGGGCGCGGTCCGAATCTGCGCCCGGGTCCCCATTCTCCGTGGAATCCGAAGTTGGCTCCTGGATCAAGCAAGGCAAATTCTAGCTTTTGCCGTCGTTCGCTTTCTCGGCTACGCTAGATTCTCCACGGTCGTTGGGTTATTTGCCCGATGCAAGAGGTCGGCGGACTTTTGCTATTCTGGAGAGCTAGGAACGCTGCGCTATCCGCTCCAGCGCGGCCACCCTGAATCGAGAGGATTCCGTCACCGTGAGCACGACCACTGCTTCCGCGCCAACCACCAAGCGCATTTTCAACTTCAATGCCGGCCCGGCGGCCCTGCCCTTGCCAGTCCTCGAGCGCATCCGCGGAGAGCTGCTCGACTGGCGCGGCAGCGGCATGTCCGTCATGGAGATGAGCCACCGCTCGCCGGAATACGAGAGTATCAACGCGTCGGCGGAGCAGAAGCTGCGCAGCCTTCTTGCCATCCCCGAAGACTACGCGGTGATCTTCGTTCAAGGCGGCGGCAGTTTGCAGTTCAGCATGGCTCCCATGAACCTCTGCTTGCCCGGAAAGCCCGTCGATGTGCTGCACACCGGCGCCTGGACCGCCAAAGCCATCGGCGAACTGAAAAAACGTTTTTCCTATAACGTTGCCGCGTCGACCGAATCGGAAAAGTTCGCGCGTCTGCCTCGCCCAGAGGAATTCAACTTTTCGCGCGACGCCTCGTATGTTCACATTTGCACGAACAACACCATCGAAGGCACGCAGTGGACTGTCATTCCTGATACCGGCAGTGTGCCGCTCGTGTCAGACATGTCCTCCGATATCGCCTCGCGGCCCATGGACGTGAAAAAGTTCGGACTTATCTTCGCCGGCGCGCAGAAGAATCTTGGGCCCTCCGGTGTGACCATCATTATCATCCATAAGGATCTGGCGGAGCGGGCGGCCAAAAATCTTCCCACGCTTCTTCAGTATCGTACCCACATCAAGGACAAATCGCTTTATCACACGCCGCCGACTTTCGCCGTTTATGTCGTTGGCTTGGTTCTCGAATGGATGGAATCGCTTGGCGGGCTCCCCGGCATTCAAAAACGCAACGACGCAAAGGCCAAGTTGCTTTATGACGCCATCGATACCAGCGGCGGTTTTTACCGCTGCCCCGTCGAAAACGGGTCGCGGTCGAAGATGAACGTCGTCTTCCACGTAGCTGGCGGCGATGAGGCAATCGAAAAACAATTTGCCAAACAAGCCGCGGCAGCCGGTCTTGCCGGCACACCCGGCCACCGCTCCGTTGGCGGCATGCGCGCCTCTCTCTACAACGCCGTCACGCTCGAAGCCGTCCAAGCGCTGACCGGCTTCATGCGGGAATTCCAGCGCACGCGGGGCTAGTGGCTCTTTCCTCTGGATTTCGCCAAGCGAAACCGTATCTTTCCAGGTCGCGCGGTCGAAGAAGAAGAGCTGCAAATTGATGCTCCCGAAGAGGGTGGAGCTGCCGCGGCCAACGGCGGACCTGCCAATTCCCCGCGAAAATGGGGCTGGTCAGAAAACAAGGTCCGAGCGAAATTCCTCTCGCTTAAGAAAGCTGGCCTGAAACATCTCAAAGCCCTAGTGGAAAAGGATTCCTGGAGAAAACTGGCGGCGGCCATCGCCGAGATCTTGA
Organism: Acidobacteriota bacterium; assembly: GCA_003224085.1. GTDB lineage: Bacteria > Acidobacteriota > Terriglobia > Acidiferrales > UBA7541 > Acidiferrum. The sequence continues at coordinate 72,752 of QHYK01000076.1, read as the reverse complement.
ATACAACGTAGGAGATTCCCTCCCTTACGCCCTTCCCCTTGTCCTTCGACAAGAGAAGTGCTATGGTCTCATGTCGAAGCAGTAGGGGAAGCGCTGATGACAGACAAAAGGATTGACCTCCCCCAAGGCACGTTGGACTTGCTAATTCTCCGCACGCTGGCTCTGGAACCTCAGCATGGCTGGGCCATCTCCGAGCGCATTCAACAAATGTCCAGCGAGGTGCTCCTGATTCAACAGGGCTCGTTATATCCAGCCCTCCACCGTCTGGAGCGCCGCGGCTGGGTCAAAGCGAAATGGGGCACTTCAGAGAACAATCGCCGCGCCAGGTATTACGAACTCACCAAAACCGGCCGCAAGCAGCTCGAACGAGAAACGGACTCCTGGAAAAAACTGGCGGCCGCGGTAGCCAGAATCATCGAGTCGGTGTAGCTAAGCTAGGGGGGTAGGCATGCTCACGGACCTTGCATTTCGTCTTCGTTCTCTGTTTCGCCGCAGAGCGGTGGAATCGGATATGGAAGCCGAGCTGCGATTTCACATGGAACGGCAAATCGAGAAGTACTTACAGTCGGGCCTCACGCCTGCGGAGGCCGCGCGCCTCACCCGCCTCGAATTCGGCGGTCTCGAGCAAGTCAAGGAAGAACACCGTGATGCTCGGGGCGTAAGTCTTATCGAAATGCTGGCGCGCGACGTCCGTTTTGGTTTCCGGACTCTAAGAAACAACCTTGGCTTCACCATCGTCGCCATGCTCACGCTGGCCCTCGGGATTGGTGCGAACACGGCGATCTTTTCCGTCGTCTACGCCGCAATCATTCGCCCGCTCCCTTACTACCAGCCGAACCGCCTGATTACCCTAAGCGAAGTGCGCCCACAAGAAGGGGAGTCCGCCGAAGCGGGAAAGCGGATTTGGGACTGCTCCTATCCCGATTACGTAGATTGGACCCGCCAATCTAGATCTTTTCAGGCACTCGCCGGTTTCGGCGGCGACGGTTTCATCCTTCATGGCGCCGGTGAACCTGAACTTGTCTTTGGCGTCCAAACGACCATCAATTTCTTCTCCACTCTTGGTGTCAAGCCCTTCCTGGGCCGCGATTTCGCCCTAGGCGAAGATATCGCCGCGGGACCCAAAGTCGCCATCCTCAGTTATGGCTCCTGGATACGGCGTTTCGGCGGCGACCCTCAGATCATTGGCCGCTCGATCCAGCTCGATGACAAGAGCGTCAACGTCATCGGCGTCCTTCCCCGTGAATTTGAATTCGCGCCGCGAGGCAATGCCGAGATCTGGGTTCCGCTGCACATCGAGAAGGACTTGGCAACGCGCCGCAGCCTTCGTTGGATGCCGGTCATTGGTCGCTTAGCTCCGGCCATCACCCAGCAGCAAGCTCAGGCGGAATTCAATACCGTCACCGCGGGGCTTGCGGCCGCCTATCCGCAAGCGAACGGCGCTGTTCGAGTGGTGATGGTTCCGCTGCGGGAGCGCATTGTCGGGCAGGTGCAGCCGCTGCTTCTGATTCTCTTCGGTGCCGTCGGGTTTGTTTTGCTCATTGCTTGCGCCAACGTCACCAACCTCTTCCTGGTGCGTGCCGCGGGCCGGCGAAGGGAATTCAGAATTCGCGCCGCATTGGGGGCGGGCCGTGGCCGGTTGATCTCGCAGCTCCTCGTGGAAAGCATGATGCTCGCCGCTGCGGGAGGCGCGCTCGGGCTGCTCTTCGCCGAATGGGGAACTTTGTTGCTTATCGCGGCCATACCGGAAAACCTGCTTGCTTTTGCACCGTTCCTGCGCCATGCGCACGCCAACCTTGCCGTTTTGGCATTTCTATGCGCTGCCGTGATTTTTACCGGGGTCGCTTTCGGCCTGGCACCGGCCCTGCAAATTGCCCGTGGAGGCGAGGGTGAAACACTTAAAGAGGAAACCCGTATGTCTTCCGCTGGCGCTCGCACGCGGCTTCGAGGCATCCTGGTCGTCGCGGAAATTGCTTTTTGTCTCGTGCTCCTGATCGGCTCAGCGCTGATGGTGAAGAGCCTGGCTGCGCTCCTGCATCGTGATCCAGGCTTCGATGCGAAGAATCTCCTGGTTTTCGGGGTGAATCTTCCTTCGACTTCCTATCCCAACGATCCCGACGCTATTCGCTTCGACAAAGAGTTCGCAAGTCGCGTTCGCAGCCTTCCGGGCATTGTGGGAGTCACTTCCAACAGTGTCGTTCCCCTCTCCGGCGGCGGGGCCTCGATCCGCTTCCTCATCGAGGGCCAGCCGGTGGCGACGGGCCAGGAGAAGGAATGCTACATCCGGGAGGTCTCGACCAACTATTTCCCGGTGATGAAAATTCCTCGTCGGGCGGGCCGCTTGTTCAATGACTCGGAGGACTCCGAATCCGCGCCGAGACACATTATCGTCAACGAGGCCTGGGTGAAACAGTATTTCCACGGCCAAGATCCTCTGGGCAAGCGGGTCAAATTCACGTTTTCCGCGACCGAGCCCTACCGCGAAATCGTCGGCGTGGTAGGCAACAACGCGGAGACGGGGCTGGACCGTCCCGATGAGGCAAGCCTCTTCCTGCCCTTTCCGCAGGACACCAACTCCTTCATCAACTACATCATTCGCACCGACGGCAACCCCGCCAATTCGGTAGGCGCCTTGCGCACGGCCCTGCGTGCTTTGGATCCGCAATTGGTTCTAATCCAGCCGCTCACCATGGAGCAGATCATCGCGCAGTCTCCCTCCGTTTTTCTGCGCCGCTACCCGTCCTATTTGATTGGCAGTTTTGCCGCGCTCGCGCTGGTTCTCGCGATGGTTGGATTGTACGGGCTTATCTCTTACTCCGTTGCCCAGCGCACGCGCGAACTGGGCATTCGCATCGCGCTCGGGGCCCGGCGGCAGGATGTGCTGCGCCTTGTCCTCGGCGAGGGCGCGCGGCTCACGATGCTCGGCGTGGTTTTCGGCTTGGCTGCCGCCTTCGGTCTCACGCAGCTCATGAAGAGCTTGCTTTTCGGCGTCAGTACTGTGGACCTTGGTGCTTTCGCTTCCGTCACAGTGGTGCTCGCTCTTGTGGCTATCGCGGCGTGTTACATTCCGGCCAGGCGCGCCATGACTACGGATCCGGCAGCTGCATTACGCTACGATTGATTGCCATTCGTCGAACTGCGATCGCCAACGTTCCTCCTTCAAGCGCTTGCCTCGGCAGCTATCTTGAGCTGCGCTCGCCTGCGCGCCAGCTCCAACAAAATGCCTATCGCTACCAGGACTAAAAGCACGATCTCAAAAAAAAGGCACGCAGAGAAATTGCCCCTGCGTGCCAGGCTGTCTTGTTTGCTTACGCCAGATCAAACAGCAGCACTTCCGCGTCTTTAACTCCTGTGATCTGCACCGCCTTCTCGTCCGAGATAGCCGCGCCATCCCCCTCCTCCAGTTTGGTACCGTTCAGCGTCACGCTACCGCGCGCCACCTGCACGTATGCATGGCGCTCCGGCTTCAGTTCATGCTTCACCATTTCGCCGGCGCCCAACACCGTCGCGTATAGATCATTGCTCTGCCGGATCTTCACCGAGCCGTCGCGTCCATCCGCAGAAACCAGCAGCCGCAGCTTTCCGCGCTTCTCCGCTTCGCTGAAATTTCTTTGACCGTACGTTGGCTTGAGCCCCTGTTTTTCCGGGAACATCCAAATTTGGTAGAGGTGCACCGGCTCGGTTTCCGATCCATTGAATTCGCTATGCGTAACGCCCGTGCCCGCACCCATGTATTGAATGTCGCCCGGTTTGATGACCGAGCCGTTGCCCATGCTGTCGCGGTGCTCCAGCGCGCCTTCCAGCACGTAAGTCACGATTTCCATGTCGCGGTGCGGATGCATGGGAAAGCCGCCGCCTCCGGCAACTCGGTCGTCGTTCATGACGCGCAGCGTGCGAAAATGCACGTGCTCGGGATCGTAGTAATCGGCGAAAGAAAAGGTGAAATGCGTGTCCAGCCAGCCGTGGTTGGCGTGGCCGCGCTCATCGCCCTTGCGAATCTGGATCATGGTCAGCCTCCTGGGTCCATCGGGCTCCATAATACTTGTTATAACGACTATTGTCAACAGGCTCATCTACGGTTCTTCGGCGCGCCCAGCGCTTCTCGCTCGAGCCGCTTGAATCCACAAACCTTGCAATTTGTCAGCCGGTTCGGTTTTCGCCCTACCCCCTTTGGGTGTAAAGTGATAGGGAAAGAAGGCGAACGCTTCGCTGCCTCTGAGGACTTGCGAATGAGCTCTCCACTCTCTGCAACGCAGACGAGAAAACCTGACGGCACTGCCACGGCCCGCGAAACTCTCACCATCATCGACAATCGCACCGGCAAATCCTACGAAATCCCCATCACTCACGGAACCGTCCGGGCTGCCGACCTTCGCCAAATCAAAGTCGACCCCAAAGAATTCGGCTTGATGAGCTATGACCCGGCCTTCAACAACACCGCTTCCTGCGTCAGCCGCGTGACTTACATCGACGGCGACGCCGGCATCCTGCGTTATCGCGGCTATCCCATCGAGGATCTCGCGGAGAAGAGCACCTATCTGGAAACGGCTTACCTGCTCCTGCACGGAGAACTGCCGACGGCCGCGCAGTTGAAGGATTGGACCTACCACATCACGCACCACACCTTTATTCACGAAAGCATCAAAAAATTTCTTGACGGCTTCCACTACGACGCCCATCCGATGGGCATGACCATCTCCACGATCGCCGCGCTCTCCACGTTCTATCACGATGCAAAAGACATCTTCAGCGCGGAATCACGCAAGAAGCAGACCTACCGCCTCATCGGCAAAATGCCGACCATCGCCGCTTTTGCCTATCGGCACACCCTCGGCATGCCTTACGTTTACCCCGACAACGATCTCAGCTACCCCGGCAATTTCCTGAACATGCTGTTCCGGACCTCGGAAGCCAAGTACCGGCCCAATCCCACGCTCGAGCGCGCTCTGGACATTCTCTTCATTTTGCACGCCGACCATGAACAAAACTGTTCCGCGAACACCATTCGCAGCGTCGGCAGTTCGCACGTCGACCCCTATTCCGCTACGGCTGCGGCCATTGCCGCCCTCTACGGCCCCCTTCACGGCGGCGCCAACGAGGAAGTCCTGCGCATGCTCCTTGAAATTGGCTCCGTGCAGAACGTTCCCGCGTTCATTCAGCGCGTCAAGGCCGGGGAAACAAAGCTCATGGGATTCGGCCATCGCGTGTACAAGAACTACGATCCGCGGGCGCGCATCATCAAGCACATCGCGTACCAGGTATTCGATCTGATGGGGAAGAACCCGCTCCTTGAAATCGCCCTGGAGTGCGAACGCATCGCTCTGGAAGACGAATACTTCATCAAGCGCAAACTCTACCCCAACGTAGATTTCTACACCGGGCTCATCTATCAATCCATGGGCTTTCCCATGACCATGTTCCCGGTCCTGTTTGCGATTCCCCGCACCTCCGGCTGGATTGCGCAGTGGGAAGAGATGCTTCTCGACCCCGAACAAAAAATCGCGCGTCCGCGCCAGATTTATCTTGGCCACGACACGCGGCAGTACGTTCCCATCGAGGAGCGCGGCTAACCCACTGAAGTATCCACTTGGAAAACCACAGTTCGGGATGTTTCTCCGCGTCCTCTGCTTAGCGGTATAGTGGAAGACAGATACGAACGAGGGTTCGCATGTCCCAAATCTCCTCACCCCACGCAAGTACAGGAGCGCGGCGCCGCAGCCAGCGCGTGCTGATGCAAGTCGGCATCCGCGTTCGCGGCAAGGATGCCCAAGGCAAGGATTTCGAGGAGATGACCGAGACTCTCGCCATCAACGCGCATGGCGCACTGGTACTGCTTAATGCGCGCGTGATCAGCGGCGCGGTCGTCCACATGAAGCACAACAAGACGGGAGAGGAACAGGAATGCCATGTGGCGTTTCTCGGCCCCGTGCGTGGCGGTAGGGCGGAGATCGGAGTGGAATTCTCTGCGCCCAACTCGAACTTCTGGCGTGTAGTTTTTCCTCCCGAAGACTGGTCGCCCAAGAGCCCCGAGGCCCGCACCGCCGCGAAACTTCGCATGCAAAAGTAAGTTGTCTCCATCAGCACGAATTCGCGGGAGATCCCGCGACCACCCTTTCCGAACGAACCGGCTCAAGCATCCCGGTCGATGATCACAAACATCCGTGACCTGCATCACCGCGCCTGGTGCGCTGCAAAATCGCCAGCCGGCGGCCGTCCGCGTCGCTGCTGGAAAGGCCGCGCTCGAAGCTACGCTCGGAACTCCGCATCTTGAATTAAGCAAATGTTCGCGGTGGCCGGAAATGGCCAACTGCGGTCAGGCGTGTCTTTCGCAAATTCAGGAGGCGCCCAAGGCTGGCCTGGTCTCCAACATCGTCAACCGCTGGTATGAGGGAAGGATGGGTACTGCCACCAGCGGTTTGGCCAGATTCACTGGCACGATCACCCTCCCGCGCTGGTTGACGAGCACGGCAAGACCATGCAGTGGAACGAGGTTCCGCTCGAAAACCTTTAGCAAACCCTGTCCACTCACTGGCCGGTTTGCTGGAATTGCCACATGGGCGAGACTTTCCGGCGTCGGCACCCTGAACTCGTCACTGACCGGCCGCCGCACTGAGCGGTTGAAGAGCGAATAACCAGCCTACTGTCCGCCAGGCGCACTACTTTTTGCCCATCAAGTAGCGGTCGAACCAGTCAATCGTGCGGCGAATGGAATCAATTTGGTTCTCGCGCTTCGCGAATCCATGACCCTCGTTGGCGTAATAGTGCGCCTCGACCACTCGGCCTTCCTTCTTGAGGATCTCCACCACTTGCTGCGCCTCTTCCTTCGGAACGCGCGGATCATTGTCGCCTTGCAGCACCAGCAGCGGCACTTTCTCGTTGCGGATGTACGTGATAGGGGAAGCCGCCTCATAAATCTTTTGGTTCTTCTCCGGGTCACCCAGAAGCCCTTTGAGATATTCGTTCAGCGAGGGATCCGAATTCTTCAACATAGTCGACCAGTTGATGATCCCGTAGAGTTCGACTGCCGCTGCCCAAACATCCGGCGTCTTGCCAATGGCCATCAGGGTCATGAAACCGCCGTAGGATCCGCCGGTGATGCCGACTTTTTGGGGGTCCACATAGCCCGTGGCCTTCAGAAAATCCACCGCGGCGATTTCGTCTTTCAAGTCGCCGCCGCCAAGGTCCTGAAAATTGGCTTTTTGAAATTCCAGTCCATAGCCCGTGGAGCCACGGGGATTCGGTGCAATGCAGATGTACCCGCGCGTGACCAGCGCTTGCACTTCCGGGCTGAAATAATCGACTCGTTGACCGGTTGGTCCCCCGTGCGGAATCACCAGCGCGGGATTGCCGCCATCGCGTTTCAAATTGAACGGCATCCACAAAAGCGCGGTGATGGTTTTCCCATCGAAGCTCTTGTAATGAACGATTTGCGAGGCCGGCAGCGGCGTCGCGCGCAAGCTGGCGATGGGAGAAAAAGTGAGCTGGTCGGCACGGTGCTGACCAATGTTGTAGACCCAAAAATCTCCCGGCTGATTGGAAGCTTCATGGGATACGATGACGCGGTCGGCTTGCGGAGAAAATTCCGTCGGGTTGCCGGAATATCCGTTCAAGCCATGAGGCAAATTCAGCTTTTCTGCCCTGTTCGTTCCGCGATCCACCAAATAGGCATCCGCCAGTCCATCTTCATTCAGCGTGTAGGTGAAACCCTTCCCGTCCGGCGAGAAATTGCCGGAAAAGACTTCCCATTTTGTGTCCGTGACCCAACTGAGCTTCCTCGTGGCCACCTCGAGCAAGGCCACATTCATGTAGCCGCCTTTGGCATCACAGCTCAGCAGCAACGTGGCGCCGTCCGGGGAAAGCGAGGACGCCAGATAGCGAACCGTTCCCTGATGGGGCGTGAGATTTTCTGCGGCACCGGTTGCGACGTTGACTTTGTAAACGTCCGCATCTGTGAAAGGCGGATTCACTCGCGAGGCATAGATGGTCTTGCCATCCTTGCTCCACGCCACCACGCTCCAAAAGTAACCAGGCTGTTGCTCGTTCGTTAGCTTGTGGACCTTGTGAGTGGCCCAATCCAGCAAGGCGATGTCATAGGTGGTTCCTTCTTTTGGCTTATAGGCAAAGGCGATGGTGTTCCCATCGGGCGACCAATGGGGGTCCTGTTCGCGAATTTCCGGTGTGTTCGTCAGGTTGATCGGTTCGCCGCCATCACTCGGAATGGCATATAGGTCGTAGAGTTCATTTCCGGCATGGTCTTGTTGGTAGACAATCCACTTCCCGTCCGGCGACCAGATGGCCCCTGATTGCACGTCATCGGATTGGATGAGTTGGATCGGCCATCCGCCGGACGCTCGCACCTTCCACAAATTGAAGCGCCCTGACATGTCGCTGCTGAACAGGACTTGCTGCCCATCCGGCGACCACGCCGCGCCAAACACGCTGCGCGTGTAGTAGAGATCCTCCACGGGCACGGGCCGCGCCGCGGGATTCGCCGCGGATGCGACGGATTTGGGATCGGTGATGCCGCGGTCGTCGGGCCCCGTGGAGCCAGCCAAGGGGCCGCAAAGAAATGCCAGAATAATAGTCAACAGGCCCAAAGGGCGACCGATTCTCATGCTGTCCTCCTGGTTAAGCCTAGGACTCGGAAATTCTTGGGTGCCTGGTTGTCTTCAGCCGAAAACTTGCGCAGCTTGATTCGAGCGATGGATTTTTGGAAAACCGTCCGTGCGGCAAAACTACTTCGCACTTCCTTTCTTGGCCATCATTGCGGAAAGCAGCCATTTCCGCAGCACCATTAGGTAATACGGCCGCGTTTCCGTGAACATCAGTCCCATGCCCAATTTTTCCTGCGTGTAGATGACCGCGGCCTGGCCTTCGTAAAACTCGGTCGCAGTAAAGACCTTCACCAACAGCGCACTCCCCTCGGGATACGGGCTTTCCGTGCTGACGTAACACCCGTTGAGGCTGAGCCCGGTTACGCGCGCGGTTCTCTGGTCTTGGGATGTCCCTACGCGCATCTCGATGGACGCGTCGAACGGGTAACGAGGCGTGCGCCGGCGCTCGTGCTCCATATCCCCCCAGGGCAGCGAAACTGCGGAAGATTCTACGCTTGAAATCGCCATCCGGCGCACATATATGTTTTAGGTTTGATTAATTGCACGCAACAGCGCTTTTTCCGCTTTGCGGGACCGCGTGGGTGCCGCGGGTCAGCTTTTCGCGGAGCCGGCGCCGCGCGCGGAAAAGCCGCAGCCGCACCGTAAGCGACGACACTCCCAGGCGGTCGGCCACTTCTTGCGTGGAATACTCCAGGACGTCGCGCAACAGGCACACATACCGCAACTCCGGAGCAAGCTGCCGGATGGACTCCGCCATGCGCTTGCGCATTTCCCGCCGCGCAAAACGTTCCTCGGGATTGTCATTGCGCACCGCGATGCCGCTTCCGACCGTCTCTAGGCCTTGGCCGGTCGGCTCGTCCATGGAGAGAATCTTGCCGTCACGCCGCTTGCGGAGGACGTCAATCGAGGTGTTCGCACCTATGCGCGAAACCCAGGCGTGCAGCCCGTCTCGGGTTTCATCCCTTGTCCCTTTGCCGGAGAACTGCTCGAGCCGGCCCATCACCTTCAAGAACACTTCCTGGCGCACGTCTTCCGCGTCCGCCGGATTGCGCGTCAACCGCAGCGCTCCGCGATACAAACCGGCCGCGTACGGCAGGATGAGTTTGGCCAGCGATTCGCGATTGCCACGTTGTGCCTCGCGAAGTAGCGCGGAACGAGTCACAGCTTCGAAGCCTAGGGATATGGTAGCCATGATGAAAAGAAGAAAGGCAGGCGAATCGCCAAGCGGCAATTCAATACAGCATAAAGAAACTAAAGAACTTAGCTTCACAAAACCGGATCCTGTGCGAAAATGGAGTGCTCGCTTTTGGGACGCCACGTGGGCGATTCCGGGCAGTCCAACCAGGCCACGGTTTTTCTGGGAGAGCGGCTGTGGAAGAACCTTTACAACGCCACAAAAGAACGGCTTACCGAGCCGGAACTCTCCAAAAAAACTGCGGGCCGAGGATGGGGGTCTGTTGTGGCGTTCCTCGCGATCATCCTATTCGACCGGCTGGAGTTTGCCGCCGTGCATTTCCCATTCAATGCGCACAAGAAAATCAAAGTGCATGCCTTCGGTTTTGAGCCAGCCTTCGAGCGTCTCTCGCGATTCCGCGCGAAACTCCACGAACATTTTGCCTTCCAGCATGTTGACCAGCACGCGCTCGGCGCGCGCCCTGCCCCCCGCCTGCAGGCGCTTCGCCAGTGCTTCTGCGCCCTGCCGCGTCAGGCAAGCGAGCGTGTGCTGCGTGAGATAGCGTGGCATCGGAACTCCTGAGAAAAAGTCGCAGTTCAAGTATTTCACAAAAGCTCAAGCTCCGTTGTTTTTCCCGAAACACTCGGAAACATTCCGGTGCGCCGCTCGTCTTTATCGTCATGAGCTTCCTCAGCGATCTGCGGCACTCCTTCCGCCAAATCACGAACAGTCCCGGGTTTTTCGCCGTAGCCGTAGCCGCCCTCGCTCTGGGCGTCGGCGCGAACACTGCCATTTTCAACGCCGTGGAAGCTGTGCTGCTCCGGCCGCTGCCTTACTTCCAGCCGGACCGGCTGGTGATGGTCTGGGAAGACTCCTCTTTCATCGGTTTCCCCGAAAATACGCCCGCGCCGGCGAATTACGTGGACTGGAAAGCGCAAAACACAGTGTTCTTGAACTTGGCCGCGACGCGCGCCAGCACCATGAGCCTGACAGGCGACGAACCTCCCGAACAGCTCTATGGACAGCGCGTAACGCCCAATTTTTTTGACGTGCTTGGCGTGCAGCCGGCATTTGGACGCATCTTCACTTCCGAACAAGACCAGGCAAAGGAACAGGTGGTCCTGTTGAGCTATGGCGTGTGGCAGCGCCGTTTCGGCGGTGACCACTCCCTTGTGGGTCGCGCCATTCTGCTGAACAATGTCCAGACGAAAGTCCTGGGCGTGATGCCCGAAGGGTTTTTCTTTCGTGAGAAAAACGTGGGCTACTGGACGCCGCTCTATTTGACTCCGGAGCAGTGGGCGCAGCGCGACAATCATTTTCTGAATGTCGTAGCGCGGCTGAAGCCTGGTGTGACTCCGAAGCAAGCGCAAACCGAAATGGACACGATTGCGGCGCGGCTGCAACAGCAGTATCCGGAAACCAACGCGAAAGTCGGCGCGACCGTGGTGCCCATGCAGAAAGATTTTGCGGGAGACACCAGAGACGGCCTGCTCGCGCTGCAAGTGGCCTCGGTGTTCGTGCTGCTAATCGCCTGCTCGAACCTGGCAAACCTGCTGCTGGCGCGGTCAACAGCTCGAAAGCGCGAAATGGCTGTACGCATCGCCTTAGGCGCCACGCGGGGCCAAATCGCCGCACAAATGCTGTCCGAAAGCGTGCTTCTGTTCTTTGCCGGTGGCGCGCTGGGGCTGGCCATCGGCCAGGCCTGTTGGAGTGCGTTCGGCTCGCTGGTGCCTCCGCAAATTGGCCAAGCAGGGTTCCAAATCGATTGGCGCGTACTGCTCTTCGCGGCCGCTATATCCCTTGCTGCGGGCGTTTTGTTCGCCATCGTGCCTGCCCTGCGCGCTTCGCATGTTTCATGGCAAGAGGCGTTGCAAGACGGGGGCCGTTCCGGTGAATCGCGAAGCGGCATGAAGTTGCGTGATGGGCTCGTCGTTAGCCAGTTCTCTCTGGCGTTCGCTCTCCTGGTCTGCGCGGGACTGATGATCCAGACCATCTGGAATCTGCGGAGACAGGATCTCGGATTTCGCGCGGATCACCTGTTGACCATGGCCGTTCCGTTGCCCGATCCAAAATATGACACGAAAGAGAAGCGCCGGAGTTTCTACAACAACGTTGCCGCGCGCGTACGCGCTTTGCCGGGCGTCAAAGGCGCAGATTTCATTTCCGATGCGCCGTTTACAACCAACGGAGACACCCGCGGATACCTCGTGGAAGGAGCGCCACCCCCCAGGCCAGGTGAGGTCAATGACGCGCTGTACCGCGAGGTTACGCCCGGTTATTTTGAAACGGTGGGCGCGACGCTGCGCGAAGGACGTTGGCTGCAGGACAGCGACCGCCAAGGAGCAGAACTGGTTGTTGTGGTGAATGAGTTTTTCGCCAAACGACATTGGCCGGGACAGAGCGCCATCGGCAAGCGCATCCGCTTCGACGACCAAGGCGAACCATGGCGCACGGTGGCAGGCGTTGTGCACGATGTTCGCGACCGTGGATTGCTGATGGGCATGAAGCCCGCAGTGTATGTGCCTATTTCTCAGGTCGAGCCGAATACCTACTCTTGTCTCGTCGTGCGCACCGCGACGGAGCCAAAAAGCGCGGTGAAGGCCGTGGAAAACGCCGTGTGGGCGGTGGATCCGCAGCAACCGGTAACGCTGGTTCGAACCATGGACGAATTGATTGAATCGAATGTGTCGGACCGCACGCGCCCGACGATTTTGCTCGGCGTATTTGCGGTGTTGGCGCTGGTGCTGGCCTGCATTGGCGTTTACGGCGTATTGGCCTATGCGGTGGCGCAGCGCACCCGGGAAATCGGCGTGCGCATGGCGCTGGGCGCGAAACCTGTGGACGTTACCCGCTTGGTCCTCGGACATGGCATGACTCTCAGCGCCATCGGATTGCTCGCAGGCGGAGCGCTGGCCGCGGGCCTGGGAAAACTGTTGGAAACGCTATTGTTTGGCGTCACGCCCACGGCTCCTGGAATCTATGCCGCCACCGCCGCCGCCCTTGTGCTGGTGGCCGTGGCCGCCTCCGTGATTCCCGCGCACCGCGCCTCGCGCGTGGATCCTGTCGTCGCCCTCCGAAACGAATGACCGCGAAACTCTGGTCTTCGGAGAACTAAATTGTCCCTGTACCATGTGGCAGGTTGCGCAAAGGCACATTTTTCGCCTTGCCGCCGCAGTTGGCGCAATGCGGTCTAGACTCAAGGAATACGTGGAAGGAGCCAGCAGCAAAATCTGCGGGACAATCCCCCTTCCACAGCGCGCTCCAAATGCGCGTCGCAGAGGCGGAAAATGAGACGCATCGTTTTATCTCCAACGATTGTTTTGCTTTCGCTCGTGACGGGTTCGAGCGTGGCCGCTGCTCCACAGCATCGTAAAGGAACAACCACCCTGACCGGCGTCGTGCTCGGCCCTGATGACAGGCCCGTGCCGCACGCCGTTGTGACGTACCAATCCTCCGGTGGCGATGCGCCCCACGCAGTTCACGCGGATGCGCAGGGCCGCTTCACCATTACCAAGTTAAAGGCTGACAACTACGACGTGCGCGCCTCGGGCAAAGGCGTTTTTTCCGACTGGCAGAAAAACATCACTGTACGCTCAGGCCAAACGAAAAACGTGACCCTGCGCCTGATTTACGCCAAGGAAATCCCCAAGGCGTACGTAAAAACGAAGCCGAACCCGCAATAGTTTCCTGAGAAATGCGAATTTGTCATTCCCAGGAGCAAAGCACGTCGCATTCTGTGCCCGGTTCTTTTTTGCGGAGCGACGAGATACTACGCCGCATCGAGCGGTTTGCGCTCGATGAATCTGCCTAGGATTTTGCGAAGCGGAAACCATTCGGGACAAGCAGAAACTTGTGATCGGCGCTTCCCGCGAGTCACCCGTCACGCTTTTTATTGGTAGAGGAGCTGCGCAAGCTCGTGCAAATCCGCCACCGACACGTCCGAAACCGCGCAGTATTCCATCCCCTGATGACGCCAGTGCAGCCACTGATAGCCTTGCCGCAAACCCGGTGGATGAATCGGCGTGTCCGGCTCTTTCGTGGGCAATACAAATACGTTGATGAAGTGCTTACGGCGCGCATACACAAGCACCGCGACACTCCGCCCGCCCAAAACGTCCAGCCGTCCGCCAACCAGCGAGAAGCCATCATCGGCAAAGTCTTTGACCGGAGGCGCGAAGTCCAGCTTGCCGCCGAACCATGGCTTTACGGTGTGCTGGTCTGTGGATGGAACGTCGGTGAGGTGCCCCGGTTGCAAGGAACGAATATGCGCGTCAATGAGTTCGGCAGCCGTAAAAGGAGCAGCTTCAGGATTCCTGGTCGTCCCCAGCTGTGGCCAGGCATACCAGGCGATCGTTGCAACCACCAGAATCGAAGCCGCGACAGCAGCCCAGCGCCAAAACGCGATTCGCTGAGCAACAGGAGTGGCCGTCGCCTTGTCCAATTCCGCCCGAATCTTCTTGCGAAGCGAAATCGGCGCGCTTTCACAAAGGCCGCTGCGCTGAAGAACAGAGCGCAGCGACTCCTCCGTTTGCAGCACTTTGGCGCATTCCCGGCAGCCTTCGAGATGGCGTTCGAATTCGGCGGACCGCGACGCGTCCAGCTCGCCGTCGAGGTAGCCGTGCAGGGCCGTCCGCGTGTAATCACAGCTCACGAGGAGCCTCCTGCACCGGAGCTTGTGTAAGGGCTCGCTGCAAACGCTGGCGCGCTCGGGCCAACGCGGACATCACTGTACCGATCGGAATCGCCGTAATCGCAGCAATCTCCTTGTAAGAGCATCCTTCCAGCTCGCGAAGCACCAGCACTTCACGGAAGCGGGGCGGCAGCGTCTCCAGCGCCCGGCCCAACCGCTCGCGGTTGTCCCCGGCGATGGCCAGGGTCTCTGGCGAGACGCTGGGCTGAGGATGCAACTCCTCGTCGAACTCCATCATCAATTCCATAGGGCGATTCTTCTCCAACCAGGTATAGCAAGTATTCCGCACAATTTGCAAAAGCCAGGCGCGCGCGTCTCCTCCATGAAATCCGCGGAAAAACCGGAACGCGCGGAGCATGGCTTCCTGCGTTACGTCTTCTGAATCCTCGCGGCTTTTCAGCAGCCAGCGCGCAAGGTTAAAGGCGGCGTCGAGGTGGGGCAAAACGAGCTGCTCGAAGCGCGCCCGCTCTTCGACATCCAACACGTCCGAGCCTCTCCCCTGGTCGAACCCACTCATGGGCACAAACCGCCTGTGGCAGGATTTTATTCCCGTAAAGTCCCCTTTAGACTGACGAATTTGCCAACGTTTGGTAAGCGGTTCTCCAAGAATATGCACTAAATCAGCGTGTTAAGCAGCACTTAGGCACCATTTCGGTGGTTTAGGTTCTCCGCCAAAAATGGCCTTCAGCACCTCGGCCGCCGCCCGTCGGCCTTGGGGATGTACACCCTACCTATCGGCTTCGCGCGGTACGCTCCTCGCTTCAGCCTATCGGCAAGGTCCTGGAGATTTCTCTCCAGCTCCTCGCCGTAGCGCCGCAAGTCTCCCCGTCCGCGCCCGGCGCGGATTCCTTCTTCAAGCTGAAGCAGGCCATGCGCGGCGTTTCGCGGCTGAATACCCGGCCCCGCACGTTCCCCGGTCAACGCTTCGACGCCGCAACCCGAGCCACAGAGTATGTATTGATCCGGAACGACAAGATTCACGGCCTCCCCAGGTGTTTTCGAGAGCGGCCGATACCGCACTCACCTTCTTCACAACCCGCATCTCAAATTCCTCGAATAGTTCCAACCGACCAGCCTCCGCACGAGGGGAGATGTCACATTGGACGGTCACGAACTGACCCGTGTAAGTGGGAATAACTGGCCTCCCCGGCTGGTCTACACAAACGAAACACGTCCCATACGCGGCGCGGGCTCCCTGGACTCTCTCACCCGCGCCGCCCTCCAAGAAAATTTTGGGACCGGTGACGAAAAATTGCACTGGTATGGGTGTCTCTAAACACGGGGGAAAAAGATGGCGGGCAAGGTAAAAGACGAACTGCTTTACGACCACAACCACGACGGCATTGACCGCCGCGGATTCCTGAAATGTATGGCCTGGGCCGGCACGGGAGCCTTCTGCGTCATCCGCGGTGGCGTGCTCCGTTCCTACAGCATGAGCCGCCTGGCGGAGATGGACCCCAAGGAAATGACGGGCGAACTCGGTTTCGCACAGATTAGCGACAGTCACATGGGCTTCAACAAAGCGGCGAATCCGGATGTTGCTGCCACACTGAAAGCCGCCGTGGACAAGATCAATGGCTTGGCGGTCACGCCTGAGTTTCTTCTGCATACGGGAGACATCAGTCATCTGTCGAAGCCCGAAGAGTTCGATGCCGTTGACCAAATCCTGAAAGGCGCCAAACCGCAGGATGTTTTTTACGTTCCTGGCGAGCACGACGTCCTGAATGACGACGGCAAACAGTTCCTGGAACGCTACGGAAAAGGCGCTAAGGGCGCGGGCTGGTACAGCTTCGATAAAAAGGGCGTGCACTTCGTCGGCCTGGTGAACGTGATGAACCTGAAGGCTGGCGGGCTAGGAACACTTGGTCACGACCAGCTCGAGTGGCTGGAAGACGATGTGAAGCACTTGAAGCACAGCACGCCGATAGTCGTATTCGCGCACATTCCTTTGTGGTCCGTGTATCCGGAGTGGGGCTGGGGCACGGAGGACAGCGCACAGGCTTTGTCCTATTTGAAAAAATTCGGCTCGGTCACGGTGTTGAACGGCCATATCCACCAGACCATGCAGAAGGTCGAAGGAAACGTGACGTTTCATACCGCGGCGTCTACCGCGTTTCCGCAGCCGGCCCCGGGCAAAGCGGATTCGCCCGGGCCGATGAAAGTTCCGGCGGAGCAACTCAAGAGCGTCTTGGGAATCACGGACGTGAATTCCGTGCGGGGGCAGCAAGCGCTGGGGGTAGTGGATTCAACGCTGGAATGAACTTCGTCCCAGAATTCGGATTGTTTGACGGTCATCCGGGAGGGAGCTCTGTTCCGCTTCTGGATTCGGGAAAAGAAGGAGCCGGAAATCTAAGGCTTTTCGAAACTACAAAGGAGAAGAAGAAAAATCATGAGGAGAAGTGTGTCTGGTGCAGTTTTCACAGCGGTGGCAATTTTGGCAATGGGAGTGCTGGGTGCCCGCGCCAATAACTCTAGCCTGGCCATGCAGGCGAAAGCGGAGAGCACGGAAGTGAAGATCGACAATTTCAGTTTTACTCCAGCGACTTTGACTGTTTCCTTGGGCAGCACGGTGACCTGGACGAATCGGGATGATATTCCGCACACCGTGGTCAGCGCGGACGATCCAAAAGTTTTCAAGTCCAAAGTGCTCGACACCGATGAAGAGTTTTCCTTCAAGTTCGACAAGGCTGGAACTTATTCCTACTTCTGCTCGATTCACCCGAAGATGACGGGAAAGGTCGTCGTGCAATGAACGCCAAAGTCATCCTGCAAATGCGTGCGACGAAATGTTGAATCCCTTCGGCCTCAAAGCCGCGCTGACGGCGAGGCATGCGCAGCACGTCGTGCTGATCCATTTTCCCATTGCGCTGTTTATCGCCGGCGCGGCGTTTGATTTTCTGGCGTCCTGGACCAAACGGCAAAGCTTGGCCGCGGCGGCCTATTTTAATTTCCTGCTGGCCGCCGTAGCTTCCGTGCCAACCATGATAACCGGGCTGCTCGCCTGGCAGTGGCAACTCGAGGGCCAGCGGCTGAAGGGCACGCTCCTCTTGCACCTGGTATTCGGGATCGCTTCCGGCATGTTGATCTCGGTGGTCTGGCTGATTCACTGGACCGCGCGGCGAAAACAGACCGAGGCCCTTCGGATTTTTTGTCTTCCCCTGGAGGCGTTGACCGCCATCCTTGTTCTACTTACGGGCCACCTTGGCGGGTTCCTCAGCGGCGTGAACCCTCCAGGCTAGGAATCGACTTAACTAGCGCGGAGGCAGACTTTTGAACGAAGGACTTCGGGGAACCGCGGCTCCGCCAGCGGCGGATATAATCTTGCTGCTGGAAATCGCCATGGGCGTGGGGCTGGTCGCGGGCACGTGGTTTGCTCGCACTGGACTCTTTCGGCAACACGCGTGGTGCCAATCAACGATCGTCCTTTTCAACCTTGCCGTCATCGTTTTGGGGATGATTCCTTCGTTTCGTGTTCAAGTGCTTCCGAGAATTCCGGCCAAGCTCGAAAAGTCTTACTTCGCACTGGCTGCGGCGCACGCAACGCTTGGAAGCATCACGGAAATTCTGGGATTGTACATTCTGCTCGCCGCAGGCACGGAGCTTCTGCCGGAAAAGATCCGGCTCACCAGGTACAAGCTTTGGATGCGAAGCGCCCTCGTCCTTTGGTGGCTCGTGCTTTTCCTGGGATTTGCCACTTACGCTCGCTGGTATGTTCCAAATTTGTTTCGCTGAATTCGCAAGCCAAGAATCGAACGGCAAAAGCAGTACCATCGAGCTATGAACAAGGGCTTGAAATACCTCGCTTCCTCTCTATCAAGCTAATTCTAAGCCGGTTAGCGGCATCCCCAGCGAAATTCGACGGTGCAGAAATGGACCCGTCGTACTACGACCCCCGTACCCTGTACGCTGGCTCTGCAGAACCATTGAGCCGTGCAAAGCGCCCGCGTAACGTGCCAAGAACGGGTTGGGGGCCGCGCGGGGACAGCGGCCCCGAAAGGGGTCGTGTGCGAGCTACCCAACCCGCCTAATTGCCCTTCCCGCTCCCCCCGGGAAAAAGCTCACCGCCGGCAGCTAACCGTTCACAGATTAGAGAGGCCCGCAAGCGATGCGAATTAACTGCTGCGCCATTTACAGAGACTGGCTTTCATCGTTTGCCATGCGCCGTTGCACGGCTTTGCGCGTTGCGACGAGCGTGGCCGTTAGAGTTTCTTTCGGGATGCTGGTGATGAAGGGTTCGATCATCCACCTAAGCAAAACAGGAATGTCGCGGGTCAAGGAAACGACTTCGCTCTGGACATAGACGCCGCCGTCGCGCTCTTCCATACGCCACCACGTTTCCATGCGCCACAGGAATCCGCCATCGTCCCCCGGCGCTTTCTCGCGCTCATTGCTTTTGCCCGCGTTTTCGACTTCGGCGATGCGCACGGCGGAACTTCGGCTGTGCGCGCGCCCGGGCCCGTCATGGAAATACTCGATTTCATGTTTGGTATTGAGCACGATGGTGACTACTTTGTGCCGGCGAAACCGCAGGAACACGTGGAAGTGATCTCCATTGCGCGATTCAATCTTTGAGCGCTCGACATCCGGCCCAAAATACAGCCAGTGCTTGTCGTAATCGTTCAGTA
The DNA here is from genome assembly GCA_003224085.1 of Acidobacteriota bacterium. GTDB lineage: Bacteria > Acidobacteriota > Terriglobia > Acidiferrales > UBA7541 > Acidiferrum. The sequence continues at coordinate 53,648 of QHYK01000076.1, read as the reverse complement.
TGCTCAAGACATCGTCGAGTTTGGCTCCTGGAATGAAAACCACGCCGGTCCAGTGATGGATCATGCCTCCGGGGCATGGGATGGGTCTTGCGCCGTCCAGCATCTCTAGTTTCTTCATCTTCACTTCGCCGCGCTTCAGCGCCGCATAAGCTTCCGTGCGCTCCAGGACGGGCAGTTCGTCAGTCCACAGCAAGTCCTTCCCGCGTTCAAGTTCCTCCGAGTTGCGGGTTTCGGTCAGCTTGACGTAACGATCAAAGGCCGCCAGGGTATTGGCGTGCAAGATTGCCGGTTCCGGCTCCGCGCCTTGGGCGAAGTCCGCCGGCACCGGAAACAGCGATGCCGCAGCCAGCAAGAGCGCTCGCCGGGCACCGCAACCGCCGCGCAAACCTTTCATCTGTCGGCCTGTTCTGTCATGTTGTGGCAGCAGCCTACGCTCAATCCACTCACTTTAGGGGCGTTTCCATGCCCAATCCTGCTCAAGCCTGCTCCCCAAGATGCAACCCGACAACCCTCGCGTGAGGGTCGCCATGGGCAATGGCCAAAAGTGACCAGCAGGGGAGAGGGCGGGCAAAAAATGCAATAGCATGACGGAAAAAGGGCGGCTCGGTGAGGAGCCGCCCTTTTTCCTTCCCCCGGGGAGGGATGGGCCGCAATTGCCTGTCCTGGACTAAGGCAGGTAATAGCGGAAAGCGGTCCAGAGCATGTTGTCCACGGCCTTGGGCGTGTTGCTGGCGGCGCCGGACCAAGCGGTCCTGGTGATGTAAGAGTACGCGAGGCCCCAGCGCATGCCGCCCTTGGGGCCCTGGTAGAATTTATGCCAGAAGCCAAGGGTGCCTTCCTCGATAAGGCGAGTATCGCCAGCGCATGTTCCGCCACCTCCCGGGGTGAAAGAACCTGTTGGTGCGGTTTCTGTTGAGCACCCGCTGTTGTTCGCTGCGATATGGCCGTAGCCGCCGGTGGTGCTGGTTACAGCTACGCTAGCCACGCCGGAGTAAGCAGGGTTGCCGTTCTGCGCCGGAATTGCCGGCGAGTTGGTAATGCGCACGGTTGTATACCCCGCATAGCCGGCGCGCCAGGCATATTCGCCGCCATAGTACAGGTAAACGTCCAGCTTGGGATCGGGATGGAATTCGAGGACACCCAAGCCGTGAGCGGTGCGGATCAAAGCTTGTGTGCCGCCGGGGCGGAAGGTGAGGTCAGGAAGCTGGGAGGAGCCGAACCGGCCGATGCCGTCTCCGGCAACGCCCTTCACGCCGAAATCGACCTTTTTACTAAACAGCTGGAAATGAGCGCTGGCACCGCCACCCCCGCCGGTGCGCGTGTCGTTGAAAGCGCCGGCGCCGTTCGGCGTGGTAATTGTTGCCGTCCCGGGAGTCTGGCCTTGGCAAGTCACCTGGCTTCCCGCCGTGTACACAACATTGGCGCCAGCATTGGGGCTGACTACCGCGCAGGGGAAGATGCGGTTGCGGAAGGTGCTGAGGAGGCCAAAGACCTCGTAGTGGCCAAAGCCAGGATCCGCGGCGGCTTTGAAAATGAGATCCGGGGCTTTGTTCACCGTGTAGCCGGTTGCGTCGAACGCGTTATAGAGACCACCGCCAGCTCCAGGAGCGTTGATGAAGAAGTTCTGCGAAGCGGTAACGGTTCCGTTCGCGGAAGTATTCTGGTACGAAGTGAATCCGCGGCCGCCAACGGTGGCTTGCGGACCCTCGACGGAAATGCCTACCGCGAACTTGCCGCCGAAGTCCTTGACGACGCGGAAGCCATAGGCGCGCTGCCAAGTGAAGCCCACGACGTATTGGGGGTCGATCATCATGGGCAAAGCTTCTCCACGGTTCTGAATGCCCTTGCGGTTCTCGGTGGCGAGACTCCACATCTGACCGGCAGTGACGCTGATGCCATGGTCGAAGGCTGCCTGGCCCCAGATCTGCCGCTGTCGGAAAACGTAGCTGTTGCTCTGGCGGTTGTTGGAAGTGGTGCCGGCTCCGAGGAAGTCCATCTCAAAATAGCCGGTAAGCTTGGCAGCGCCGACTTTGGATTCTCCCAACAGGGTCAAGCGGCTCTGGCGAGCGGTAAAATTGTTCTCCGTCACCTTGGCCAGGGAGTTTCCCGGGTAGGGGATGCTGTTAAATGGTGTATTGATGTCGGCGCTGGTGGCGCGGTTGCGGAAAACCGTGGCCGCCTCAACAAAGCCGCCCGGCGTGATGTTGACTCCCTTGTACTTGATGGTGTTAGGGCCTTCTTCGGCAGCCTTCTCAGCTTGGGCTTCGTTGTTGGCCACGGTGGTCTTGAGAACTTCGGTGCTGGCCTTCAAATCGCTTACCGTGGTGCGGAGCGTCGCCGTCGTGGTTCTTGCTTCTACGGAGGAATTGACGGCTTCCACAGCCTTGGTGCTGGCTTCGGCCGCACGGGCATTGGCGGCGGCAGCGGCCTCCCGCGCCTGGTCAATCTGGCGATCGCGTTTGGCCAATTCTTCCTTAAGCAATTGAAGCTGTTCTTGCTGGGACTGAATGGCCTGCCGGAGTTCTTCGATCTCAGCAGCAAGCGCCGGGTCGGATTTCTCCGCCTTCTTGGCGGCCTTGGGTTTAGCCGGAGCCTTGGCGGGTTGCGGAGCCGAGTCCTTGGGAGTATCAGCGAAAGCCATTCCCGTGGCGAGGAATAGCGACAGTATGAGTGCAGCTAAGTTTTTCATTTCCTCTCTCTTTAGAGCAAAAGTCGAAGTGCGACCGAAAAATTGGGCGTGTCACCCTGCGGGAAAAGGTAAAGAGGCCTTTTTACAATTGCGTCAACTGATTGTGAATATCCTGTAACGAACGGGAACGCTTCACAGCAAACCATTGACGCACAAGAAGTTGCGAGATTGTCAGAGGATCAGCAACAACAGGCGGGGGCCAAAACCGGCGGAAGCTGTACAGTCCGGGAAACGCTTCGGCCGCGCATCAGTTGTACGAAGAGCCAAGCCATCCGCAAACTCCCTGAGGCGAACTTTCCTTTCCGTTCCGCCGGGGCAAGGCCTATTTCGGTGCGGCAATGGTAAAGGCGAGAACCATCTGGGTCAAGCGATATTGGTAGGTGGCGTCGGCGTCGGCGATGTCGGCTTCGGTTTTCTGCAGTTCGGCCTGGGTGAATTCGACAATGGAGCCGAGGCCGAGGTTGTAGCGGGCTTGGGCGAGTTCGAGGGCCAGGATGGCCTGCCGGCGAAGCTGTTGGGTGAGGGAAAGGCGCTCGTAAGCGCGGTTGGTGTCTTGCCAGGCGACACGCACGTCGCGGGCGATCGTGTTGCGGAGATCGGCGAGTTTCTGGCGATCGACTTCCGTTTGGAGGTCGGCGGCTTTGGCGCGCGCGCTGTAAAGGAAACCGTTGAAGACGGGGATGTTGACGTTAACGCCGACGGCGCCGTACCAGTTGGGAATGTGGTTGTCGCGCACAGGCGCTTCCCCGACCGCGCCGAGAGCGGCGACGGTGGGGCGCCAGAGATCGTGCTCGGCGCCGGCGAATTTCCGGGCCGACTGGACTTCCAACTGCAACGCCTTGATTTCCGGACGTTGTTGCAAGGCTTGTTGAATGAGGGGCTGTACGTCGGGAGCGGGCGGAGTGCGGGGAGTAGTTTCTTCGACGAGCTGGAAATTCTGTTCGCTGGGATAACCGAGAATTGCGGAAAGGCCGGCGAGAGCAGCTTGAAAGTTGTTGCGCGATTCGAGCAAGAGAAGTTTGGCGCGCGCGAGTTCGACTTTGGCGAAGCTGAGATCCAATTCGGACTTGAGTTTCGCGTCGGTGAGAGCCTGGACTTTATCGACGAGGGTTTGCCGGGCTTCCACGGTCTGTTCCGCGACGCGCGCGAGGGCTTGCGTGTCCAGCGAATTGTAGAAGGCCTGGTCGACGGCCAAGAGAATGTCCGCGCGGGTAGCGGCGGCATTTTGATCCTCGGCTTTGGCGGCGAATTGGGAACTGGAAAGCAGGTTGGTGGTGCGGCCAAAATCCGTAACGAGTTGGCCGACGGAGGCGCCTTCGGCAGCACGCGGGAAAAGGATGGGATTGTTGAGGAAACCGGCAGCGAGGCGGCTGCCAGGATTGGAGTCCACGGCAGTCAAGCTCAAGTAGGCATTGGGCAAGAGAGCGGAGCGCGATTCGCGGACATATTGCTGCGCAGCGAGGGCACGCAGGCGGCCGATGGTGATTTGAGGATTGTTCTTGATGGCTGTGGCTTCGGCTTGCGCCAAGGTGAGAGGCGGGCCGGAAGGCGCGGTTTGTGTCGAGGCTGGGGCGTTCCCTGGGTCCGCGGGCGCTTGCGCTTTGGCGAAGCTGCAGGTGACCGCGAGCAACAGCGAAATGCAACCGGTTGGACGAATCACGGCCGCACCGCCCGGGCTTCTTCTCTTCCGTGCACCAGGAGGTAGACCGCCGGAACGAGGTAGACGGTAACGACGACGGAAACCAACAAGCCGCCGATGATGGCGCGAGCGAGAGGCGCGTACTGTTCGCTGCCGGGCTCGGCGCCGATGGCCATGGGAATCATGCCGAGAACGGTGGCGAGCGAAGTCATCAGGATGGGGCGAAGACGCATGCGGGAAGCAAGCGATGCGGCTTCTCCTATGGGCTTGCCATCGTGGTGGAGATGGCGAGCGAACTCGACAATCAGAATGCTGTTTGAAACGACAATGCCGACCATCATGACCACGCCCATCAAAGACATCACGTTAAGGGTGGTGTGGGTGGCGAGAAGAAACAAGAGCACGCCCGCAAGGCCTGGAGGAATGGCGAGGAGAATGATGAACGGGTCCTCCCAGCAAGCAAATTGAGCGACGAGAATCAAGTAGACCAGGACAACCGACAAAATGAGGCCCATGCCGAAGCTGCGGAAGGAGGAGCGCATGCCCTGGACGGAACCGCGAAGCTGGACACGGACTCCCGCAGGAAGCGGAGTTTTTTTGATGATGTCATCGACTTCGTGGGTGACCGCGCCCAGATCCTCGGTTTTGGGGGAAACGTAGACATCCACGACCCGGAAGAGTTGATAGTGGTCGACTTCGGTGGGGGACGGAATGGTTTTCACTTTGACGACGGAGTCAAGGAAAGTGGGCTGAGAACTTTTCACGCCCCGCAGAGGAATCTGCTTGAGGTCCGTTACGGTTTTGACGGCGTCTTCGGGATACTGCACGGTGAGCAGGTAGGGATTGCCGCTCCGGGGATCAATCCAATAATTCGGTGCGATCATGCCGTTGGAAGTGAGCGCGGTGATGACGTTGTCGACGATTTCTTTTTGGGAGAGGCCAAGGAGGCCGGCTTTTTCACGATCGACGTCGAGTTCGAGGGCGGGGTAGTCGATGTCCTGGGGAATGAGAACGTCGTTGACGTCTTTGACCTGGCGTACGGGCTGGGCAAGCTTGGCGGCGGTGTTGTAGACACTGCCGAGATTGTTGCCGCTGACCTGAATGTCGATGGGCGCGGGAAGGCCGAGATTGATGACCGCGTCCACCAAGCCGCCGGATTGGAAATAGGTGCCGAGCTGGGGGAGCTTTTCGCCTAATTGTTCGCGGACGCGGCGCATGTATTCGTAACTGCCGACTTTGTGGTCTTCCTTTAGACTGACCTGGACAAAGGCGGTGTGGGGCGCGGAGTTTGGCGTATAGATTGCCGAAAAATCGGTGGTGATGCCGATATTGGAGACGATGATTTGCAGTTCGCTCGGGGGAACGACATGGCGGATGATTTGTTCGACTTGCTTGACGTAATCTTCGGTCAATTCGACGCGCGTGCCGGAGGGAGCTTTCACGTTGATGACGAATTGGCCGGGGTCGGTGCGCGGGAAAAAACAGACACCGAGAAAAGGATAGAGGGCGAGACACAGGAGAGAAATTCCGGCAAGGACAACCGCGGTGGCAGCGGGCTTGGTGAGCGCGGTGGCCAGAGTGCGGTCGTACTTCTCCAACATTTTTTTGAAATAGAAATTGAACATCTTGCCGATGCCGTCCCAGCGCCAGGTGAAAGTGTCCCCCAGCTCTTCATCGGCCTGGCGCTGCCTGATCCATTTCGCGCAGAAAAGCGGAACGACGGACATGGCGACGAAATAGGAAGCAAACAGCGAGAGAACAACGGCGAGAGCCAGAGCGACGAAAAGGAAGCGGCTGACGCCATAAAGAAACACGACCGGGAAAAACACCACGGAAGTGGTCAGAGTGGCGGCGAGGACGGCGAGGCCAACTTCCTGACCACCGCGTTCGGCGGCCAGCTCGGGAGTTTCGCCCAATTCGAGGTGGCGAAAGATATTTTCAAGGACGATGACAGAGTTGTCGATCAATCGGGAAAAGGCGAGCGCGAGTCCGCCGAGGACCATGGTGTTGACGCTGCCGCCGCCTCCACCTAAAGCAAGAAACGCGGCCAACGCTGAAAGTGGGATGGAGAGAAACACGGCAGCGGTGGCGCGAAGGCTGCCGAGAAAGAGCAGAACCATTAATCCCGTGAGAACCAGGCCCATGCCGCCTTCGCGAAGAACGTTGGAGATGGCGGTCTTGACAAAGAGAGATTGGTCGAAAACAACTTTGGGAATCAACTGCTTGGGAATGTCAACAAGGTGCTGAAGAGCGTCCTGGATGCCGTCGACGACAGCAATCGTGTTGGTGTCGCCGCCCTGTTTGAGAATCGGCAGATACACAGAGCGCTGGCCGTCCACGCGAACGATGTTGGTTTGGATGGCCTGCGCGTCCACGGCTTTGCCGACATCGCCGACAAGGACGGAGGCCTGTGTCTGACCGACGGACTTGAGCGGCATGGTGTTGATGTCGGACGCCGAGGGCGCCTGGCTGTTGGAATAGAGGTTGTAGTCGTAGGGACCGATTTTCACGTCGCCAGCAGGAAGAATCAGGTTGGCGTCGTTGACTTCACGCACGACGTCCATGGGGCTCAATTGGTGGGCCTGGAGTTTTAGCGGATCGACGTAAACCATGATTTGCCGATAGCGCCCGCCGAAGGGCTGAGGAACGGAAGCGCCGGGTACGTTGGCGATTTGATTTCGTACGTTGAAGCGGCCGAGGTCTTGCAGCTGCGTTTCGTTGAGGCCCTGGCCCTTGAGGGTAATGAGGCAAACCGGAAGGCTAGAGGCGTCGAACTTGAGAACGACAGGAGGAAGCGTCCCGGGAGGGAGGCGGCGGAGGTCGGCCATCGCGAGATTGGAGACAGTGCTGAGGTCGGCGTCGGCGTTGGTGCCTGGTTGAAAGTACATTTTGATGAGGCTGACGCCGGGGAGCGAGCGGGATTCGATGTGATCTACGCCGCTAGCGAGGGTGAACCAGCGCTCGAAAGGATTGGTGATGTTCGTTTCCATCTGTTCGGGAGGCATGCCGGAATAAAACGTGGCGACGACGACAACCGGGATGTTGATGGGGGGAAACAGATCCACGGGCATGCGAACGAGCGTAACGGTGCCGACAATGGCGATGACCAGACAAATTACGGTGATGAAATAGGGATAGCGGATCGCGAACCCAGACATCAGTTTCCTCCCGCCGGAGTGTTTTCTTGCGCGCTAACGATTTTGGGCTGGACCCTCTGGCCGGAATGAAACTGGCTGCGATTGCCGATCACCAGGCGTTCGCCTTCCGAGAGACCGGAGAGAACTTCGACGTGCGAATTGTCTTCGAGACCGAGCTTGACGTGGCGTTCGTCGAGGACGTTTTGCGAATTGAGTGCGAGGACGGTGGCATCCTCGCCGTTGCGCACAACGGCTTCCAAAGGAATCGTGAGCGCGTTTGGCTTCTGATGTAGAGAGAGCTCGGATTCCGTGTACATTCCGGGCATCAAGCGGCCATCGCGGTTGTCGCAATCGATTTCGGTCTGCATGGTGCGGGTCTGCAGATCGAGGGAATCGGCAAAACGAGAGACGCGCCCCAGAATGTCCTCGTTCAACGCCTGTACGTGAACCTTGACCGGGTCATGAAGATGAATTTGCGCGGCCACGGATTCAGGAACCGGCAATACGAGACGCAGAACGGAGATTTGAGCGAGACGAACAACGGGTGTGGCCTGGGTGCTCGAAGAAGTTCCGGCGGCAACCAGAGCGCCCGTGTCGGCGAAGCGATTGGTCACCACGCCAGCGAAAGGCGCCGTAATTTGCGTGTAACCCGAGAGGGCAGCCACTTGTTTTTGATTGGCCTGCGCGACTTCCAGTTCCTGCTCGGCAGCGGAATGCGCCGCTTTTGCACTGGCAACTTGCGCTTCGGCTTCCAAGTCCTTGGCCTGGGCGTCGTCGAGTTCCTGCTGGGCCACCAGGCCTTCGCGCGTCTTGGCGGCGTTGCCGAGGCGTTTAGAGGCCAAATGAGCCGCCGCGTGGGAGGATTTTGCGCGCTCGAGATCGCCCTGAGCGCGGCCAATTTCCTCATTCGCGCGGCGAACTGCGGCGTCGGCCCCGGAAAGCTGGGCGGCTAATTCGGGAACCTCCAGAATGGCCAGCGCCTGGCCCTGCTTCACATGAGAGCCCACGTCCACATAAATGGTCTTGATATAGCCGGCGACTTTGGCGTGGACGTCGACGTCTTGAAAAGGCTTGAACTCGCCTGAGATTTTCAGAGTGTTGGCGATGGTTCGTCGCTCGACGCGGGTAACGGCGGCGGGAGGATCCGCCGACGAAGCTGCGCGTTCACGATCATCCGCATTCGTAGGAGCGCGGCTGATCCATCGCCACGCCAACAACGCGCCCACGACAGCAATAGCTGTAACTACCCAGCGCTTCTCTTGTGTCATACGCACATCCGTGGCAGGTGTACGAGCCGCAAAGCAAGCGCAATGCCGGTTCGTGACACGTGCAAGATTTTCCAAGGGCCTAAGCGACCGCGCAGAGGCGGCCTAATCCGAAAAAGCGATTCACAGAACGGGAAAAAGATTAGAGAGCGGGCGGCGGCCTGAACCACAGGCCGGGACCAAACATCTGCTGGGGAACGAGCGTAGGTGGGGTCGCAACGAAGAAGAGCCAAATCGAAAGATCAGGTAGCGGCAAAGCGAATTCTGCTTCCGTAGCCTCCACTGCTGGAACAGGGCACCAACCGTTTGCCGGCGAGAAATGTTGCAGCTCGGAGGCGCCTACGGTCGAGCGGTGACTCACCGGATGACAGAGTTCCAAACTGCGTCCCGAGCGCGGCCCAGCGAAAAACGGGTTGTAGAGCAAGAGAGCAGCAAGGACAAGACACACCCAGCGGTACCGTCTTAGAGCGACAATGGGCCCTTGGCGATCAGAGGAACTGTTCATGCGGAACTCTTTTAGAACGATAGTAGAACTGCCGGGCGGGGTCAAGAGGTTGTCTGGATACTGTTTCTGCAGCTTCGCGGGGGGAGGAGAAGGGACCGGAGCCAGGGGTGCAGCCGGTCCCCGAGGGTAGGAGTTAAGTGAAGATCACGTCGTCAGTATTGCGGGACGGCGTCACATCGGAATGACTGGTTTGTGAATTCTCGGTTATGTTGGCAGCGGACAAGGTTGCGGGCGGCTCACTACGAAGACCTTCCAGCCCGCGCCCGTGGCGTACATCGAGACCGCGAACCCAAAAGATGATGTCTTCGGCAATGTTGGTCGCGTGGTCGGCGATGCGCTCCAGATGACGCGTGGCCAGGACAAATTGCAGCCCCGGGCCGACCAATTGCGGCTCGCTGGTCATGCGCTGAAGCTGGCGTTCAAAAATGCGGTCGCGGTACCGATCCACGACGTCATCGCTTTCCAGGACCGTGGTGGCCATATCCACGTTGCGGAAAATGAGCGCGCCGAGGCTCTCGCTGACCATGGCGCGAACGGCAGAAACCATGGGGACAAGATCTTCGGGGATTTGCGCGTCGGGCATTTCCCGGAGCGAGACGACTCTCTCGGCGAGGTTTACGGCGAGGTCGCCGATGCGCTCCAGATCGTTGTTTAGCTTCAGGGCGGCCACAATCAGCCGCAATTCATCCTCGGGAAAGGAGCCTTGACGAAGCAGTCGGATGGCGTGCTCGTCGATGACGATTTCCATTTCGTTGATGCGCGGCTCGAGAAGAAACACCTCGCCGGGGAGAGCGGCAGTGCGGGGGTTGTCAAGGCTGAGGATAGCATCGAGCGCCCGGTTCATGGCACTCTCGACGGTGCGAGCCATCGAGACGAGATAGTTCATGAGCGTGTCGAGCATGACCTGTTCGTTGAGTCGCGCGGTTGTGTCCATAGATTTCCTTGGGGAGGTGGGCTGCTGTTCCCACACTCCCGCCCCCACATAACATTCTGAGAGAGAAATGGTTACAGTTCCTTAACGGGATTGTGAAAAGACAGAAAAAGGCGGCGCCGAAACGGGCAACCGCTCCTTGTTCGTGGCGCTTTGCTAGTGGTCGGGGCGGGACAAGGCGTGCTGGGGCTGAAACACGGGAACGGTGAAATGGAAATGCGAGCCCTGCCCAACTTCGCTGTCCACCCAGATGCGGCCGCCATGAGCTTCGACGAGATGCTTAGCGATGGAAAGGCCCAGACCCGTTCCACCGACCTCGCGGGAGCGCGCGACATCGACTCGGTAGAAACGTTCAAAAATGCGGGGCTGGTCCACCTTGGGAATGCCGATGCCCGTGTCAGAAACGGTGAAAGTGACTTCCTCTCGGTCGGAAACAGCCGAAACCTTGATCCTGCCTCCGGAGGGCGTGTATTGAATGGCATTGTCGAGCAGGTTCTGCAAAACCTCGGCAAGACGGCGGCGGTCGGCGGCAATATCCGGGAGAGTCCCCTGCAAATCAACGGAAACGGAGAGGTTTTTCTCTTTGGCGGACCGTTGCGTGGTTTCCATACAGCTTTGCACGAATTGAGAAACGCTGAGCCGGTCGAGTTCCAGGTCCAGGCGGTCGGCATCCATCTTGGAGAGTTCGAGCAGGTCGTCGGTGAGACGCGCGAGACGCCGCGAATGCTCGAGGATGATCTGGAGGAAGCGGATGCGATTCTGCGGGTCTTCAATCGCGCCGGCGAGCAGAGTTTCGGCGAAACCCTGAATCGCGGTGAGCGGCGTCTTGAATTCGTGCGATACATTGGCGACGAAATCGCGGCGGATGCGTTCGAGTTTGCGCAGATCGGTGATATCGTGCAGCACGATGACGGCGCCGGAGGTTTCCATCGCGCGAACGGAAGCTACCGTCACCGCGAAAAAGCGCTGACGCAGCGTTCCCGTGCTGATTTCCGCTTCCACGCGCGGCGCGCCCGCCACCACTACCCGCACCGCCTCGATAAGCTCCGTTTGCCGCACGATTTCTACCAGCGAGCTCCCGGACTTTGGCGGCGCATCCAGTTCCAGGATTTCCGCGAAGCCGTCGTTTGCAAACAGCAAGCGCTCATTCGAATTGACCACGGCGACGCCTTCCACCATGCTGCCGAGGATCGCCGAGGAGAGATTGCGCTCTTCGGTCAGCGTGCGAATGGCGCGGTCGAGACGGCTCGCGGAGTCATTCAAGGAAGCGGCCAGAGCTTCCAGCGCGTCGCCGGAACGATCGGCTTCAATGGGGCGAAAGTCGCCATCGGCCACGCGGCGGGAAAAGGATTGGAGGCGTTCCACGCGGCTTGCAAAAGAGCGGGAGATCAAGAGCGACGCGGTTCCCGCTACCACAAGCATGACGAGAGAAGAAAGCCAGAGCCTCCGGCGGAGCGCCCACACCTCGTCGTCCGCGGCGCGAACGGGCAAAGCAAAACGCAAGACTACCGGAGAGCCGCCGGCCGGGGAGTAGCGCACGGCGTAATACTGCAAATCGCGGTTGACCGTCACACTGCGCCGAACGGAAAGTCCATCGCCTTTTGCGAAAGCATCGCGAATCTCCGGGCGACCCGCATGATTCTCCATGGTCTCCGGATCGGACTCGGAATCTGCCAGGACAACTCCCCCGGCGTTAATGACCGTAACGCGTGCCCCGCTTGCCGCTATTCTTGCGATCCAATCGTGAAGCGCCGGGCCAGGAGTGCGGGAATTTGTGGCCAGGGACAAAACAATAGGCGGACTCGCAAGGGCGATGCGCGCGATTGCCGAGAGTTGCTCGAAGCCGGCGCGCTGGTAGTCGCGGCGCAGGTTGCGCTCGCCATAGTAATCCACGGGCAGCAAGACAGCCACCAGTAGGGCGAGAAAGGCCACGCCGAGTTTCCAGAAAAGGTTAAGCCGCACGGGTCTCGAAAAGATACCCGGCGCCGCGGACGGTTTTCAAGTGGGTGGGGTTTTCCGGGTCGGACTCGATCTTTTCGCGGAGCCTGCGAACGTAGACATCCACGCTGCGCGGCGTGACAAAGCGATCCGTGCCCCAGACGGCATCGAGCAACTGGTCGCGGGTGAAAACGCGGTTGGGACGCGAGGCCAGATAATAGAGAAGGCGAAACTCCAGGGTGCTGAGCACGACGGGCTTGCCGGAATGGCACACCCGATAAGAGGCGGGGTCAATTCTGAGCTTGCCAATTTCGACCGCATGCGGCACGTCCGTGGGGAGTTCGGCGCGGCGGAGGAGCGCTTTCACGCGAGCAATCAGTTCGCGCGGGCTGAAGGGCTTGGTTACATAGTCGTCCGCACCCATCTCGAGCCCGACCACGCGGTCGGCTTCCTCGCCACGCGCGGTGAGCATGAGGATGGGCAAGCGATTCAGCGTCTCATCGCGGCGAATCTCGCGGCAAATCTCGAGGCCGGAAAGTTTGGGAAGCATGAGATCGAGCAGCAGGATGTCCGGAGGGGTTTTCTTTAGTGTGGCCAGGCCCGTGACCCCATCGTAGGCGGCGGTCACTTGAAAGCCCTCATTGGCGAGGTTGTAGCGAACCAACTCGACGATGTCACGATCGTCTTCGATGATGAATACGCGTTTCATGCCGATGGAGCGCCTTCCGTGCCGGCCTGAAGAAAGTGTACCGTAGCCCGGCAAATGACGATAGGAGCTGGAATGATTCGGCTCACTTAAGGATTCTTGCTGCACGGCTGATTTTGGCAGAAGCTGCCCTTTCCTGGATAACGCGCCGTTTACATTAATATGAACGAACGGTAAAAGCCAACCTAAGCCAACCTAAGAAAAGATACCTAATTGTCATGGTTGCCGGCCGTGGTGAAGGCCAGGGAGAGAAGTGTCTTCTGTTCCATTTCGTGGGCCTTGGCGGACCCAGTGGCCGGACTGGCGCTCGGCGAGCGCTTGACGGAGCGCGAGACGAGTCCGGCCGCTTTGGCCATCCGCTCGAGCCGAGGAAGCACGAAGCCGGCCGCTCCCATATTTCCTGGCTCCTCCTGCACCCAAACGATTTCGCGAGCATGGGGATGCTCGGCAATGGCGGCGGAGATTTCCGCGCGGGGCATCGGATAGAGCTGGTCGAGAAAGAAGATTGCCGTGCCCGTGTCTTTACGGCGACGGCGTTCGCCGCGCAATTCGTGGCCGACCTTGCCGCTGGCGATGAGGACACGCGAGGCGTCGCGCACTTCGCGATCGGGAACCAGCGGCAGGAAGCGCGGATGCGTGAATTCTTCGATGTTGGAGCTGGCGTCGGGATGGCGCAGCATGCTTTTTGGCGTAAAAGCAATGAGCGGCTTGCGCCACGGGCGGAGCGCCTGGCGGCGCAGCAGGTGAAAATACTGCGCCGCCGTCGAAGGCTGGCAAATCTGCATGTTGTCTTCGGCGGCGAGCTGCAGGAAGCGTTCGAGACGGGCGCTGGAATGCTCCGGGCCCTGCCCCTCGTAGCCGTGAGGCAAAAGCATCACGATGCCCGCCGGAAGGTTCCACTTGTCCTCGCCGGCGCTGATGAATTGGTCGATGATGACCTGCGCGCCGTTGGCAAAATCCCCAAACTGTGCTTCCCACAAAACGAGCGCTTCGGGGTAATCGCGGCTGAAGCCGTATTCAAAACCTAGGCAGCCCGCTTCGGAAAGAGAAGAATTGTAGATTTCGCAGAAGACCTGATTCGGGGAAAGGTGACAAAGTGGCAGATAGTTCCGCTCCGTCTCCGTGTCAACCAGTACGGCGTGGCGCTGATTGAACGTGCCGCGTTGCGAGTCCTGTCCGGTGAGCCGTACGGGTGTGCCTTCCAGAAGCAAGGAACCAAACGCCAGCGCTTCGGCAAAACCGTAATCCACCGCGCGCTGGCCATGGCCCATTTCCGCGCGTTGTTCGAGCAGTTTGACAATTTTGGGATGAACGTGAAAGCCTTCCGGCACGCGGACGAGGCCGTCGGTAATCTCGCCCAGCTTTTCGCGGGCTAGACCCGTGTTTACTTCGTACTCGGGTTTGTAGCGCCCGTGAAAATAAGGCGCCCAATAATCGGGCAGTTTCCGCAGGTGCGGAATCTTTTTGAGTGCGCGAGCCTTGGTCTGTTCTTCTTCGTATTCCTTGCGGACGTTCTCAGCGATCCCCGTTGCGTCGATGCCGGTGTTCTCGGCGTAAATCTTCCAAAGCTGGGGATGGTCCTTGATGCGCTCGTAAAGTCTTGGCTGGGTGATGGTGGGGTCATCCACTTCGCTGTGGCCGTGGCGGCGGTAGCCGATGAGGTCGACAACCACATCACTGCCAAACGTTGCGCGATACTCGGTGGCCATCTTCCCAACGCGCACGACAGCGTCGGGATCTTCTCCGTTCACATGGAAAATGGGAACCGATTGGCGTTTAACAATGTCCGAGGCAAAGCGCGCGGAATGCTCCTGGTGTGGCGGCGTTGTGAAGCCGATGAGATTGTTGACGATGATGTGGATTGTGCCGCCGACGGTGTACGCGCGCAAGTCCGCAAAATTGAGGGTCTCCGCCCAGATCCCCTGGCCGGCGAAAGCGGCGTCCCCATGCATCACGATGGGAACGACTTTGTTAAGAGTTTCCTGCGAGCGGTCCACGTAAGCGCCGCGCAACCCGTAGCGTGTCTGCTTGGCGCGCGAGCGCCCAACAGCTACGGGATCGACAGCTTCGAGATGGCTCGGATTTGAAACGAGATGGATACCGATTTCTTTCCCGGAGCTGGTGACATAGGTGCCCGTCGCGCCGATGTGGTACTTGACGTCGCCTGCGCCCAAGACACTGCGGGGATCCACGTCCTCGAAACCGGCAACGACTTCATGCGGACTCTTGCACGCGGCGTGAACCATCACGCTGAGGCGGCCACGATGGCTCATGGCCATGATGGAAGATTCCGCACCGTGTTCTGCGGCGGCGTCCAGGATCGCGTCAAGCAAGGGAATGAGCGAGGTGACGCCCTCCAAAGAAAAACGTTTCGATCCGAGATAGCGTGCCTGAAGAACTTGTTCGAAAAGGTCGGCGCGAATCAGCCGCTCCAAGATTTTTTGTTGGTCCACTTGCTCAGCGGGCGCTTCGAGGCGCTCGATAATCCAGCGGCGCCGCTCCGGCTCGGGTAGGTGCATGAAGTCAGCGCCAATGGTGCCGCAATAGATGCGGCGAGCCTCTTCCGCGGCCTCGCCCCCCAAGCCTTCCAGATCAGGTTGCTGCAGCGGCGGGAATACGTCCAGCGGATCAAGATTCGCTTCGTAATAACCCCAGCGCCGAAAAGCGTCGAAAACTTGTTGGCGATCTTCATCTGCTTTGACGACTCCCCCACGCCTAAAGACGGGGGATTCCTCGGAGTTACTGTGCGACATGGCCACATACCTCCGACGATGTTTCCTGCTTCCCGGGCCCACGCCTAAACTCGCGTTTAGGTCCTACTGTGCCTCCACAGGCTAATACCGAGCGTCCCTCGGCTAAGATTCTCAAACCTTGGACGAAAATGTTTACGACGGCATTCTCGTCCCGCTGATGTTCGGTATGGCAACTCGAACACGTCCAACGGTCTTGGAGTTTGAGGTCTACATTCTTTTGGTGACAAATGCAGCACAACTTTGATGACGGGAAGAACCTAGCTACTTTGACGAGCGTTCTTCCAGGCCACTTGCACTTGTATTCCAACATACGAACGAACTCACCTGTGCCCGCATCCGAGATGGCTCTGGCTAAGCGGCGATTCTTAAGTAGGTTCTTGGTGCCGAGCGTCTCAACCATAATCACTTGGTTTTTGTGAATCAGTTGAGTGCTCAATTTCTGAAGAAAATCCGTGCAGCCTTATATCTCCATGCCTGAAGGCAAGAAGGGGCTTTACGGCTCCCCTCGGTAACGGATTTCCTGGGGGCACTGGCGGGTCCCGCCGCGCGAATTTCTTCCACAGTTGAGCGATTGGCCATTTCTTTTGTCCGTATTCTATTTTGCCACAGAACGAGAGATGAAACCCCCGACCCGGCAATCTACTTGCAATCTACTATTTTGGATGTAGCATCCGCCAAGAGAGGCACAAACGCTACGGGTTGAAGGATTTGATCTTGGCAACGCTGGCTGCGTCGAGACTCTGAATAACCGCGACCATCAAGTCGACGGTTCGATCGAAGTCCGCGCGATCAATAATGCCGTTATGCGCGTGGGTAGAGCGGGCCGGCACGAGCAAGGTGCTGACCGGGACGCCACCGTCGTTTAATTTGATAGCTCCAGCGTCATCACCGAACCCTGGGACAAAATCAAACTGCAGCGGGATGTGCTCCTCGGCGGCGACTCGCTTTACATGTTGAACGAGCTTGCGATTCGGAAGCTCGCTAAAGGTGTAAAGCATCATTCCGGGGCCGCCGCCAAGAACCTCCTGGGCCGCCTCCGGACTCGGGCCGGGGACATCATTGGGAATGCCAACTTCGAGGCTAAAACCGATATCCGGGTTGATGAGGCGCGCGGAGGTTGCGGCCCCTCTCATTTCGATACTGCCCTCTTCCTGAACAGTGCCGACAAAGAAAACTTGATTGGGATGCGGCGACTTTGCGAGGCGACGCATCACTTCGAGCAGGACGGCGCAGCCTACGCGGTCGTCCCATGCTTTTGCGAGATACCGATTGTTGGCTAGGACCTCGAGCTCGGAGACCGGTGCGACGGGATCACCCGGGGAAATGCCGAGGGCCGCGACATCCGCAGCACTCCGCGCGCCGGTGTCGAGAAAAAGGTCCTGATGCGCCGGATGGCCTGGATCCCCATGCGGGGCAATATGCGCGTCCCAAATATCGGTGACCGCCGGGACCGGCCCTTTAGAGCCAACGATCACCCAACGTTGGTCCGGCAAAGCCGCCTCAAGCCAGTAGCCGAGCATTTGCATGGAGATAAAACCGTCCGGCCGTATGCGGCGCACCATGCCGCCGAGTTCGTCCATGTGCGCATCGAGCATAATGCGCGGGCCGGCGTCTCCTTGTTGCGCGATGACCGATCCTAGACCGTCGTAACTAATCTTGTCCGTGAACGCGCGCATGCGCTCGGTCATTATTTTGCGAACCGGCTCCTCATAGCCCGGGGGACCGGGAGCCTCGGTGAGTTCCTTCAGAAGCGCCACGACGCGGTCGGAGGGCGGCGCCGAGGCCGGCGGTTTCTGCGCGACGAGTTGAGCGGGCAAACAAAGGAACAGCACACAAAAAAGGGCTCGTCTCATGGTGGCATTAGTTTCCTCGCCGAAGATGATAGACGAACCGGCGAGTCGGAGGAATGGCAAATTCTGCCAACCCGTTGAGCCAGGTTTTCCTTGATAAACCTAGCAGAATCTCGCCTTCACCAGGGCCTAATGCAAAGCCATGGCAGTGCCCTTGGTCTGGCAAGGACCCCTTGCAACAGGTCAGTTTGGGATGCTACAGAGAGCGGACGGTGGATTCCAGGCAGCGAGCTATTTCGTCGGGAGGAGTGCCGGGAGCGAAGGTGGCGGGCGCGCCGATTCGAACGGTGATTTCGCCGGTGTGAGCGAGGCGGCGGCGCTCCCGCTTCATTTGCCACACGCCGTCCAGATGCATCGGAACTATGGGAATGCGCAAGTTCTCCGCGAGCAGTCCGATGCCAGATTGAAAAGGCGCCATGCGCCCGTCCTCGGAGTTGTTCACTTCGCCTTCCGGAAAAATGAGCACGCTGTAACCGCGATCGACCAATTCACCGGCAAAGCGAAAGCTCTCGCGGAAGCCGGAGAGCTGCGGCAATGGGAAAACGTTGAAGAGGGCGCGGACCAGCCAGTAGCCAAGCTGGTAGGCCCACCGTTTTGCAAGAAACCAATCGCGCGGCGGATGACGCATGTTTTGCAAAGTTTCGCCGCCCATCGCGGCTGCAAGATAGTGGCGGTAACGCATTGGGAGTGCGGCTAGGATCAGCCCTAGGTCCGCGCGGCGAGTGATGTGATTGGACACCACCAGGATGGGCCCGTGGAGGTCCCGAAGATTCTCGCGGCCGACGACTCGCGGATGCCCGAGAATCTGCGTGGCGGGCCAAACCAGGGCATAGTAAACCGCCAGCCGGAACCACCTGACCGGCTCCCACTGGGCCCAGCGCGGATAAGTGTATTGGTCAGAGCGGGCAGCGGGTTGTTGCAAAAGGCGCTCGACGTCGGCAACGGTCTTGGCTTCGGAAAAGGCCGTTTCATTTAGTTCCACGTGGAACATTTCTTCGAGGTTGCTCATCAGCTCGACACGATCGAGGGAAGACAGATTCAGCTCCTTTTCCACGTTGGGGGAGGCGGAGCCAGAACGGTTGAACTTATCCAGCAGGCCATTCAACGGCCCCCTTTTGGCTTCCCGAAGGGCTTCCGTTTGATGACCATCCAGGAATGCAACGGCGCGGGCGGTGATGGCCGGTAGGCGTGGCTTTCCGGTTGAGGTGCGTGGAAAATCCAGCTCCGGCCAAACGAGCCACTGCCGAATTTGCTGATACTCTGCGAGCAGGGCATTTGCTGAATCCACGGCAGCCCTTGCAGCAGACTGGTTCGAATCCTGCATCAGGAGAATTGCGCACGCTTCCGCGTTGCCGTCGCGTTCGAACGGAATGACAACGCAATCGCGCACTCCGGGTTGCTTGCGCACCGCAATTTCCAGGTCTTCGGGATAAATGTTCAAGCCTGCCGGCGTGACGATGACTTTCTTCTTGCGCCCGCGAAAGCGAAGATTCCCTTCCGCGTCCGTTTCCCCGAGATCGCCGGTATGCAGCCAGCCATCTTCGTTGGACGGCTCGAGAGCCCCACTCTTCCAATAACCTGCGGCGACGTTTTCTCCCCGCACGAGAATTTCGCCGTCGTTGGCCAGCTTGAATTCGCGGCCCGGAAGAATCTTGCCCACAGAACCTTCCGTCGCACGGAACGGATGATTCAAGCTGATGAGCGCCGCGGTTTCGGTCATTCCGTATCCCTGAACAACGGCGTAACCCATTCGCCTGAAGAAACTTTCCGTGTCAACCGAAAGCGCCGCGCCACCGGAGAGGAAAGCCCAGAATTTCCAGCCAAAACGGCGATGGATGCGCCGAAACATCCACGCGCGCCAAAGGAATTTTCGTCCGCTGGCTCGTTCGAGCCT
The DNA here is from genome assembly GCA_003224085.1 of Acidobacteriota bacterium. Classification (GTDB taxonomy): domain Bacteria; phylum Acidobacteriota; class Terriglobia; order Acidiferrales; family UBA7541; genus Acidiferrum. Next base: position 34,341 of record QHYK01000076.1, on the reverse strand, counting down.
GCGCTCAAGCGACTGGGATTTCCCTTGTGATTCCTTCTCGCGCTCCAACCCGGCTTTCAGCAGGTCCAACATCCGAGGCACTGCGATGAGCGCAGTGGCGCGCTCCCGTTTCACGCTTCGAATGATTTCCCCTGGATTCGTGGACGGCTCGAAAACGATGGCCGCGCCGAGGAGCGGCGGAACAAACAGGGCCATGAACTGGCCGAATACGTGACTCAGCGGAACGAGCGTCACGAAACGTAAGGGATGAAACCAACGCTGGTACTTTCGATATTCGCCAATGCCACGTTCGAGCGGCTCCAGGTTCGCCAGGAAATTTCCGTGCGTGAGGACGACGCCGCGCGGGTCGGCGGTCGTTCCTGAGGTGTAAAGAATCTCAGCAACGGAATCTCGCGAAGCAGCCTTACTCGGGTCGGCTCCTCCTTTTGGCTCGAGCCGCGACTCCGTCGCGACCTCCTTCAATTCGGAGATACTCAGTGAGGGAGGCGAGCCAGGATGGTCCGTTTGCTGCGTTTGCTGCCGGTCTCGCAGGATCAGCTTCACGCCGGCATCCTGGATGACCCGCTCAACGAAATCGGGAGACGAGGTTGCGTCCATCGGCACCACCACTCCACCGCAGAAAAGGATGGCCCAGAAACACGCAACCCATTCCGCGGAGTTGGATCCCCAGAGCAGCACGCGATCGTCCGCGGCGATTCCGCATTTTGCAAGCACCTGACTATAGAGCCGCGCGTTAGCCGACAATTCCGCATACGTCACTTTTTCCCGGCGGTACCCGCGGCTTTGCACGACGGCAACATCTCGGGCGAAGCGAGCAAAATCGTCGAACAGAGTAAGCAGACTTTGTCGCGCCATAAAGGCCTTAGTTTCTTTGCCTTGACCAGGTGTCGATTTTACCTCCGAAGCTTCCGCAAAGACGCGAGGTGGCGCCTGGTATTCCGTTTCCGCGGTTGCCTGCATCGGAGGAACCGGTGCATTTCCTGTGCCAGTTCAGGAAGTGATTGCACAAGTAACCAAAACGAACCGCGTGGATTTCGCGAGTTCTCGGGTACAATAGAGCTACAGTCTCGGTTTTGGCAAAGAGACTCTGGGGGTGCTGGGTGTACCCCTATTCCAAGTCACGATAAGCAGGGGAAATGCCGGTACCAGTCTCACAGATGTGGACGGTTGCCACGTACGTCCTCAAACAGAAGCTCAGGGGGCGCAAGCGTTACCCGTTCGTGCTGATGCTCGAACCCTTGTTCCGCTGCAACCTGGCCTGTGCGGGCTGCGGAAAGATCCAATATCCGGCGCACATTCTGAAGAAGGAATTGTCGCCTGAGGATTGCTTCAGGGCCGTAAAAGAATGCGGCACGCCGATGGTGTCCATTCCCGGCGGCGAGCCGCTGATGCACCCGGAAATCGACAAGATTGTGCAGGGGCTGGTCCAGCGGAAAAAGTACATTTACCTGTGCACCAACGCCCTGCTGCTCAAGGAAAAACTGCATCTCTTTAGGCCCAGCAAATACCTGACGTTTTCCGTTCACATGGATGGGCAGAGAGAGCATCACGATTTTTCGGTGTGTCGCGAAGGCGGTTACGATTTGGCTCTGGATGGAATTAAGGAAGCGTTGAAGCGCGGCTTCCGCGTGACCACGAACACGACGCTGTTCGACGGCGCCGATCCCCAGAGCGTCCGCGCCTTCTTCGACGAAATGATGGAAGTAGGTGTAGAAGGCATGATGCTGTCTCCCGGCTACTCCTACGACAAAGCGCCGGATCAAAAGCATTTCCTGGGCCGCGCGCGCACGCGCCGGCTGTTCCGCGCGATTCTGGCGAACCGCAAAAAGAGTTGGAAATTCAACCAGTCGCCGCTTTTTCTGGAATTTCTGATGGGCAAGCACAACTATGCCTGCACGCCGTGGGGTATGCCCACATACAACGTGTTCGGCTGGCAAAAGCCCTGCTACTTGCTGCAGGACGGCTACACGGATACGTTTCAGGAACTGATCGACTCCACCGAATGGAAAAAGTACGGCACGGAGTCTGGCAATCCCAAGTGTGGAAACTGCATGGTGCACAGCGGTTACGAGGCTTCCGCGGTAGATTACACGTTCAGCAGCTGGCGGGGGCTCTGGGATACGGTGAAAGCGAGCCTGTCCACAAGTTACTCTGACCCCGACGCGCTGGCGATGTTGAATGAGCCCGTCAAGCCAGTGCACTCTTACAATCGGCTCGTTCAAATCGACACGGCCAAAGGCCAGTTTGAGGAAACCCGCGTATGAGTGGTCCCCGTCATGCTGACCGTCCCAGTCACACGGAAGGGTCTCCGCTCGATCCGGACAATCTGGAGGTCGCTCCGGGAACTCTGCACGAGACCGTGCAAGGCTGGGTTCCGCAACTTGCCAGCGAAGAGGAGTTGCGCATGGCCTTGGAGAAAGCGTTCGATTACCGTGGAGATGTGACGCTGACGCTTAAAGATAATTCAAAAATCGAGGGCTACATCTTCGACCGAGTCTTAGGGAATTCCCTCCATGACAGCTTTGTGCGCGTCATACCCAAGGACGCCAACAAGAAAGTAAAGATTGCTTACGCCAATATTGCGGCACTTTCCTTTACGGGCAGAGACACCGCTGCGGGAAAGAGTTGGGAAGCCTGGGTCCGCAAGTACTGGGAAAAAAAGGCCAATGGCGAAGGCGGTCTGAGCCTCGAACCCGAATCCGTTGAGTAAACCACCTGACTGGTAGTTCTTGCGGCCCAAGAGTGGCGGTCCATCTCGCAACTTATTGATTTGTAATTACTTAGAATGCGCAGCAAAGCGGGCGTGGACAAATCCTCCATTTTTATGCTAATTTATTCTTGGCATTTGTTGCTCTTGTATTACCTTTTGACTCGTTCGAGGGGGCTGCAAGGACAAACTTTGCGGCCTTTTTTTACGGGCTAGAGGCAGTCACGGCGCTTGGGGCTGGGACTTAATCGCCTTGAAGTACCAAGGGGCCGGTCACAAGAGAGGCAAGGCAATTCCAAGCAATTCCAATTACGAGGTAGTGTAAGTGAAGGAACAAGGGACAGTGAAGTGGTTCAATGCTTCGAAAGGGTACGGGTTCATCCAGCGTCAGACCGGGGAAGATGTCTTCGTGCATTTTTCCGCCATTCAGATGGACGGCTACAAATCCCTCAACGAGGGTCAGACGGTGGAATTTGAGGTGAAGAAGGGCCCGAAGGGCCTTCAGGCGGAGAACGTCGTTAGCCTCTAGCCTGTTTTCGTTTTCGGGGAGTCCTGGTCAGAACCGGGCCTCCCGTTTCAAGAGATTCGAATCGAAGTCCAGACAGGGTGGTCAAGGAGGATGTTGTGCAAGTAATGCAGGAAGGTCAGACCATCAAACATGATGTCTACGGCTTGGGAATCGTGACCGCTTCCGATGCGGATCGCACTTCCGTGGATTTTGACGACCACGGCCCCAAGCTGTTTGTTACCAGCATGATGAGTGCGGAACTCATCGGCGAAGCTCCCGCTACCCCGCCAAAGACCAAGCGCCGCCGCAAAGCCTCCGCAGCCGCCAAAGCTGCCAAGAAAGCGGCAGCCGCTGCCAGCCGTTCCTGAGTCTTACCCCGACTCGTTGTAGGCACTTCTTCGGGCGATTCTGACGCATAGTCGGTTTGCTTTCGTTTTTTCCGCCGTTAATTCCACCTATGGTAGGTTTGAAGCCGCATGAAGCGCTTTGTAATCATCCTTGGCGTCATCTTGCTGGTGTGTGGCGTTGTCGGCCTCGTGCATCCTAACTTCAGCTACCACAAGCAGGAAGAAGTGGCCAAGTTCGGACCGTACAAGGCCACCCTGGATGAAGAAAAGACCCTGCAAGTTCCGGCCGCACTTTCCGTTGTCCTCTCGTCTCAGGCATAGGCATGGTTTTGCTGGGCCCGCGCATCAAGTAGTTTCTTTCCTCAGATTCGATCAAAGTATTCTGGTTTCCCACCCTTCACCTCATGCTACTCTCCGTTCTTACTGCTTCGCCTCCATCCGCCTGGACTCCATTGACACGTTCTCTACACGGGAATAAACAGAAGCTAGGGTGGTCCCTCTACCTCTACCAGGGGGTGTTTTTCTTAGTTAGAACGGCGAGAAAGAGGAATTCGATTGGATGGAGATACAGCCTTGCGCTCTGTGGGTTCGGGGTATGTCTTTTTGGGGCCGTTTTGTCGACGGAAGGGCAAGGGTGTGCCCGGTGTCACCGAAAGGGAAATCCTGCTTGGCTCGTGTTCTGCCTTGGAAGGGCCCTCTCATTTTCCCAGCTTAAACTGGATTATGGCCCGAAGGACCATCAAGGGCTCGATCATGTGAAATGAAAATAACAGAAACATCCAAACTTGCGTTTGACGCAAAGGGGCCTGAGCGAGAGCATCTATCGGTTGGCAGCTTCTGCTTGGTCGAAAGCGTGGTAAGACGAGCGCACCAGCGGGCCGGATTCGACGTGCTTGAAGCCCATGGCTTCGCCGAGGATTTTATATTCCGCGAACTCGTCCGGATGAACATAGCGCACGACAGGGAGATGTTCTCGGGTTGGCTGCAGGTATTGTCCCAGCGTCAGGATGTTCGTTCCTTGCGCGGCCAATTCCCGCATGGTGGATAGCACTTCTTCCTTCTCTTCGCCCAGGCCGAGCATCATTCCGGTTTTCGTAGGAATCTCGGGATTAGATTCCTTCGAGCGCCGCAACAATTCCAAAGACCTCTCATAGACCGCACCTTTGCGCACTTGGCGGTAGAGCCGCGGTACGGTCTCGGTGTTGTGGTTGAGCACATCTGGTCGCGCTACAAGAACTATACCGAGAGCGTTCCAGTCGCCACGGAAATCAGGGATCAGGACTTCCACCTTGCAGCCCGGCACTCGATTGCGAATCTCCTCGATGGTGCGTGCGAAAATGTGGGCGCCGCCGTCGGGCTGGTCGTCGCGATTCACGCTGGTGACCACGGCATGGCGCAAGCCCATCTTTGCCACCGCATCGGCCACGCGATAGGGCTCATCTTCATCCGGAGGACCAACCGGCTTGCCCGAGGGAACCGCACAAAATCCGCACGCCCGCGTGCAAATGTCCCCGAGAATCATGAACGTAGCCGCGCCATGCTCCCAGCATTCGCCCATATTCGGGCAGCGGGCGCTTTCGCAGACGGTATGCAGGTCCAGGGTACGCATCAGGCGCTTCAGGTCCTGGAACCGCTCTCCGCCAAAGAATTTCACACGCAGCCAATCGGGTCGCGGGTGCACGTCTGGCGGCGGCACCGGTGGTGCCGGCGAATGGGAGAGGATGTGAAATGGCGAGGCCATGGAGTCCGCGCGAAACTCTTATTTTACGCGCAGAGGGGGCCGGGCTACAAACCGCGGCGTGGCAGGCGCTATGGTACTTTCGTCAAGTCAAGAGAATCGCCGGTCGTGCTTCCTTATTTGATTTTTGCCACGCGGCCTTGGGTGGGAAACTTCTGGAATTGCAACATGTCGTGACCGGGTATGACGCGCTCGAGGGAACCTGCCAACTCGATCATCCGGGCCTGGTTCTTGATGTTTGCCGGCTGGTCGGACTCGGAAAACGTCGCGCTGGCCTTGTGCTCAGCAAGATTCCGATAGAGATAGCAGTTGTCCGAAGCTAGGACGAACGGGGGATTTCCTTCCACGCGCAAGTATTGCGATGCATAAGTGTGCCGCGCCCCCGTGTAGGCGCGAATGCCGGGGAACAGTTCCACGTTATCCCCGTCCACCAAACGCAAGCGTCCTTCCGTGTTCAGCTTGACCAGTACCTGAACGTCTTCTGGATCGATCCCACCGTGATTCCCGCCTGGCTGCCACGCGTCACCTGTGTAGTACCGGAATTCCTCCGTTTGAATCCAGATCACTGCTTTGGGAAAAAGATCAATTCCGCCGAGGTGGTCCCAATGGGCATGGCTGATGACGATGTCGGTGATTTCTTCCGGCTGAACGCCGGCAAGTTTCACGGCTTCGTCGGGGCGAATGTAATCTATCGAGGGAAAATACTTGAGAAACGTCTCGCGGTGATAGCCGCTGTCATAAAGGACACTGCGCCCGCCGCCGCGAATGAGCCATACAACCATAGCGATGATGATTTTTTCGCCTTGGGGCGCGCCCATGACGAGGCCCGCAACTTCGTCTTCAGCAGAAGCGTAGCGGATGGCCTGAATGGAATAATCCGGCCCGGTGGCCGCGAGCAAAACCGAACCCAGGATCACTACCACAAGCGGGAGAAGAAATCTCTTCATGGCGCGGCTCCTCCAGAACGAGCCGCTATTCTATTCCTCTCATGACCAGTCATGACGAGATGTTGAGAAAGAACGGAGGAGAAGGATGCCGCTAAGCAGGCGTTTAGAGCGGGCGCCGCGAGGAACGCACAAAATCCCGCAGCACCGTAACGTTGGGGCCGTAGGTGCCGATTCGTCCCGCATCGACGGGGAGACCGAGGCGCTCGGCAAGTTCCAGATTCACGCCCGCATCATCAAGCTCAGAAAGACTGAAGCCTTGCGCGGGCAGCACGCGATTCAAGCCTGTCGGATACACGGGCCGCGGCGGACGATGTGCTCGCCAGGGACGGCGAGCCACCTCGTAGAATTGCTTCCAATCGCGTTTGTTCCAAGTCGTCATTCTATTTCGCAACTGCGCCTCACCCAAGCCATTGGATGCGGAGTGCCTCCAGAAGGTTCACCGGAGGCTTCTTTGGCGCCTGACTGCATCGCCGCTCCTACAGTAAACCAGAATTATTCATATACCTGGAGCGACTCTCGGGCGAAGCATTTTCCTGGCCTGCTGTATCGAACACGTTACGGGCACATTAGTTTCGTGCGCGACCGTCCTGAAGTTTCTAGGACATAGATCCAGGAGTTTGGGAAGGCGCAAGCACTCTTTGTCTAATTCGAACTGGGAGTCCGCGTCGATGATGGAAGAAGAAAGAGGGCGAAAAACGCAGTTTTGAGCAGACTCGCCGCTCAGGATTTTGTGCAGGGAAGTGCAGGGCCGCGCTGGGCTGGTGTCCCGTTCACCTAAGACTTGAGCTGCGGCTTACCAGCGATTTCCGCGGTCGCCGCGGTCGCCACGATCTCCGCCGCGCCCGCCGCCGTAGCCACCACGCCCGCCGCCGCCGCCGCGCCCGCCGCTGTAGCCGCCGCGTCCGCCGCCGCTGCGCTCAGCCTGAGGACGCGCTTCGTTGACCACCAAGTTTCGTCCGCCGAAATTCTGACCGTTCAAGGAATTAATGGCCCGGTCCGCCTCTTCGTCACTGTTGATTTCGACGAAGGCGAATCCGCGCGATTGACCCGTGAATCGGTCGCGAATGAGATTGACGCCGGAAGGGGATACTCCTGCTTGCGAAAACCACTCTTGAAGCTGATCTTCCGTTGCCGAAAACGGAAGATTACCGATGTAGAGCTTCTTCACCTATTGCTCCTTCTGCCCGGAACCTGACTTGCGAGTCGCGGAGCGCGCCGAAGACACCGCTTTCGTTCACCGGGGAGCCGTATGCGCGCTGCCGCCGAGGGAGCGAGACCGGAACTTCAGCGGTCTGGTGCATCGTCTCGGAAATTAACCTCATTTGCAACTAAATAAAATGCCCGGATTGTGCCCGGGATAATCGGGCTGCCGGCCTGCTCCCCCTGGCCAGGAATTCGTGCTAGCATGCGCCCAGTTTGTCTCCCCATCCGAGAGGGTTCATGCGCGGCACGATGATGGATTTTCCCTTGACGCTTCCCACGATTCTGGAGCGCTCCGGCAAAATCTTCCCCCGCGTCGAAATTGTTTCTCGGAAGCCGGATAAGTCCATTGTTCGCATTTGTTATGGGGAATTTTATGGCCGGGCCCGCCAGCTTGCCGCTGCCCTCACCAAGCTCGGCTTAAAGCCGGGCGACCGGGTGGCTTCGATGATGTGGAATCATTCCGGCCACTTGGAAGCCTTCTTCGGAGTCCCTTGCGCGGGCGGCATTTTGCACACTATGAATCTCCGCTTGCACCCGCACGAAATTGCCGGCATTGCCAAACACGCAGGCGACCGGTTTCTCCTCATTGACGACGTGCTGTATCCTATTTATGAAAAGTTCCGCAAGGACGTTTCGTTCGAACGCGTTATTGTCGTTCCTTACGGATGCGCCAGCGCGCCGGAAGGCGCTTCGAATTACGAGGAGCTGCTGGCGGCTGCGGATGGCGACTTCCGCTATCCCGCCATTGACGAAAACGATGGCGCGGCCATGTGCTTCACCTCCGGCACAACCGGCTTTTCCAAAGGCGTCATCTATTCCCATCGCGCCCTTGTGCTGCACTCCTTCTGCTGCGGACTCGTTGAAGTGTTTGGCATGAGCCAAGCCGACACGGTCCTGCCCGTGGCGCCCATGTTTCACGCCAATGCCTGGGGCATTCCGTTTGCGGCGACCATGCTTGGCGCGCGCCTGGTGCTCCCCGGTCCACATGTGGACCCGGAGAGCATCCTGGAACTGATGGTCGGTGAACGCGTGACCGTCGCCTGCGGCGTTCCCACGGTCTGGATCGCCGTTCTCGACGCTCTCGAAAAAAATCCCACCGGATGGAAGTTTGCGTCGCCTGTTAAGCTGGTCTGCGGCGGCACCGCCCCTCCCGTGGAACTCATTCGGCGGCTCGACCGTTTCGGCCTGCAAATCAAGCATCTTTGGGGCATGACGGAAACCACGCCCATCGGCACTTCCGGCGGTCTGCGCGCCCACATGCGTGACTGGCCTGAGGACAAAAAATATCACGTGCGCTCCAAGCAGGGATGGCCGGCTCCGTTCGTAGAGATTCGCTTGATGCGGCCTGAAGGCGAAGCTCCGTGGGACGGCGTGACCTCCGGTGAAATCGAAATCCGCGGCCCGTGGGTTGCCGCCAGTTACTATGAATCTCCCGACCAGGCCCATCGTTGGACCGAGGATGGCTGGTTTCGCACCGGCGACGTCGCCACCATGGACGAAGACGGGTACGTCAAAATCGTGGACCGCGCCAAAGATTTGGTAAAGTCCGGGGGAGAATGGATCAGCTCCGTGGACCTGGAGAATGCCTTGATGGGTCACCCGGCCGTCAAGGAAGCCTGCGTCGTCGGTATCCCCCACCCGAAATGGCAGGAGCGCCCGCTTGCCGCGGTGGTGCTGAAAGATGGCGCTCGCGCTACCCCCGAACAATTGCGCGCCTTTCTCGCCGCATCGTTCGCCAAGTGGCAGCTCCCCGACGCTTTCGTCTTCCTCGACGCCATCCCGCGCACCTCCGTCGGCAAATTCAAGAAAATCGCGCTGCGGGAACAATTCGCCAACTGGAAGTGGGACTCCTAGCTTTTTTTCCCGCAGACCCCTTCGGCACTCTGCCTTGTCCTTTTCTGCCTCCTGCCTTCTGCCTTTTCTCCGAAGCGTTCCTTCATCAGGTTGACGAGGCCGTTGACGATGGCGCTCTCGGCGCAGCCGGGCTTCAGCCGCGAAGTGGCGATTTCGTAGCTGACCTGCCCGAACGCGGCATCATCGGGAAGGTATCCGCTCGAACCGTTGGCGTGCGTCACCATGACGATGCGATTCAGAGGAGACTCCTTTTTCAATCGCTCTTGAATCATGGTCAGCACTTCGCCCGACACCCCCGCCAAAGCGATATCGTTGATCGTCAGCAGACCCAGTCGAATGTGGACAGCATCGGATTCTTCCCACTTGTATTCCTTGCGCGGCAGCGGGCCCGGTTCCACTTTTCTGCCCGGACAGGTGACCAACTGTTGTTTGCCCCAAATGTGTCCGTGCTCGGTCGTGTGGATCGCTCCGGCTACACGTACTGCTTCCTCGCCGAGAATCTTTCCCAGGGTATCCACCATGCTGAAGTCCGAGCCACGCGCCAGGGAAACAGGATTCTGGTCGCCCGCCGCGCCGCTGGTCCACAAAGCCACGACATTTTCGGAAGTCTCTTCCGGTCGCACTTGCAATGCGCGGCCCGCGTCGCTCCGCGGAGCATCCTCAGGGCTGCCGCGGTAATAGTTCTCCACGTAACGCGACGTGGCCCCTGCAAGGTCGCCGCTGACTTGATAATTCTCCCCTCCCATGACCACGGCATGGACGGCATAGTTGATGAGCAACGCAATGGGCTTGCCCGCAAGCGCGTCAAACCGGATCACGGCCAACGTTTTGTCCGACGGCCCCTTATCGTTGTAGCCCAGCCACCAGCCGTCCTCGCTCGAATATTCCCGCCGATTGACATTCACATAAGCCTTTCCCGTCCCTGTCCCGATCTTTGCCGGCTGGAGGCTTTGTTTCGCCTTGCGGATGGCTTCGACGGTAGCGTCTTCAACCTGTTTGGTGTAGACCGCCGACTTCGGCGAGTCGTTGCCATACATGCCGAACGGCGCCGGCGCGCTGTGGTCGTGCACCGCAGCCAGGACCAGGTATTCGGCGGGGATGCCGGTCTCCTTCGCGACCCTCTGCGACACGGTTTCCCAGACCCCGTCGGGCACGCCGATCAGTTCCCAGGCGACGATGGCCGCGGTCCTGGCGCCATCGCTCAACACGACAGCCCGCGCGTAGATGTGATCGTGAATGCCCTGGAAACCCTCTTTGCGGCTGGCATAGCCGCTCATTGGCAGGGCCGCGTCGGAGGCCGGCGTGATATCGATTTTTGCGGCGCCCGCTTGCAGCGCCCCGCCTTCGGCCGCCTGCGCCGGTTGAAGTTCCGCGCCAAAGAAAAGCGATGGCGCAAACAGCAGGGCCATATTCAACAGGAAAGAAGCCCGGATCGAGGATGCGCGCGATGACAAAATACTCATACCGTTTCCCTGGTGAATTCCTTATTTGCCTATCGCATCATCTCTCTGTTCGAAGCCCTGCGCAATCTTGCCTGAATCGGCAGTCTGGGCAGCTGAAGCGCCGGCTGGCACCATCTGGGCCACTTTCCTTGAGGTGTTGACCCTAACCGAATTGGCAGTGTTATCCGCATTCGTCATGGCTACGAATTATTATAAGTAACGTTGGCGGGGTCGGTTCGGCCCAAAAACGGTCTGTAACCAGCCGAGTTCTGTTCAGGAGAATTGGGGTTCAGTCCTTATTTGTAGAATCGCTTTGATTGGGTGTCCGGTGGGAAACCTTGTGGCGCACGACGGCCCTGTTTTGACCTCGGTTCACGAAATCCTCGATCTGACCTCCTCGGAAGTCCTTATCGGCGGCCTAGAAATAATCCACTCGATAGAAGACCAGTGGCGGCAGCTTTGCGAAGAAACGAATTGCGAGCCTTTCCTCACGCCGGAATGGATTGGCACTTACATTCATGCCTTCGAACAACAAAACGAAGTCGTGTTGGTGACGAGCCGAGTTGCGGATCGCTTGACGGCCGTCCTTCCCCTGGTCCGTAAGAAAGGCCTATTCTCTGGGCTGCCCGTTGTTAAGCTCGTGGGGGCAGCTAATTCTCATTCCGTCCGATTCGACATTCTTCGCGCACCAGGTCCAGAGGGCGATGCAGCGATCAAAGCGATCTGGCGGCTTTTGAAGCACGCTCCAAACTGGCATTTGCTGGAGTTCCCCATGTTTCCCGCCGAGGGCCCCTGCCAACGGTTGATGTCTTATGCCGTTCGGGATGGATTTCGGACCAGGACACTTCCCGTTTGCGAAAGTCCTTACTTGCGGATAAAAACCAACGGGTGCGGGCAAATGGATTGGCTCGGGGAAACCAGCCGCCATTTTCGCCATGAACTCCGCCGGTTCGCCCGGGTATTGGAAGCTCAGACGGGAGGCCCGCCTCGGTTAGTGCGCATGGATCATCCCGCCCCCAAAATGCTCCACAGGTTTTTCGCATTGGAAGCTTCCGGCTGGAAGGGGAAGGAAGGCTCGGCAATCCAATGCCGGCAGGAAACGCTCACATTTTATGAGGAGGTCGCGCGTTTTGCGGCTGGCGCCGGCCAGTTCTGCCTGCATTTGCTTGAGGCGGGCGGCAAGGTGGTCGCTGCCGCCTTCAGTTTGGAGACCAACGATTGCTACTATGCCATCAAGATAGCCTATGACGAGTCGTTTCGCCGCGCAGGACCAGGCCATTTGCTCATCAATGCGATCCTGGAAGAGTGCGCCCGGAAACGCATTCGGGAACTTGATTTTGGGGGGAGCCGGGAGCGCTTCAAGACGTCCTGGACGTCAGCGGCGCGCCAACACTTTACCGGCACAGTTTTCAACCGCGATTTTTATCCGTTTCTTCTATACCAGGTGAGGACAAACCTGTTGCCGGCGCTTAAGCAAAAATACACCTCCGTGTTAAATCGCCTGCGCTTGCGAAATGGAGAAGGCGCAACGAACACATCGTCTCAATGCGGGTCCTCGAGGAAATCTTTTGTCGGTTCGAATCATGGATGAATTCATGAAAGACTCGCCACATTTCGTCCAGGTGCGCAGGCAACGGTTGGACGACCGAAGGGACGCCGGAGGCATCCTCACAATCTAGCCAGAACGAGCGTGTCTTTGACCATGCACGTCACTTTCATATGTTGCCCCTTCCAGACTTCCTACGGTTGGTATGCGGAGTCGCTCAAGCAGGCCGTTGAGAGGAAGACCGGCAGTGCGATCGATTGGGTGGCCTCAAACTGCGGATGTGGGGACCCCATCGAGGTGGGGAAGAGATTCCAGACTCAAGACTGTGAGTATTTCGAATTACCGCACGTGAGAGCGTACGAATCGAAGACCGCCTGGAAGCGGTGGGCCCGTGTCCGCGTCAGGCACTTCAGCTACCTCTTTCGCGCTTGGCGGTATCAAAACCTGTCCAAGGACTCCGAGCTCATTCATTTCCAGCAAATCCTGAACGCCTATGGATCAAGCGTCGTGTTCCATTGGCTGAAGCAACATTCGAAAGCCGCGCGAGTAATTACGGTTCATGAATTGGACTCCTATCAGGTTCAGTTTCCGGAAAAAAACAAGCTTTACAACAAGGCGGACGCCATCATCGTCCACTGCGATGAATTAAAACGGAAATTAGCCGACTTTGGAGTCCAGCCGGACAGCATCCACGTGGTCTTTCAAGGGGCCAGCCTGCCGGAGTTTGTAGACGATAAACCCAGGGAAGGCTTGGTTTTTTATGGCGGCCATAAACTTATGTCGGGGAAGGGCATTCGAACGCTTTTTAAAGCCATGGCGATCTTGAAAGAGCGGCTCGATGGGAACGCCCCAGCATTGAAAGTCCACGGCCACTACGGTGACAGGGTTCCCGAGGAGGCCCAGCGGTTGGCGGAGCAGTTTGGCGTGGCGGACAAGATTGTTTGGCTCAAGCAACTATCGATGAACGACATGGTCCAGCTTTACCAGACCAGCCTGCTCCTGGTCTTGTCTTATACCGGGGGCTTCGCGGGACTTCCCGCAGCCGTGGCCGCAGGCAACCGGCTTCCTGTGGTCAGCACACCGAAGGCAGGAATTCCCGATCACTTGGGAGAATGCGGAGTCTGGGTTGAAGAAGAAAATCCACAAGACTTGGCGGAGCGCATCCTGGAACTGTTGAACGACCCCGCGAGGAGATGCGAAATCGGGGCAAAGCTGCGAAAGAGAGCCGAGCTTTACCTGAATTGGGACTCCATCGCCGATCGGACTCTTGCAGTATACGCGAGCGCCGTAAAAAACAAGTCCAATCGAACAGCGCTGGGTACTCAGGTCCGGTAAGACGCGTTAATCCGGACATACTCCGCCGTGAAGTCGCAGGTCCAATAGCGGGCGTGCGCGTTGCCCGCATGCAGATCCACCACAACCGGAACGTGCTCGGCGAGAAGCTTGTTGCTGGCGGCGCGTTCGTTGAAATCCAGCGGCTGGCCTTTGCGGAGTACGGGAATCCCGGCCATCTGGATGTCTACTAAGGCGGCATCGAACTTTACCCCGGAGCGCCCTGCAGCAGCGAAAATGCGGCCCCAGTTTGGATCGCCGCCCGCAAACGCGGTCTTCACCAGGGGCGAAGTGGCGATCGTCTCCGCGATGCGGCGCGCGGCGGTTTCGCTCTTAGCGTGGCGCACTTCGATTTCGATCACGCGTTGCGCGCCTTCTCCATCCCCAACGATTTGCAATGCCAGCGACTGGCAGACCTCTTCGAGCGCCACGGCGAATGCGCGGTGGGCCTTGCTGCCCTTTTGAATGGCAGGCGCGCCTGCTTGGCCGTTCGCCAGGACCAGCAGCGCGTCGTTCGTCGAAGTGTCGCCATCCACGCTGATGGAGTTAAACGTTCTCCGCGTGACCTCGTTTAGCGTCTTTTGCAGGAGCGGTGGCGAAATGGCGGCGTCGGTGGCCACAAAGGCGAGCATGGTCGCCATATTCGGATGAATCATTCCCGCGCCTTTGGCGCAGCCCACTAGATGAATCCTCTTTCCGGCCATTTTGAACGATTCCGCAGCCGTTTTGGGGCGCGTGTCCGTAGTGCAGATCGCCAAAGACAATTCCGCGAAGGAGCGCGCCGACGAGCGGCGGTTGCCTGCCAGTGTGGGCAATGCACGAAGAATTTTCTCCACGGGCAGCCGCACGCCAATCACACCGGTGGAACATACAAAGACTTCGTGAGGGTGCACGCGAAGATGCCGCGCCGTCTCTTCCACGGTCCGAAGCGAGGCCGCGTCGCCCGGCGCTCCCGTGGCGCAATTGGCGTTGCCGGCGTTCACGACTACGGCGCGCATGCGGCCGCCTGAGAGCCGCAAATGCTTTTTCGATAGTGTCACCGGAGCGGCGACGACCAGGTTTTGCGTGAAGACGGCCGCCGCGGAGGCCGGTACGTCGCTTGAGAAAATCGCCAAATCGAGCGCGCCGGTCTTTTTCAGGCCGCAGGCGGTTGCGGCGAAACGAAATCCGTGCGGGAGGGCGGCTTCGGACGGAGCGTGGTTCATTCGAGGTGTGCCCGGGCGGCTATCGTGCCGGCTCGCGATGGGACCTCCCGTCTTCCGCAACGAATACCAAAGTTTCCAATGGATTTGCGTTTTGGAGACTCATGGTTTGGCTCCTGTTTTCGAGACTTTTTTGTTGAGACGTGTTTCCAAATCAGCGATGGCTGCGCGCACGCTTTCCGGAGCGGTGCCGCCGGGAACTTTTTTGGCCGCCAGAGCCTCCTCCACACTGAAGCTTTTTGCAAAACCGGCTTCCAAGGCGGAAGAGATTGCTTTCAGCGCATCGATCGGCAGCGCGGTCCAGGCAACGTTTTGTTTTTCCGCTTCGCGCAAGACTTTTCCGACCAGGTCATGCGCCTGGCGAAAGGGAAGGCCCTTGCGCACCAAATAATCCGCTGCTTCGGTTGCGAGCAGCGCGGGATTGGATGCCGCCGCTCGCAGACGGTCGGGGTTGAATTTTGTGGAACCAAGGGCGCCAGTTGCAACGGCGAGCATGTCGGCCACCTGATCATGCGCGGCAAAAAGCGCTTCCTTGTCTTCCTGGAGGTCGCGCTGGTAGCCGGTCGGGAGTCCTTTCAGTGTGGTCAGCAAAGCAACAAGTGCTCCGGTGATTCGCCCGGACTTTCCGCGGATGAGCTCCCAGGCGTCGGGGTTTTTCTTTTGCGGCATCAGGCTGCTGCCAGTGGAATACTCGTCCGGAAGAATGACGTAAGAAAACTCCTGCGATGCGAAGAGCACGAAATCTTCGGCCAGCCGCGAAAGGTGGGTGGCGATTCCCGTCAGGACGAAAAGATAATCGAGCGCGAAGTCGCGATCGCTGACGGCATCCAGACTGTTTGCTGTAATGCGCGAGAAGCCCAATTCACGGGCGATTGCGTGGCGATCGATGGCGAACGAATTTCCCGCGAGCGCGCCCGAACCCATGGGGCAGGCATCGGCACTCGCCGCCGCGTGTTGCAGCCGAGTGACGTCGCGCGTGAATGCTTCCGCGTGTGCGAGCAGGAAATGCGAAAGCAGAATCGGCTGCGCGTGCTGCAGGTGCGTCATGCCGGGCATAGGTACGTTGAGATTGCTCTTGGCCTGCTGAAGAAACGCATTCAGCAAGGCTTCGAGTCCGCGTTGAATCTCGGCAGCAGCGTTGATGACGAAGAGACGGAAATCTGCGGCGACGAGTTCGTTGCGGCTGCGCCCCGTATGCAATTTCCAGCCGAGCGGGCCAAGCTCTTCGACCAGCGCTTTCTCGACGAAGTGATGAACGTCCTCGGCGCCCGCGGCGGTTTTCTCAAACCACGCGGAATCGGCTTTTGCGCGCTCGGCAATTTTATCGAGGGCTGCCAGGGTTTGTTTCACCTCGGATGCCGTGAAAATGCCGACGGGTTCCAGAGCTTTCGCCCACGCGCGGTCCACGGCGATCTCGTAAGGCAAAAGACGGTGGTCGAACGCAAGAGAGCGCTGGAAGGCGTCGAACTGAGCGTTGGGTTCGCGGTCGAAGCGCCCTCCCCATAATCGGTCGTCTTTGCGTTCGTTGGTCATTTGGTCGTCGTGGGCATCATCGAAGGGGGATTCCTCGCTTCACCGACTCGGCCTCGGAATGACCATCATTCCGCGCTGGCTTTGGCTTTGGGGCGAACGGTTACAGGCAGTGCGAACAAATTGATGAAGCCTTCGGCGTCCTTGGCGTTGTAGCGCCCCATGGTGAAGCTGGCCAGGTCCGCGCGGTAAAGCGAGAAAGGCGAAACGCGCTTGGTTACGCTCAGCGTGCCTTTCCACAGCTTCAGTCCCACGGCCCCGCTGACGCGCTGCTGCGCCATGGTGAAGAACCCGTCGAGAGCTTCGCGCAACGGCGAGAACCACAAACCGTAGTACACGAGTTCGGCGTAGCGATTGGAAAGCGCCTGCTGGAAGTGGGCGGTTTCGCGATCCACGGTGAGGCGCTCGAGTTCCTGATGCGCTTTGACCAGCAGTGTTCCGCCGGGAGTTTCGTAAGCGCCTCGAGACTTCATGCCGACCAGGCGGTTTTCGACGAGGTCGGCGCGACCAATACCGTGTTTCGCGGCGATTTCGTTGAGCGTGTCGAGAAGATCGACAGGGCCAAGCTTTGAGCCATTGACGGACACCGGTGTGCCGGATTCGAATCCGATTTCGACTTCTTCGGCTTTGTCGGGGGCTCTTTCTGGCGACACGACCCATTGCCACATGGCTTCGTTGGGCGCATTCGCGGGGTCCTCGAGCTCGCCGCCCTCGTGGCTCAAGTGCCAGATGTTGCGGTCGCGGCTGTAGATATTTTTCTTGCTTTGCTCGACGGGAACATTGTGCTTTTGTGCGTAGACGATGGCGTCTTCGCGCGAATCAATGTCCCACTCGCGCCAGGGGGCGATGATGGGGACGTTCGGAGCGATGGCTTTGTATGCCAATTCGAAGCGCACCTGGTCGTTGCCTTTGCCGGTGCAGCCGTGGGAGAGGCCATCCGCGCCAAGTTTCAGGGCCATTTCGGCCTGGCGCTTGGCAATGACCGGCCGCGCCATAGACGTCCCAAGCAAGTAAGTGTGTTCGTAGATGGCGCCCGCGCGCAACGTCGGCCAGATGTAATGGCGAACAAATTCTTCTTGCAAGTCTTCGACATAGGCCGCCGATGCACCGGTAGCGAGAGCTTTCTTGCGCGCGGCTTCCAGGTCCTCCTGCTGGCCCACGTCGCCAATCACGGCGATGACTTCGCAGCCGTAATTTTCCTTGAGCCACGGAATGATAATGGAGGTGTCGAGGCCCCCCGAATAAGCGAGTACGACTTTTTTCGGTTTGTTCTGTTGCGTTTTCACAATTCCTCTCTAACAAATAACGGTTGCCAAGCCAGGGAGCAGCCATGCTGCGCCCCCAAAGAAAGTTCGATGCGAACGGTGCGCGTGCATCGCCAGGTCAGAACAGCGTGTGCAGAATGGCTTTCTGCACATACATGCGGTTTTCGGATTGGTCGAGCACCACCGATTGCGGGCCGTCCAGGACCTCCGGCGTAACCTCGAGCCCGCGATGTGCCGGAAGACAATGCATGAACACGGCATCCGCTGCGGCAAGCGACATCAGTTCGCCATTTACCTGGTAAGGCTGAAAGACCTTGGTGCGAACATCCTCTTCGGCTTCAAAACCCATGCTGGTCCACGCGTCGGTATAAACGGCCATCGCCCCGCTTACCGCTTCGCGAGGGTCGTGCAGCAGTTCGATCTTGGCCTTGGTCTCGCGGGCCGCGCGTTTGCTGTCCGCTACTACCTCCGGGTCAGGCGCGTAATTCGGCGGCGTGGCGACTCGGAAATGGACGCCCAGGCGCGCCGCGAGATACATCAAGGAGTGACAGACGTTGTTGCCGTCGCCCAGGTAGGCCAACTGCAAGCCGCCGAGCGCGCCAAACCGCCCTTCCAGGGTGAAGAAATCCGCCAGCGCCTGGCAGGGATGAAACTTATCCGAAAGCGCGTTGATAACGGGGATGGTGGCGTTCGCGGCCATTTCTTCAAGCACTTTTTGCGAATAGACGCGCGCCACGATGCCATGAACCCAGCGGTCAAGATTGCGCGCGACGTCGGCAATGGATTCGCGCTTGCCGAGCGAGGCAGACGCCTGCGTGTGATCAAGGAAGACCACGGCTCCGCCCATGCTTTGAATCCCGACGTCGAACGTGACGCGCGTGCGCAACGAGGGCTTCTCGAAAATCAAAGCGATGAATTTGCCGTGCAGCGTGGAGGCGTAACGAACGGGACGGGCCTTGATGTCTGCGGCGAGGTGAAGGAGTTCACGCGTGTGCGCGGGGCTCCATTCCGCTCCGGTGAGGAGATCGTTCGATAAAGAAATAGGAGGAACAAGTGTGATGGCAGTCATTCGATTATCCCCTTGCCGCGGCATGAGCCGCGTCCTGCAAAACGCTTGATTTGCCCGGATGAGCAGACCGGGCCTGCTTTTGAGTTTTTGCGAGAACCAGTTCAAAAAGCTTGAGAAACTCCCGGACCTGCGCCCGCGTGATGATCAAAGGCGGCAAAAAACGAAGTGTGAAGTCGTGCGTGCAGTTGATAAGCAGGCCGCGCTCCATGGCTTCGGCGACAAACGGCGCGCCTTCGACAGAAAGCTCGATGCCGACCATCAGGCCTTCGCCGCGAATTTCGCGAATGAAATCGAAATGAGCCGCGATCTTCGTCAGGCCTTCGCGCAGCTCTTCGCCGCGAGCGCGGACATTGTCAAGGAGTTTTTCCTCTTCGACGATGCTGAGAAATTCGAGAGCAACGGCGCACGCAAGAGGCCCGCCGCCAAAGGTCGTGCCATGCATCCCCGGGGACACGTGAGACGCGACCGCTTCGGTCGTAAGAATGGCGCCAAGAGGAAGCCCGGCGGCCAGCGGCTTGGCGACTACGGCGATGTCCGGGTTCGCAGAGAATTTCTGATAGGCGAAGCAACGACCGGTGCGCCCCAGACCGCATTGAATCTCATCGGCAATCAGCAGAGCGCCATGTTGCGTGGCAAGAGTGCGTGCTCGATTCCAAAAGGCTTCGCTGACGGGATAGATACCGCCCTCTCCCTGAATGGTTTCGACCAGGATGGCGCAAACGGTGTGGTCGAATTTGGCTTCCAGATCGGCGACATCGTTGAAGCGGACAAACTCCACTCCCGGAACCACTGGGGAGAAGGGCAGGCGATATTTTTCCGTTGCGGTGACACTGATGGCGCCAAACGTGCGGCCGTGAAACGAATTCTCCAGCGCGAGGAAGCGATGCTTCTTCGCGGCCGTGCCTTGAGGCTCTTCCGGAGCGCGGCCAAGCAGCCTCGCCAGCTTCATCGCCCCGTCAATCGCTTCTGTGCCGCTGTTGGCGAAGAATACGCGCGCGAGCCCGGACCATTCGGCAAGCCGGCGCGCCAGCGGGCCTTGAAAGCCGTTGTGATAGAGGTTCGAAAGATGAATGGCGCGCCCGACCTCGCGGCGAATAACCTTCACAATGCCAGGATGCGCGTGGCCGAGCGCATTGACGGCGATGCCCCCCAGAAAATCGAGATATTTGTTTCCCGCGGAGTCGAAAACATAAGCGCCACGGCCATGCGTCATGATCACCGGCTGGCGTTTGTAGGTGGGCAGGAGAAACTTCTCGGCATCGGCAAGACGTGCGTCCGGCTTAGTGGCGGCCGCAGGCAGGTTCTTGGCTTTTCCTGCGAGGGTTGTTAGAGAACCTCTTTTGGATGAGGCGCGCATTATACCGCCGAGAACGCCGACTGCGCGGCGGCATGAGAATGTCCCAGCACGCGCGTGCCGGGGATGGAAGCATCTTCCTCGGGATGCGACGCAAGCAACAACGCATTCGGTGTTGTGCCACCTACAATGCGCACATGGCGCACGCCTCCCTGGATGGCGCGCTTCGCCGCTTCCAGCTTCAGCACCATGCCGCCGGAAACGACGCGCGACTGCACCAGGCGGTCGATCTCCTGGCAATCGACCACAGACAAGACTTTTTCTCCGTTCAGGACACCCGCAACATCGGTCAGATAGATCAGCTGGTCGGCACCAAGAAATTCCGCGACCGCGGCAGCCATGTGATCGGCGTTGATGTTGTAAAGTTCGTTGTCCGAGCCCATGCCTAGACAAGGCGCCACGGGCAAAAGCCCCTCGCGCCAGAGAGACTCGATGAAAGGCAGATTCAGTCCCGTTAGATAACCGACGTAACCAAGGCCGCCCTCCACTTCGTTGTGAACCATAGGCTCGGCGAGGAAGCAGCGAGAATCCGCGGCGGAGATTCCGACGGCAGGCTGACCTTCGGCGGAAATCGCGGCCGCCAGTTTCTTGTTTAGCAACCCGGCGAAAACCATGATGGCGGCATCGCGCGTTTCGCGGTCGGTGACGCGCAAGCCGCCAACAAACTTGCTCTCGATGGCCATGCGCTTGAGCGTGGCGGTAAAGAGCTTGCCTCCCCCGTGCACGACAAGAATCTCGTGCCCTTCCCGCGCCAACGCGGCTACCTGGCGAGCCAGGCTGCGGATCGTGGCGTCACCTTCGAGCAACGCTCCTGCGAATTTGATTACGGTTCTCATTGGAGTGAGGTCTGCTCCTCGATACCCAGCATGTGATTTAGGTTCTGGACCGCCTGGCCTGCCGCACCCTTCCCAAGATTGTCGAGACAAGAAACCAGCACCACGCGGCGACCAGAGGAATCCAGGGCCAAGCCAATGTCACAGAAATTTGTGTGTGCGACGTGCTGCAATTCCGGCAGCGTCCCCGCAGGCCAAATGCGAATCATGGGCCGTCCAGCGTAAAACTGGCGAAAGAGCCCCTCGACATCGGAAGCCGTACGCGGTTCGGCGAGCGTGACATAAATGGTGGAGAGAATTCCGCGGGCCAGAGGCAACAAGTGCGTGGAAAACACGACCTGAGACTCGCTCAGACCGGTGTGCTCCAGGATTTCCGGAGTGTGGCGATGGGTGAACAGGCCGTAGGCCTTAAAGTTCTCATCTACTTCCACAAAGTGGAGGTCCTGACGCGGTTCCTTGCCTGCCCCGCTGGCGCCCGACTTGCAGTCACAGACGACCGAAGTATTCGGCGCGATCCAGCCGGCTTCGGTCAGCGGCCGAAG
The DNA here is from genome assembly GCA_003224085.1 of Acidobacteriota bacterium. Classification (GTDB taxonomy): domain Bacteria; phylum Acidobacteriota; class Terriglobia; order Acidiferrales; family UBA7541; genus Acidiferrum. The sequence goes on along the minus strand of QHYK01000076.1, from coordinate 12,922 downwards.
CGCCAAAATAACGCTCGTGGCATAGCAGCCGGGATTGGCTACCAGTCGCGCCGCAGAGATTTCTCTGGAATACAGCTCCGGAATGCCATAAGCGGATTGGCTCAACCACGGGGCATGAGGAGCCGGCAGCTTGTACCAGGAAGTGAAAGTCTCGGCCTGGCGAAAGCGAAAAGCACCGCTCAAATCCACCACCCGCAGTCCAGCTTCTAGCAGCGCCGGTGCCAATTCCGATGAGACTTCGTGCGGGGTGGCGAGAAATGCAGTGCCCGCGTTACTTGAGGTGATGGCCTCGACCCCAAGCGGCCGCAGCGGAGCTTCGCCCCAGCCACGAAATTGCGGAAAGCGCTCGGCAAGACAGTTCGCTCCCTTGGCTTCGCGAAGGTAAAAAATGGGAGTTTCCAGCTCCGGGTGGCGCAGCAAAATGCGCGCCAATTCCAGGCCGGTGTAGCCCGTCACTCCGACAACTGCGATTTGCCGGGGATCTTTCATTTCACCAAGGCTTCTATCTTTTTTTGGAGAGACTCTCGGGTCTTCCTGCTGGGCGTGATGATCAAGACCGTATCGTCGCCCGCAATGGTTCCGGCCACTTCCGTGAATTTTGACGCATCCACGGCCGCGGCGAGCGGTTGCGCGCCACTGGGCGGCGTTTTCAGCACCAGCAGGTTTTCCGCGGGGCGGACGTCGAGCAGGAATTCCGCCAGCGCGCGTTCCAAATGAGGCAAAGACGTCGATTCTTCCGGCAGAGCGGAAGCCTGCTTGTAGCCCTCGTGCGTCTTCACCAGGCGCAGCTCCTGTAAATCGCGGGAGAGAGTGGCCTGCGTAACGCGCATTTTCTGCGCGGCCAGACGGCGGCGGAGGTCCTCCTGGTTGGCAATGCGCTGACCCGTCACCAGCCGCAGAATTTGGCCCTGACGGAAGGTTTTTCCTGCCCCCATGGTCTGTTTCTTGCCTCTGCATATTTATACAGGCTCCTGCATATTCCTGTCAACCGGATTCGGATATTTTCTTGAAGCCGGGCCGGCTCCGTGAGTTGGAGGACCGCTGAACCCCGGCCATGTAAGATTCGGCGCACCGGTCCAGATGGCCACTGGATTTTCAGGGCGGGGGATGTTACTTATCGTGCTGCACCACGGGGCCCATGGGAAACACCTGCCAAATCGCGGGATGCAAGAACGACGCGCCTCCGGCACTTGCCGAGCAGAGGTTGTGCGTGCTGCATTTCACGCTGACCCTGGAAACGAGCTGCGGGGAAATGCGGCGCGAGACGGCGTTGGGCAACGCGCCGCCGGAACGCCAGCGGGAAATCATGCGCTTTATCACCGAGCACGGCGAGCGGCTGGCGCGCGTGGCAACCAGCGGTCTGCACCTGACCGATGATCTCAAGGCTCGGATACTGAGCACTTTTCTGACGCTCATGAACCTGCGAGAAAACCTCGATCGCGCCAGCATGCGAAGCTCGTTCGGACGCTCCAGCCATCCTCGCTGAGTGAAAATCCAGCCTGAAGAAGGCCAGAAGGCTTCAAGCTCCCAGATACCGCGCGTAAAGCGAGCGCGCCAGTGCAGGATCTTTACTGCCTTTCAGGATGGCCCGCCCGTCGGCAAAAACGGTCATTTCGTAGGGCGCGACGCGGAAGCGAATGAGGAAATCGTTTTGCCGGACATCCTCGACGACGGGCTGCAAGCGGAGAGCAAGGGCCGCAAGGTCGAGGGCCCGGCTTCGCTCATGAATCTGCACAGAATCTCTACCGCAGAGCGTGATGTGCGGTTGGGCCTGTCCTTCAAGATAGGAGTAATCGTGCTTGGCGCAGGCCCGGCAGTCTGAATTGCGAGCCACGCGAACCGACTGCATCCGTCCAGTCCAAATATCGCTGGAAACCAGCCGGCCGTGGAGAGCTTCAAGGCGTCCAGCCAGAATCTTTAATGCTTCTGCCGCTTGCCAGGAGGCCATGAGGTTCACGATGGGACCGAGCACGCCGATGGTGTCGCACGTTGCTTCGACCGAAGGAGAAGAATTTCCAGATTCCAGCAGGCAGGCGAGGCATGGCGTGAGCCCAGGACGGACGGTCATGGTCAGGCCATAACTGGCAACCGCGGCTGCATAAATCCACGGCCGTCCGGACTTTACCGCAAAATCGTTGATCAGGAACCGGGTTTCAAAATTGTCCGTGCCATCGAGAATGAGATCGCCGGCAGAAAGTAGCTCCTCGGCATTTTGCGGGCTAAGATCGGCCACAACGCCCTTCACATCAACACCGGAATTGATGGAGCGCAGTTTGTGCTCGGCAGCGACGGCTTTCGGAAGCGCTTGGCGGGCGTCAGATTCGTCGAACAACGCCTGGCGTTGAAGGTTGGTGGGCTCAACGAAGTCCCGATCGATGATTCTTATCGAACCGACGCCAGCACGAACGAGCAAATTGGCGGTGGCGGCCCCAATAGCTCCACAGCCGACGATCGTAGCGCGTGAGGCAAGCAGACAGCGTTGCCCCTCAGGCCCCATCCCGGCAAAGAGCATCTGGCGCGAGTATTTTTCCTGGAGTGAATCGGTCACGGATAGTGCATTCCCTACTGGCCAACCAGACAGGTCTGCCCAGTAACATCATAGCGCCAAAGTGCAGAGGGGAGGCAACGCCCCTGTGCTACGCTTCGTCTGAGCGAAAAGAACATGAGTTTACGCTGGGCCAAGAGGATGCGAGGGATTGTTGCGCTCGCGCTCCTGACGGAAGCGCTGTCGGCGCATTCTCAGACCCCGGCCCCACCGGCCAGCACCTCGGAACAAGCCGCAGTCGGGCCGGCGGTCCTGGCTATCCGTATCGTCCGCGACGACGGCAAGGTATTGGCGGAATCTCCTTCCGGCATTTCCGTGGAACTGGGAAAGCCTTTCGATCGCGGCAAGGTTGCGGAAAGCCTGCGAGCACTCTATCGAACTGGCGACTACGCCAATGTAAAGGCAGTTGTGACACCGGTGACGGATGGCCTGCGCCTCGACTTCGTGGTGCGGGAAAATCTGTTCTTTAACGTAGTGCGGATCGAAGGGCTGGAGGCGCCACCTACCCAAGCTTCCGCTGCCGCAGCCATGCAAATTGGCTTGGGGCAAACCTACCGGAAACCGGTCGTTGACGAAGCACTGGAACGCTTGCGCGAAACGCTTCGCGAGGAGGGCCTCTACCAAGCGGAAGTCTCCGCGGAAACAGTTCCGCACCCCGAGACTCACCACATGGATATTGTTGTCCGCGTGAAATCGGGCCTGCGGGCCCGCGTTGCCAGCGTCCAATTAAAGAATGACACGACCTACAAGGACGCCAGCATTCTCTCGCGGTTCAAGTTGCGGGCGGGCCAGGCCATCACCTCCGCACGATTGCAACATGGCACGGACCGGGTCAGAAAGTTCCTGGGGAAAAAAGGCCATCTCAGCGCGCGTGTGGACGTTCGCCGGGGAGACTACGATCCGGCAAAGAACAGCGCCGCGATTTTCCTGGAGGTAACGCAGGGACCGCGCGTGGTAGTGGCGGTAACCGGCGCGAAGTTCTCCGAAGGTGAGCTTAAGAAACTGATTCCCATTTATCAGGAAGGCGCCGTGGATCCCGACCTTCTTGAAGAAGGGAAGCGAAACCTTCGAGAACGGCTCGAGCGCGAAGGGTACTTCGATGCGGACGTGAGCTACAAAATCGACATGCACGACCTGAAAACCGCCGCCTGGCAGGGAACCCTCGAAGCGATTACTTACACCGTTGAACGCGGCGACCAACACAAACTTATCGGAATCGAGATTTCCGGGAACAGATACTTCGATACGGAATTGCTGAAGAGCCGGCTGCAGGTCTTCCAAGGGGCCTTTGGTACCCCCGGACGGTTCAGCCGGCGGCTCGTGGATGCAGATGCGCAATCGATGCAAAGCCTGTACCAGGCGAACGGTTTTTTGGATGCCAAAGTGACTCCTCGCGTAGAAGACAATTACAAGGGCAAAGAAGGAGATGTGTTTATCAGCTTCACGGTGCAGGAAGGAAAGCAGACACGAGTCGCTTCGCTGGCCTTCGAGGGAATACATGCTTTCAAGGAGGAGGAGTTGCTGAGCGTAGTCGGGTCAACTCCCGGCCAGCCCTATTCCGATTTCGGGGTGACGGCGGACCGCGACAACATTCTGGCCCTCTACTTCAACGAAGGCTTTCCTGAAGCCAGCTTTTCTGCTACCGCGGAGCGCGTTCCAACAGGTGCGGCGCAGCAACAAACAGCCTCCGGTGCTCATCATGGCTCACCCCCGGAAGCTGAAAAAAAGGAAGAACCAAAGAAAGAATCAAAGCTCCCGGTCGAACAAGCCGACGCCGTGCGGCTGGTCTATCACATTCAGGAAGGTCCGCAGACGCGCGTGCGCTCCATATTGATCAGCGGCTATGAACATACGCGGCCCGGAGTGATTCGCCGTGAGGTGCGCATCAAAGTCCATGAGCCCTTGCGTCAGGGCGACGTCGTCGAATCCCAGCGGCGCCTTTACAACCTGGGAATTTTCAATCGCGTTACCATTGAACCCCAGAATCCGGCGGGCACCGATGTAGACAAGGACATCGCGGTGCTTGTGGAGGAAGCGAAGCGCTATACGCTTGCTTATGGCGGAGGATTCGAAGTGCAGCGCCTAGCCAGCACGACCAATCCGACGAGCGGCCAAATCCAGGCAGCACCCCGGGGCATTCTGGAAATCAGCAAACTTGATTTGACCGGACGCGCCGATACCCTCTCCTTCAAACTGCGGGGCAGTACGTTGCAGGGGCGCGCTCTGCTCGGCTATTCTGCCCCCAATACCTTCGGCGATTCGCACCTCAGTTTTCAGGCCACCGCCTTTGCCGAAAAGACGCGCGACATCAACACCTTCACCGAGCAGCGCTATGAGGGTTCGGTCCAATTGACCAATCAGATCACCGGACTGACCACCCTGCTGTTTCGCTATGCTTTCCGCCAGGTGCGCGTCACCGATTTGAAGATTCCCAGTCAGGAAATCCCGCTCTTCAACCAGCCCACACTGGTCTCGCAATTCGCGTTCACTTGGTTTCGCGACTCGCGCAACAACCCTGCCGACGCTTCGAAAGGCAGTTTTAACAGCGCGGACGTCGGCCTGGCCGACACTTATTTTTGGTCCAGCGCGAGTTTTCTGCGGTTTTTTTATCAGAACTCCACCTATCACCCCATCAAACGCCGGTTCAGTTTTGCGCGATCTATCCGTTTTGGAATCCTTTCGCCATACCGGGACACGGTTTCCTTGACCTTTCCCGCCCCCACCACCCCGCCGCTTCCAACGGTAATCCCCTTGCCGGAACGATTCTTTGCTGGAGGCGGAACCTCCCTGCGCGGATTCGCGCTCAATCAGGCCGGGCCGCGCGACTCCACCACGGGATTCCCCGTCGGCGGCCAGGCCATGCTGGTCCTGAACCAGGAGTTTCGCTTTCCCATGCGCCTTCCGTTTGTAGGAACTTCGCTCGGTGGGGCCTTGTTCTACGACGGAGGCAACGTATATAGCCGCCTGACGCGCATTTCGTTTCGTACGAATCTGCCAAGCCCAACGGTTGCGCTCGAGAATCCCGCGTTGCCTCCCAGCTCGACCAACCTGCCGATGTGCGTGACCAATTGTGCCAACGAATTGAACTACTTCTCCCACACCGCGGGCCTCGGCTTCCGTTATAAGACGCCGGTCGGACCAATTCGCATCGACCTCGGCTACCAGCTCAACCGGCCTCTGTTCATTGTCCCGATTCCTTGTCCTTCGAATACGTCCGGCTGCACGCCTGGTTCACTCGGGCAGATGAGCACCCGCCTGCCCGGATTTCAAATATTCTTCAATCTGGGGTCTACCTTTTAATGCCTGGCCTTGCCATGAGGGGAGTTTTGCTTGTGGCCGCCCTAGCGGCCGGCCCTGGATGGCTCTCCGCGCAAGAAGTTATTGATCGCATCGTGGCCCGCATCGAGAACGACGTCATTCTTTTGAGCGACGTTCGTGCCCTGGGCCGCTATCAGCAGTTTCTCGATGGCAAAGCGGAATCCGACGCTCAAATTCTGGACCGCTTGATTGATCAGTGGATCGTTCGCACCGAAGCGGACGCCTCGCATTTCCCTCACCCTTCGGAAGCGGACTTGGATCGCGCCCTGGCGCGCGTTCGAAACACCTTTGCCTCGGAGCAGGAATACGAAGCGAGAAGAAAACAAGCAGGGCTCACCGAGCAAGACGTTCGAGCAATGGTGTCTTCGCAGCTGTACCTCAGCAATTACCTCGATTCCCGCTTTCGCTCTGCCGTGCAGGTAGATCCCCAAGAGGTGGAGGATTTTTATCAGACGGTGGTGGTTCCCCGCGCCAGGTCTCGGGGACAGGAACCGCCCGCACTCGATGCGGCGCGCGATTCCATTCAAGAAGCGCTTATCCAGAACGGCATCAACCAACAAGCCGACCAATGGCTGAAGGAGAGTCGGCTGCGCCTTCACCTCGAGAAATCCCTCGGCGAGGTGGCGAAGTGAACGGAAACCGAAGGCGGCGCCACCCGATTTGGAGCTGGGTCATCCACACCCCTTGGGTGCTCGCGGTTCTCTCCCTTCTCGGCGTAATGATCTTTTTCGGCAGTGGCGCTGGTAACCCCTTGCTTCAGCGGCTCATCGTAAGCCGCCTGGAAAGAGCCAGCGGCGGAAAAGTGGAATTGCGAGCCATGTCCATCCGCTGGCTCGCCATGCGCGTCCACATTCATGGCTTGGTGATTCATGGAAACGAGCTCGCCGGCACAGAGCCCCTATTCACGGCCAACGAGGTTCAGGCCGCGCTGCGGTTTGATTCTCTTTGGGGCAGAAAAATCTCTCTGAGCGAGCTTCAGATTCAACAGCCGCATGTTCATATCATCGTTGGAAAGAATGGCGCCACGAACTTGCCGACTCCTGCTCGTCCAGCTGCGGCAAAGGGGCGATGGAACGACAAGCTCTTCCAAATGAACATTCGCAAGCTTCTCTTGGCTGACGGCTGGGTGCTCTTCAACAACCTGAAAACACCCATGACGGTCCACGGCGGAGACTTGCAATTTTCTCTCCGCGAGGGTGGCACTCAGAATAACCCCTTGTATCTCGGCAATCTCGAATGGCAGAGATTGGAATTCGATTCGAAACGCTTTGTTCCATTGCCCGTCGGTTTGAGCGCAAAGTTCACGCTCTGGCGCGATGGTCTTGCGCTGGAACAGGGCCTGCTCAGTGCAGGCCATTCTCGAATTGATGCGCGCGCGGAAATGAATGACTTTGCAAATCCAAAATGGAATTACCGTTATCGTGGCTGGGTAGAACTCGCCGATTTTCGCGACACGCTCCGCGATCCCAACATCCCGACCGGACGCGTCGATCTCCGCGGCGAAGCCCAGCTCGCCGATGGCCAGCTCAGAGGCAGCGGAACCTATGCCTCTCAGGACATCTCTCTACCCTACGAGATCTTTCACGCCAAAGGCCTGGTCAGCCGCGGCACCTATCACCTGGACAACGCCGGCCTTCAAATACCGGATTTCTTTGTCGGTGCGTTTGGGGGCAGTGTAACGGGCCGCGTGAACATGCAATGGGACGGATGGAAATTCCAAGCGCAGACCCGCGTGGAAGGCATGAAACTGGCTCCGATCTTGCCCTGCATCGAACACCGTAATTTTCCGGTTGACGAATTGCACTGGGACGCGCGTATTTCTGCCGACTCTGTGGAAACCTGGACGCATGCGTTCCGGCACTTCGAGATTAGCGCAAGGAGCACACTCGATTACCCGCAGCAACTCGCGGAACATCACCAACCGATGCGCGGATCCTGGCAGGTTCGCTACCGCTATGATCCCAGCACTCTTGTTATCAGCGCAGGCCAACTCGAAACCCCAACTTCCCGTGCCACGATCGACGGCCTTCTCGCGCCGCGAAATTCCGCGCTGAACGCCAAGTTTGAAACACAAGCCCTCGCCGCCTACAAAGACTTCATCAACGCGGTACGAGACGTCGCCCCGGCCTCCCAGCAAGGCGCTGAACCCGTTTCCGGGGCCGTGAGATGGGAAGGCAAGATCACTGGACCATCTTCGGGGGCCACCTTTCAAGGTCACATGCGGACGGATAAAGCCCGCTACGACGGCGTTTATGTGGATTACCTGGAGGGCGATTTAACCTACTCGCCCAGCCAACTCGTCTTGGTTCATGGAACGGCCCGCCATGGCGAGATGGAAGCGTCTATCGAAGCAAACCTGTCGCTGACCAAATGGAACTTCCGACCGCAAAACACATGGACCGCGGAGGTGAGTTTTGAAAAAGTGCCCACCGAGGACCTCCAACAAGTGGTTGGGAAATCCTATCCCGCAAAAGGGTTATTGACGGGACAGTTCCATGGGCGGGGCACGCGCGAGGAGCCGAATGTCACGGGTCTGTTCGATCTGGCCGAGGCCAAAGTGTATGGACTTTCCTTCAACCGCCTCCGTGGGCAGCTCAACTTCTCTGGCGATGAGGCAAGCGTGGCCGATGCGGAATTGAGATTCTTCCCCCCGGGAAAAGAGAGCGGCCGCGGCGCCGGCATCATTACAGGCTCGGCCAGCTACCGTTTTGGGGCGCAAACCTTCGCGGCGGACCTCGTCGGTGCCGGACTGCCGCTTGAAAACTTTGAAGAACTGCAGTCGCGCCGTTTGCCGGCAGGCGGCCAACTGACTTTCAGGATGAAGGCGGAAGGCTCTCTGCTTGCACCTACCGGCGAAGGGACTTTTCGCGTCGTGGATCTCCGCGTCGGGCAATCGGTAATCGGCAGTTTCGAAGGCAACCTGAAGTCGGATGGCGCGACCGCACATCTCGAATTGAGCTCCGCTATGGCCACGGGAGAAATTTCCGGCGGTTACACCCTGACGCTCGGCCAGCCTTACGACTTGAGTGGAAAAATCTCCATCCGGAATATTGACCTGGACCCCTTTTTGCTCACGGCCCTTCACCTGGAAAACTTCAATGGGCATGCCAACGCCGACGGCGACATCTCGGTGAACGGCGCGCTTCTCCATCCCGAAAGCGTCGTCGCGGATGCGAATTTCTCGCGCATGGCGATGAACTACGCCAATGTTCACCTCGAAAATACTGGCGTTGTTCACTTTCGCTCGTCCCGCGACTCTCTGGAGATTGAACCCGTCACCTTCCGCGGCACGGACACGAATCTCCAGATCTCGGGTTCGGTTCTTTTCACTGGTCGCCGGACATTGGGATTGCATCTAAATGGCGGATTGAACCTGCGTCTGCTCAGCGGATACGTTCCGGAACTCGACGCGCGCGGCGCCGCGCAGGTCAACGCTTCTTTCGAAGGAACATTGGATGGCCCTCGCATTACCGGGCGCGTGCACATTGAAAATGCCTCGGCTCGCGTTGCCGACTTTCCCACAGGCCTCAACGCCATGCAGGGCGACTTGGTCTTTGACGCCACCCGTCTTTATTTTGAAAACGTAAGCGCCGAGTCCGGCGGAGGGGCCCTCCACCTCACCGGCAGCGTAAATTACGCCCAGAGTCCTCTACGGTATGACATCAGCGTTCGCTCTGATCGCGTGCGCATCCGCTATCCCGAAGGCATGAGCTGGCTCGCGGGCGGCACGCTCCGCCTTTCTGGCACGCCCAGTTCCGCGACGCTGTCCGGCCGTGTGCTGATGGAGCGCGTCACACTCGCGGAGGGGCTACAGGTGGCGGGCATGCTCGTCTCCGCAAGAGAAGGAATCGCCGGCCCGGTAACGGCCTCATCCTACTTGCGTAATTTGCAGTTCGACGTGGAAGCGCTCTCCGCGCCCGATGCCCGCATGGAATGGCCCGGCGCGGAACTCCAGGCCGATGCTAATCTCCGTGTCCGCGGAACGTGGGAACATCCCATCCTGCTCGGGCATATTCATATTCTTTCTGGTAACTTGAATTTCGCCGGCAACCGGTACCGCGTATCCCGGGGAGATTTGAACTTTGCCAATCCTTTCCGCCTCGATCCCGTCCTGAACGTGGAAGCGACAACTACTATCGAACAATATGAAATCACTCTGAATTTCAACGGTCCTGCCAGCAAGCTCACCCTCGCGTATCGCTCCGACCCTCCTTTGCCCACCGATGACATCATTACTTTGCTGGCTCTTGGGCAAACCACGGCGGAATCCGCGGCAAATCGCGGCGGTGGCACTTCGCCAAGTGGCACGGCCAGCGCCTCCGCCATTCTCTCGGAAGCCGTTTCCAGCCAACTGGGCGGTCGGCTGGAGCGGCTGTTTGGCATCACGCGCTTCCGCGTGGACCCCGGGCTCGCGGAAGTCGGTTCGACCGGCTCGGAACAAAACGCCGCAGCGCGCGTCACCGTCGAGCAGCAAATCGCCCGCCATCTCACCATCACTTACGTTTCGAACGTAAGCTCGACCCAGCAGCAGGTGATTCAGGTGGAGTACAACGTGGATCGGAACGTCTCGATCGTGGGCTTGCGCGATCAAAACGGCACGTTCGGCATTGACATAAAAATCAAAAAGCGCTTCTAGAGATCCAGAAGGGCTTTCTGTTTCGAGCCAAAGGCTTTAGTGGGGATCCTGCTCCTGTTGAGCAGCCTGAAGTTGTGGATGTTGGGCGCGCCGTTGCTGGATTCGTCCTTGACCGCCGCCGAGCCGGGCTGACTGCCCCGCTTCCGGATTCTGCTGCTTCGCTTCCATCAGAGCTTCTCGCGCGGCTCCTCCGCTAGCGGCCCGGACCGCTACCTGTGCTTCCCGATTGATCTTGGCCATCTCTGCCGCCACCTTCTGGCCTAGTGGCGACCCATAAAACTGCAAGAGTCCTTTGATTTCGTCGTCCGTGAAATGTTTGTCGTAAATCCCCACCAGTTGCTCGGTAACCTGGTCGGCATCGAATTTCTTTTGGTAGCTTGCCGCGAAAGAATTCACAAAAGCCTGCCCCTTTTCGTTGTTTGGCACGGTGGCAAGAAGTTTCTCCCGCGACTGCTCGATGGCATTGTCAGCGCCGTTCTGCACCATCTCGCGGGCTCCGACGAGTTCCATCAACGAGCGGATGTCTGCTTCCTTCACGGGGTCAAGGCTGGAGCCGGATTGTGGGGAAGCGGCGTTCTGCTCCCTAGCTTGCACGGGATTTTGTGACGATCCCTGAATAACAAGAAAAAACGAGCCGACGTAAATAACAATCAAAGCGAGCAGGGCCTTCATGACTGCCTCCGTGGCGCCGCTTTCGGACCCGCGCCACGCCTCTGATTCTAGAAACGAGAGGGAAGGGGGGCGAGCGCTTTGAAGGACAGTCTGTGCTCCAATCGTTCACTGTCCCAACGTTCAGGTCGGAACCCTCGGCGCGGCAAGACCGCTTCCGTTTCTGTTACCATGCCTCGCCATGGGCGAACCCTCTCTCGATGCCCCGCCGATCACCGAAGACACCCGGTCCACAACCATCGTTGCTCGCGAGTCGGGTCTTCAGCGCCACCTCACGCCCGCGCAGCTTGCGATGCTCGGTCTGGGAAGCACGATCGGCACAGGTCTGTTCCTGGGCAGCGCTATCGCCGTCAAACTCGCCGGGCCCGCCGTCATTCTGAGTTTTGTCGCGGGGGCCTGTATCGCTCTGCCAATGATGTGGGCGCTTGCGGAAATGGCCGCCGCGCATCCTACGGCCGGTTCTTTCGGACTTTACGCGGAGATGTATCTGCACCCTTGGGCGGGATTTGCCATTCGCCTCACCTATTGGTTGTGCATGATGGTCGTGGTCGGCAGCGAAGTGGTCGCCGCGTCGATTTACTGTAAGTTTTGGTTCCCGGGAATTCCTGCGTGGGTGTGGATCGGCTTGTTTTCCGCGCTGATTCTGTACGTCAATACCGTCAACATCGGAAGTCTCGGGACCTTCGAATACTGGCTCTCGCTGATCAAAGTGGCCACCATCGTCGCTTTTCTCCTCTTGGGTTCCGCTTTGCTATTTGGCATGGGATTTCCGGGGGTTGGCCTTTCCAACTTCACAGCCTATGGCGGATTCCTTCCCAACGGCTGGAAGGGCGTCGGCCTGGGTGTCATCCTCGGTCTGTTCAGCTTTTTCGGAATCGAAGTCGTGGGCAGCACCGCAGGTGAAGCCGCCAACCCCAAAGAGGCCGTCCCCAAGGCTTTGCGCAACACCGTCACTGCGCTGGTACTTTTTTATGTTGCAGGACTCGCGTTGGTCGTCGGAATCGTTCCTTGGAAGCAAATCGGGATGGGCGAAAGCCCGTTCGTCCGCGTATTTCAAACCGTGGGCATTCCTGCCGCCAGCCACATCATGAATTTTGTGGTTCTGACTGCTGCGCTTTCCAGCGCCGTCGCCAACTTATACTTCACCGCGCGGCTGGCCTTTTCTCTCGCGCGGGGCGGCTACCTCCCTGCAACTCTCGGCCGCCTCAGCAAGAAAAATATGCCCATGATCGCCGTGTTGGCTTCCGGCAGCGGCATGGCGGCGGCCATGATCCTGTCGAAATATTTCCAGGATTCCCTCTTCGTTTTCATGATGGGGCTGAGCACCTTTGGCGCGCTCTTTGCTTGGGGCATGACCCTTCTGACCCACCTCGCGTTTCGCCGCTACCACCAGCTCCACGCGAAATCCTACTTGCAGCTTGGCCCCGCTGGACCTTGGGCTTCCCTCGCCGGACTTGCCGCAGTTCTCGCTGTGATGCTTGGCACTTGGTGGGTCCCCGGCTTTCGTATCACTCTTCTTGCCGGCGTCCCCTGGCTGGCCCTCCTGACAGCAGGGTACTTCCTCTGGGCACGTTCTGGGCCGAGAAGCGCTGCTTAGAGACTCTCCCATTTTCGGGAGACGGCGGATAAACTCGCGGCGCTTACCGAGGGGAGCCGTAAAGCCCCTTGCCTTCAGATTTCTGAGGAATGCTGTCAAGGAGAAATTGACTTTCCACAGGAAAATTCACCCCCCCTCCTGCACAATTTTCAAACAC
>QHYK01000075.1 GCA_003224085.1 Acidobacteriota bacterium | reverse complement strand
CCGCCACTTGCTTAACCCGCATGGATCCGCTTCAGCAGCGGCTCTTTTCTCTGCTTGAACTACAACGCTACGCCAAGGGTGCGCTGAGTCAGTCCAGTTAGGACATACACGCTCTGGCCGCCAACTCACTCTATTCCCAACACTTGCCCCGTCGGCGCATGTATCTTGTAAACTCCTGCTAGTCCGCTATTCGGCGCCGCTGGGACAACTTGAAAGTGTTTCCCGTCCAGGTTGCGAAAGAGCAGCGGGCGTTGCGCGTACGTCATGCCCCAATCGTTCTGGTCCACGCCCGGATAGACGTGGCCATTCGCAGCAAAAATGTCCTTCCAGCCGTCATCGTCGTAATCGAGAAACCCGGTGCCCCAGCCAAGAAAGGGGATCGTGACGCTGGCCACTCCAGCCTGAAAGCTCACGTCCGAAAAATTTCCGTCCCCCTCGTTCCGATAAAGCGAATAGTAATCGTCGGAAAAGGTCGTCACATACAGCGATAGACGCCCGCTGTTCTCATAGTCGCCGATGCCGAGCCCCATGGACGCCTGTTCTCTACCGTCTTCCTTCAACGCAAATCCGGAAGGATAGCTCGCATCTTCGAAGGTTCCGTCGCCCTTGTTCAGGAACAGATAGTTCGGCACGGAATCGTTGGCCACCGCTAGGTCAAGCTTCCCGTCATCGTTCAAGTCCGCAAAAGCCGCACCAAACCCGTAGTATCCTTTCTCGTTTGCCACTCCGGCTCTCTTGCTGACTTCCGTGAACGTGCCATTGCCATTGTTGTGAAAGAGATGATTCTGCTCCCCCGCCAGGCCACGCGGACCGCACATCACGGGCTTCCCGCGATACTGGCAAAAGCTGTATTGCGTCGCAGCGGTTCCCGAGAGCGGCGGATTGTCCATGTCGAATTTCACATAACCCGTGACGTAGAGATCCAACTTTCCGTCGCCGTCGTAATCGCCGAATGTGGCCCCGGCTGACCAGACCGGCTTCGCTCCGCCGACCGCCACCCCCGCCGCTTCCGCTACGTCGGTGAAGGTGCCATCGTGATTGTTGTGGTAAAGGCGGTTCTTTCCGTAATTCGTGACGTAAAGGTCAGGCCAGCCATCGTTGTCGTAATCGCCCACGGCCACGCCGAAACCCCAGCGTTCGTTGGCCACGCCCGCCTTGTCCGTTACGTCCGTGAACGTCCCGTCATGGTTGTTGTGAAAAAGCGCGGCGCGCGGCGGCTTCTCTTTTCCGCGCAGGGCCTCAAACGTGGAACCGTTCACCAGATAAATGTCGGGCCAGCCGTCGCTGTCATAGTCAAAAATTGCCACGCCCGAGCCCGGGGCTTCGAGGATCTGGGTCTTTTCCGGTGAGCCGGAGACGTGCTTGAACTTGTCCAGCCCCGATTTCTTCGTGAAATCCTCGAAAACAATCGGGGCGCCTTCGACGAATCCGCCCGCCGTAATCGGCCGGTTTTTTTCGTCGAGCACGGGCGCGAAAACTCCGCCCGTGGAAGCGCCGCCGGATTGCGACTGCGCTTGCGGCTTCGGCATCGGCTCCGGCTTTTCCTGCTGATGTCCAGCACAGAAAAGCCCAGGTGTCAATGTGGCGCTAAGGACACATGCGAGGACTTCGCGTACTCCGCTCCAAAGCCATGTCAGCCAAGAGTGTCGGCCAGAGAAATCTCTTTTGGCACTCGACGCCATCTCGTCCGCATTGTAGCAATGAGGAACCGGCCCTCACAGCCAAGCTAGCTTAGCTGCTAGGAAAGCGTTTCGTTTTGTGTTTAAAAAAATCCGGCGCGCACCTTGGGAGCGGCAGACCTCGTCCATGCTACCATGGCAGAATGCACCGCGGCTGTTGGGCTCTGTCACTGGGCGTGCTTCTACTTCTTTCTGCCGACGCTGCAGCGGCACAGCAAGAGCCGAAGCCGAAAGATCTCCCAGTAGCACCGGCGCCCCGGCAAGAACAGGCGGCTCACAAGCATGAGAATCCGCTTCGAACGACCATAGAGGTTTTAGGCCGGCGCTCGATCTTCTTTCCGGACCTGGCGGCAAGCCCTGGCCCGCTCCGCAGCAGACAAAAGTTGGAGCTCTTTGCCGGCAAAAGCATCGCGCCATCGCGCTTTCTTTCCTCCGCTGCGGGCGCGGGAATCCACCAGGCACTCGATTCGCTGCCCGAATATGGCCAAGGAATGAGCGGGTACGGAAAGCGTCTTGGCTCATCCATGGCCACGGGCGCCTCGACCGAATTTTTCGGAACGTTTGTGTTTGCATCGCTCATGCGCCGCGACCCGCGCTACTTTGTGAGCTTGCGCGGTAGCCCGTGGCACCGCATTGGCTATAGCGTCAGCCGCCTGGTGGTCACGCGCACCGATGCCGGTTCGAAAGGCATCAACTGGCCGGGAATTCTTGGGCCTGTCTTGGCCGAAAGCCTGGCAAATAGCTACCTACCCGTCTCGCAGCAGACTGCCGGGCAAACCTTTCGCCGCTACGGAGTGCGGCTTGGGTTCACTGCTGGCAGCAACATTGTCAAGGAGTATTGGCCGACCATCTTCCGCAATTTGCGCATCGCCAAGATCGCTCCCGGGCTGCGCCCGGATCCTGCGCCGCCGGGGCCCCGGCCACCGGGCGGGTCGCGTTTCTCGCCCTGAGAGAGCGTCCACGAGTCAATTGGCCGGCTTGACCTCTTCCATCAGCGAGAAAAATCCGTCAGCGGGCGTCGGGCCCATCACCGATACGATGGATAAACTGGCGCCCACTGCGAGGAAACAATCGCATTGCGCAAAGACTCGGGAGAAGATTTGACGCACAAGCCCTCGCGCTGTGCTTGCTCCGCCGCCGCAAACGCTATTTCGACGGCCGCGCGGCGTAGCCCAGTCAATGCGGGCAACAAAGGTGCAGCTGGATCCGCCAAAGCGGCAGAATGCTTGGCAAGAGCGCGCGCGGCGGCAAGGAACATGCTGTCAGTCACGCGACGCGCCCTGGTGGCGGTAACCGCCAGTCCCATGGCGGGAAAGATGAAAACATTGTTGCATTGCGAGATCCGCATCTTCCGGCCTTTAAAGATGACATCGGCAAAGGGTGAACCCGTGGCAATCAGGGCGCGGCCATCCGTCCACCGAAGTAAATCCTCCGGAATGGCCTCCGACTTGGAGGTCGGATTGGACAGCGGCAGGATGATTGGTCGTTCGCACTTGCGGGCCATCTCGCGAACGATGGATTCGGTGAACGCGCCGGGAAGAGTCGAAAGTCCGATAAGAATCGTGGCTTCAATTCTATGAATCACGTCGCCGAGGCCAATGCGGTTGTTTTCGAGCGTGCGAGTGAAACCCACGAGACGCTCCGCAGGCTGCGCGTAATTGCGCTGTTCTTCGGACAAGTCCATGCGCCCGGAATGCAGCAATCCGCCACTATTGACCAGCCAGAAGTGCGCCCGCGCTTCCGCTTCGGACCACCCGTCCGCGACAAAAGCTTCGCGCAACGAATCGGCAACGCCAATCCCTGCCGAGCCGGCGCCCAGCATCACCACCTGCAGGTCGCGCGGTGGTTTGCCCGAAACACGCACTGCGGAAAAAATCGCGCCTGCCGTCACGGCCGCAGTACCCTGAATGCCATCATTGAAGGTGATTCTTTACTCGCGGTCGCCGGCCTGGCCGGCGTTCTTTTCGAATTGCCAAAGCGGGATGAACGCAAAGCCTTCTTGCTTCCTGCGCGTATTTGACCGGCATGTTGACCAGCGTGGTCTTCGGCCCTTATCCCATGGTGCTGCCCGCACGGAATCCCATCTGCTCGCGGACCCTGAGCAACGCCAAAGCCGGTAACTACGGCCTGAAGATTGGCCTTGTATAGTGGGTGCTTGGGATGATTCTTGCGGCAGGTTATTTCACATATCTCTGCCGCTCCTTCTCAGGCAAGGTAACGGCCGACAAGGACTCTCACGGCTACGGTCACTAGCACGACTACACTCCAGCTAAGGGTTGATTTGGTCCCCGGAACCTCGTTTGATTTCGAGCCCGACCGAACGGCCACGTATCGAGTGCGAAACACTGGTACGCCAGTAGCGTTGACCTTTCGAAATTCCGCTGGGTACTGTGCCAAGTAGGGCGCCCGGGTGTCGGTGGACGCATGTCCGCAGGACAACGTCAGGCTAAAAATACCAAGCTCCAGCAACACAGGCCCTAAGCCCTCAAAAAGAGGGGCAGTCTGCCCGGCGAGCGAGTGGGGCTTTTCTGAGGCGTTGCTTTTCAAATCAGCGCCCGCTTGAAGATGGAAACAGTAACAAAAGCCGGAAGATACGAAATCGTCGGAGAGCTCGGCCGCGGCGCGATGGGCATTGTGTACAGGGCCGTCGACCCCGTCATCGGGCGCACCGTCGCGGTAAAAACCATCCGTCTCAGCGAGCAGGGCACGGGACTCAAGCACGCCGAGCTTCTGGCGCGGTTTCAAACCGAAGCGCGCGCCGCCGGCCTGCTTACGCATCCGAATATTGTTGTTGTTTATGACGCCGGCGAAGAAGACGGCCTCTACTACATCACCATGGAATTGGTGGAGGGCAAAAGCCTCCAGGCCCTTTTAGACGGCGGGAATTCCTTCCCTCTGCCGCGCACGCTGCGCATCCTCGATCAGACCCTCAGCGCATTGCAATTCGCCCACGAACGCAACGTCGTTCACCGCGACATTAAGCCGGCCAACTTGATGCTCGCCGCGGACGACACTGTCAAAATCACCGACTTTGGCACCGCCAAGATTCTTCAATTCGGCAGCACGCAACAAACCGCGCACGTCATGGGCACGCCCAGCTATATGTCTCCCGAGCAGGTGAAGGGACGCGCCGTGGACGGCCGCAGCGACATTTTTTCGCTGGGCGTCATGCTCTATGAAATGCTGACCGGCGAAAAGCCTTTTCCGGGGCAAAACATCACCACCGTCATCTACAAGATTGTCAATGAAGATGCCGTTCCCCCGCGGCAAATCGATCCCTCGATTCACCCCGGAATCAGCGCGGTGGTGATGAAGGCGCTGGCAAGAGAGCCGGAACAGCGCTATCAAACCTGCCACGAGATGCTGGATGACTTGCGCAATTACCGCGCGCAAGGCTTCGCCGGTGGCAATCCGAATTCGACGATGGTGATGGGCGGCTCTCCCGCAGCTACCGTGGCAAGCAGCAACGCCGGTGGCCGGGGACTCGTGGGCCAAGCGCTCCCCAGTGACGACCCCACCGTGGTGGCCACGGCTCGCTCCTTAGCCGCGCGCGCCGCATCTCCGGGACAAACTCCCGTCGTCCGCCGCACCGGAACTATCGCGCCGGTTCCGGCCCCACTCCCAAAGAGAAAAAGCGTTGTGGGTACGATCTTTGCAGGCTTGCTTCTTGTTGCGGTGATCGTCTACGGCGCAATCAAGATCAAGCCTGTCTTCGAGGCCGCGCGAGCCTTGCATAACGAGCAGGTCAAAGAGACCAACTCGTCGAAGCCACCTTCGGAAACCACTGCTGCCAATTCCGGAGCAGCTCCAGCCGCGAGCGAGACTTCTCAAGGCTCGAGTGAACGTGCAACGAGCGCTCCCGATAAGGCAAGCGACGCGAAACCCGTGGATGCCGCGCCTGAAAAAACCGCACCGAAGCGAGCGGAGACTTCTCTTACTCCTAGAGCGGCGGAATACAAAGGCCGCATCGAAGAGGCCATCTCCGAAAAGGGACTTGCGGGACGCGCAAAGGTCCAAGGAACAGGCAACACCCTGACACTCGCCGGCAAGCTGCGTCCCTCCGAGCATGGCGAGCTGCTGAAATTCCTGCGGAACGCTCCGCCAAGCGTGCACGTAATCGACCACATCGAATACGACGATGCGGCCACCACTGCGGCGGGCGCTTCCGACGACAGCAGTCATCCCGTTCCAGCCGCTGGCCGCGGCGCGATTCAAGTGGTTACCGACGTGATAGGAGCGACCGCCGTTCTGCACGGCCCCGCGGGCTATGTCTTGAGCAAGTGCGAGACGCCCTGCAGCTTCAACAATCTCAAACCGCAGCGCTACAGCTTGGAAGTGCAAAAGGAAGGCTATCAACCCGTCCAGACGGCTCTGCAAATCAAGGAAGGCGAAGCGCAAGACCAGAAGATCAAGCTCGAATCGCTCGCCAAGGGAATTTTCATCGCCACGCAGCCGCCGGGCGCAGACGTTTTCATCAACGGTGCCAAGCAGTCCGGCCAAACCCCAGTCGTCCTGCCCCTCGCGCCGGGGCAATACAATCTGGTCTTGAGGCTGCCGGGATACGAGCCCCATTCCAGCAGTATTCAAGTGAAGGATATCCAGACACAACTCAATATCGAGTTAACGGAAAGGTCAGCCGCGCGCGTCGCTTGGGCGCAGGTGAGCAGCAATCCTAAGGGCGCAGAAATCATCGTGGATGGGAATTCCACCGCTCAGTTCACGCCTGCGCGGGTTCAAATACCTACGGGGCTGCACACCGTCACGCTTAAACTCAACGGGTATCAGTTCGCGAAGCGCACCGTTCAAGCCAGCGAAGGAGGCACCGTCACGGTCGACCAAACCTTGCAGCCAAAGTAGCTTTTGCCTCCCTCCGCAACCCGAAAGTCCCTTTCCCAGCTGAGCATTTGCGAAAGAGCCTACCGAAAGCGTAACAATTTGTTTCATTCGTGCCTCCCTCGTTCTGAGGACTCCTGGCCTTTCCCTATGAAAACACAAGGCTTATCCGTATCTCCTCTGGGAGAGCCAGTTGCATGGGCATTGGTAGGCCTGGTGTGCTTTCGCCGCGGGAGCTTCGACCCGCGGCCCCGGCGAACGGGTGAAACCTCACACAAGGCGTGGGAGACTTCTTTGGCCTTGCGCGCCACATTGCCAATCGACGGTGGGGAGCGGGACGCCCGGTCTGCGGCGGCGGCCGATTCCGCTTCCAAGCCCGCCGGACACGGCGCAGTAACCTCTTTGTTGACATCCTTGCCTACGGCGGACCACAAATCCATCGAAGCGCAGCGCGCTCTTCGCAACTTTCATTTGCTCCTGCGGTCGGAACGCCTTTACGAGAAGAATCATCCCTGCCGTCTGGACAGCCTCGATAGCGCATACGATGCCCTGCGTCAAGTCACGGAAGGTTTAGAAGGAATGGAAATTCGAGTCGAGCGGGGCGGGATTGTGGTTCCCAGGATCGGCGATGGGCACTTGCCCGACGCGCGCGGTGAGATGCAGGCGCTAGCCGCAGACTTACAGCGCATGGGGATATGGTCCTTGGTCTTTTCCCGGAAATTCCATGTCGGTGCACTGGACACGCTGGCCCGACTCATGAAAGAGTCATTGGTAAAGTCGGAGGAGCCGGCAGTCGATGACACCGGTGCCCGGTGGTCCGGTCGTCTCCTCGAGAACCGCGTGGAAGGCATTTCGGTGAATACCCAAACCGAGCGCAAGGTAGACACGGTATTGGCGAGCCTGATTGGCGCTCTAGTCGCCTATGGCGGGCACACCCCGCGTGCATCCAGCGACTCACCGATCAAAGCGCCTGACTTCGACGACTTGATGGCCACGCTGCGCCTGCTGGCCCGCCTTACTCCTCCGCTCGAAACCGCCCGCGGCATCTCTCCCGAGGAAGCCGCGCGTGCGATTCACGGGGCCATGGAAGAGGCCAGCCGCGAGAGCGTGCGCATGCTGCTTCAGTGCGTCTCGCAGTATTCTCCGCGCGACGGCGAGCAACCGCTTCCTTATCTGCTGCGCCTGTCTGAAAACATCATTCTGGAATTCCTCAGCGCGGAGTTTGCAGGCGGCTCGCTGACTCCCCAAACGATACGCCCGACTTTCCATCGTTTGGCGGATGTGCTTGTGGAGTCCGGCGCCTACTCTGGTCCGCATGCTTCGCAACATCTTTCCTCGCTGGCGGTGACCTGGGCCACGGAAAAGCATCGCGAACAACTGATTGACCGCTTCTGGCTGGAGCTTCCGGCGCGCGAGAAATCGGCCGTGTTGCGCGGCCCGGAAGTCTGGTGCGTTCCGGTTGCCGCTCTGCGGCAGACTCTTGGGCAGCTTGTGGACACTGGCGCGGACGCTCCCCGCCGCGAAGCGCGGACCATTGTTTTGAACTATTTGCGGCGCCTGGAACTCTCCGAGGCTTCCGCAAGGCGTTTGGTCGCCGCCGGACTGAATGAGCTTATTCCCATTATCGAGTCTCTCTGGCCTAATCAATTGCCGGAAGATTTCAGCCGCAGTGCCTTGAAAGCCCTTCAAACCGAGCGCACCCCGGAAACCGCTGCACTGCTTGCCGCACTGGTCGAAGCCCTGGGCCGAATCACTTTGCGTCGCGCTGACTTTGGCGGATTCGAATTCCTCCTCACCGGCCTTGAGCGCGCGCCTCGTGACAAAGAGCACGATCACATGACCAACCTTGCAGCCCGTTTGGTTGCCCAGGACCGCTGGTTCTTACTGGTGGACGCGGCGCTGGCGAACCGCCCGCTGGATCCCGTTTTGCCCCGGCTCTTGCAGCGCGATCCGGAACGTTTGCTGGACCGCTTGACCCTGCTGCTGACAGAGCCGCGGGGCGCGGAGATGCTTCAGGCCATGGCCCGCCTGCTGCGGACGATTGGCATTCCTGTTCTCAACCTACTCGAGACGCGGCTTTATGAAGCGCGCCGGCAGCGCGTGACTGCCGCGATCAGGCTTCTGGCCGCAGCAGACGCCGAGCGTCTGCTGCGCGGACTCGCCCGCGCGATTGGAAGCTGGGAATGGAACCTCCAGGACTTGGCCGTGAGTGAACTATCAAGGCCTTGCAGTTCGGGGTCGGCGCAGAGTGCCGCCTTCGTCTTCTCCGCCATCCTCGCCGAGGCACATCCTATGGTTGTGCCCATGATGATCGATCAAATCGGACTGGCACAGGAAGCCTCGGCCGTCCCACACCTGATGGAAATCGCGGCAGGGGAACACGAGGTCTTGCGCGACCAGTTTGTGCGCATCAAAGCCATCGAGGCATTAGGCCGGATGCGCTCGTACGATGCCGCGGAACTTCTCCGTTCGCTCGTCGAAAAGCGGGACGGCCTTACCTACGCCGAGCCTGCAGGTCTGCGGGCAGCCGCGGAGGATGCTCTCGCACTCATCGAGAACCGCCCCTCCTTCAAGCAGGCCGCGGCCGCGTTTGGGGCGCCCGGGCAATCGAGCTCCGGTTACCTCGTTCCTCGGCGCTACGTGCGGGTGCCTCTGGAGTCGCCGCTGCGTGCGCAGATTGAAGGAACCCCGGCCGGGTTGGCTCGGGTGAAAACCATCAGCCTGGGCGGCGCCTATCTCGAGTCTCCGCGAAAACTCACCGTCGGCGACTCTATCAAGCTGGAGATTCGCGCTGGTCTTCGCAAGATCAATTTTACGGCGGTGGTCCGCAACATCGGCCAAGACGGGAACGGCGTGGAATTCGTGCACATGAGCGAGGAAGACCGCGAAAAGCTCCGCAAGCTCGTCCAGCGCCACCTTCAGCTCTAGCCGACTGCGGCCCCAACAGTGGTTATCCCTGATCAGGAACCAGCTGGACGTCAAGGCCTGGACTACGGGATGATGGAAGTCCGCCATGTAGATGGTGCGGCCATATAGTTTTTGAGGCAAACTAGTTTGCATTACAAAGTGAGCAAAGTGCCTGAGAATCTTGTAGGGGCTTGAGGTTCCCTTACCCTGCAGAGGCCGGGCACGACCAGAAGCGACATTCTTCCCCCTGTTCTCCGCCGTTTCTCCTCTTGTCGCTTGCCGGGTGGGCGCGATTCACGTCAGGCTGCCGCCCGCACCCGGAGAATTGGATTTCAAGCTAACTCTGGGAAAAGTTTTCCGTTGAAAGCCGGGCTGCATTACAGTAAAAGCCCTGTATTCAATTGTTTCAGGCGTGCTAGCGGCGGGCCAGCCCGTCACCGCCGGGGGTAGCGGTAGATTCAGAAGCAACAGGAGGGAAAACTCATGCAACGCAGGGAAGGTGCTTTGGCGGCTTGGCGGTGCATCTTCGCGTCTATTCTGCTTATTTCACTCTTATTTGCAGGTGCCGCGTTCGCTTCGGCGCAGGTAAATACCGCCACGCTTTCCGGAGCGGTTCTCGATCCACAGAATCTCGCCGTGAAAGGCGCAAAGGTCACCCTGACCAACGCCGCCACCGGAGCGACGCGAACTGCAGTCACCGACGACAGCGGGCGGTACGACCTGGTAGCAATTCCTCCCGGCCGATACAAAATGACCGTTGACGGCGGCGCCAATTTTGCAGCGTATGAGAATCGCGCCATTTCACTGACTGTCGGTGAGGCTGCGACGCTGAACCCGGCGCTGCAACTGCGCGGCCAGGTGCAGACCCTCATGGTGTCCGCGGAAACCGCGCCCATCGAGACCACCAAGACAGAGGTTTCCGATACCGTGGAGCAGCGCCGCATTGATAACCTGCCCATCAACGGCCGCAATTACATCAACTTTACGCTTACGAATTCCCAGACCACGCGCGACATGGCCCCCACCATCGGCCCCGCCCCGAATAGCGGCCTGAGCATTGGCGGCGCGCGCGCGCGCGGCAACATGGTCAGCGTCGACGGTGCGGACGCCGGCGACAACTCCATCAACGGCATCCGCTCCACGATTTCCCAAGAAGGCGTGCAGGAATTTCAGCTCATCCTCAGTAACTACAACGCGGAGTATGGCCGCGCCACCGGCGGTGTGGTCAATATCGTAACCAAGAGCGGTAGCAACGAATTCCATGGCGACGCCTTCGGTTATTTCCGCAACAAAGCGTTTCAAGCGCGCAACGCTTTTTCCGGACAAGTGGATCCCGTGACCGGCGCGCTGGACCCCGTCAAGCAAGCCTACACGCGCACGCAAAGCGGCCTGACGTTCGGCGGTCCTCTCCGGAAAGACAAGACCTTCGGTTTCTTTTCTTACGAATACACGCAGCGTGAGGAAACGGGGTTCTCCAGCATTGGCATCGGCAATTTCGGTATGGTTCCGGTGACTTTGCCTCCGGCCGCCGGCGGGCTCACAGTGCAATTGACTCCTGACCAGGCCAATGCGGTTAATGCTCTGTTCGCGGCCTCCCAGGCTACCGGCAATCCTCAACTCGCGCAGCTGGCTGCAAGCTACGCCGTCTTCATGGGTTCCGCTTCCAGCGTTGCGCTGAACCGGTTCGATTTTGGCGCGGTGGCGAACGGCTTCTATCAGAAGAATGGCATTCCACCGACAGCTTCACCTGGCGCTCAATTTTCGATCCCCGTTGCTTGCCCCGCCGCTCAACCAGTGAACAACGGCGCTACTTGCTCGAATTTTGGAGTGTACGTTGCTCCGCTTCCTGCATCTTATGTGGGCTTGAATTCCATCCGCGGGAATTATCCGATCATGGAAAAAACCAGCCTGTGGTCTGCGCGCATCGATCAGCGCTGGAACAACCGCAATAACTCTTTTGTCCGCGTGGGAGTTTCTCCGTCGCTCGTCACCGGGTTGCCCTCCACTTCGCAGAACCAGGTGTTCGGGCAAAACTCGGGCTCGCGCGCCGGATACAATCAGTCGCGCGACCTCAACGTCACCTTCCAGCACGACACTATCTTCACCGACAAAACATTCAACGAATTCCGCACGCAGATCGCTCGGCGCGGCCTGCACTTCGGATTCTCGCAGCTTCCCGGCGGCGACCAAGTCGGGGTCAACATCCCGGGCTATGCTTACTTCGGGCGCGAGCCTTATTCCACGGTGGACCGTATCGAGCGCCGTTTCGAATTCACCGACAACGTGACTTTGGTTCGCGCCGGCCACGTCTTCAAAATGGGCGGCGACTACAACCTCATCCAGTTGCGTTCGAAAAAGGCGCAGATTTTCGAACTCGACTTTGGCGGCGACGTAAATTTCGGCGGTTTGGCTGCGTCGCATTTCGGTTTCCCCGACAATGTTCCCGGGGTCACGGCCCTTCCGGGCACTACCGCTCTTCAGTCCTACGGCCTCGGGATTCCCACTTCCTACATCCAAGGCATCGGAAATTCCAACCACCCGTTTGACAATCAGCCGATGGGCTTCTTCCTTCAGGACAGTTGGCGCATGAACCGGCATTTCACCGTCAATTACGGCGTGCGCTATGACCTGGAAATCAGCCCGCTCTTCGCGGCAGGCACGGCAATCAATGCGGCTGCGGAAAAAGCTCTTGGCGTCGTGGAGGGCATCCCGCGCGATTACAACAACGTCGCTCCGCGGTTTGGCCTGGCCTGGGATCCCGCAGGAAATGGCAAGACGGTCCTCCGCGCGGGGTACGGCATGTTCTATGACCACCCGCTTCTGGCAACCGCGTTCGACGCTGTCACCGCCGACGGCGGCCGTTCCGTGCAGTTGCTGTCCACAGGAGGCACGCCTTCTGCTTGTGGCCTCCTTCCGCAAGCACCGGTTTGCGGAAACGGGCTGGACACTCCCGCCAACCTCAATGGTTCTTCCATTTTCCAGGGCGTTTTGAACGCGCTCCCGAATATGTTCTATTTGCCGGGCCAGCAGCGCTTCGATCCTCTTGCTTCCGGTTCCGTCTTCGCCAATCAGGCGTATTTGCAAGCGGGATTCCCTCTGCCCATCTTGCCGTTTACTCTTCCGCTCTCGAAGAACTTCGTTTACGCGTACGCCCACCAGGCAAATCTCACCGTCGAGCGGGAAATCGCGGGCTCCTGGAAGTTCAGCCTCGGCTACCAGTGGACCCGCGGTTTGCACTTGAACCGCCCCATCGACGTGAATTCCACCGATCCTCAATTGCTCGACGTAAATTTTGCCGATTGCAATGCTGCCGGCTTTACCAGCGCGGTCTGTGGCACGCTTCCGTTAAGCGTTGCGGTGCCCGGCGCCTCGGTGACCAGCTCTAATGGCTGCACTTTTAATCCGATTATTCCCAGCGTGTTGGGAGCGCTGAGCGGCTGCCCCGGCCCGCTCGCGTTTCTGAACGGCACGCCTTTGGGCACGGCGGCGGCCTTCAATTTCTTCCGCCCATCCGGCCCGAATCCGTCGTTCGCCGGTCCCGGTGCGGCGCTCTATCCCCAATTGGCGGGCGCGGCGCAAGCTGCCTGCTTCCCTTCCGGATTCCCTTTGCTGGGGAATACTGCCCGGAAATGTTACCCCGGCGGCTTCGGTGTCCCAGTGCCATGGAACAGTGTGGATGCGCAGCTTTCCAACGGCAACTCCTGGTATAACGCCGTAACTTTCAATCTTTCGAAGCGCTTCTCCAAGGGATTCGAGCTGCTTTCTAGCTACACATTCTCCCATTCCCTTGATGATTCAACCGACCTGCAATCCCCGCTCGAGCCGCAAGACAGCCGCTTCCCCAACCTCGAGCGCGCCAATTCCGTGAACGACCAGCGCCACCGCTGGGTGACGAGCGCCGTCTTCCAATCCGGCAGCGCCAAGTCCGGAGACGGGTTCTTCCAGCATTTCATCGGCGACTTCACGCTTTCTCCCATCGTGGAGTTCTCTTCGGGGAGGCCGTTCAACGTCATCAGTGCCGAGGATACGCGCCTTGACCTTGGCGCCTCGCAGGCGCGCCCATCGGTCGGTGGTGCCACGATGTCGCCCTTCCTTCCGGGGGTAACGTTCGGACTGGCGAATGTTTGCCTGACAAATAGCGGCTCGGCCTTCGCCATTCCTGGCCTGACGACCGCTGGCGCGGGCTGCATCGGCGATCTTGGCCGCAACCGCTTTGTCATGCCCAATTTCTTCCAGTGGGACATGCGCCTTTCCCGGCGCATTCCGCTCGGCGAACGGCTCAAGTTCGATGTCATAGCCGATGCCTTCAACCTTTTCAATCGCACCAACATTGCCGCCGTCAACCAGCTCTGCGACCCAAGCGCGGGCGCAACTTGCTTCGCTGGCCAACCAACCGCCGCCTACGATGCGCGCCAGTTCCAATTCGCGCTCAAGCTGAACTGGTAGAAGCAAGCCTTACGGCCGAAACTCAACCGCATACCAGGGCCTTGCCGAGCGGGGCCGTGCTTGTTTCTGCCGTGGTTTTCAGGAGGCCGCAGTGCGAGTAAAGTAGAAAGACCGTTTCCCGTCATTGCATTGGAGAACGAATGATCGGAGTCCTCATCGGCGTAGCGATTGTTGTAGCCATTGCCGTCCTCTGGCTGGTGTTGCAGACCGTGCAAAGCCGCCAGAAGAACGAAAACCTCGAGTCCCAGATGAACGAACTGCGCCGCGACCTGCAAACTATGGCAACGGCGCAAGCCAAGAGCAGCGGGCAGATGGAAGTTATCGCCAAGGCAGTCGCTCAACGGCTGGACAGTGTCACGCCTGCCCTGCAGGAGGCCATCAAGAGCTCCGCCCAGATCACCGGCCAACTTACTTCCGACGCGCAGACCCGCATGGCGGAGGAGCTGAAGAATGCCCGCGATCAGATCAGCCAGATTCAGCGGCAGCTTGGCGAGGTTCACGAAGCAGGCACGCAGTTATCGCAAGCTGCCCAGACCATCGAAGGAATCCTGGGCGGCGCGAAGTCGCGCGGCTCGCTCGGCGAAGTTACTCTGGAGCGCCTCCTCGAAGACTCCTTGCCCCCGAGCCTCTATGCCAAGCAGTACCGATTCTCCAGCGGGGAAGCGGCGGACGCGGTCATTTTTCTACGCGACAAAAAATTGATGGCCATTGATTCGAAGTTTCCGCTAGACGCCTACCGCCGCATCGCGACGGAAGGGGAGGAAGCGCGCCGCGCCTTTGCCGTCGCCGTAAAAGGCCATGTCGACGACGTGGCCAAGAAATACGTTGTGCCGGAGGAAGGCACGCTCGATCTCGCGCTTATGTTTGTCCCATCGGAGAGCGTTTACTACGAACTCCTGATGACCGATGCCATCAAAGGCCAACCCTTGGACGCCTACTGCCGCGAAAGACAGGTCTTCGCGGTTTCTCCGAATACGCTTTACGCCCATCTTTGCGTCATTGCCATGGGCCTGCGCGGCATGCAAACCGAAGAAAATGTCCGGTGCCTTCTGGCGAGCCTTTCCGGATTGGAGAAGCAACTCGAGAAGTTTGCCGACAAATTCGGGGTTTTAGGCACGCACTTGAAAAATGCCTCCCAGAGCTACTCGGAAACGGACAAGCTGCTCGAAAAAACGCAAGATGGTCTTCGCGGCATGCTCGTACCAGCTCCCGCCGAAACCGCGCTGGAAGGCCCTCAGAGCAAGCTCAGCTTCGCTGCGGAGGGGAGCCTAAAGAAGGGCGCTTAATCGACACTCACGAAGTTCGCTGGGGCCGCGTCATGGTAGGCACCAAGCGGATGGAGATGAGAAAGGTCCCCTCCTTCTTCCCCACTACCTCGAACTGCGCGATATTTTCTTCCTCGCCGCCGGAACTCAACCGCCGCGCAGGATTACCGCCAACTAGCTCTGCGACGTCTGGAGCGAGGTTGCGCGCTTCCAAGGAGATTTTTTCCGCCGTGCCATGCACGCTCACAGTCAGCGTGCGATGCTCGCCTCGCTTGAGCGGTGAAGAATCCGCTTTCAGCTCAAGTTCGACGAAGGTGGTCGAGAAGGCCGGCGCATCCTTTTTTGCGCACGAGACGGCGACCGTTGCCGGGCCCGGCTCCCGCTCCATCGGCGGAAGAACCGTCAGCGCGATGGGCGAAGAGGCCAGCACCAACGCTCCGTGGCCTGCGATGTCCACCTGGTTAGCGTCGGCGTCGCCGCAAAACCCCTTGCCTAAAATTTCGAAGCGATCCGTCAGCGAAGCGATGCGCGGGGTCGCTGAGATTTCCAAGGACGACGCGGATGCTTCGACGGGCGTGAGAATCATGGTCGACACGCGCCCCGGCCGTCCGTCAATCGAACCCCAAAGGACGCCGGGATTCAACGGAGCCACGAAAAGCGCGCGCCCGGTGGCGTCGGTCTTGAGATGGTCGCCGTTGGAAAAAGTGACCGCTGCTCCCGGCGTGAGTCTTCCACTCACGTCCAGCACGGCGAGCGTGGCACGCTCTCCGGAAACCATGCGCCGCGGGAGGAGCAGGACGCGGGCGGCGTTGGGTGCGGGTGCGGATGAAGTGGCAGCAAGCGAAGCAGGTCTGGAGGCAGAAGGCGTAGATTTTTGCGGGGCTGCCAATCGCTGGGCAAAGCCGCTGAGGATCGCGCAGGCGGCAAATAAAAATTGGCACCGGGCAGCCATGGGTGGATTGTAGTGGACAAGTTGGTCGCGGGGAAGGCGTGTGCAACCAGAGAAAGCGCTTCTTCTTGAACCTGTACTGTGCTTGAGGTTCTTCTCCGTGAAGGTGAATTCGCTCCCTGAGCTTGCAATCGCTTTTTGCTGTGGTTCATTTTTCAGAGACGACCGACACTTGCTCCGGCGAATACACCAGCACCGTCCTGCTCATCACACCAGCAGACTTAACTCACAGAAAACACGGCAATTCCCGGAGCCGGCGTGTAGCTAAAGTGCGAGTAATCAGTAGGGTTCAGGACTCGTTCGTTGCGCTTGGGGTGTGCTAGCGTGGGAACAGGCTCAAGCTTGGGAGTGTGGGCAGGGGTGTCAGTTCAAGTGCCGTTCCAAGGATTTTGGATTAGTTCTTGCGGCGGCGGAGGGAGCGATGACGCCAATGCGCTCTTTCGCGACCTAAGCAAGTGGGAACGGTAGAGGCAGCGAATCGGAGCACGTGTGGAAATTGTGTGTGGCGGCGTGACCGACCTTGGTCGCGTTCGAACGAACAACGAAGATTGCTTCCAGATTGTGAAGCCGCTGAACCTCTACGTGCTGGCGGATGGCATGGGGGGAGAAGCCCACGGCGAAATCGCGAGCGCCATGGCCGTGGAAACGGTGGTGAAGCATTGTCTCGATGCGGAGGCCCATCCGGCGGCCCCAGTGTTGGGCCAAGTGCAGCCCGGCTGGAGCGCCAAAACGAAACGACTTGCGACGGCGTTGCACCTGGCCAACCGGAACATTTGCAAGTCCGCGAAAGAGCATCCCGAGCGGCACGGTATGGGAGCAACGCTGACCGCGGCATGGATCGACCGATGCAAACTCAGCATCGCGCACGTGGGCGACAGCCGGGCCTATCTGTTGCGCGGCGGCTCGCTGCTGCAGCTCACGCGCGATCATTCCCTGGTCGCCGAGCAGGTGCGGCGCGGCATGTTGACGGTGGTGGAAGCCGAAGAAAGCGAAATGCAGAGCGTGTTGTTGCGCGCTTTGGGTGCGCAGTCGGAGATCGAAGTGGATGCCGAAGAGCATATCCTGTTTCCGCGGGACGTTTTGCTGCTGTGTTCGGATGGATTGACGCGCGTGGTTACGGAGCCGGAAATTGCCGGTGTGCTTCAAGCCGAAACGGATCCAATACGCGGAGGAGAAGAATTGGTTGCGCTGGCCAATGAGCGCGGCGGCCCGGACAACATCACGGTAGTGATTGTGCGGATGCTCAAGGATTCCAAAGGATGGTTTTCGTGGTTGCGCCGCGGGGCGCGCAAGAACCTGGGCAACAATGGCAACGCGGGAGGGATGGGAGATGCCGAAACTCAGCCTCATGTTTGACAACAGACTCGTAAGAGAGGTGCCGGTGGGCAACCGCCCGGTGACCATCGGGCGCGCCCCGGACAACGACTTGTCCGTGGACAACCTCGCCGTCTCCAGTTACCACGCAAGAGTCTATTTCGAGGGCGGCCGAATGGTCATTGAGGATCTCAACAGCCTCAACGGCACGTTCGTCAACGATCTCCGCGTCGAGCGCGCCACGTTGCACGACGGAGATAAAGTTCACATTGGGAAGCACATCATCAAGGTGGACACCAGCGGGGATGCGCCGGTGCCGTGGCAATCGGCCCGCAAAACAGCGGCGCCGCGCATCAACGAAACGATGGTGCTGGACACCAAAGAGCGCCGCCAGATGCTCCAGCAGGCCGCCGCGATGGGCGAATCCATGCAATTCGCCTCGACGCGCGTGAGAGTGGCCACCCTCATGGTGCTCGGCGGAAACACCGACCAAAAAGAATACATTTTGACCAACAAGCTGACCGTCATCGGGAAGTCCCCCATGGCCACCGTGAAATTGAAGGGCTGGTTCAAGCCGCAAATGGCCGCGCAGATCAACCAGCGCGATGACGGCTACTTTCTCGGCCCCGGCGACAAAGTGCCTTCGGTCAACGGGAGGTTCATCGGCGGGCCCACGCGCCTGAACGACGGAGATTTGATTGAAGTTTCCGGCGTGAAGCTGAACTTTATTTTCCGCGAGTAGCGTTCGGAAGCAAGGCATTCGTTTGGGTTTCCTACCACTCGCCCTACGCACAACTGCATCGTGGTATAAGAGTCCTCGGAAGTAGTGGCCGTTGTTCCCGGGAGGTTCCCATGCTGCGTGGGTTCATGCTTGCTCTTTCCTGCCTAGTTGTTCCTACAATTTCCCAGAGCCAAGCAGACGCGCCTAAAGAAGCCAAAAAGCAAAGCATCCAGGGAAAAGTGATCGAAGCGAGAAGCGGCCAGCCGGTCCGGAAGGTAAATGTCGAAGTCATCGGCGGTTCGGAAGCGTCCGCCGGACGCCACACAGCTACGACGGCTGCGGATGGCACCTTCAGCATCGAGGATCTGGCTCCCGGACGATACATGGTCACTTTGGAGCGCGCGGGATTTGTGCAGGCCGCGAAAAACCAAACAACCTTTACTCTGCAACCCGGACAAGGGCTGACCGGCCTTGTGTTTCGGATGCAGGCCGCAGGCGTTATTTCAGGAAAAATTGTGGACGAGGATGGAGATCCCATGGCGGGCGTAGCCGTGAATGCAACCACGACCGGCAAGCACGGATTCGGTTTGCTGCGCTTCAACTCCGGGGCCGGCACGACCAACGACCTGGGCGAATACAGGATTGCCGACCTGCGCCCAGGAAAATACCTGATTTCGGTCACACCTCCGCAAAGGGGATCCGCGCCGCCCGCCGGAGAAAAGGGAAATGCCAAGGAGCGGCTGGTTTACGCGCCGACCTATTACCCGGGGACGGTGGACAAAAGCCAAGCGATTGAAGTTGAGGTGCGCGCGGGGGAGGAAGCGTCGGCAAATTTCGGTGTGCAAATGACTCGCGCCTATCGCGTCACGGGAACCGTAAGCGGAGTGCCAACCGGAGCAGTGGCGCGCGTTTTTCTCACCCCGAAGAATAGTGAAGCAGGCCTGGGCATGGAAGACATGCAGGAATTGACGGAGGGCAACCGGTTCGAATTTCCGCATGTGGCGCCAAGCACTTACGTCGCGATGATAATTGTCGTTAAGGATGTTAAGGAAATGTTGAACGGCGGTGGACAACCCGATGTGCAGATGGTCCGGTTAAATCCTCCGATTCAAGTGGACAAGGCTAACCTGGAGGGGATACAGCTGCAACCGGAACCTGGCGGGCAAATCCACGGCAAATTCCGCCTCGATACGGAGGGCAAATTAGACTGGACTCAACTCACCGTAAGCCTGCTGCCAGTCGAGGACAATGGAGAAAATGGATCGGAGCCTCTGTTTGGGGCGGGTGGCGTGGTGACTGCAGCCGTGTTTTCTGGGAGGAATTCCCATTCGGCTGTAAGCAACGATGGAACCTTCGAGATGAAGAATGTTCCGGGCGGGACGTATCAGTTGCTGGTTGGAGCGCAGTCGGACAGCTTGCGCGACTATTACACGAAATCGGTGAGGATCGGCGGAAAAAACGTAGTGGATTCCGGGTTCGCTGTGAATGGGGATTCGTACCTGGATGTCGTGATAAGCGCAAAAGGGGCGGGCATCGAAGGCAACGTCGTCGACAGCAAGGACAAGCCGGTACCCTATGCCACGGTTGCGGTCGTGGCGAATTCGGAGCATCGCGCGCGGCCCGATTCATACCAGCAGTCGCCGGCAGACGAACGCGGGCACTTCGCTGCGCGAGGGCTGACTCCGGGGAGCTATGTGGTGCTGGCCTTCGAGGAATTGCAGGAAGACCTGCGCCAACCGGAGTTTTTGAAGACCTACAAGGTAAAGGGCGAAAAAGTGGAAGTGGAGGAAGGCACGCGAAAAAGCGTGACAGTAAAGGTCATTCCCGCTGAGACGGAAGCGCCTTGATGACCTCATGTAGGCGAGCCACCTAAGCCCGCAATGCGAGAATCCACAGCCAAATTGGATGGAGCCTTTGATGTGCCGTGTGTCAAAATGAGCGCATCGAATGGGATGCAGTGGTACCGGCCAGCCCGGGCATATTTCTGAGAGGCCCTTGGCAGGAGTCAGACCGTGGTTCCCTTGTTGTACGCAAGCCGAAAATTGGTCTCGAAAACCGGATAGAAATTGCACGGGGCATGTGTTTTTCTAATGGTGTCCAATCAGCAAAAGCAACGTACCCCAACAATTGCCCGGGCGAATCTAATGTGAATCGGCAGAACGGAGCGGCAGCCCCTGCCAGGAAAATGTCCTCCGAAATAGCGGTGGTATTTAGAGATTAAAAATAATGTGGATTGTCCGATTAGCGCTACGCCGACCTTACACCTTTGTGGTGATGGCACTCGTCATTATTTTGCTGACCCCCGTGGCGCTGATGCGCACGCCCACGGACATCTTCCCGGAAATCAACATTCCGGTCATCAGCCTGGTGTGGACCTACAACGGCCTGCAGCCCCAGGAAATGGAGCAGCGCATCACGTCGAACGTGGAGCGCGGCCTGACCACGCTGGTAAACGACGTCGAGCACCTTGAGTCGCAATCGCTCAACGGCATTGCGGTGATCAAGGTTTTCTTCCAGCCGCACGCGAATATTCAGACGGCTCTCGCGCAAACGGCCGCCATCTCGCAAACTTTCTTGCGATTTCTGCCCCCGGGAACGACCCCGCCGCTGGTCATTATCTATTCCGCGTCCACGGTGCCGGTCATTCAAATCGGGCTCACCAGCGACACCATGAGCGAGCAGCAGCTTTTCGACTTCGGCAACTATTTCATTCGAACCGAGCTTGCCACCGTGCCGGGAGCGGCGACGCCCTTTCCCTACGGCGGCAAACAGCGTGTGATCAGCGTGGATATCGATTCTACGGCGCTTCAGGCAAAGGGGCTTTCGGCAGTCGACGTTGTTGGCGCCGTGAACGCGCAGAACCTGATTCTTCCCACCGGCACGGCCAAGCTCGGTCCACTCGAATACAACGTCGAGATGAATGGCAGCCCGCAAACGGTTCAGGAACTCAACGACCTGCCGGTCAAAACAGTGAATGGCGCAACCATTTACATGAAGGACGTCGCCCACGTGCGCGACGGCTTCTCGCCGCAGACGAACATCGTTCTCGCCAACGGCCAGCGCGGCGTGCTCATGAGCATCTACAAGACCGGCGGCGCCTCGACCATCGACATTGTGGACCGCGTCAAGCGAATGCTGGATTACAACAAGGGAGCATTTCCCAAGGATCTGAAGGTCAGCCTTTTCTTTGACCAGTCGCTTTACGTGCGGGCCTCGATCCAAGGCGTTTTGCGCGAGGCACTCATCGCCGCATGCCTCACGGCGATCATGATTCTGCTTTTCCTCGGCAACTGGAAGAGCACGCTCATCATTGCCGTTTCGATTCCTTTGTCCATTCTGGTGAGCGTTCTGCTTTTGAGCGCTTTGGGCCAAACCATCAACATCATGACTTTGGGCGGCCTGGCTCTCGCTGTTGGAATCCTGGTGGACGACGCCACGGTGGAAATCGAGAACATCAATCGCAACCTGGCCATGGGCAAGGAAACCGTGCAGGCCATCCTAGACGGCGCGCAGCAGATTGCCGTGCCGGCTTTTGTCTCCACGCTGTGCATCTGCATCGTTTTCATTCCCATGTTCTTTTTGTCGGGCGTGGCGAGGTTCCTGTTCGTGCCGCTCGCGGAAGCGGTGAGCTTCGCGATGCTGGCGTCGTACATGTGGTCGCGCACCATTGTTCCGACTCTGGCCATGTACCTGTTGAGTGCTGAGGATGAATATCGCGCCGAGGAGCACGTAGGAGAGAGAATGGGCTTCTTCCGGCGCTACCAGCAAGCTTTCGAGAGGAACTTTGAGCGCTTCCGCGAAGGCTACCGGAGCACTCTGCACACGGCCCTGCACCATTCGCGTCTTTTTGTTGCGGCCTTTCTGGGCTTCTGCATCCTTTCCGTTTTGCTGGTCTTTGTTCTCGGCCGCGATTTCTTTCCCAAAGTTGATGCCGGGCAGATTCGTCTGCACATGCGCGCCCGTACCGGCCTGCGCATCGAAGAGACCGCGCGGCTTGCTGACGAGGTGAACCGCGTCATCCGAGAAACCATCCCGAAAGAGGAGATGACTACTCTTCTCGACAACATAGGCCTGCCGTACAGCGGCATCAACCTGTCTTACAGCAACGCCGGAACCATTGGCACTTCCGACGCAGAGATACTTGTGCAATTGAAGCAAGAGCGCGGAAAATCCACCGCAGGTTACATCAATGATCTACGGCAAAAACTTCCGCAGGACTTTCCCGGCGTGCAGTTCTTCTTCCAACCAGCCGACATCGTGACGCAGATTTTGAATTTCGGGACGCCGTCGCCCATCGACGTGGAAATCACAGGGATGAACCAGCGCGAGAATTATCTCGTCGGGGAAAAACTAGCGAGCCAGATTCGCCACATTCCCGGGGCCGTGGACGTTCACGTTCATCAGGCGTTCGACGATCCCACGCTTTTCATGGAAATCGACCGGGCGCGCGCCCAGGCTTTAGGCATGCAGTCGCGCGATGTCGCGCAGAACGTGCTCGTTTCGCTAAGCTCCAGCTTCCAGACCTCGCCGGCGTTCTGGCTCGACCCGAAAAACGGCGTGGAATACTCCGTCGCCGTGCAGGAGCCGCAATACCGCGTGGACTCTTATCAGGCGCTGCAGAATACACCCATCAGCGGAAGCGTGCCGGGCGCCACGCCGCAAATTTTGGGAAACCTCGTGCAGACGCACACGACAACGCGGCCAGCGGAGGTCTCTCATTACACCGCGCAGCCCATGATCAACGTCTACGCGGCCGTGGATGGCCGCGACCTCGGCAGCGTTGCCGACCAAGTGGAACAACGCGTCGCGGCCATAGAGAAAAATGGTTTGCCGCCGGGCAGCCACATCACTATTCGCGGCCAGATCCAGACCATGAAGGGCTCCTTCCAGGGCCTGGGGTTCGGCCTATTGGGAGCCGTTGTTCTCGCCTACCTTCTCATCGTCGTCAATTTTCAGTCCTGGCTGGATCCCTTCATCATCATCACGGCGCTGCCAGGCGCTTTGGCGGGCATTTGCTGGATGCTGCTGCTCACGCGCACCACCTTGAATGTCCCCTCGCTTACGGGCGCCATCATGTGCATGGGCGTGGCGACGGCGAACAGCATTTTGATGGTTTCCTTTGCGCGCGAGCAGATAGACGAAGGCAAAGGCGCGCGCGAGGCGGCTCTCGAGGCGGGTTTCGTGCGCATCCGCCCGGTGCTGATGACTGCCTTGGCCATGATCATCGGCATGGTGCCCATGGCGCTGGGCCTCGGAGAAGGCGGTGAGCAAAACGCGCCTTTGGGACGCGCGGTGATTGGTGGCCTGCTCTTTGCGACTTTCGCAACTCTCTTTTTTGTTCCCTGCGTTTTTTCGATGATTCACGGGCGCCGCGGGCGAAGGCCGGGACACGAGCCGCCGCCGGAGCCGGCCGCGCCTTAAGAATTCTTTTGGGTATGGAAGTTACGGGTCGTTTGGGTGATGATGGGAGGCGGTGTTTCGATGGATTCTGAGCGTCACGAATGGCAGCACACCAAGGGAAGGAGGGTTTTCACCTACCTTTTCTTCTTGGTGATTGCGCTAGCGTTTTTTGGCGGGTTCACCCTGTTTCAGCGGCGGGCGCAGTATCAGGCCTTGGCCAACGAAACGGAAGCGATGGCGATTCCCACCGTCGCCGTGATTCACCCCGCCGCGGAGGCGGGCCAGGAGGATCTGGTCCTTCCCGGAACCTTGCAGGCCTACGTGGAATCCCCGATTTACGCGCGAACCAGCGGTTACCTGCAGAAGTGGTATCACGATATCGGCAGCCGCGTTAAAAAAGGGGATTTGCTCGTGGACATAGACACTCCCGAAGTAGATCAACAGCTCTCTCAGGCACGCGCCGATCTAAACACAGCGAAGGCCAACGCCCATCTTTCCGATATCACAGCAACGCGTTACTCCGAGCTCATAAAGACGGATGGCGTGAGCAAGCAGGAAGTGGACAATGCTATTGGCGACCTGGAGGCCAAGAAGGCGATTGTGCAATCTTCCGAAGCCAACGTCCGCCGCCTGGAGGAATTGGAATCCTTCAAGCACATCTATGCGCCTTTCAGTGGAGTCATCACGCGGCGCAACGTGGACATCGGAACGCTGATTAACGCTGGGAATGGGGGCACCTCGCAGCAGCTCTTTTCCCTGGCGCAGACTGACCCCATCCGCGTTTACGTGAGTGTTCCGGAAATAAACGCACCTTCCGTTCACTCGGGTCTTGGCGCATTTCTCGAACTTACCCAGTATCCTGGCCAGCAGTTTCAGGGAAAGGTTGTGCGGACCGCGGAGGCGATTGACCCGGCCACGCGCACCCTACTCACCGAAGTCGACGTGCCCAACCATGATGGCGCGCTGCTTCCCGGGGGCTACGCGCAGGTACATCTGCAAGTCAAGGTTACGACGGAACGCCTGACGGTTCCGGTCAACGCCCTTTTGTTCCGCTCCGAAGGCCTTCGCGCCGTTGTGGTGGATCCCAATCACAAGATTCACTTGAAGCCGCTGACCATCGGCCGCGATTACGGCACGTCGCTCGAGGTCTTGCAAGGCTTGCAACGGTCCGACTGGATCGTCCTGAATCCTGCGGACTCGCTGGACGAAGGCGAGCAAGTGAACGTGAAAGAAATGGCCGTGAACGCCGGGGCCGCACCAGGCAAGCCGCAAGCGGCCGCGCAAGGTTCCAGCAAACCATAATGAAAAGTGGCAAGAACTTCGCTGTTTTGAACAGCATGGCTGTCTTTGTTTTCGCTGCCGGTTGCACCGTCGGGCCGAAATATCAGCGCCCCTCGGCCCCGGTGCCCGCCAAATGGGATGTCCCGGAACCTTGGCGCGAAAGCACGCCCAAAGAGGGCGTGCCCAAAGGGGAGTGGTGGGGCGTTTTTCAGGACGAAGAACTGAACGCACTTGAGAAGCAGACTCTGGACGCGAACCAGACCATCAAAGTTGCCGTTGCGCGCCTGGAGCAGGCCCGCGCTTCCGCCGCCGTACAAATTGCCGCGCAGTTTCCGACGCTTTCCACCGCGCCCGCTGCGCAGCGCCAGCGTGTTCCCACGCTTCACCCGGGCGCGGGTCCCGTCGCTGTCGGCCCGGTTACGGTGAACAACCTTTCTCTCCCCTTCCAAGCCGGGTACGAAGTGGACTTGTTCGGCCGGCGGCGCCGCAGCATCGAAACCGCGCAAGCCTCCTACCAGGCTTCCGCTGCCGACCTCGAAAACGTGCGCCTGGTCATCACTTCGGAACTTGCGGGCGATTACTTCACCGTCCGCCAGCTCGATACCGAGCTGGGCATCCTGAATCGCACGGTCGAGACGCTGCAGAAAGGCTTGCAGCTGGTGGACTCGCGCCACAAAGGAGGGGTGGCCTCGGGCCTAGACGTCGCGCAAGAAGAGACGCTTCTCAATACCACGCGCACTCAAGCAATCTTGCTTCAGCAGCAACGAAAGCAGTTCGAGGACGCCATTGCCGTCCTGGTTGGAAAACCCGCGCCCGACTTTCGTCTCCCGCCGAGGGAATTGAACGCGGAGCCTCCCGGGCTCGATGCCGGGCTGCCGTCGGATCTGCTCGAGCGGCGCCCGGACATCGCCGAAGCCGAGCGCCAGATGGCCGTGGCCAACGCGCAAATCGGCATAGCCCGAGCCGCCTACTTTCCCTCGTTGAATCTTTTTGCAAACGGCGGATGGCAGGCGACCGATATCGCCAAGCTTCTGAATGTGCAAAGCACGGTCTGGGCCGTGGGAGCCGACGCCGCCGAAGCCGTTTTCACCGGCGGTTCGCGGCGCGCGCAAACGCAATTTGCGAAGGCGGATTACGATGCGAGTGTAGCCGCCTACCGCAATACCGTTCTCGCTGCATTTGGCGAAGTGCAGGATGACGTGACCGGCCTGATGATTCTCGACCAGGCGTTTCACTCGCAGGAGCAGGCCGTAGACGCCGCCCGGCGCACGCTGAATATTTCCACCGATCGCTATACCGGCGGGCTCGTCAATTACCTGGACGTCGTCACTGCCCAGCAAACTTTATTAAACAATGAGCAGCAACTCGCGGTGATCCGCGGTCAGCGCTTGGTCACAAGCGTTTTGCTCATCAAGGCGCTGGGCGGCGGCTGGGATGCTTCGAGCCTCTCGGCAGTCCACGTCAAGACGAAATTGAGAGAGGTAGTTGCCCCCTGAGCAGAGCAAGCCGGGTAGGATGGGCTCAGGGATTTCCTGTATCGTGGGGCGAAATTACACGCCCCCATTCCGATGCGCGGCTCAGGCGGTCAAACATCAGGTAGGCAGCGTCGGAAATCTTTGCGATGGCATCGCCGCCGTCCCGTTCGCGCCGCAAATATGCGGTCATCACGCTAATGACATAAGGACGTTTGCCGGTAAAAACAATCCCGGAATCGTTGCGCACGCCTTCCAGTTCTCCCGGCTTGTTTGCCACCTTCAAATCTTCCGGCAAATTTCGCGGAATGTAGCTTTCTTTGTGCACGCTGAGCAAGTTGAAAAAATCGTCTGTCATTTGCTGATCTAAAACCTTGCCCCGGTAGAGATTTTCGAGCAGCAGCGCCATCTCGCGTGGTGTCGCGAAGTTTTCTCTTCCCTCCGAAGCCGCCTCGAGGTCCATCATCTTGCGCCGCAGCCGCGTGTGCGTCAGCCCCAGCGAATCGAGCAGCGCGTTCACATTTTCCATTCCAATGCGGTCGATAACCACGTTCGTCGCCGAATTGTCGCTCACGGAAATCATCAGTCCCGCCACGTCGCGCAGCGTTAGCCGCGTCATCCCCGGCGTGAGCACTCTGGTGATCCCGCTTCCGCCGACCATGTCCGACCGCTGCAAGGTATAAAAATCCGTCAGCTTGACCTTCCCTTGTTGCGCCTGCCGGTAAAGCTCCGCGAGAATCGCGATTTTGATGGAACTCGCCGTCGGCATCGCCTCATCGGCGTGCAGCAAATATTTTTGGTCGGTGGAGAGGTCCAGGATGGCCACGGCAAGCACGCCATCGAGCTTGCCGTCTACTTCCTTGATCGTCGCCGCGAGTTTTTGCCACAGGATTTGTTCTTTCTCCTGGGAATCCTGCTGCGGACTCGCAGACAAAGGTGTGCAGGCACAGATCACCGCTACGCATGCCGCAAGGATAAGCATCTTTTTCAGCAAGGAGGACCTCCGAGTCGAGGGCATTATAAGGCTTGCAAGAAAACGAACAGAGCATTTTCCCAAGCCGGGAACGGCTTGCACTGCTCGCTCCACGAGACGTACTGAAATGAGCACCCGCGAAACCATTCCCCGCGAAATGTGTTAAACATAGCAGAGGCGCTCAAAGCCGCCTGCGATACGCCGGTCCGGTGATCCACGGGACAATCCAGTAACAGAATCCGGTTCGGCCTTACGATTCAGGAGAGAACACTCATGCGCAAATTCTTTGCGGGAATTATTTTCACGGCATTGGCAGCCACGCTGGCTCTGGCCGCGCCGCCGCAAGATCGCGACGACCACCGTGACCGCGATGAGCGGCACGATAATGGCAAGCATAAGGGCCGGGACAAACAAGGCGGTGACGACGGCGATCGCGAGGATCACGATAACGGCAAACACAAGGGTTGGGATAATCCACACAATCCCCATAACCGGGATTGGGATTCGGAGCACGAACGCATCCGCCCAGGCCGCGCGTATCCCCATGGCCGCTACGCCCATGTGAGAGAAGTCTTCGTTGCGCGCCGCTTTGATTACCGCACTCGCCACATCTTTTTGTATGACAACTCCGACTGGGTCGTGGCTCCCTACGATCTTGACCGTTGCCGCGATTGGCAGTGGGACCACGATCAAGTTTACGTCTACAACGACGACCATCATCCGGGCTGGTATCTGCTCTTCAACGCCCGCCTTGGCCGCTACGTCCACGTCGAATATTTCGGCGTGCACTAAAAGACTATTCCTCGGGTTTTTTGACAATACCTCAGCACATAAAAAAGGCCGAGCCAATGGCTCGGCCTTTTTTATGGGAATCCCATAAAGATCGAATGCACTCGAACTTAAGCGTCATCTCGTTCGTTTGTTGGAACCCCATGCTCTCATATCGTGGCCGCCCCGCCGCACTCGCGTGAAGAGACACCGCTCCGTATCCCTCGCTTCGGCACCAGTCAATCATGGCCTGCATCAATTTCCTCGCCACGCCGCAGCGCCGGGCTTCGGGCTCGGTGTACAGGTTGAGGATCCAAGCCCGCTTCGCATGATCCTCGCCTGGATAGCCTGGCCAGTCCGCCACCTTCCTCCTCCACCCACGACGTGTCCCTGCGATCAGCCATCCAACCCAGGTACATGCCGTGCCGCAACGCTTCGCCGAAGTAGTCTCGCGAAACCGCTTCCACGCGATCGAGAATCGCGGCGTCACGAGTAAGGCCCCCTACTAACCGCTGACAACGAAAACCAACAACTGCCCCTTATCCCGGCGGCCAGCGGAACCGCCTCCCGCCCAGCAAATGCAAATGCAGATGAAACACCGATTGCCCGGCGCCTTCGCCGTTATTCAGCACCGTGCGATAGCCCGCAAGGAGCTCGCGCTCGCGAGCCAGCTGCGCGGCCACGAGCTGGAGTCTACCGAGCAACGCTTGATCTTCGGGGCTTGCATCCGTCAGCGACTCGAAATGCTTCCGCGGACAGATCAGGATGTGCGTGGGAGCCTGCGGGCTGATGTCCTCAAACGCAAACACCTCGAGATCCTCATACACAATCTTCGACGGAATTTGCTTCGCCGCGATCTTGCAAAATAAGCAGTTTGCGTTCATAACTCGCTCCTCGCTTATGCGTGAAGCGCAAGAATAGCGGGAAACGAAGGCCAGGAAAAGTCAAAGGACCATCGCTCGCGGTAAGTCTTCGCGGGCTCATCCAAAAGGGGAACCTCAAATTTGGCCTTCTCGTAGGCCATCGCATTCTTCGCCGCCTTGACAGCCCTAGCCCCTTAGCCGGACCTTCCCCATCGCTCACAGGCCGGTAACCTACACTCCCCATCTTCTTGGCTTTCTGGCGGTCGTTTTCCTTTTGCCCCTTGCTTGGGGCTATCTGAGGCAGAAAACGCAGGCGTTGTGGGCGTCTGCCCTTTTCCACGCCGGAGCGGACATACCGGTTATTCTTGGGATTTTCGCAAAGTACGGGGTAAGGAGTTAGCTGGCTCTACCCGCCTATTGCTCATCGAGCCTTACGACAAACGGTGAAAATCCTTCGCGCGAACGCAATTGCTCGGCAAATTGCTGGGCCGCATTTTCACCCGAGATTCTCCCCACTCGAACCCGGTAGAACGTCCCTTCCGGCGCGTCATATTGCTGGATGAAAATCGGCGAGTGGGAAACGTTCAGCCGATCCCGCAACCGGTCCGCATTGCCACGGTCGCGGAACGCTCCCACCTGCACCGTGAAAAAACCCGCCGTAGGATCCACGTTGCCCAGCACCTCCACACGCACAGGCGCGACCCCGGGCCCCACCAGGTCAATCTCTCGCGCGGCCGCCAGCGAAACGTCGATAATGCGATTGTCCACAAACGGCCCGCGGTCCGTGATTCGAACCGTGGTGCTCTTGCCATTATTAAGGTTTGTCACCCGCACCATGGTGTCGAATGGCAGCGTGCGATGCGCCGCGGTGAGCTTATACATGTCGTAGACTTCGCCGTTCGAAGCGCGCCGCCCATGAAAGGGCTCTCCGTACCACGAAGCGTTTCCTTGCTCGGTGTACCCGGTCGGAGCAGGCGCCGGAATGGGCCTGTCTCGTGTTGGCGTTGCTACCGGCCTACTGGAGGTTGTCTCCGGAACATCCCTCGAGCGTTTCGCCGATTCTTCGGTCCCCGGCGGCGTGCTCGTGGGCTGCGGCGGAGGTGGCTGTCGCCCTGCAATCGGCCTCCGCCCGGCGCAGCCGGCCCCAGCCAGGGCCAGCAAAAACAAAGTAGTCGAGCCAAAATAAAGAACCCTGCGCAGTCTCTGCCCGCCGGGGAAGCAGGTTGGCCGCCCGCCCCCTTTCCGCGCCCTGCGAGACCTCTTGGATGGTTTCTTCAAGGCCCGCCCGCGTTCAGGACTGGGAGGATTTTTCTGATTTCTGCGAATTGCGCGCGGCGTTGCGTTCTTCGATCCAGCTCGCCGCTTCGCTCAGTTTCTCGGACACTTCGCGCAAAAACTGTGCCGTGCGCTTCTCCGTTTCCGGCGCCACGTCTTCTTTCAAAAAGCTTCTGATGCGTGAGAGTTCTTCGTCCACGCGTTTCCCGAAATCTTCGAAGTTTTTCATTTGTTTCAGCCGGGCGATTTCGCTGTCGATGCGTCTACCGTACTCCTCGAACCGCCCCATTGGCCACCCCTTGCCCGCGACATTCCGCGCGTTTTCTGTATTATAGAAACGCCTTTTCCCGCTCGCAAGGAGGACGGTTGCCCCTACCCTACCTTTGGCAGTGGCGCTTGGAACGCTGGAAAAACTCCTTGCGCGGATTGTTCGGAGGCGAGCAGCCGCCCCGCCCGAAGCTTTGCCCTGTCTGCGGCGCACTTGTAGGAATCAACTCCACTCGCTGCCACCAATGCGGCGCCAGCCTGCGCTTTTCTCTGGCTGCCCTCAGCAAAAAACTCTCCGGCCTCTTTGGTGATAACGAAGCTCCCGTCACCACTGTTCTTCTAATTGCCAACATTTTGATGTTCGGTGTCACTTACCTAGCCATGGTTAGCGCAGGGAGTGGAGGCGGTTTGAGTATTCTTTGGGGCATACGCGGGGAAGTTGTGTACAGGCTTGGCGCAAGCTTTGGCCCCGCCATCTTTGGCCTGCACGAATGGTGGCGCCTGGTCACCGCGATGTTCCTGCACGGCGGGTTGATTCACATCGGATTCAACATGTTGGGCTTGATGCAGTTTGGCCCCGCCCTGGAAGAG
The DNA here is from genome assembly GCA_003224085.1 of Acidobacteriota bacterium. Lineage (GTDB taxonomy): Bacteria > Acidobacteriota > Terriglobia > Acidiferrales > UBA7541 > Acidiferrum. The sequence continues at coordinate 16,695 of QHYK01000075.1, read as the reverse complement.
CTCTACGGCTCCGCGCGCTACTTGTTCCTTTACGTCGTGACTGGCGTCTTCGGCTTTCTTGTCAGTGCGTGGTTTGGCAACTATTCACTGGGAGCCAGTGGTGCGCTGCTCGGCCTCATCGGGCTTATGCTCGCCATCACTTCGAAGCGCGGCGGAGCCTTCATGCGCGATTTGCGTGCGCGGCTGATCACTTCCGTGGCGATTCTCTTCTTTCTGGGATTTTCCGGAGTGGGGATAGATAACTATGCGCACGGCGCCGGCCTCGCCCTGGGCTTTGCCCTGGGAAAAGTCTTCGTCGACCGGAAACCCATGAACGTAAAAGAAAGTCGCATCGCTTACGGCGTGGGCTGGCTCGCTGGAATTGCGGTTATCGCGAGCTTCGTTCTGATGTTCCTGCACTTTCGCGATCCGCTCCCGGGCCCCGGATAGGCACAACTACGGTCGCTTCGACCTGCCGTTTTTGTGTTTTCTGAAATCAGTTGGTCCCTCGAGCGGGTGGTGACGGCGCGTTGAGCCGGCGCGCCATCGTGAAAGAATAGTGCACGCCGGAAAAGACGCAAATTGCAGTGACCACATAGACGAGCACACGAATCAGCCCGGCAAGATGAAACTCCGGATAGGCGGCGGCAAGCACGGCGGCAAAAACCAGAACGATCTGGAAAAAGGTGGTCCCCTTGCCGTAGATGCTCGGGGGAAAAGGCCGATAGCCGGAAGACAAAATGATGACCGCGGCAACAATCAGAATCAGCAAGTCGCGGCTCAACACCAGAATGGTGAGCCACCACGCCAGTTGCCGCTTGAACGCGAGAACCACAAACGAGGATGAAAGCAGGAGCTTGTCGGCGATGGGGTCAAGGTACGCGCCCAGCGCAGAGCGCTGGTTGAACGTGCGCGCGATCAAACCGTCGATTCCGTCAGACAAGCCTGCAAACACCAGGATCAGCAGGGCCCACTTGTATTTTTCATACGAAACAAAAATCAAAAAGAACGGCAGAATGCAAAGCCGGAGAAAGGTAATTTGATTGGGTACGGTCCAAATGCGGCCCTTCATATTCATCATTGTTTTTTACAATAGCGTAATTCACGGGCATCTTTCAGGCAACTTGGACCTTGGTCGCAAATAATTCCGCTTCGTTGCAGCTTAATACTTACAACTAGCTTGACTTAGAACTGCCCTTAGGCGAATTCGGCCAGATATTCCTGCAGCGAGCGGCCGAGTTTGCGCGCGAAAAGCTCGTTCATCGAAGGGATCGAACCGGCAGGCTCATCAAGGGAAATGCGTTCAACGCGATGCATGGGAAAGAAAACCGTGGGGAACCCGACGTGCTCGCCGTCGGGCTCATTCATCTGGCGGATGAAATGGTCAAAGGAATTCAGATCGATTCCTCGCAACGTTACACCGGACGGATTGATGGTCAGCAATTCGCCCCACACTTTTTCCTTGGGCGTGTGCAGGCTTACGATCACGATGGAATGCCGATCCATGAATTTGTTGTTGTGCTTCTCCTCCTAGCTTAGCGCAAACCCAGGCAACCCGGTTTCGGTCGTATGGAAAGAGTGACTGGTAACTGCCAATTCAGACCGATTCATTTCGTTTTCTCGTACGCCTGATTCAGCCACCACAACGCCTCGCGCAGGTCTGCCGCGGACCGCACGTCAAACGAAAACCAGCGCTTGCCCGGAGAAATGCGCTTGTCCCTCAGAGCCCGTTGCCCCAAATCCGGCGGCATGGGATCGAATCGGAAAATGACGGAATTGGGAGTGTCGAATCCCCGCGTGACCGGCAGACCGCCGAAAATTTTCTTGCGCCGGTAGAGTCCCATCATCCCAAACATGGGTTTCGTCGAGATTTGCGGCCAGCCGCTCACTTCCGTTTTCAGCATCGCCGACCACTGCTTCATTTCCTCCGAGATCGGGGGCATCTTCGGCCGCTCGCGCATGGTTCGCATTCCTTGCTTGGCCAAGCGAATCCGTTTTGCCTTCTTCGTCTTTATCGGCGTACTCAGCCTTATCTTGAAGCCGCTCCTTCCTCAATTTATTTGCGTTGCCTTGGCATCTTTGGCCTTCCCGGGGTTTGGCCTCACCGCAATGGCCGCGCGGGGATGCCCCAGTAGCGATAAGCCAAAAAGATCAAGACTCCTGCCGCGACTGGGAAAGCCGTAAGTAAGCATTTGCAAGCCAAGCGCAATATTTCCTGTCTCAAAAACAGAAGCAACCTCGAATGGGCATAAGAATGATACATTTTGTGCGCATATTCCATCACGAATGGAACCCTAGAAATATCTAAGGCCACCCCGTAGAGACCTACAAGACCTTCCAGCAAAGTCAGAGCAGCGAGAACTCGAAAAATGATCCTGAGCCGCTTGGGCATTGGGGCTTGCGCGTCCATAACGAAAGCCCTCCGAAACTCATGTCGGCATCGCCTTGGGGCCACCAGGCGGCAAAAGCAGTTTTGGCTCGGTGAGGGATTGCACTTGCTCGAGGGTGGCGTCGGGCGCGAGTTCACGGAGAAGCAGGCCTTGCGGCGTAACGTCAATGACGGCAAGCTCGGTGACGATGTGGTCCACGACTTCAACGCCGGTGAGCGGCAGCGTGCATTGTTTCAGGATTTTCGGCTTGCTGTCGCGCGTCGCGTGCTCCATGGCGATGAAGACGCGCTTGGCTCCGGCGACGAGGTCCATGGCGCCGCCCATGCCTTTGAGCATTTTGCCGGGAATCGCCCAGTTGGCAAGCGTGCCCTTTTCGTCCACTTGCAGCGCGCCGAGAACCGTGAGGTCCACGTGGCCGCCGCGAATCATGCCGAAAGAATCGGCGGAAGAAAAATAGCAAGTGCCGGGAAGCTCGGTGACGGTTTCCTTGCCCGCGTTGATGAGGTCGGGATCAACTTCGGATTCGAGCGGATACGGCCCGACGCCGAGCATACCGTTTTCGGACTGCAGAATTACGTCCATGCCTTGGGGGACGTAGTTGGCGACGAGCGTGGGCATGCCGATGCCCAGATTGACGTAGTAGCCGTCGCGCAGCTCCAGCGCAATCCGCCGCGCAATCCGCTCTCGCTTGTGCTCTTCCGTCAGAGGCATAAGAGTTCCCTCGCCGCCTGGAGTCTCCGGATCAGAACGAAAAGAGGTAGATAAAAAACAAGCACAACCAATATCGGGGAAACCACTCCAACAAAGACAAGGACCCCATTGGCGATTCGCAGGCGGAGTTTGTCAGGCAGCGCGAATCGCTTGACGATGGTGCGCATCACCGCTCCGAGAAAGACGACCGGAAAAATCCACGAATAGCTGGCCACGAGAAAGCGCGTGGGAAATGGAATTGGAATGCCCAATCCATGGAATAATTTGGCAAAAACTGGCACAGCGGCGGCAAGGCCGCGACCGGCCAGAAGATAGTACACACAACAGGAGATGGCGAACGCCCATGGAACACGCGACTTTGGAGCGTCCGCGAGTAAATCCTTTTCATTTGTAAAGATGAGTGGCGTAAAGGACATATCAAATCTTTCTCGTGGTGCGGCGCTCGATGCGTTTCTCGTACTTGGGACCCTGGAAAACCGCATCCACGAAAATGCCGGGCGTGTGCACCCGGTCCGGCGGAAGCTGGCCGATGTCCACCAGCTCTTCCACTTCGGCGATGACGTAGTCGGCGGCGGTGGCCATCATAGGATTGAAGTTGCGCGCGGTCTTGCGATAAATGAGGTTGCCCCAGCGGTCGCCCTTCCATGCTTTGATGAACGCGAAGTCGCCGCGCAAGCCGCGCTCCATCACGTACATGCGGCCGTCGAACTCCCGGGTCTCTTTGCCTTCGGCGACCATGGTGCCGTAGCCGGTGGGCGTGTAGAACGCGGGGATGCCCGCGCCGCCGGCGCGCAGGCGTTCGCTGAGCGTGCCTTGCGGATTCAGCTCTACCTGCAGCTCGCCGCTCAGGACAAGCTGCTCGAAGAGTTTGTTTTCGCCCACGTAGGTCGAGATCATCTTCTTCACCTGGCGCTGCTGGAGTAGCAGGCCGATGCCAAAGTCGTCGACGCCGGCATTGTTACTGACGACGGTGAGGTTCTTCGTGCCTTTGCGACGGACGGCGGCGATGAGGTTTTCCGGGATACCGCAGAGGCCGAAGCCGCCCATGAGAATGGTGGCGCCGTCGGTGAGCTTGGCGATGGCCGCGTCGGCGGAAGCGATGCGTTTGTCCATAGATTTCTAAGTTGCGACTTCTAAGTTTTCAGTTTTAAGAAACAAAAAGCAAGATGTTCGAAGACAAAAGCCAGCTGAAAATCTGAATATTCGATTCGCCCCGACTCCTCGCTGAAACACCGGAATCCTTGCCCTCGCGCAATAAAGGTTTGCTCATTCACTAAGAATTCCGAATCCTCCAGCGATTTCCAGGTCTGTCGCGCTAGAATTGTATCGAGCTTGAATTTGCGAGATTCCATTTTTGGCCTGCTTCCGCATCCTGGGAAACTGGCCCGAACGGACAGAGGACAAATGTCGCAGTCTCCCTACGGCTTCCTAGTCCGGCCGCCGTTGTGGGCGCTTGCCCTGTTCCTCACACTGTCTTTTACCTGCCGCGCCCAGAACTTGGACGCCAGGCTCATGGAGGCGGTCCGCACCAGAGACACAAGCGAAGTGCGCAGACTCCTCAAGCAAGGTGCCAACGCGAACGCGGAGAACAAAAATGGTCGAACCCCGCTGATGGAGGCTGCCTTCGCGGGCTATACGGACACCGCTTTGGCCCTGCTTGAAAACGGCGCGGCTGTCAATGCCAAGAATCGCGAAGGACGGACGGCGCTCTTTTGGGCCACCTTGTCCAACCACCGGGAGACTCTGCAAGCCCTGATGGCCAGGGGCGCCGACATCAATGGCAAAGACAGCGAAGGACGGACCCCACTCTTCTGGGCGAGCCTCTCGGGCTATACCGACATCATTCGGGCCCTTCTCGCCAAAGGCGCGCATGTCAACTCCAAGGATAATTATGGCTGGACGCCTTTGATGGCCGCCGTAGACCTGGGGCAAGTGGACTCCGTCAAACTGTTGCTGCAAAAAGGCGCCGATGGGCAGGTACGCGGCAAGGACGGAAGTACAGCGTTGCGCCTGGCCCAAAAATATAAGAACGACAGCATTGTTGCTTTGCTGCGCAACGCGTCTCGGGAAGTTCCTGCCAAGAATCCCAGCGGCTCCAAAGGCAGCGCCCATGCGGCGTCCGGCAAACCTGTTTCTTCCCCTACGGCCAAGCCGGACGCTGCTAAGTCTGCGGGTTCTTCCCCCACGGCCAAGCCGGACGCTGCTAAGTCTGCAGGTTCTTCCCCCACGGCCAAGCCGGACGCTGCTAAGTCTGCGGGTTCTTCCTCGGCCACTCCGGCGGCGCCTTCCGCTGCGGGAACGCCGAAAAGTGAAATACTGAATCAGAAATTGTTGCAGGCCGCCGAAGCCGGAGACACGACCGAAGTGCTTAGCTTGATCCGCGACGGAGCGGGTGTGAATGCACGGGGATCCACAAACGGAAGCACGCCATTGATTAAGGCCGCAGCCCGAGGGTTCACAGACACGGTTCGTATATTGGTGGAAAAGGGCGCCGAGGTGGACGCCACTGACAATGCCGGCCGAACGGCGCTGATGGAGGCGGCCTTCGAAGGCTACACAGAAACTGTCCGCTTTCTGCTGCAGAAAGGCGCGAATATCAACGTCCACGATAATGAGGGTTGGACACCTCTGTTTTGGGCGGCCTTTTCGCGCCGCACGGAAACGGTTCGCCTTCTTCTGGAAAAACGGGCGGACGTGAATGCCAAAAACAAATACCAGGATACCGCCCTGATCCATGCCGCATACGCCGGTGACACGGACACCATCGGCGTCCTGCTGGAAAATCATGCCGACATCAACGCCAAGGACGACATGGGTCGGACCGCGCTGATGGAGGCGGCGCGTCAAGATCACCTAGACACCGTCCGCGTCCTGGTACAACATGGCGCGGCCACCGATGTCCACGCCAATGATGGGAGCACGGCCCTTTCCTTTGCGGAGAAACTCCATTACACAGAAATCGCCTCTCTTCTAAAGGCGACGACCGCTTCCTCCATGCCAGCCACCGGCTCTCAGACTCCGCAGGTGAATCCCCCGTCCGATCTGATTGAGCGGCCATCGCAGGCCTTGGAAAGCAAGACCAGGGCGCAGGCGCTCTACCGGATGGGACTGAGTTTGCGCATAGTGGAAGATTTGTGGCCGCAAAGTGGAGACATCGCCGAACGGGCGGCCGGTACCATCTTGGGGGATCTCGTGAAAGTAGGCGCTCCGGAAGACGCGATCAGTCTTGCGCAACAAGCCTCAGCTCGCCTCTCTGCCCCGTCGGAAGAGCGCAATGGCGCCTACCGCTCGCTAATCAACGATCTCCACAATCGCGTGAGCTCCTATTGCCTCAGCCAGCCGGAACAGTTCTTCTTCACCGCCGGCGGTTTCACCTACGACATGAATCTGCTCGGTCAGGAGGTTTCCAAGTCTCAGGGCGCCGAGGTGAAGATCGAGGAGACTCGCAAGAACATTCTCCCCATCGCTGCGCACATGGCTGCGCGGTGTGCCAACATCTCGGAATGCAATGTTCGCGCTTTGAAGTACATGTCGGACGCCGCCAATCTGCTCCGGCAATCTCCCCTTCTCCCCCCCGATGGCGCGAGCTTGCAGAAACTCTGTGATCAGATTAGCGTGGCCCTGGGCACCGACGAGGCGCCGGCTTCACCCTAAAATCCGTCAATTTAACTTTAGGCGTACGGTTTGGGGAAGCAAAGGAACCGAAACCGCGCATGAGCACGGTAGCGCGGTGAAGCTCAAATTCGGCGGGCGGCCAGCGGCGAAAGCGGAAATCGTTCTCGGGATCCCAGCTACGGCGCAACTCGGCGCTCATGTAAGCGACGCGCGGGTCGGAAGTGAACTGGCGGTCATTCATGTAGCCGAGGGCGCGAAGGACGGTGAGCGTGGGAACCTGCCAGGTCCTGTTGCTGCGGAACTGGGCGAAAAGCGCCTCGAACGCGAGAGCATTCTTGTTTTGAGATGTAAGAAAACAACGTTGTGTTTCATGGGTGCAAAGGGATTCTAGCTCATGCCGTTCGGTCGAGAGTAGAGCGGAAGGCGGCGGGAGTCATGCCGGTGATTCTGCGGAAGGAACGCGTGAAGTGGCTTTGATAGCTAGGAGGCGAAAAAGGCGAGCTCGTGAGAATGCTTGGGAAGCTTGCGGGGAGAAGAATGGCGCACATCGGTAAAAATGGCGCCGCCCTGCTCGCGTTTGCCGTGGATGGCGCCGAAGAACTGCCCGCGCCCATGTGCTGAACCGCGGGGCCGGCCGAAACGTTTGGGTTGGCTGCGGCGTTAGACATAGAGAGGCCTCACGCAGAATGGTTTGTTTATTCTAGACGCGCTGCGAGGGCGTTTGTTACCGTGATGCGTGCTGGAGGAAGGTTCCGCGGAGAAGGAGCAGGGCAAATTCGGGGGAGATTGCGATGAAACGTACATGGATATGCGTCGGCCTTTCAGTCCTAGCAGTGGCGCTGGTGACAGTAGCGCCGCAGGCGAGTTCCAACATCGAGAACAGCGCGAAGCTGCCGGTGTACACGCCGGATGGGAACCTGAAGTTCCCCACGCAATATCGCGAATGGGTGTACCTGACATCGGGCGTAGACATGAGCTACAGCCCGAACATGAGCATGGATCATTCGATGTTTGACAACGTGTTCGTGAATCCTGAGGCATACAGAGCGTTTCTGCAAACGGGCACTTGGCCGGACAAGACCATGCTAGTGCTGGAAGCGCGCATGGCGGGGAGCAAAGGCTCGATCAACAAAACTGGGCATTTTCAGACCGGAGAAATCATGGGGCGCGAGGTGCACGTGAAAGACGCGTCGCGGTTTACGGGAAAGTGGGCGTTTTTCAATGCCGACGATGGAGTAACGGGAAAACTGCTGCCCCGAGAAATGGATTGCTACTCGTGCCACGAGCAACACGGCGCGGTAGACACGACATTCGTGCAGTTTTATCCCACGCTGCTGGAGATTGCGAAGAAAAGGAATACGCTGAGCGCGGAGTACGTAAAGGAAGAAGCGGCGAAGTAAACAGAGCGGGAAAGCAATATGCGGCTCTTGTAGGGGCGCAACATGCAGCTCTCATTCGGGCGTCACACAAGGGATTACTTGGCGGCTATGACGGCGGTAGACTCGGAAATCCTGGTCTGTCGTCAAGATAACGGGATCAGCGAAGATTTCCGTCATCCGTACAAGGCAGGCATCAGCGAGGCTGATGGGAATGTTGGAATATTTTCCGATCAGTTTCGTTACTGGCTCCAGATGTTCGGCGAGTTGGAAGGAGATAACAAGGGCACGTCTACCAAGCAATGCGCCGACGGCTAGAGCCCCTCGCTTCCCCAGGAGATGGTACGCCTCCGAGACAGCCGCCTCGCAAGTCGACCAAGGTGGAGGAAAATCGGACGCCTGGCTTGCTGCCCATTCGTGATAAGAGTCGCGGTTACTGAGCAGCGCCACCACGAAGCCGGCGTCAACGAGGACGTTTCTGGCCATAACCGGTGCCTCGCAAATAGGCCTTCTTGCGTGCGGCCAGGTCGCTCGGTAGGCCGTCAACTGATCCGCTTCCTAGTCTCCAGCGTTCGCCATTTCTGATCCCGCGGATCGGCCATTCGGAAGTAGTTGTCGGACTAGATTTGCATACTGGGCGTTGCAAATTTTTCCAAGTTTTCTATCGGTTTTCGCGACGCATCTCTTTATGTTTCTTACTCTTGCGGCCCACTCGGCAATGACACTGTCGCACCCCGGATGGTCAGTATGCAAAGTCTTGCACACAATATTTAGAATTCCTTGACCTTAAGCCACATTTCTTCAGGCAGATGATATTCAGGGGTTATTCCTCCTCGTTTGCCCCGAATCCGTTAGAGAAAGGAATCACACTAAGACAGCGCTCAATGCCTGTTTTTGCCTCACTGCGTTGTTTCTTGGTCCGAAGGTTCAAGCACAAACCTGGACTTTCACGGGCAATATGAATGCCTACCGCACCTACCACACAACCACCCTGCTCAATAACGGCGAGGTCCTGGTTGCTGGCGGTCGCGGGATTGGCAACTACAACCAGAACACCGCCGAGCTGTATGACCCCGCAACCGGCAAGTTCACCTTTACGGGGAACCTGAACACAGGGCGCGTTTACCATGCGGCAGCCGTCCTTTCCAGCGGAGAGGTATTGATCGCCGGCGGCCAAGACATCGTGAACTCAATGATTAACTGCCTTTCGAGCGCGGAGCTATACAATCCATCCAACGGTACGTTTACTGATACCGGGGAGCCTGAGCACCGCGATGTGTTCCCCGACGGCGACGCGGCTGAACGCCGGGAAGGTGCTGATTATCGGCGGAACCACCGCGGAGTTATACGATCCCTCAACCGGTACGTTCAGCGTGACCGGGAGTCCGGATGTCGGCCGGGTGCAGCATACCGCGACGCTGCTCCCGAGCGGTGAGGTCCTAATCGCGGGTGGGGCGGAGGGCACTGCTTACACTGCCAGTGCGGAACTATACAACCCGGCGACGGGAACCTTCACTCTGACAGGGCGCATGCACACGTCGCGCGGTGAACACGCGGCAACATTGATGAACACGGGGGAGGTTCTGATTGCCGGTGGCATTACGTATATCGGCCCGGGATATCAGATTCTCACCAGCGCGGAGGTGTATAACCCGTCTGCCGGAAAGTTCACCGTTACCGGGAGCATGAGCCAATTCCGCGAGTCTCAGGGGGCACGCTCCTGACGAGCGGCGAGGTCCTGGAAGCAAGTGGCTACCCTACGATTACCGCGGAGCTGTACAACCCTTCCACTGGAAAGTTCCGCTTTACTGCAAGCCTGAACGTTGAGCGTGATCAGGGCGCAGGGATTGTGCTCCTGCCCGACGGGGTTGTTCTCGTGACTGGCGGCAATCTGCTTCGGGACGGCAAGCCGTACTTCACGAATCGCGCCGAGCTCTACCACTGAAACCGTTCCCTCAGCGATGTGCCGCTCTTTATCGTTGCGCAGGTCTTTGGAGCACTATAATAGCAGCGACATTGCTGTTACGGTGGCTCGCTCCTGATCTCACACACGACGCCAAGAACGTCATCGTGGCGCGCGATGCGTGTGGGAGCCCCCCGGCAGAAGGCGCCTTGCGATGAAGCAGATTGTGTGAGGAGGAAGGCTCGTGCTCGCGGAGGAAAACAAGCGCAAGTCCGGGCTGACCAACGTGGAACTTCTGAAAGGTGAAATCGAAAACATCCCGTTGCCCGATAATACGGTTGACGTGATCGTATCGAATTGTGTCATCAACCTTTCCGGCGATAAGGATCGCGTGCTCCACAACGGTGGAGACCCGCTCGCGGAAGGGTTCGACGATTCAACTGAAATCTCAAAATGACACTTCAGAGCTGCTTGCGATATCCGCGGCGGCGCTGCTTTCCTGAATTTTCCAAACACTGCATCGCCATCCACCCACGAGTTTCCGTCAAACTGGGCAGGCGGTTTATATTCACTGCGCTTTACTATGTGTATTAATCTAAGTTAATATAGCCATCCCCGGAGGTATCCGGCGATGCTTCGGTCAAGTCTCCTGGCTCTAGGGCTTATCGCTTTGTTCCTTGCTGCCTCTCCGCAAGCTTTCTCGCAAGGGGAAACCACCAGCGCAATCGAGGGCCAAGTTGCCGATGCAACGGCTGCGGCGATTCCAGGCGCGAAGGTGACCGTCACGAATCACGACACCGGATTGCTTCGGTCACTCAAGACCGACGACCAAGGGCGCTTCAATGAGCGAGCGCGTCAAGCTTCGTCTCGAAGCCCAATTCTTCAATGTCTTCAATCACCCTAATTTTGGACTACCTAGCCTGGTATTCGCTGGCATTCCAGGTAAACCCGCAACACAAATTGGCTTCGGAACGTTGACCTACACGACCGCGCCGCCCACGGGATTGCTCGGCGTCGGTTTGGGAGGGGATAGCTCGCCGCGCATGATCGCCTTTCACGCGCGCCTAGAATTCTGAACCCTTGTAAGATCGACCCGACTCTTCCTCAAATGGGACTTTTCCCGCCACAATGTGTGCATGACCGAAACTGTCTCGCTCTAGAGGTTCACGCCATGCCCCTTGACGCAGGCCTCGGTGAACCGTAAGCCGATGTTGTGTCCGACAATCCGCGCTTTTTCAATACCGAGTAATTTCTGACGGGGCAGGTCCATCTACGAAGGAATTCGGTGCAAGGTGGCTAGAAATCGTCTTGCGCTTTCTTCCACCCGGAAAGACTACCAGCTCCTCGGTTCCAGCAGGTTCGCGAGCTGGTCATCCGGAAATGCAAAGCTGAAAAACAAAGGCCAGTCCAAGACATTATTGAGAAACAGGCCTTTGGCAGATGCTGGTGAGCCGGAGAAGCAGTTGCAGTGGACTCGCGAAAGAGAGCGATCCGGAGATGGGCAAAGAACAGGAATTGTTCCAAAAACAAACCCAACTCAAACTCACCGATCGGCCCGGGTCCAGGCCCCATGGGTATCAACTGAGGTGATATGTTCGCAGGCTCTGAAAACCTCGGACACTTTTCCTGTTCCTGTTGTGTTATACTTTCTTTGCGCTTACTACAGCGGTTGTGTTGTGCGGTCCTCTGGTTCGTTGTCTGATCTGAGAACACCCGCCTCCGTTTTCTCCGTACGTTTTCAGCGTAATTGAAAAGAAGTCTGGCGGTGGGAGCCGTTGCGTCATCACAGAAGTTCGTGTGCGTACTGCGATGGCCTGCCCCAGCAAGAAAGCTAAATGCAAAATTTCTCAGAACTACCAATATCGTCTTGGTTGAAGGAGCGACTGGCGTCCGCACGTTTTTCGACGCCCACTCCAATACAGGCCGCGGCGATCCCCCAGGCACTTGAAGGCAAGGACCTTCTAGCTACGGCGCAAACCGGAACTGGCAAGACCTTGGCATTCCTAATCCCGGTGATTGAAAAGCTTCTTTGTCAAGATTCGAAAGGAATAGCAGCCCTTGTTCTCGTTCCCACGCGCGAGCTCGCCATGCAGGTCGCCGATCAATTCAACGCCTTGCGAGGCAGACTCTCGCCCGCCGCATTGGTGGTCGGCGGACTGCCCGAACGGCACCAACTTAGCTCCATCCGCAACGGAGCTCGGGTGGTCGTCGCGACTCCGGGCCGGTTGGAAGATTTCCTCGATCGGAAACATGTCCATTTCGGGAGCCTGCAGATTCTGGTGCTTGATGAGGCGGATCGCATGCTGGATATGGGATTTCTTCCAGCAATACGCAGAATCGTGGCGGCCCTGCCGCAAGAGCGCCAGACGATGTGCTTTTCCGCAACCATGGAAGGAGCCATGGGTCGCCTCGTAAAGGACTACACGAGAGACGCGGTGCGCCTCGCCTTCGGGTCCACGCTGAAGCCGTCGGCTAATGTGCGACTCCAGGCATTTGAAGTCGCCGTTGATAGCAAGCAAGATGCCCTACGTCACCTACTCACCAAAGAGGGTGGCCGGTGTCTCATCTTCTCACGCACCAAGCGCGGCGCGGAGCGAATTGCCAAGAACCTGAATCGCGATGGCATTCATGCGGCAATAATTCACGGTGATCGCTCGCAATCCCAACGCATTGCGGCGCTCGAAGCTTTCCAGCGGGGACGTTGTCGCGTGCTGGTGGCAACGGACCTGGCTTCCCGTGGAATCCACGTTCAAGACATCGTCCACGTCATTAACTACGACTTGCCGGAGGTGGCGGAAAATTTCATCCATCGAGTTGGACGGACGGGGCGAGCAGGTGGACGTGGCGTCGCTTCTACTCTGTTCGCAAAAGACCAACGGACCGACTTATTCGAATTGGAACGCACCTTGGGCATCCGGATGGAGAGAATGCGGTTGGGGGGCGATCCGCACGAAACGGGAGATCAGATGCGAGCAGGCGTTGATCGCATGCCTTCGTCGCCCAAGCCCAGACTGGTCCGCCTTCCCGGGGAAGTCCTACAAGCACAGATGGAGAGCTAAAACACGCGCGAAGTCTGGTCAGCGGCGGAGATCGCTGTGGCCGATCTCAGGAACAGCAATAGAGGCCGGCGTGTGGTGTATACTAGTATGGGATATGTTGTGGAGTGCAAAGGCGCCGGGCCGGTCGCCGGGACCGAAATAATAGGAATTTAGACCGCAAAGAGCAGCGTGGCGAACAGTCGGCCACGGCTGCAATCCACACATCGTCTTCCCCGTCAACCCTGCGGCGTCCACCTGCCCTCGTTCAACGCCACTGCGGTTTTGAGGAAGGCCCGGCCGTTTCCGGCAGTGGCTTGAGGGGGAGAAACCTCCGTGCTTGCGATTCAGGAAAAATATGGCCAGATCCGCAACCTTATCAACGTGGGTAAGGAACGCGGTTATCTACTCTTTGATGAGCTGAACGGCGTCCTCGCTGCCGGCGAGCATACGGCGGAGGAGGTCGACACTCTCTTCGCCAGCTTCGAGAGCGACGGCATCGAAATCTACGAAGACGCTTCTGCGGCGAAGGCTGCGCACACAGCCCTCGAAGTAGCTGAACCGACGGCATTCGAGGCTCCTCACGAGGTAATCACCGGTGACGAGGTCGAAGCCGGCCTCAAACCGGGCCTTTTGGACAAGGCCAACGACCCGGTACGGACCTACTTTCGCGAGATGGGCATCGTGCGCCTGTTGACCCGTGAACGCGAGGTGGCCATTGCCAAACGCATGGAGCACGGGCAACTCCTGGCGCTCAAGACAGTCTCTCGCTCCCCCATCGTGCTGAAGGAGATGATGACGATTGGCCAAGAGCTTCGTGAAGGAAGCCGGTCGATCAAAGAGATCGTGCAGTTCGAGGACGAAGAGCTGACCGCTCGCAAAATCGAGGACAAAACTCGCCGCACGCTCCAGATCATCTTCAAGATCGAGAAGCTCCACAATGTGGGACTCCAGCAGAAAGCCCGGCTAGAGAACATGGCTAGGTCGAACAAGAGCGCGTATCTGCGGGCCCGGCGCCGGCTGGCCAGGACCCGGATTGAGATGTCGCTGCTTGTCCGCTCAATCGCGTTCAAGGAACGCGAGAAGAAGCGCTTGATTGACATGGTGCGGAACCAAGCGGAGCAGTTAGGGTCCCTGGAGCGCGAGGGCGCACGATTGCAACGCCGCGCCAACGCTGTTCGCGGTGATGCCGCCGTAGCAGCCCGCAAGGAATTGCGTGCGTGCCGCTCGCGGCTCAGGAAGATTGGAGAATCAAGCGGGATCGGGGCCACAAATCTGAAGCGCGCTCTCACGTTAATCCAGCGTGGTGAGGCGGAAGCCGCACACGCAAAGAGAGAGCTGACCGAAGCAAACCTCCGTCTCGTTGTATCTATCGCAAAAAAGTACACCAACCGGGGGATGCAGTTTCTCGACCTGATCCAAGAGGGCAATATCGGCCTGATGCGGGGAGCAGACAAATTCGAGTGGCGCCGCGGGTACAAGTTCTCCACTTACGCGACGTGGTGGATTCGCCAGGCAATCACCCGCGCGATTGCCGACCAGGCGCGTACCATTCGCGTCCCTGTCCACATGATAGAGCGGATCAACCGGCAGGTCCGCACAAGCCAGCAGCTCGTGCAGGAGTTTGGCCGTGAGCCCACTTCCGAGGAGATCGCCACGAGAATGCATGTCCCTGTCGACGCGGTACGCAAGATCAGAAAGATTGCCCAACAGCCTATTTCCTTCGAAACGCCCATCGGCGAGGAACAAGAGACACATTTGAGCGACCTGGTCGAGGATAAAGGCCTTGTGTCTCCGTCAGATGCGGCCATCAACCTGAACCTGAAGGAGCAGATGGCGCACGTGCTGAGGACACTCACACCGCGCGAGGAAAGAATCATTAAGATGCGTTTCGGACTGGATGATGGAAGTGAGCACACACTAGAGGAAGTGGGGCAAGTGTTCTCGGTTACGCGTGAGCGCATTCGCCAAATCGAAGCCAAAGCGCTACGCAAACTGCGGCACCCGTCGCGCTCGGGCCGGTTTCGGATCTTTTTCGAGGGGACTGTTTGAGAAATCTGCAGATTGGGACGCTGAGCCGTGTTGGAGCCACGTCCCTGAGTTTGTTCAAAACGAAAGAGAGAGCCCCGCTGGCAGCTTCCAATGCACGCATGGCACGGCCTGTGTTCAGCGCGACTTTAAGGAGAACCGATGGCAATTACATTTCAAAAGCGTCAGAAGGAATTGAAGAGACAGGAGAAGCAACGCGAGAAGGCGGAACGCCGCGCACAAAGAAAACTCGCCAAGCGCGCAAAAAACGAGGACTTGCAGGAAAATGGAGTACAGCCCAACGCGCCAGAATCCCAAAAGTGAATTGTTGGTGACGCCTGGCCAAGCTGCGACCAATTCCGAAGGTAGAGTGCAAGGGGGGAATTGCTAGAAACGTCGCCGGCCACCCTTGTTGGACCTTCCAGTATGGCCCCAGTGGTCGCGGGAACCGCCGCCATCGCGTGGCGCCTGCGGCCGAGCCTCATTCACCTGCAACTGGCGTCCTTCCAGGTCGTGCCCGTTGAGCTCGGCGATTGCTCGCGCAGAGTCTTCACCTGCTCCGAGTTCCACAAAACCGAATCCTCGAGAGCGGCCGCTTTCCCTGTCGCGAATCACGCGTGCCGACGCCACCTGAAACCCCTTCCCGCTAAATACCTGCTGCAAGCCTTCATCGGTCACTTCAAACGAGAGATTTCCTACATAGAGGTTCGCCATTTCCGTTCTCCTTTAGATCTTCGGCCCGACCGATAAAATGAGTGAGGCGAGCGAGCGGGTTCCCGGCTCGCCTCGCCAGACTAGAGACTGGTGACGTTTGCTGCTTGCAGGCCCTTGGGACCTTTAGTGACCTCGAATTCGACAGCCTGCCCCTCGTTGAGCGATCGGTACCCTTCTCCTTGAATCGCGGAGAAGTGGACGAACACGTCCTCACCGGTTTGACGCTGGATGAATCCGAAACCCTTGCCCGCGTTGAACCACTTAACTGTTCCTTGTTCTTTCACTCTAACTCCTACTTTCTAGTTTTAAGCTATTTGGTGCGCCTGACGCCTCGAGAGATCAAAGAAAAAAAAAGGGGGGCTGCAAGTGTGGACCTGCAGCCCCTTAAATGAATCCAAAGGCTTTACAAGAGCAACAAACGCAGTGCTAGCTTAGCACACCGCTTCCGACGACCCTACGGAAATCTGGGAGTGCAATCCTTGTGGAAGGTTTCACAGCTGGCGCAAATGGCTGGAACGGGTTGCTGGCGGAAATGCCAGAATTTCTTTTCTTTCCTTGCCTTGATTGCGGGCGACATGGGCCCGTTTTTTCAGGCCCGAAATATCTTGTCGCTTACACGCAAACGTACGGCGCAACCATCGCCTTGAAGTTGGACGGATGGTGGACGGAAAACCGGCCGCGCAGGCGCAGATTGACCAACGCTGGCCCACGATGCAGCCCACAACCGAAGGCAGGAATGGCGCGTAGAGCCCTACGCCGATGCTTCTGGGCCTTTGCAACCCTCCGGTTAACAGCCTTGTGCTTGATTTAATCAGTTAACCGGCCAAAGTTCGAAGAGCGGTTTGTTCTCAGAGATGGCTCGTTCTTCAGCCTGTCTTGATTTTCTTCTTCTCTTGCTCAGTTCAGATTCAATAGCCTTTCCCTTTTACTTTTTCTCTTTTCTT
>QHYK01000074.1 GCA_003224085.1 Acidobacteriota bacterium | reverse complement strand
CGGAAAGAGTTTCTGGTGAAACGAGCAGACTGACGGTTTGATTTCTTCTTAAACCTCGGTGGTTTTACTTTATCCGGACGCTTACCCATCAAGGAGTCGAACCAATTCCTGTACGCGGTATCTAAAGCACGCCCGGTCTGCTGTAACGATTGGGCGCTGACTTCGCGGAGCAAGGCAACGCGGTCTTTATTCTGGTTAGTTCAAGACTGCGTTGTGCTGGAGAAGTCTTGGTTTTGTTGTGGGAGTATCTGGTTTGCGAAAAGTTCAAAAGATGATTGTACACAACTCGGGCGCAACCAAACTGACGCGCCGCCAGGAGAACTTGCTCTGGGGTGAGATATACCCGACCCTTGACGCCGTGTTTGGTGGAGTTAGACATTCTTCTGGTTGTCCACGTACTGCTTGATGACTTCCAGTGGTGCACCACCTACGTGGTCGGGGCTGATTTCCAGAGCCATGACCTCGGCTCGATATCTCAAAGCCGCCTTAGGTATCAAATGGAAGAGACGCTCGGCAACCTTATCCACAAGCACTTTACGACGGTACACCTAAGGGCGTTATAGCCCTTCGCTTTTCTTTCGTCAACAGTTTTCTAGAAGCCTTATATCCCCATGCCGGAAGGCAAGGGGCTTTACGGCTCCCCTCGGTAATACGACGCCACAAAGGACTGTAGTTCCCTTCTTTTGAGATAGAATCTGGTGCGTGCGGCGGCGGTTTTTCATTGACAAATTTGCGGGTGGCCGCGCCGTCCTCGGAGGCGACGCGGCGCACCATCTGGGACGCGTCCTGCGGGCCGAGGCCGGCCAACTTTACGAACTGAGCGACGGCCATCGCGTTTGGCTGGCGCGCATTGAAGACGTGAAGCGTGATCGCGTCGAATTTTCCCTGGTTGAGGAGTTGCCTTCCCGCGAGCCGGCTTTGCAAACGACGCTGCTTCTTTCGGTCGTTAGATTCGACGCCTTCGAGTTCGCCCTCGAAAAAGCCACCGAGCTGGGCGTCTGCGCCATAGTGCCGCTCGCAGCGAGTCGCAGCGAAAAGGCTCTTCTTGCAGCCGCGCCGAAACGCGCCGAGCGGTGGAAGAAAATTCTCCTCGAAGCATCCCAGCAGTCCCGCCGCCTGCGCCCGCCCACGCTGAGCGCGGTTGCGAAACCTGAGGCAGCCTTCTCGGCGCATGGCGAAAGCCTGAAGATTATTCTCTCCGAACGTCTCGAGACGCCGCCCCTTCGGAGCATCCTCGAAGGGCAAAATGCGACAACGGTAGGCCTGGCCATCGGCCCGGAGGGCGGTTGGACGGATGGTGAGTTCCAGTGTGCCCGGCAACGTGGTTTCCACGAAGCCTCGCTTGCGCAGCTGATTCTTCGCACAGAGACGGCGGTCATTGCCGCGCTCGCTTCCCTCAATTACGCGTTTCCCGCCCACGCGCCGAATGTCGCCAACGCTCCCATCTCTGCCCAAGCCGTTTAACCACAAAGTGCTGGAATACAACATGTAACGCGGACCGGTTTGCCTGAATCTTAACGGGTGTAAGGCTTTGCGGCGCCTGACCTTTTCTGCACACGGAATCAAAATCGCATCTGGCGCGCGCCGCGACGCCCATGCTATAAATAACCAAGTACCCAAGATGGACCGCTCGGACCAGAGACAGCGCGGCACCGCAACCTCACCGGAAAATCCGGGACCTGCTCTTTGTTCTGCTCCCGCTTCCGCGAGCGCGCCTGCGGCTTCCGCTCCAGCTACAGCTTCTTCCGCAAACAACCTCCGCAAAGAGATTCGCATCTGGACGCGCGACCTGCTCATCGCCATCGGTCTCGCGCTCGTCATCATCGTCTTCCTCTACCAGCCCGTAAAAGTCGAAGGCACCAGCATGGCGCCGCTGCTCTCGGACCAGGAACGCATCTTCATCAACAAATTTGTCTACCGCTTCGAGCCGATTCAACGCGGCGACGTGGTGGTTTTCTGGTATCCGCTCGACCATTCAAAGTCATTCATCAAGCGCGTCGTAGGTCTGCCCGGGGAAACGGTGGAACTTCGCCAGGGTACGCTTTACATCAATGGCAAGGTCGTTCCGGAACCTTACGTCCCGCCGCAATATGAGGACAACAGCGACTATGCGCCAAAGGTGGTGCCCCCGGACCATTTCTTCGTGCTGGGGGATCATCGCATCAGTTCCAACGATTCACGCGTCTTTGGGATGGTGGCGAGCGAGTACATTTACGGCCGCGCGGTGTTTGCCTACTGGCCCGTGGATCATTTCGGCTCGCTCGAAACCACCGAAGCGAGCAGCAAATAAATGGCGATGTGCATGATAATCAAGGGAGGCTCCCCTGATAGAAGTCCAGCACCGACCCGCGACCCTCGCGCTGGAAGACGGCCGCCTCTTTAATGGACGCGCCGCCGGCGCCATCGTGCGCCGCGGCGGCGAAGTCGTTTTTAATACCAGCCTCACCGGTTACCAGGAAGTTTTCACCGACCCAAGCTACGCAGGGCAGATTGTCTGCCTTACTTATCCGCACATCGGCAACGTCGGCGCGAATCTTGAAGATGAAGAGTCCTCCCACCCATACATCGAGTCGCTCATCGTCCGTGAATTCTCGCAAATTTCCTCGAACTGGCGCTCCACGGAGAGCGCCCAGCTTTACCTGAACCGCCACAAGATTCCCGTCATCTGGGACATTGATACGCGCGCGCTGGTGCGCCACATTCGCAATGTCGGCGCGCTGCGCGGCATCGTTTCGACCGACGGCACTCCCGCCGACCAATTGGTCTTCGAAGCCAAGCAGTTGCCGAAAATGGCCGGCCTGGAGCTGGCCAGCCGAATGACCTGTGCGAAACCGTATGGCTGGGACAAAGGCTCGGTCGAAGTGGCGATTTCGCCTTGGTCCGAACCGATGGGCGAGTCTGATGCCCAGGGCGAGAGTTACCGGCATCGGGTCTTGGCATTTGACTACGGTATTAAGCAGAACATCTTGCGCCTGCTCGTCGACCACAACTGCGACGTGTGGGTCGTACCCGCGCAAACCTCCGCGGCAGATGTCCTCGACGTGAAACCCGACGGCGTTTTTCTCTCGAATGGCCCGGGCGATCCCGAGCCCATCGGCTACGCCATCGAAACGATTCGCAGGCTCATTGGCCAGATGCCGATTTTCGGGATTTGCCTCGGACATCAGCTTTGCGGGCTCGCGCTGGGCGGCAAAACGTTCAAACTAAAGTTTGGTCATCATGGCTCGAATCATCCGGTGAAGAATCTCCTCACCGAGAAGGTGGAAATCACCGCGCAGAATCACGGTTTCGCCGTGGACCCCGATTCGCTTCCCTCGCGTGACGTGGAGATCACGCACGTTAACCTGAACGATTACACCAACGAAGGCATGCGTCACAAAAACGCGCCGCTCTTCAGCGTGCAGTATCATCCGGAAGCTTCGCCGGGACCGCACGATTCGCATTATTTGTTCACGCAGTTCACGGACATGATGAAAGAATGGCGCCAGCCGGGGAGCTCACGCAAATGAGAGCGCCTGACAAGACCCATGCCTAAACGGGAAGACATCAAAAAAATTCTGATTATCGGCTCGGGCCCGATCATCATCGGCCAAGCGTGCGAATTCGATTATTCCGGGGCGCAAGCGTGCAAGGCGCTGCGCGCGGAAGGCTACGAAGTCATTCTGGTTAACTCGAATCCCGCGACCATCATGACCGATCCCGAGCTGGCCAAGCGGACCTACATCGAGCCGCTCACCCGCGAATATCTTGAAGAAATCATTGCCAAGGAAAACCCGCATGCGCTGCTGCCCACGGTCGGAGGGCAGACCGCACTGAATCTTGCGGTCGAGCTTTCCGAAAGCGGCGTCCTCGAAAAATACAAAGTGGAAATGATTGGCGCCTCGCTCCGCGCGATCAAAGTTGCCGAAGACCGCCTGTGGTTCAAAGATGCGTGCCGCAAAATCGGCCTGGAAGTGCCCGCCTCCGCTTTGGTGAATAACGCGAAAGATGCCATGCGGCTCTGCGATCAGCTTGGTTTTCCCCTCGTGATCCGCCCATCGTTCACGCTTGGCGGCACTGGCGGGTCGATTGCTTACAACAAGGAGGAATTTGCCGAAGCCATTTCGACCGCGCTCGACGTGAGCCCGGTTCACGAGGCGCTGGTCGAGGAATCCGTCCTCGGCTGGAAAGAATTCGAACTCGAAGTCATGCGCGATTTTCGCGACAACTTCGTGGTCATCTGCTCCATTGAGAATTTCGATCCCATGGGCGTGCACACTGGCGATTCCATCACTGTCGCTCCCGCGCAAACGCTGACGGATAAGGAATATCAGCGCATGCGCGACGCCGCGGCCGCCATCATCCGCGAAGTTGGCGTCGAGACCGGCGGCTCGAACGTGCAGTTCGCCATCCATCCGGGAAACGGCCGCATGGTCATTATCGAGATGAACCCGCGCGTGTCGCGCAGCTCCGCGCTGGCCAGCAAAGCCACCGGCTTCCCGATTGCGAAAATTGCCGCGCGTCTTGCCGTGGGCATGAGCCTCGACGAAATCCCGAACGACATTACCGAGAAGACTCCCGCCTGTTTCGAACCGACTATTGACTACGTTGTGGTGAAAATCCCGAAATGGCAATTCGAGAAGTTCCCCGGCGCGGATAGCACGCTCGGCACGCAAATGAAGTCCGTCGGCGAAGTGATGGCCATCGGGCGCACGTTCAAGGAAGCGCTGCAAAAAGGCATTCGCTCGCTTGAACCGAGCGCTCCCTGGCGCGCACCGGCCGAAACGCCAGATTCATTGCTCCGCGAGAAACTGGCCACACCGCGGCCCGACCGGATTTACTGGCTGCTAACGGCCATGGAGCGCGGCCTCCACGCCGAAGAAATCTGCGAGCTCACGAAAATCGACCCGTGGTTCATCCATCAAATTGAGGAGTTGACCGCCATGAACCGCCGGGCTGCGGGCGTGACGGTCGAGACGGCTTCGAAAGATTTGTTGCGCGAGGTAAAGCGCCACGGCGCGAGCGACGAGCAACTGGCGCAGATTTGGCGGACTACGCCGGCTTCCGTGCGCCTGCAGCGCGCGCGCTATGGCGTTGCGCCCGTCTTCAAGCGCGTGGACACCTGTGCCGCCGAATTTGAGTCCTTCACCCCGTATCTTTACTCGACTTACGAAGACGAGGACGAATCCGACGCGCAGCCGCGGCCAAAAATCATGATTCTCGGCAGCGGCCCGAATCGCATCGGGCAGGGGATTGAATTCGACTATTGCTGTTGCCACGCCTCCTATGCTTTGCACGAAGACGGCTTCGAAACGATCATGGTGAATTGCAATCCGGAAACGGTTTCGACCGACTACGACACTTCGGACCGCTTGTATTTCGAGCCGCTGACGCTCGAAGACGTGCTCGCGATTGTTGAACGAGAAAAGCCGCAGGGCGTGATTGTCCAGTTTGGCGGGCAGACACCGCTGAACCTGGCGCTGGAACTGAAGCGCAACGGCGTGCCTATTATCGGGACGGCGCCGGAATCCATCGACTTGGCGGAAGACCGGAGGCGCTTCGGCCGCTTGCTCGAAGAATTGAAGATTCCTCAGCCGCGCAACGCGACGGCGCTAATTCCGGAAGAGGCTGCGCGCGTGGCCGGCGAAATCGGCCTGCCGGTGCTGGTGCGCCCGAGTTATGTGCTCGGTGGCCGCGCCATGGTCATCGCGTACGACGTCAACACGGTGCAGGATTACGTCGCGCAAGCCGCCCTGATGGGGCCGGCGCGCCCCGTTCTGATCGATCAATTCCTCGAAGAAGCGACCGAAGTGGACGTGGACGCGCTCGCCGACGGCACCGAGGTCATCATCGGCGGCATCATGGAGCACATTGAAGAAGCAGGCGTGCATTCCGGTGACTCCTCTTGCGTGCTTCCTCCGGTGAGCTTGACGCCCGCGGTTCTCGACACGATTCGTGAATACACAGGTCGCCTCGCGCTGGCCTTGAAAGTTGTCGGACTGATGAACGTGCAGTACGCCATTCAGCGCGACACGGTTTACGTGCTCGAAGTAAATCCCCGCGCGTCGCGGACGGTTCCGTATGTGAGCAAAGCAACGGGGGTGCCGCTTGCAAAAGTTGCGGCCCGCTTAATGGCCGGGAAGAAGCTGGCCAGCATGCATCTGCCGCTGGTGAAGAACAATGGCGTCGCCGAAATCGCCGTGCGCGAGTTCTATTCCGTGAAATCGCCCGTGTTTCCCTTCAACAAATTCCGCGGCGTGGATACCATTCTCGGCCCGGAGATGCGTTCCACCGGCGAAGTCATGGGGATTTCTACTTCGTACGGCCAAGCTTTTGCAAAGGCGCAGCTCGCGGCCGGCCAGCGATTGCCGCGCAAGGGCACTGTGTTCCTCAGCGTCAACGACCGCGACAAAAGGCATTTAGGCGCGCTTGGGAAGGAACTTACCGCGCTCGGTTTTCGCTTGCTCGCCACGCGCGGCACCGCCGCGGCCCTCGAAACAACCGGCATCCAGGCGGAAGCGGTGTTCAAAGTGAACGAAGGCCGGCCCAACATCGTGGATCTGGTGAAAACCGGGAAGATCGATCTGATTATTAACACGCCCCTTGGCCGCGAGTCTTTCTACGATGAGAAGTCGATTCGCCGCGCCGCGATTCGCTACAATATACCTTGTATCACCACGCTGGCTGCGGCCAACGCGGCCGCGCGCGGAATTCGCGCCCTCCACGAGCAGGGCATCGAAGTCGCCGCGCTGCAGGATTTGCATAAGGAAGCCGCCGCTTCCGGCGCGCCCGCCTCAGGAGATTGAGCCATGGAGTTGTCCGGAATTTTTTCCGCGTTAACCACGCCATTTGGCACCGACGGTTCCGTTTCCCTCGCCGATTTGAAGCATAACATCCAGCACTACAACCACACGGGATTGGCGGGCTACGTGGTGATGGGTTCAACCGGAGAGTCCGTGCTGGTTTCGAAAGCGGAGTGGGAATCAGTCCTCCTGGCAGTGAAAGAAGCAGCTTCGCGTGACAAGAAATTGATTGCCGGCACCGGCGCGGAATCCACAGCGGAAACCATCGAGCGCACCAAGCGCGCCGCGCAAATCGGCTACGACGCGGCACTGGTCAAAACGCCGTTCTACTACAAACCGATGTACAAGCCGGAAGTGTACATCGCGCATTACCGCCGCGTGGCTGACGCTTCGCCGATTCCTGTGCTGCTCTATTCCGTGCCGCAATTCACTGGAGTGGCGCTCGAAGTCACGGAAGTTGTAAAGCTAACTGAGCATCCGACTATCATCGGCATCAAGGAAAGCTCAGGGAACGTTCTTCGCGTAGCGGAAATGATTGCCGCGGTTTCGCCCGATTTCCAGGTGCTTGTCGGCTCGGCAGCCACTGTTTATCCCTCGATCATGGTCGGCGCGCGGGGCGCCATCCTCGCACTGGCCTCGGCGCTGCCGGAGAAGTGTGTCGAACTTTACGAACTGATCCGCAAGGGCCAGCACGAACGAGCGCGCGAGCTTCACACCGTGATTCTGCGCGCTTCGAAATTGGTCGTCTCCGAGAGCGGAATCCCCGGCGTGAAATACGTCATGGACCAGCGCGGATACCGTGGCGGCTTGCCCCGGCTCCCTCTCCTCCCGCTCCATGATGAACAAAAGAAACGCCTTAATGCCTTCCTGGAGGCCCTCGAACCGGCGGCCATGCGTGCCTGATTGGCGCTTCGTTGGGCCGCTAAATCGAGCTTTTTTCTTGTCCCATCCAGCCTGGAAATTTATCGGAAGCCGGTGAGACGTTTTCGTTTAGAGTTCATCTAACCGCTCATGGATTGTCGCGCTCTCGCGTTCCGCCAGCTGCCCCACCAGCCTGCGCTATTCCTCGCCTATTTGGAGAAATTTGAAAAAGTAAAGAACTTCTACGCCCACCCCCCAACGATAGAGGCGGTTAGCAAGACCACGCATAAGCTGGACTACCCCGAAGAACGCCGTGCAGAAGTAGCCGCGATTCTACGCAAGCAGAATGCAGAGTTGGGCGCTGGCGCGGAGACCGATTCGAACCTCGGGCGGCTGGCGAACGGAGCGGTAGCCGTTGTTTCAGGGCAGCAGGTTGGGTTGTTCGGCGGGCCCGCGTACGCCGTCTACAAAGCGCTCACCGCGATCCAGATTGCGGAGGAACTAACGCGCGGCGGAATCGAGGCGGTGCCGGTTTTTTGGATGGCCACGGAAGACCACGACCTCGAAGAAGTGCGCCACACAAGCTGGTTTGACGAAGGAAAACTGATTCGCTTTGAGCTGCCCGACGGGAATGAAGCAGACAAGCCGGTTGGGCGAATCCCGCTGGGAGCGGAAGGGGAACGACTAGCGCGGGAAGCTGCCGCGTTACTCGAGAAAGACGGCGGCGAACTGCTCGCGCAGTATCTCGTTGAAAGTTACAGGGCGGACGAAACCTACGGAAGCGCTTTCGGAAAACTGTTTGCGCGATGGTTCGCCGAGCAGGGGCTGATTCTGCTCGATCCGCTGGATACGGGTCTGCACAAAGTCGCGGCGCCGATGTACCAGCACGCGTTGGCGGAGCGGGACGCTCTGACCGAGAAACTGATGCGGCGTGTAAAGGAATTGGAGCGCGCGGGATTTGATGCCCAAGTGAAGGTAGCGTCGAAGGGTACGCTGCTGTTCTACATGGGCGACGGCTCGCGCCAAGCCATCCTAGCGGGCAACGAAAAGTTTGTTGCGGGCGAGAAAAGCTGGGGGCGAGAGGAACTGGTTCACCTGACGCACCAGGAGCCGGAGAACTTCAGTCCGAATGCGCTGTTGCGGCCCGTGGTACAGGATTATTTGCTGCCAAGCGTGGCCTTCATTGGCGGGCCGGCGGAGCTTTCCTACATCGCGCAGTCGCAAGTGGTTTACGAGCATCTGCTCGGACGCATGCCGGTGATGCTGCCACGCGCCGGGTTCACTCTTGTGGACGCGAAGGCAAACAAGCTGCTCGACAAATATGATTTGACCATCGAGGAGGTCTGGGCAGGCTCGCAGGAATTGCGGCGCAAGATGGAAGGCGCATCCGTGCCGAAGTCGTTGTCGAAAGATTTTGACAAAAGCCAGAAGCAGATCGCGAAGATGCTGGAGAAGCTCGGCAAGCCGATCGAAAAACTGGATTCGACCCTGGCGGGCACCGTCGAGAGAACCAAAAAGGGAATTGAGTTTCATCTCGAGCAATTGCGGCAGAAAGCCGGGCGCGCGCAGGACCAGAAGCTGGGCATCATTGGTTCGCATGAGCAGCACCTGGAATCGCTATTGAACCCGCATAAAGGACTGCAAGAGCGGGAGCTTTGCCTGCTGCCGTTTTTGGCGCGCTGGGGCGCGAGTGGCTTAAGCGAATTGCAAAAGTTATGCACCAGCAAGAAACTAGGCCATCACTTCATTGTTTCCTTTC
The DNA here is from genome assembly GCA_003224085.1 of Acidobacteriota bacterium. Lineage (GTDB taxonomy): Bacteria > Acidobacteriota > Terriglobia > Acidiferrales > UBA7541 > Acidiferrum. The sequence goes on along the minus strand of QHYK01000074.1, from coordinate 73,362 downwards.
CGTAGTGACCGCGCTCGGACTCCTGTAAAACCAAGACTGTTTATCCCATGGAGTGCTCCCCTTGTGTCCGGCTGAGAATAAGACCCGCAGGGCTGCGCAGACTAGGCCCTGCGCTACAGCCCGCGCTACACTGTGGCTCTAGAATGTCCAAGGCGCAATTTCCATGCAAACACTGATTGTGAAGACCGAGCGTCGGACGCAGCTTCTGGACGTAACCGCGCATGTGCAGAAGGCAGTGTCCGCGGCAAAGATTTCCAATGGCACTTGCTATTTGTACGTGCCGCACACTACAGCGGGAGTAACCATCAACGAATGCGCGGACCCGGACGTCGCCAGGGACATGGAGGGCGCGCTGGATCGCCTGATACCGAAGACGGGCCCTTACCGGCACGGCGAAGGCAACTCTGATTCGCATATTAAGTCAGTGCTCGTAGGCGGTGCGCAAATCGTGTTCGTCGAGGATGGCCGGTTGGCGCTGGGTCGCTGGCAGGGAATTTTCTTCTGTGAATTTGATGGGCCGCGCGAGCGGAAACTGGTCGTGAAAGTCGTTGCTGAATAAATCTAAGCGCAAAGTTTGTAAATCGAGACGCGCCGATTTTATGGGCGCGTCGGGCCGCCTAATTTTAGAAGGATTAGGGCTAAGCATGGCCGACGCGGCGCAGGAGGTGCTTAAAGCGTGGGTCACAAAGGCAGCTGCTGGCCGCGTCGGCGCCCTTACCCTACGATCAGGCTCTCTAAGAATGCGTGCTGCACGATGAGTTGGGAATGGTGGGGCAAGTCATTGTGCTGCCTTGATGCGCGAACGGCTTAGCTAAGAAGGCAAGTCTTCGCTTCTCGCGCGATATTAAGGCAAAGCGAAAGCGACGAGGGAGTCGCCGAGTTCTTCTTCGGTGATTTTGGGATGGCCGCCGGCAGCGATGACCAGGTATTGCTTGTCTGTCCCGCCCAGGCGGTAAGTCATGGGCGTCGCGTTGCCGCAGGCGGGCAGCTTCGCCTTCCACAATTCTTTGCCTGACTCGATGTCGAAGGCGCGGAGGAAACAATCCACTGTGCCAGCGATGAAGACAAGACCGCCCGCGGTGACGATAGGGCCGCCAAGGCTGATGGAACCCGGCGGGATTTGTTGCCGGTGCTCAACGCCGAAGTCCCCCAGCGAGCCGAGCGGAACCTGCCAGCGAATTTTTCCTTCGTTCATGTCTAAGGCGTAAAGCATGCCCCAGGGCGGCGGGCTACAGGGAAAGTTCGAGGGCGATTGAATGAAACGGCGATAGAGGCCGTAAGGGGCGCCGAGCTGGTCGCCGTACTCGCCGCCTTCGGTTCGCGAGCTGCGGTCGTTGTATTTTTCGCGGGGGATGAGGCGGGCGATGGCGACGAGATTGTTCGTGTTCGTGACGAGGATGCTGCGGGTTGGGTCAAAGGCGCAGCCGCTCCAAGTCATGCCGCCGATGATTCCGGGCACCATCAACGTTCCTTGCACGCTTGGCGGCGTGAAAATGCCTTCGTTGCGAAGATGTGAGATGTAATTGCGGCACCAGTCGCGATTTTCGGGAGTCGGTCCCCAGGCTTGGTCGGCAGAAAGCGTGTGCGGAGCGAGCGGAGGCGGTTTCAGGGGGAAAGGCTGGGTGGGCGAAGCGACTTCGCCGGGGACGTCGCTTTGGGGAACGGGGCGTTCTTCGACCGGGAAGATGGGCTTGCCGGTGTCGCGATTGAGGACGTAAAGCAGGCCGGACTTGTTGCCTTGGATGACGACGGGGACGTCTTTGCCGTGGAGATGCAACGTGGCGAGGAGGGGCGGCGAGGCGCTGTCGAAATCCCAGAGGTCGTGATGAACGAGTTGGAAGCCCCAGACGAGTTCGCCGGTTTTGCCGCGCAGGGCGACGACGGAGTTGGACCATTTGTCGTCGCCAGGGCGTAGACCGCCGTAGTAGTCAGGGCTGGCGCTGCCGGTGGGGACGAAGAGCAAGTCGCGCTCTTGGTCTACCACCATGATGGACCAGGCGTTGCCGGCGCCACTGCGCCAAGTTGGGCCTCGACCTTTGGCTGCTGCTGCTGACCGATTTGCAGGAAGCGGGTCCCAGCTCCAGCGGAGAGCGCCCGTGCGGGCGCCATACCCGCGGACGACGCCGCGGGCCATGTCCACGCGATGATTGTCATTGATGGCGGAGCCTACGACGACGAGGTCATCAATAATCGCGGGTGGGGAAGTCATGTGATACCAGCCGGGATGGTATTGAAGGACGTCGCGGAGGCTGACCTGGCCGGCTTTGCCGAAGTCGGTGCAGGGAGCACCCGTGGCGCCGTCGACGGCGACCAGCCGAGCGTCTTGCGTGGATTCGAAGATGCGGCGGTGGCAGGGCTTGTCGTTGGCGCGGGTGGAGTCAAGCCAAGTGGCCACGCCGCGGTTGATGAGGCCATCGCCGTAGTCGCCATCGAGGTCAATCTTGGGATCGTAGGCCCAGCGCTGCTGGCCGGTTCCGGGATCAAGCGCGACGATGCGGTTAAAGGCGGTGGTGAGATAGAGCGTTTCATCGACGAGGAGAGGAGTAGTCTCGAAGCCGCTGCGTTTTCTGCGGCCGGTAGTTTCCGATATATCCCCGGTGTGGAAGGTCCAGGCTACTTTGAGGCTGGCGACGTTGTCACGATTAATTTGCGTGAGGGCCGAATAGCGCATGCCACCGGCGTCGTGGCCGTAGTAGGGCCAGGAGTCATCGGGGGCTTCAGGCGGGGAGGGTACGACGGCCCAGGTGAAAAGTGCACAAGCCGATAGAGGCAATGCGACAAGCCAGGCGAACTTGAAACGGCGATTCATTTTTTGGCACCCCGAACAGGGACGGAATTGTACACGCGTTTGTTCCGTCTCAGGGGTCAAGAAAAGGGCCTCGGATGACGGCTAACTAAGTCGAAAGAGGAACCAACGAAGGCGCGGAAGAACGGCAACTGAGCGGTCCGGTAGACGGAGTTCCTGCGCCTAATCCGTTGGAGGAAGGAGTTCGTCGAAGAGTTTCTCGATAACGCTGTTCAGAACAAAGGTCCGTGTTGCTGGGCGTAGCGAAATTCGGCGGGGCGGACAGGATTGGTGTCGACGCGAACTTCCAGCCGCACGACGGTATTTTGCCGCGGAGGAGGATTCTCCTGGCGCTTTCTGATCTCGTCGGAAACGAGAGTCCCCCTGCGAACGCGATCCCGGGCGCCGCGAAGGTCGTCGAACATCCCATTGAGGTTATAGAAGATGCGAAGTGTTTCGATGGGGCGGCAACCTTCGGCTAGTTTGCCGTCCGGGCCAAGAGCGTAAATATTTGAAACCGTCCAAATGCTTGGGCTGCGCAACCATAAAAACTGCGCCGTGGCAAAATCGGCGTCACGTAAATTGTGGAGCTCTGCAACAGTGGCAAGACAAGCGCTTCGTCGGAAGCGCCGATCTCCCTCACATATTCGTTCCAGATATCGGCGATGCGCTGTTCGGGAATCAGCCGCGACTGGTCGGACACGGCTTCGTATTCGGCACGGGCAATGCGCTGGCGAATCCCGCGAGTGATCCAGGCCGGAGGAAGAATGTCGGCGAACGTCTCGGCGATTTTGTGCACGAGGGTATCAGCGTCGGCCTCGGAGCGGATGCGGCCGGCGAGGTCGTTGATTTCGATAGCGAGTTGACGGTCACGCGCGATACGGGCGCGCAGTTCCGGGGACAGCTGATTGGACGAGGTGACAGTTCCTTGTTGGGAGTAGGTGGATACCGGTTTTGAAAACAGGAGACAGAAAGCGAGGACCATCGAGTGAAACGCCATGTTGCTGCCTCAGGCCGAACTGCGAACAGGATTTAGGCGAAGAATCTAAGCCGGACAGCCTGATTATCCTATTTCGAATGCTCTATGTGCTAGAGTTTTTGTGCCATGAACAGGCTCGGAATTTACGTGCAGGTGCCCTTCTGCCAGACCAGGTGCACCTATTGCAATTTTCATACAGGAGTGGTGGCAAAAGAGCGGTTTGCGCCGTATGTAGAAGCAGTGTGCCGGGAGATTCGCGGGCACCGGGAGTTGTTGAGGGCGGCGGGAGTGAATTGGGGAAGCGCCGAGTGGCGAGTGGCGAGTGGCCAGAATGAAGAGGCCAGTCATTTGGCGGATACGGTGTACTTCGGCGGCGGGACGCCAAGTTTGTTGGAGCCAGTCCAGCTGCAGAAGATTTTGGACACTATTCGGGAGGTATTCGGGGCGAAAGGATCAACTAGCATTCAAGCACAAGGTGGTTTTTCAACGTCGAGGACGCAGAGAGAAGAGGCACAGAGGGCAGGGAGAGGGGGAACGGACGAAGAGAAGAGCAGAAAGGCGCTACGGTCGAGGCCAAGCGAAACCGGTCCAGGCAGCAGCAACGACGGCGGATCAGCAATCATGGGCGAGGCGGGCAGCGCGGAGTTTGAAGAGGTGACGCTCGAGGCGGACCCGGAGACGGTGGAAGAGGAAAAGGCGGCCGCGTGGGGGAAGGGGGGAATCGGGCGCGTGAGTTTTGGTGTGCAGTCGTTTTCGGACAGGGAGTTGGCAGCGGCGGGGAGAATGCACAGGCGCGCGGACATTTATCGAGCCGTGCCGATTCTGCAAGCAGCGGATATTCGAAATATCAGTTTCGATTTGATTGCGGGGTTGCCACACCAAACCAGGGACAGTTGGAAGCAATCGCTCGAGGAATTGATTGTGCTAGGGCCGGAGCACGTGTCGGTGTATTTGCTGGAAGTGGATGAAGGGAGCCGGCTAGGGAAGGAGTTGCTGGCCGGTGGAACGCGGTATAACGCGGCGGCGGTGCCGAGCGAAGACGAGATGGCGGGGTTTTACGAAATGGCGCAAGAGGCGCTGGGGGCGGCTGGATATCGGCACTATGAAATCTCGAATTGGGCGAAGCCGGGGTTTGAGTCGAAGCACAATTTGAAATATTGGGGGCGCGAGCCGTATTTGGGATTTGGGGCGGGAGCACACTCCTTTTCGGGTAAGCAACGATGGGCGAATGCGCACGATGCGGTGACGTATATGAATGCGATGGAGAGTGGACGATTGCCAGTAGAGCAGTTGGAGACCGTGACGGCAGAGCAGGCTTTGGAGGAGGAGTTGTTTCTGGGTTTGCGGAAGCTGGAAGGGATTGATGTTGGGAAGATTGAAAGAGAGTACGGAGTCACGGTGCGCGGGCGGTTCGAGCCGTTGGCGGCGGCGGGATTGGTGGAACGGATGGGAGACGTAGTGCGGCTGGCGGAGAGAAAATTGAGCGTGTCGAACGAGGTATTTGTGGAGTTGATGAGATGATCAGATGAGCGGCTCGAATGGATCGGCCAGGGTTGAAGTCGGCGCGTGTTTTTAACACCGAGGACACAGAGGGAAAAGCACCCAGGGCACGGAGAAGAGGGGAACATGAGCTACACGGTGGCGAAGGGGAACCAGAGGGTGGATCCGGATGATGTGAGGGTGAGCGGGAAGGCGCTCGAAGGCGTTGTGGATTTGCGAAGCGACACGGTGACGCGGCCGACGGCGGAGATGCGGGAGGCGATGGCAAAAGCCGAGGTCGGCGATGATGTGTACGGAGAGGATCCGACGGTCAACAAGCTAGAGAAGCGCGCGGCGGAGATTTTTGGAAAAGAAGCAGCGCTGTTTGTGCCGACGGGCTGCATGGGGAACCTGATCTCCATCAAGATTTGGACGCACCACGGAAATGAAGTGATTTGCGACGAGCGCAGCCACGTGAATCTGTACGAGCTAGCGTCGATGTCGGCGATTGCTGGATGCATGCCGCGGGTGGCGCGCGGGGAAGACGGGATTTTGACGTGGGAAGAAATCAAAGCGGTAATCCGGCCAAAGATTTATTACGACTCGCAAGCGGCGCTGATTTGCCTGGAAAACACGAGCAACATGGCGGGCGGGACGGTGTATCCGACCGAGCGCGTGAACGAGATCTGCGACGAGGCACACAAACTCGGGCTGAAGGTGCATCTGGACGGGGCGCGGATTTTTAACGCGGCGACGGCGCTGGGAGACCATGTCGCGGTGATGACGAAAAAAGTGGATTCGGTGATGTTTTGCCTTTCGAAAGGACTGGGCGCGCCGGTGGGCTCGATGGTGGCGGGAACGAAAGCGTTCATCGAGAAGGCGCGGATTTACCGAAAGATGTTTGGCGGAGGGATGCGACAGGCGGGAGTGATCGCGGCGGCGGGACTGATTGCGCTCGAGAAATCACCGGCGCGGCTGAACATTGACCATGAGAACGCGAAGTTTCTTGCAGAAGGGATCGCGCAGATCCCAGGATTGAAAATCGATCCGGCGAAGGTGCGGTCGAACATCGTGATCTTTGATTGCGCGGCGACGGGAATGACCGCGGTGGAATTGTGTGATGCGGTGCATGCACAGGGCGTGTGGGCGCAGGACACCGCACTTTATTCGGTGCGCGTGGTCACGCATGGCGATGTGGACCGCGCTGGCTGCGAGCGCGCACTGGCGGTATTGAAGGAAGTGGTGATGAGGAAAAGAAAGGCGGGGGCATGACATTGCGGCAAGCGGTAGGTTTCGGGCAGCGTGTTGGTGTGTCGACGGCGTTGAAGCGGACGGTTTTTTAAACCCAGCGGGCACGGAGAAGAGAAGCAGACATGAGATCAACAAAGGTTGCGATTGTTCTCGGTGCGGCGGTGCTTTTGATCGCGGCGCAGGTGGCAAGCCGCGGCCAAACAACGCCGACTCCGAGCGAAGGCAGCAAACCCGCGCGAGCGGCCGAGGGGGCCAGGAAGTACATCGAGAACGCGGAGAAGGACCTTTTTGATCTTGGCGTGAAGGCCTCCCGGGCGTCCTGGGTAGAAGAGAATTTTATTACCGAGGATACCGAGCAGATCGCGGCCGATGCTGGCGAGGTGGTGAATACGGCAAGCACGAAATACGCCAAGGAAGCGCACCAATTCGACGGGTTGAAGCTGGCGCCGGAACTGGCGCGGAAGCGGCTGCTGCTCGAGCTGTCGGCCGGCTTTCCCGCGCCGGATGATCCGAAGGCGCAAAAAGAGCTGGCGCAAATTCTGGCTTCGCTCGATGGCGATTATGGAAAGGGTAAGTGGTGCCCGGACGGCGAAAGGGGAAAATGCCTGGACGTGACGGCGATGGAGAAATTGATGGCGGAAAGCCGCGATGTCGACGAATTAAAGCGCGCCTGGGTTGGGTGGCACGCCATTGGCGCGCCGATGCGGCAGCGGTACGCGCGGATGGTGGAACTGGGAAATGCGGGCGCGCGCGAACTGGGATACGCAGACGTGGGAGCGTTGTGGCGTTCGAACTACGACATGCCGCCGGACGATTTCGCGAAGGAAGAAGACCGATTGTGGGAGCAGTTGAAGCCCTTGTATTTGTCACTGCACGCGTATGTGCGCGGCCAATTGCGGAAGAAATATAGAAATGATCTGGTGCCGGCGAACGGGCCGATCCCGGCGCATTTGCTGGGAAACATCTGGGCGCAGGAATGGAACAACGTTTACTCGCTGATGGATTCGCCGAAGCCGCCGGAGAGCTACGACCTGACAAAGATTTTACAAGAGCGGAAGACGGACGCGCGGGGCATGGTGAAGTACGGCGAGAATTTTTTCATTTCGCTGGGATTCGCACCGCTGCCGACGACTTTCTGGGAGCGCTCGCTGTTTACCAAGCCCGCCGACCGGGACGTGGTGTGCCACGCGAGCGCGTGGGACGTGGATTCGAAAGAAGATTTGCGGATCAAGATGTGCATCCAGATTCGCGAAGAAGACTTCCGGGTCATTCACCACGAACTGGGACACAACTTCTATCAGCGAGCGTACATGAATCAACCGCCGCTGTTTCAAGGCAGCGCGAATGACGGATTCCACGAGGCGGTGGGAGATACCATCGCGCTTTCGGTGACGCCGGAATACTTGAAGAAGATTGGATTGATCGAGACGGTGCCGCCGGCTTCGGGGGACATTGATTACCTGCTGCAACAGGCGCTCGAGAAAGTGGCGTTTCTGCCGTTTGGTTTGCTCGTGGACAAGTGGCGGTGGGAAGTGTTTAGCGGACAAGTGAAGCCGGAGAACTATAACAGAGCGTGGTGGGAACTGCGCACGAAATATCAGGGAGTCGCGCCGCTGGTGGAGCGGACGGAGGCGGATTTTGATCCGGGCGCAAAGTATCATGTTCCGGCCAATGTGCCTTATGCGCGGTATTTCCTTGCGCGGATTTTGCAATTCCAGTTTCACCGCGCTTTGTGCAAAGAGGCTGGAATTACCGGGCCGTTGCATCGCTGCTCGATCTACGGGAACAGGGCAGCGGGCGAAAAGTTGAACGGCATGCTTTCAATGGGCGCGAGCAAGCCGTGGCAAGAAGCCCTGGAGACGATAGCGGGGCAGAAGCAGATGGATGCAACGGCGCTGGCGGATTATTTTGCCCCGTTGAAGACTTGGCTGGATGAACAGAATAAGGCGAAGGGCTATGCGGTAGGGTGGTAGGGGAGAGCTTTCACTTTGAGGCAGGAAAAGAGGCAGGAAAAGAAGCAGGAAAAGAAGCAGGAAAAGAAAAAGATGACGCCCAGGCGTAGAGGACGCAGAGGCAACCCAGAGAAGAGAGGGCAGATTCCTCGGGCTTGCCTGCCCGGGCAGGCAACCCGGCCCTCGGCATAACACCGAGGGCTATGGCAAGGGTGCCAGGACCAGAGTCAACGCAATCGGAATGCCTACGGAAGATGCGTCAGGAGAGCGGGCCGGGGTGCTTGAGGTAGCGGTCGATGATGGCGTCGGCGCTGCGGTAGACGAAGGCGAGAACCGTTGGCGTAGGGTTGGCGGAGGCGTTTTGAGGAAACGCTGAGCCGCCGAGGATGAAAAGATTGGGTAGCTGCCAGTGCTGGAGGTAGGGAGAGACTACCGAGTGGGCGGGCGAATCTCCCATGATGGTGCCGCCCTGAATGTGCGTGGAGTTGTAGCGTGTGGAATCGTAGGAGCGTAGGCCCGGAAAGGGATTGATCTCACGAGCGCCCATGGCGCGGGCGACCTCCACAGCCTTGGGAGTAGCGAAATCGGCCATTTTGCGTTCGTTCTCCTGCCAGTCCAGGGTGAGACGCAGCAGCGGGTCGCCGAGCTTGTCTTTGTAGACGGGATCGAGATCCATGAAATTGGTTTTGTAGGCGAGATGCTCTCCTGAGAACCCTATGGTTGCCGTGCGGTCATAATAGTGAACCGCAGCTTTCTTCCATTCTGATCCCCAGGAGGCCTTGATGGAATTTGGCAGCACGCCAAAGGCGCCGATGGGCTGAAAGCCGTAGCCGCGCGCGCCGAAATATCCGCCACGAATAAAATTAAGCCCAGCGCGGTCGAGGTCGTCGCGATCGAAGTCACTGAACATGATTCCTGCCGAGCCGGAGCCCATGAAGCGGTTGAGCGGCTGATCGAAAAATGCGGTGGCAGCCGAAACGGTGACCTGATGCGTTAGATTGCTGCCGACCGTGCCGCGGGCGGTGGCGGGGTCGTATGGTTCGCCGATGCCGGAGAGCAGGAGAAGGCGAGTGTTGTTGAAAGTCCAGGAGGCGAGGAAAACCAGCGAAGCGGGCTGGAAGATTTCTTGGCCGGTGGCGTCAACGTAGGTCACGCCGCGAGCAGCAGGCCTAGGAGAGGAGTCGAAGAGGATGCGGCGAACCCAGGCGGCCGTGCGGAGAGCGACGTTGTTCCGTTTTTGAATGACGGGCAGCAGGAGATTCGTGGGTTGCGCTTTGGCGCCGACCATGCAACCGAACTTGGCGCAGAAACCACAATAGGTGCAGCCACCGCGAGAGATGCCGTCGGGATTGGTGTAAGACCGGCTGATGTTTGCAGAGGGTGCAGGGTAAGGATGGTAGCCAAGCGATTTTGCGGCATCGCGGAATAGCGCAGAAAAATAGGGAACTTTCGTGGGAGGCGTGGGATAATCTTCGCTTCGCCAGCCTTCAAAAATGTTGCCGCCATCGATGAGTTTCCCGCGGAGGTTGCCTGCCTGGCCGGAAGTCCCGAGAAGTTTGTCAACACGCGTATAGAAAGGCTCGAGTTCGTCGTAAGTGATGCCCCAATTGCGGAGAGCATGCCTCTCGGGAAGAGCGTTCGCGCCGTATCTTTCTGTCGTCTTCGAGAGCAGCTCAAAGCAGTCGGGAAGAAAGCGGGGAACCTGAGCGTTCCAGTGCTCGCCCGAGCCGCCGATGCCCGCGCCTGGCAGAAAGGCTCCGTGCTGTCGAAGAGGAACGGCACGACGCGTGGCATCATGACGGAGCGTGACAGTTTCTTGAGAAAGGTCCTGCATCATGCGAAGGCGAATCGAGTAATCGAGTTCATCCATGTCGGTCGTGTAATCGGAGGGTTCGCGGGACGGGCCGCGCTCGAGGACGACGATGTTTAGCGAAGTGCGTGTGCCTAGCTCTTTGGCCATGAGCAGGCCGGCCCAGCCGCCGCCGACAATGACGGCATCCGCGCCAGGGAGCGTCTTCACAGCTCCTCCTCGCTGGGGCGAACCTTTGAGCCGGTCGTTTGCCGAAGGCTCATGGGCTTAGGGCGAAACGCCTGGCCGTAGTACTTCTCGATTTCGTCGAAGTTGCTCATGCGCGGGCCGGGAAAGCCCACCAGCTGCCAGCCCACCATTCCCGCGTTGCCGCCATGCATCGGATCGCAGAACATGCCCTCGATGGTGTTTTGGCGGAGCAGAGAAAAGAAGAGCGTCAATTCGATTTTGCGCAACGCATGGTCTTGCCCAGCGGGAGCGAGGAGATGAAAGCCCTCGAGGCCCTTCAAGCCTTGGCGGTAGATTTGGCGCGGGGTGGCGCTGCCTTGATAGCCCAACTCGCGAGGGGCGTCTTCAAATGGCGGCTGGGTGTAACGGAAGCGGTCGCGGCCGTAGGGGCCGGCGAGTTGGCGATCGATGAAGATGGCGACACCGGCTTCCCGCGCGCCAGGGCCAGAGTCGTCCGATGGGAAGATGCGCGATGCCGTAGCGGCGACGATGAGGGCCTCGGTTTCCGTAAAGAAGCGAAGCGGGATGCGGACTGGCTTGTGCGGGGACGCCAGAAGAGAAGCTTTGCGGTCGAGAGAATAAACCAGAACGCCGCCCAGAGTTGCGGCTGAAAGCGTGAGAAAATGACGACGGCGCATGTCAAGCGAGTGTAACAGAGGAACCGGGCAATGGCACCGGCCGCGAGGATTAGGCCTCCGCGTGGTATAAGAGATATTTAGGAGCAGTATAGAAAAAACGGATAGTGGAAAGGGAAGCGTCGTGGAATTCGCGTTTACGGAGGAACAGCAGCAACTGCGGAGGAGCGTGCGGGAGTTCGCGGAGGGCGAAATCACGCCGCACGTGATGGAGTGGGATGAGGCTTCCCACTTTCCGCTGGAAATCATGCCAAAGCTCGCGGGGATGGGTCTGCTGGGAGTGATTTTTCCCGAACAATACGGTGGAGCGGGCCTCGGCTACATTGAATACGCGCTGGCGATCGAGGAGCTAGCGCGCGTGGACGGGTCCGTGGGGCTGATCGTTGCGGCGCACAATTCGCTGTGTTCGAACCACATTTTTAAGTTTGGGACAGAGGCGCAAAAAGAAAAATACCTCGTCCCGCTTGCTTCGGGAAAAGCCATTGGCGCATGGTCCCTGACGGAGCCGGAAGCGGGTTCCGACGCAGGCGGAACGCGAACAACGGCGGTGCGCAACGGAAAGTGCTGGGTGTTGAATGGCGCGAAGACGTTCACAACGAACGGGCACTATGCGAATTTTTGCGTGGCGATGGCGGTAACGGACAAATCGAAGGGCTCGCATGGAATCAGCGCGTTCATTTTGGAAAAGGGAATGCCCGGGTTCAAGCCAGGAAAAAAGGAAAATAAGCTGGGAATGCGGGCGAGCGACACTTCGGAAGTGATTTTCAGCGATTGTCACGTGCCGCAGGAAAATTTACTGGGGCCGGAAGGCGAAGGCTTCACGGGAAGTCTGAAGATTCTGGACGGCGGACGAATTTCGATCGCGGCGCTGGCCCTGGGCATGGCACAGGGCGCGCTTGAGGCGGCGACAAAATACGCGAAACAACGCAAACAATTCGGGCAGGCCATCAGCGAGTTTCAGTCGGTGCAATTCAAACTGGCGGACATGGCCACACAGGTAGAAGCTGCGCGGCTGCTGGTGTACCAGGCGGCGTGGCTTGCAGACAGAAACAATGTGCGATTCACGCGGGAATCGAGCATGGCAAAGTTGTTTGCGAGTGAGGTCGCTGTGCGCGTGGCGAACGAATGCGTGCAGATTCATGGCGGGTACGGATTCATCAAGGACTACCCGGCGGAGAAATACTATCGCGACGTGAAGCTGTGCACGATTGGCGAAGGCACCAGCGAAATCCAGCGGCTGGTAATTGCACGCCAACTCCTGGGTAAGAAATAATAGGCGCGTGCATTCCCGCTCTTTGAATAGCTCCACAGGACAAACATGGCCGTGCCCGTCGTAGCGGTTGACCGATGGGCCGAGCAAGTGCGCGCGGGAGACGTGCGCGCGGTTTCGCGCGCGATTACGGCCATCGAAAATCACGCGCCGGCAGCGGAAGAGTTGCTCCGGCTGCTGTTTCCGCACACAGGACAGGCGTATTTGACGGGTGTGACCGGCGCGCCGGGAACGGGGAAGAGCACGCTGGTCGACAAGCTGGCGGCGTTTCACCGGAAAAATCAGGAACAAGTGGGCGTAATCGCAGTGGACCCGACAAGCCCGTACTCGGGCGGCGCGATCTTGGGCGATCGCATTCGCATGCAGGGGCACGCCGGAGATGCGGGAACGTTTATCCGCTCCATGGCCACGCGAGGATTTCTCGGTGGCTTGGCGCGCGCGACGGCAGAAGTCGCGCTGCTGCTGGACGCGGCAGGGAAGAAACATGTACTCATCGAGACCGTGGGGGTTGGCCAAGATGAAATTGACATTGTACGGTTGGCCGATTGCGTGCTGGTCGTGCTGGTGCCGGGGCTCGGGGACGACATTCAAAACATGAAGGCCGGATTGATGGAGATTGGCGATATTTTTGTGCTGAACAAAGCGGACCGCGAAGGGGCGGATCGGTTGGAGCAGCAGCTGCTGGCGATGCTTTCGTTGGTGATACCGCGGGAGGGCTGGCATCCGCCGGTGGTGCGCACGGTGGCCACGGAAAACAAGGGAATCGAAGAATTAGCCGCGGCGGTAAAGAAATTTGAAAAGCATTTTGAAGCCAGCGGAGAGCGGAAGCGCAAGCACGTGGAGCATTGGAAGAACCGCTTGATGGAATTGCTCGAGTCGCGGCTGATGGAGCGCGTCCTGGGCAGCGCGGACGGGGAAGCGCGGCTGACGGAGCTGGCCAGCGAGGTGGCGGAACGTAAGAAAGACCCGTTTACTGCCGTGAACGAGATATTGAAACGCAGCGGATTCGAACGCTAAGAAAAAGGAGAAGCATGGCGCCAAAGAAGGCGGGGAAAGGCAAAAGCAAAGCAAGCGAACCACAGCCAAGCCTCGGCATCATCGGCGGGAGCGGGCTTTACACGATGAGCGGGCTGACTGAGAGGCGGGAGATTCGCGTGAAGACGCCGTTCGGAGAGCCTTCGGACGCCCTGGTGCTAGGAACGCTGGAAGGGAAGCGCGTGGCGTTTTTGGCGCGGCACGGACGCGGACATCGCATTTTGCCGAGCGAGATTAGTTACCGCGCGAATATCTACGCAATGAAGCTGCTGGGAGTCGAGAGGATTATTTCCGTGAGCGCGGTGGGATCGCTGAAAGGAAGTTTGCGGCCAGGCGGATTTCTCGTGCCCGACCAGTTTTTCGACCGGACCAAGAATCGCATATCAACTTTTTTTGGAGACGGCCTCGTGGCGCACGTGGCGTTTGCGCATCCTACGTGCGGGCAACTGTCCGGCGTGCTGTCAGACGCATGCGTTCACGAGGCGGTAGAAGTACATCGGGGCGGGACTTACATCTGTATCGAGGGGCCGCAGTTCTCGACGCTTGCGGAGGCCGAGGTGAATCGCCGATTGGGATTCGACGTGATTGGCATGACCAATCTGACGGAAGCCAAGCTGGCGCGCGAGGCGGAGATTTGCTACGCGGCCATCGCGATGATTACGGATTACGACTGTTGGCATCGGGAGCACGAATCGGTGACGGCCGCGCAAATTATCGCCACCCTCAACCAGAACGCGGCGAACGCGCAGAAGGTGCTACGAACCGCTGTCCGCGAGGTCCCCAGCGAGCGCACGTGCAAATGCGGAGCGGCTTTAAAACACGCGCTGGTTACCGATCTGAAGCTCGTTCCCCCGGCTACCAAAAAGCGGCTGGCAGCGATCATCGGAAAATATATCCGCTAGGGAGAGACACGTGGCCTTATTGGTCGTGGGGTCAGTTGCGTTTGACGCATTGGAAAGTCCATACGGGAAGGTGGACCGTGCGGTTGGGGGAGCGGCCACGTACTTTGCGGTGGCGGCCAGTTTTTTCACGCATGTGAACCTGGTGGGCATCGTCGGAGACGATTTTACCAAGGCGGATGCGCAGATTTTTCATGGGCGGACGATTAATCTGGATGGTTTGGAGCGCGCCGCAGGGAAAACGTTTTTCTGGGCGGGCCGGTATTCTCAGAATTTGAATGAGCGCGTGACGCTGGCGACGGAGCTGAATGTGTTCGCCGAATTCAAACCTCGCCTGCCCGAAAAATACCGCAGCTCGGAATACGTTTTTCTCGCGAATATTGCCCCGGACCTCCAGCGTGACGTATTGCACCAGGTCAAAAAGAAACCAAAGCTCGCCGCGATGGACACCATGAATTACTGGATCGAACGCACCAACGCGGAGCTGCGGGAAACGCTGAAGCACGTGGACATTCTCATGATCAACGACTCAGAGACGCGCCAGCTCTCCAACGAGCACAACCTGCTGCGCGCCGCCAGGCACATTTTCAAGATGGGCCCGAGTATTCTGGTGGTCAAGCGCGGCGAATACGGCGCGATGATGGTGGACAAGCGTGGGGTGTTTTGCGTGCCGGCGTTTCCTCTTGAAGAGCCGCATGACCCGACGGGGGCTGGCGACAGCTTTGCCGGCGGATTCATGGGCTACCTCGCGGGGAGCAAGAGCACAAGCGATGCTTCGCTGCGCCGGGCCATGGTTTACGGCTCAGTGCTGGGGAGTTTTGCGGTGGAAAAATTCGGCTTGGACCGGTTGCGGCATCTAAAGCGCAACGAGATACACGCCAGGGCACGGCATTTCGCAAAATTGACGCAATTCCAATTGTAAGCGGGTAAAATCACGCGCAGGCAGGCGGTGGGACGCCAGAGCTATGCTCACTCTTCGTCAAATTGTCTTGCGTCTGACGGTCGCCGCAGTGCTGGGCGCCGTCATTGGTACCGAGCGCGACTTGCGGCGCCGGCCAGCAGGGATGCGCACAAGTCTCTTTGTCTGCCTGGCGACCGCGCTTTTCACCATACTCTCCCAGGAGCTCGCTCGCTTGTTCGGTGACACCAGCGGCACGCGCATCGCATCGAATATCGTGCAGGGCATCGGCTTCCTTGGTGCCGGAGCAATTCTAAAGGAGGCGGGCGGGCGTGTCGGGATGACCACGGCAGCAACGATTTTTGTCGAAGCGGCGATCGGGATGGCTGCGGGCGGTGGGCTTTACGCGGTGGCAACCTATACGACGGCCCTTGTGCTTTTCGGATTGGTCTGCCTGGGCTGGGTCGCAGAGCGATTCGATTTGAAGTGCCGGCCCGTGGTTTTCCGGTTCACGACGAGCCATGCAGACAATGTCGCGACAGAAGTGCAACGTTTGATGGCCCAGTTGAAAGTGCCGATGCAGCATTTTCGCGTGTCCATGGCTGGAGGAAATTCGATTGTAGAATTCGAATCCGTGGTCAGCCACACGCAGCAGGAGAGGATCGTCAACCAGCTCAACCGCCAGGGCGTCCTCACCGAAGTGGCACCGGCCGAAGGTCGCCACGAATGAGTGCAGGCATAAGCGTGAGCAGCGGGGGGCCGAAAAAACCGAAGGCGCTAATAAAGGGTTCCCGGGTGGGCGTGTTTGCTCCGGCATCGCCCGCGGATTCGGTGGAGACGATCGCGGGGCTCGCGGAACTCAAACGGCAAGGTTTTCAAGTCGTAGCCAGTCAAGACAGCAAGCCGGAGGGCTACTTCGCGGGACCGGCGCTGGACCGCATGAATGGGTTTGTTTCGGGGATCCAATCCGAGCAAATCGACGGGCTGGTTGCGCTGCGCGGCGGTTACGGTTCGAATTATCTGCTGGATTTCGAGCTCGACAAAAATCTAGAAAAAGCCAAGAGCGTGATTGGCTTCAGCGATCTGACCACGCTTCAGATTTATCTCTGGCAAAAATGCGGCTGGGTGACTTTTTACGGGCCCATGGTAGCCGCGGGGATCAACGCTGGAGCAGGTGCCGCGAAAGGTTATGACGAAAATTCCCTCCTGCAAGCAATTGGGAAAGCGGAGTCGGGGTGGAAGCTGCCTCTGAAGGGCGAACCCGTACTCCCGGGCCAGGCGATGGGAAGGGTTTTGGGGGGATGCATGACCCTGGTCGAAGCAACGATTGGAACGCCGTGGGAATTGGACACCAAGGATTCTATTTTGATTCTGGAAGACCGCGCGATGAAGCCCTACCAAGTGGACCGCGTGCTGATGCACTTGAAGCAAGCGGGAAAATGGGAAGGCGTGAAAGGCATCGTGCTGGGAGAATTTCCCGACGGCGCTCCGGTGGCGGCTGGCGCGCCGAATATTCGAGATGTTTGTGCGCGCATTCTCCGGCCACTTGGGGTTCCGATTGTGTTTGGCGCGCCCGTGGGACACACGGCGCGGCCCATGTTGACAATTCCTCTTGGCATTAAGGCGCGGTTAGACGCGGAGGGTGAAGGAACATTGGAATTTCTGGAATCGGCGGCGGGGGCTTAATGGAAGCAAAACATGTCCACGTGATTGGGATCGGTGGCTCGGCCATGGCGCCGCTGGCGGGAATGCTGCGCGAGCATGGTTTTCGCGTAACAGGATCGGATTCAGGAATCTACCCACCGGCGTCCACTCTCCTGGAGAGCTTGGGGATTTCCTACTATCACACCTTCGATGCGGCGCATCTCGAACCCGCTCCCGACCTTGCGGTGATTGGAAACGTTATCGCGCGCGGAAATCCGGAGTTGGAAGAAGTTTTGGACCAGCGGATTCCGTACCGTTCGCTGCCGGAAATGCTGGAGGAAGTCTTTCTGCCGGGAAAGCACTCGGTCGTCGTGAGCGGGACGCACGGCAAGACAACCACGACGGCAATGTTGGCATGGATTTTTCAGACGGCCGGAAAGGAGCCAAATTTTCTCGTTGGCGGCGTTGCGGAGAACTTTGGAAAGAGCTACGGGCTGGGCGGAGGAGAGGAACTTATTCTCGAAGGAGACGAATACGAGACGGCGTTTTGGGACCGTGGGCCTAAATTTTTTCATTATCACCCGGATGACTTGATCGTGACTTCGCTCGAGTACGACCACGCGGACATCTATCCGGATTTTGAGACCTACCAACTGGCGTTTCGGCGGCTGGTGAATCTCGTGCCGAGGCGCGGAAAAGTAGTCATTTGGGGTGACACGGAAGAATCGGGGCCGGCCCTACGCCGAGCTGCGGAAAAGGCTTTTTGTCCCGTCGAGACGTATGGATTTGCTTCGGCGAATGATTGGGTGGCGAAAGAATTCGCTGTGGATGGCGAACGCATGCATTTTCGCGTGGAGCATCGCGGGACGCAGTTTGGCGAGTTTTCGCTGACGGCCACGGGCAAGCATAACGTGCTAAACGCGACGGCCGCGATGGCCGTTGCAAATGGGCGCGGAATCAGCGCCAAACTAATCGGCGAAGCGTTAGCGACATTTCGAAGCGTGAAGCGGCGCATGGACGTGAAAGGCGAAATTGGCGGGATATTGATCGTAGATGATTTCGCGCATCATCCCACCGCCGTGAAAGCCACGATGGAAGCGGCGCGGACGCGCTGGCCCGGGCGGCGTCTATGGGCGATTCTGGAGCCGCGGTCCAATTCGATGCGGCGCAAAGTGTTTCAGGAAGCCTTACCGAAGGCCCTGGCCCTTGGCGATCGGGTCATTCTGGGGGGAGTGTACCGTGCTCAGCAGCTGGGCGACGAGAATCGCATGGATCCGGAAGCGGTTGCTGCGGATGTTCGTAAGCTCGGAAGAGATGCGCACGTGTTTCCAAATTCCGATGCGATTGCGGACCATCTTGCTGCCGAAGCCAAATCAGGGGATTTGCTGCTCATCATGTCGAACGGCAGCTTTGACGGGTTGTGTGAAAAGCTTTTGAAGAAACTCAGCTCGGCTGCGCAAATTCCCAGCAAGGCAAAAGCCCGGTGAGGTTTCCACTCGGCCGGAAACGTTTTCAGCCCCCCTTTCTATTTCATCTTTGTGCGTTGCTGGCGGTCTGCGCAAGCAGCAAGGCCACCATCCAATATAGCGTTTCGCTTGAACACCCCGAACAGCATCTCTTTCACGTAACGATGAAAATTCCTGACGTCAAAGGCGAAATCACGGTGCAGATGGCGGCTTGGAACGCGCTGTATCAAATTCGGGATTTCAGCTCGCACGTTCAGCAGGTAGAAGCATTTGCGGGCTCAAAAAAAGCGCCCTTTGAAAAAGTGGATAAGCAGACGTGGAAGGTCAAGGGAAACGGCACAATCACCGTTCGCTACGCTACGTACTGGAACGAAGTCGGGCCTTTTGGGACTCAATTGAACGGCGAACACGCGTTTATCAATCCGGCGATGATCCTGCTGTACGCCCCGGAACGGCGGCCGGAGAAAGTGATGCTCAGCATTCCCAATCCACCGGAAAATTGGCTGCCAGCAAGCGCCTCGGCCGGCGGGATTGACTTTACGGGAGGCGTGCGAGCATTTTTTTTCATGGCGCCGACTTACGATGCCCTTGCGGATGGTCCTATCGAAATCAGCAATTTCCAGGAGTTTGATTTGCCTGGGGTGTCGCCGCGAATCACCGTGGTGATTCACGGCGACAACTGGAGGAAAAACCGCGTCGAAGATGAACTGAGGCGCATCTGCCAGTACGAAATAAAACTGATGGGTAGTGCGCCGTTTGAGCACTACACATTTATCTTGCACATCGGAAAAGGCGCAGGCGGCGGAGGAATGGAGCACTCGAACTCAACCGCCATCGGCGTGCCATCCGATGAGTATTTGGCGAGTGTGGCCGCGCACGAGTTTTTTCATTTGTGGAACGTGAAGCGCATCCGCCCGGCAACACTTGAGCCGGTGGATTACGCGAAGGAGCAGTACACGCGAGCATTGTGGTTCGCCGAGGGCGTGACGAATACGTACGGCTCGTTCACGCTGGTTCGCAGCGGAATCTGGGACAAAGACCGGTTTTACGAAGACCTCGGCGAACAGCTCACCGAACTCGAAGGCCGCCCTGCGAATCGCTGGCAAAGCGCCGAGCAATCAAGTCTGGACGCGTGGCTTGAAAAATATCCGCTTTACAATCAGCCGGATTTTAGCGTGTCGTATTACACCAAGGGGCAAATCTTGGGAGATTTACTGGAGATTCTAATCCGCGACCGCACGGACAACGCCAAGAGCCTGGACGATGTTCTTCGCTCCATGTACATCGATTTCGCCAAGCAGGGCAAATTTTACCGCGATAGCCTCGACGTGCGTTTGGAAGCGGAGAAGATCGCAGGGGGCTCGTTCGAAGAGTTCTTTCAGAAATACGTGTCAGGCACAGAGCCTTTCGCCTATCAGCAAGTCTTGGCGCTCGCAGGACTGGACTTGCGAACCACAGAGCAACGGCGGGCCGTCCTGAGCTTTGGCGCCGAGCGCGACTCGAGCGGTTTGCTGACGGTAAGAAGTGTGGAGCCGGATAGCGCAGCGGCGCAGGCAGGCTTGCGCGTCGGCGATGCCATCGTCGCTTGGAATGGGGGGGAGCCACCGCGGCGCCCTGGGCGCTGGGTCAATGAACAAAATCCCGGCGATTTGCTCAGGCTGCGAGTTCGCCGGGATGACAAAGAGATTTCCATAGAATTGCGACTCGGAGAAATCAAGGAAACCATTTACGAAGTCTCAGAGGATTCGCAAGCAAGCGAAAAAGCACGGCGCATCCGCGAGGGCCTGCTGCGTGGCGAGACATCGGCAGCCCCGCGCAAATAGTTGGGAGTGGCATGCCATGGTGCGCTTGACCAGCTGCGGCCAATTGGAGAGAGTCTAAGCAGCACATGCTGCGAATGCTTTTCATCGCCGTTTTTCTCTCCCTCTACATCCTGATGGTTGGACCGCCGGTGCTACTCTACACACTGATCACAAAAAATCCGGATCCGGTCTATTGGGCCGGGCTTAAAGGAGTGATGTTCTTCGTCGGAGCCGTTGGGGTGAGAGTGCGTGTGAAAGGCGTGGAGCGCATTCCGCCGGGCGTATGCCTTTTTGCCGCAAACCATACCAGTGCCGCGGACGCGCCTGCCGTCATCGGCGCCATTCCACAGCGCATCGCAGTTCTGCTGAAGGAATCGCTGTTTAAGTGGCCCATTGTTGGGCAAGCCTTCCGCTCTGTGAATTTCATTCCCGTCGACCGCGGTGCTCGCGATTCGGCGATTGCCAGCGTCGAGAAAGCCACCGAAGCGATGAAGAAGGGGCAATCCTTTTTGATTTACCCGGAGGGGACGCGCAGCCCCGACGGCCGCCTTCAGGAATTCAAAAAGGGTGGGGTGGTAATGGCCATCAAGGCGGGGGTGCCGATCGTGCCGATCGCATGTTCTGGAGCGCACCGGATCATGGAAAAGCGCTCGCTGGTCATTCATCCGGGAGAGATCGTCGTTGAATTTCTGGAGCCCATTGATGCTTCAAAGTTCAGCTTTGACGAACGGGACATTTTGAATCAGAAAGTGCACGACGCCATGGCCGCGGCTCTGCCGCCGGATCAGAAGCCGATTGGCTTCTGCGGAGCTGCCTAGTCAAACCGCAAGGACTTCCACAGCTCTCTCAGTTTGGCTTCAGCCGCTCGAGTTGCGATTCGAGTTCGCGCACGCGTTTCTGCAATTCCGGGAGCTGATTCAGCGCGGCCATCATCTTGAGCCATTGGCGGTTCTCTACAGCGGGATAGCCGGAGTAGAAGGCTTGCGCCGGAACATCGTTCGGCACGCCGCTCTGTGCCGTAATGACCGTGCCATCGCCGATGGTCAAGTGCCCGGCCGTTCCTACTTGCCCTGCCAGTATGCAGTGATTGCCGATTTTGGTTGAGCCGGCCAGGCCCACCTGTCCGCAGAGCAAAGTATTCGCGCCCACACTTGTCGCGTGGCCGACCAAAACTAAATCATCCAGCTTGGCACCGTGGCCAATGCGGGTTTCTCCGACTGTAGCGCGGTCCACGCAGGCGTTGGATTGTACTTCCACGTCATCTTCAAGGACCGCAGGGCCCGACTGAGCCATCTTGTACCAGGTGCCATCCTGGCTCTTGGCAAACCCGAAACCATCTCCCCCGATAACCGCTCCGTTCTGCAAAATGACGCGGTTGCCAAGGTGGCAGTGCTCGCGCACGACGGAGTGCGAGTGAGCCACAAAATCATCGCCAATCTTCGCGCCTCGGTAAATGCTCACAAAGCTGTGGAGTAGGGCGTTTGGGCCAATCTCGGCCTCCTCATCGACATAACAGTAAGGCCCGATATGCGCCCCGTCGCCAATCTTCGCGGTTTTCGCGATGATGGCGGTCGGATGAATTCCGGGAGCATAGTTCGGAGCTTGGTAAAAGAGTTCGATGGCCTGAGCGAAGGCTAAATAAGGATTTGCCGAGCGCAGCGCGGCTAACGGAGGCTCGGAAGCCTCGCGCTCGATGGCGACGCCTTCCTCGATGAGAATCGCTGAGGCACGAGTCGACTTGAGCAGCGCGAAATACTTGCGATTCGCCAGAAAAGTGAGTTGGCCCGGCGCGGCATGCTCCATGCCCGCGACGCCTGAGATTTCAAGGTCGGGCGGCCCTTCCAGGCGACAGTTCAGTTTTTGGGCCAGCTCAGAGAGTTTCATGGAGGCACTCCTCAAGCAAAGGGAAGTACAAACGCTAAAGGCTCAAGAGTTTAGGAGAAAAGGAAAGAACAAAGATAACGCAGAGACGGGGAGGGCGCAAAGGCGCGGGTGGGGTCTTAAGAGTCTCAGCGGGTGCAAAAGTCTAGGTGTCTCAGAGTCAAAGGTTCCCAGAGAGTCATAGAAGAGCGCGAAGAGGGCATTGGGAGGAATAGTCCCAGTTATTCATTGAAGAGGCGAGGCTGAGACGCGGCCGCCGCCGTGGCGGCAGGTTTGCGCCGGGCGATGCCCACAACGCCAAGCACAGTTACCTCGGCGAGGGCCGCGCGCGGCACAAAGATGCGGTCGGTGGAGGAGTTCAGGTCGGGAGGAGTGATCCGCAGACCGTTGTCGAGGAGGGACAATAGGTCGTTGGGGATGACCCCTTCAAGGACCTCTCCGTCGTTGAATCGCACCCTGACCCACAGGCCGTCCAGCTTGGGACGGCTCAAGAAAGCTTTGCGCTTTGGTTCAAAGTCGTCGGAGAACTCGCGAACGAAATAGATGGAGCGAATCTTGGCCACAGGCAGCTGCACATGTTCCCCCTCCGGCGTGAGCACGTCCACAGGGTCAAGCTGGCCAAGGCGGGCAGGGTTCAAGTAGCCGCGCAGGGACTTCCTGTCGGCGAGGACAAGAACGACCTTCTTGTGCGTCGAGGCTGGGGCTTTAGTTTTCAAAATCGGCAAATCCCGGGTTGGGAAATCACAAATTTGCCAATCGGCGAAATGTATGTTATGTTAAGCACGTTTTTCCTGTCAAGTTGTTGTTTTCATTGGGGTTAGGTCGCTGGAGCACCGCCCTTTGACCGATAAAAAGCATATCCTAAAATCGGCCTCGATCATTTCTTTGGTCACCATCGTCAGTCGCGTCCTCGGCTACGTGCGCGACCAGCGCATCACCTTGCTCCTGGGAACCACGCTTGCCGCAGACGCCTACGTCCTAGCGTACCGCATTCCCAACTTATTTCGAAGGTTGGTCGCCGAAGGCTCGATGACCGCCTCGTTCATTCCGGTCTTTTCTAGCTACATGCAGGAAAAGCGCAAGGAGGAAGTCTGGGACTTCGCCAACCGGCTGTTCTGGACACTCGCTTTGGCTGCGGCAGTCATTACCGTTCTGGGGATGGTTTTTTCGCCCGCGGTGGTGCAACTGTTTTCCGGCGCGAACGTGGCCAGAGACATGGCTGTGGACCTGAACCGGATTATTTTTCCTTACTTGTTTTTCATCGCCTTGGCCGCACTGGCCATGGGAATCCTCAACTGTTTTCATATTTTTGGGTTGCCCGCGGCTACGCCCGTGGTCCTAAACGTGGCCACCATTCTCTTCTCCATGGGAATCGTTTGGCACCACTTTAAGGACGCGGCTACCTCTCTGGCAGTTGGAGTATTGGTCGGAGGAGTTCTTCAGTTCTTGATTCAGGTCCCCACGCTGGTGCAAAAGGGGATGAAGTTCAGTTTTGGGATTTCCTTCTCGCACCCCGCGATTCAGGAAGTAGCGCGCCTGATGCTTCCCCGCCTGTTTGGGATTGGCATAGGCCAGATCAACCTGCTTATTGACACAAAGTTTGCCACGGCCGCGCGAATGCCTGCCGGCAGCCTGGCGGCGCTCTATGTGGCCGACCGCGTCATGGAATTGGTACTGGGCGGCTACGCCATCGCGGTGGCGACGGCGATTCTTCCCATGATGTCGCACCAGGCAGCGGCGAAAGACTACGAGTCGTTAAAGAAGACGTTGTCTTTCTCGATTCGTCTCGTGGCGTTTATCACCATCCCTGCGGCATTGGGATTAATGGTGCTGCGCGAGCCCATCATTCGCGTGCTCTTCCAACACGGGCAGTTCATCGCGGCATCCACGCGCTTAACGGCGCGCGCCCTGCTCTATTACGCGATCGGATTGCCGGCGCTGGCGACCGTGAAACTGGTTGTGCCGGCGTTTTATTCGACGCGAGACACCAAAACGCCGGTGATCGTTGCCTCCATCTCGCTGGTCATTAACATCATCCTGAACATGCTTTTCCTGCAAGTGTTCTTCAACAGGGTGCAAAACGGAGGCCCGGCTCTGGCGACGGCCTTGGCGACATTCTTTGATTTCTTCGCCCTGCTCATCATATTTCGTGTGCGGTACGGTTCGATGGGAATGATGGAAGTCATGCGTTCTTTCGCAAAGATTTCCTTGTGCGCCGGCATCATGGGAGTGGGCTGCTGGGTCGGAAATTACTACGCGGCTTTTGCGATACACTCGCGGTTTCTTGTGCAACTCCTGGTGTTTTCCGGTTTGATTACCGGAGCAACGGTGCTGTACCTGGCGCTGGCGTGGATTTTCCGCTGCCATGAGATTGAGGAAGTCTACGGGATCGCCGTTCGCCGCCGCACGGCGGGCGCCGAAAGCGGATACACAGGTGGATGATGGAAGTCTCTGGTGCCATCTCGTCCTTTTTGACGCACATCCGGGTTGAAAAAGGTCTGGCGTCGAATACCGTTTCGGCCTATCGGAGAGATCTGATGAAATTCAGTGAGTTTGCGCAAAAGCGCAAGCTCTCCGTTGAAACGGTCAGCCGCGACGCCCTGGTGGATTTTCTGGCGGGGCTTTACCGGCAAAAGCTGGAGAGCAAAAGCGTGGCGCGGCACCTGGTCTCCCTGCGAAACTTCTTTCGCTTTGCGCAGATTCAGGAACTTGTCGCCGAGGATCCCACCGTGAATCTCGAATCGCCCAAGATCCGGCGATCCCTACCGGGCTATTTGCGGCTGGAAGAGGTAGAAAGGCTGCTGGCACAACCGGACGCTAAGACACCTCTCGGCTTACGCGACCGGGCGATGCTGGAAGTCCTGTACTCGGCAGGCTTGCGGGTTTCAGAGCTTGTCGGCTTGCGCGTTAGCGACCTAGATACCAAAGTGGGTTGTGTGCGCTGCATCGGCAAGGGCGATAAGGAACGAATCGTCCCTATTGGGAAGAAGGCTCTAGACATGGTGGAAGGTTATTTGCGCGATGCCCGGCCGAAAATGATCGGGAAGTTTGCGGGGAGCCCGACACTTTTCGTGAATCGGCGGGGCAAGCCGCTGAGCCGCGTTGGCGTGTGGAAGATTTTGTCCGCGTATGGGCGGCGGGCGCGGTTGCGCGTGGCGCTCACGCCGCACATGCTGCGGCATAGCTTTGCCACCCATTTGCTGGAGGGCGGCGCGGATTTGCGGTCGGTGCAGTTGATGCTGGGCCATGCGGATATTTCCACGACGCAGATTTATACCCACGTGGTGGAAGAGCGGTTGAAGCAGATTTACAAGGCGCATCATCCGCGCGCATAGCGCGGCAGGTCGAGGGGCCCATTGCGGGTGGATTCGTGGAGTTGGATGCGGACACCCTGAAGCAGAAGGAGCGCAATGCCAGATTACATGTTTTTGCTGGAGAGCCGGCTCTCACCCGAGCAGCGGGCGGCGATGATGCGCGTGCAGGAGCTTTCCGCCGCGCTGGGATTCAATGTGTATCTTACGGGCGGAACCGTGCGTGACCTGATCACCGGGGCGTCACTGCGTGATTTGGACTTTACGGTGGAAGGAAACCCTTCGCGCATCGCGCGCGAACTCGAAAAAGGCGGCGCAAAAGTCCTTGTTGAAGATGAAAAATATCGACACATCGAAGTGTTGTTTGCCGGTGACTGCGAGGGAAGCATTTCCGCGGCCCACGACGATTATTATGTGCGGCCGGGAACGCGTCCGGAAATCCGCTGGTCCACCATCATGGAGGACCTGCGGCGGCGCGATTTTTCGTTGAACGCCATTGCCATCTCCTTGAACCCCGCCTCGCGTGGATTGCTTTTGGATCCCACAAATGGCCTCTCCGACATCGAGCGTGCCGAAGTGCGAGCGCTGAGCATCCACAGTTTTACGAATCAGCCGGTGCGCTTGCTGCGTTTGCTGCGATTTGCCGCGCGTATGGGCTTCAAAGTCGAGCAGCGCACGCAAGAGTGGTTCGATTTGGCCATCGAGCGCAACTTGCACCACTCCATCGAGCCGGAAGACGCCGGCAGCGAGCTTCGCGCCGTGGCCCGGGAAGAGCGGCCCACCGTGGTGCTCAAAGCCTGGGAAGAAGCCAAATTGCTGGAAGTGATCAATCCGATCCTAGCTAAAAAGCACCCGGACTATGAGGCCATCAACCGCCTCATGAAAGTGCGCGAAGACCTGTTCACCGCGGGATTTCGCCCAAGGCTCAGCATGCCGACGCTCCTAGCTATTTTGGGTCGTTTGAAGGATCGCGAGCTATCGAGCGTGCTTGCGAAAGCCGGGTTCCGTGCTGCCGAAATGGAGCCCGTCTTAACATTTGAAGAAAAGGCGCTCGCCGCGCAAAAAGATCTGGTGGGCAAGAAGATGCAGGCTCCGGTGGAGGCTTATAGGTTCCTGGAAAAACTCCCGGCGGAACAAACGGCGTATTTACTGGCGGAGTCGAACAAAAGCGGCGCGCTTTCTAAAATTCGCGCGTATCTGCACAAGTGGCGGCCCCTTCGCAACGCGCTGCCGCAGGTGGCCAATGAATTGGAAGCGCTCGGAATGCCGCGTGGGGCGAAGTTTGACCAGATTGTCGAGCAGGTTTTCGCCATGCAGCTCACGGGGCGCGGGAAAACGCCGGAGGAGCGGGAGAAAATCCTGCGCAAGCTGAGCGGCATCAAGGAGCAGCCGAAAAAGAAAGAAAAAGAAAAGAAGCCGGCCAAACACGCTGCCAAAGTGCACGCGGTTGGTGCTGGCGCCGAGCACGGGGGCAAGCAGGCGTCAGGAAAAGCAGAAGTGAAGCCCCTCGCAAAGGCCAAGGAAGCACTCACAAGGCCGGGAGCCAGGGCCGTCGCTGCCAAGGCGCATGCCAGGCACGTGAGCGCGGCCAAGAAGAAACATCACCGCTAAGAATTAAGAAGCGTTACCCACATTGGGGCTTTCAGGGCTTTGGGAAACTCAGTTTGCGTAATGCAAATTTCTCGGGAGAGTCTTAGAATCGTTTTATGGGGCAACCGCAGTTCGTACATCTGCACGTACACACGGATTACAGCCTGCTTGACGGGGCCTGCGAAACGTCTGAACTTCTCGACGAAGCGTCGCGACAGAAAATGCCCGCGGTGGCCATCACCGATCATGGCAATCTTTTCGCAGCTGCGAATTTTTTCTACGAAGCCAGCAAGCGCGACGTCAAACCCATCATCGGTTGTGAAGTTTACGTCGCCAAAGGCAGCCGCCACGACCGCGGCGAAAAAGCCAACGGCAACGGCTCGCCGGATAAGGCCGACGTGGAACCGGGAATGCGCGGCACCAACCACTTGGTTCTGCTGTGCGAGACACAAGAGGGCTACCACAATTTAATCAAGCTCGTTTCCGCCGGGTTCCTGGAGGGGTTTTACTACAAGCCGCGCATCGACTACGAACTGCTCGCAAAACACAGCCAGGGCCTGATTGCGCTTTCGGCCTGCCTTCGCGGCGTGGTCACCGAGGCCGTGGTCGAGGGGAAGTACGAGCAGGCTCGAGAGAATGCCTACCGCCTGCGCGACATCTTTGGAAAAGGGAATTTTTTCCTTGAGATTCAGGACCAGGGGATTGATATCGAGAAGCGTGTGAACCCGGAACTGGTTCGCCTCTCCAAAGAATCGGGTATTCCGTTAGTCGCGACGAACGATTGCCACTATCTGCATCACGAAGACGCGCACGCCCAGGAAGTCTTGCTCTGCATCCAGACGGGAAAAACCATGGGCGACGCGAACCGCATGAAGTTTGCGACCGACCAGTTCTATTTCAAAAGCGCCGCGGAGATGGCCAAGATTTTCGGCGAGATTTCTGACGCGCTCAGCCGCACGGTCGACATCGCGGGGCGCTGCAACGTAAAGATTGAGCGCATCTCCAATCCGTTTCCGGAATTTCAAGTTCCGAGGGGATACGATTCCGCGAGCTATTTCGAGAAGGTGGTGCGGGAAGGTTTTGCAACGCGCGTTCCGCACCTTGAGCGTCTGGCAAAGCAGGGCTTGCTGCGCCATCCGCTGGCCGAATACGAACGCCGGCTGACCGCGGAAATCGAAATGATCAAGAAGATGCGCTACCAAGGCTACTTCCTGATCGTTTGGGATTTCATGCATTACGCGCGCGCGCAGGGCGTCCCGGTTGGGCCGGGACGCGGCTCGGCCGCCGGCAGCCTGGTGAGCTACGCCCTGCGCATCACCGATGTGGACCCGCTGCAATACAACTTGCTCTTCGAGCGCTTCCTAAATCCCGAGCGCGTGTCCATGCCGGATATCGACATTGATTTTTGCATGCGACGGCGCGGCGAGCTGATCGATTACGTCACGCAGAAATACGGACGCGAGAACGTGGCGCAGATCATCACCTTTGGAACCATGGCCGCGAAGGCGGCGGTGAAAGACGTTGGCCGGGCAATGAACATTCCCTATGGGGAGGTGGACCGGCTGGCCAAGCTGATCCCGAATACGCTGGGGATCGAACTGCAGGAGGCATTAGAAGATGCCCCGCAACTCAAGGCTGCTGTCAATTCCGATGAACATCTGAAAGAGCTGATGGCCATCGCGCTGCGCCTGGAAGGATTGTCGCGCCACGCTTCCACGCACGCTGCCGGCGTAGTGATTTCGCCGCGGCCGCTCACCGAGGTGGTTCCGCTTTACAAGTCGAACAAGGATGAAATCACCACGCAATATGACATGAACGCGCTGGAGCGCGTCGGCCTGCTAAAGATGGATTTTCTAGGCCTGACCACGCTCACCGTGTTGCACGATACCGTGCGCATGGTGGAGCAAAACCGCGGCGTAAGAATCGACATTGATAACCTGACGCTGGGGGACGAGGAGACGTACAAACTTTTTTCCCGCGGCGACACCACCGCGATTTTCCAGTTTGAATCGCACGGCATGCGCGACATTCTTCGTCGCTACCAACCGACGCGCATCGAGGATCTTACTGCGCTGAACGCGCTCTACCGCCCCGGCCCCATCCAGGGCGGCATGATCGATGATTTCATCAACCGCAAGCACGGCAAAACGAAAGTCACTTACGAACTCCCGCAGCTGAAGGACATCCTCGAGGAAACCTACGGCGTCATTCTCTACCAGGAGCAGGTGATGCAAATCGCCAACCGTTTGGCGAGTTTCTCGTTGGGCGAAGCGGACATTCTGCGCCGCGCGATGGGCAAGAAGAAGAAAGAAGAAATGGCGGCGCAGCGCGCGAAATTCATGACCGGTTGCGCGGCAAACAAGATTCCCGAGAAAAAAGCCGAGAAGATTTTCAACCTGATGGAGGAGTTTGCCGGCTACGGCTTTAACAAGTCCCATTCCTGCGCGTACGCGCTGCTCGCCTATCAGACCGCTTACTTGAAAACGCATTATCCGGTGGAATTCATGGCCGCGCTACTGACTTCCGAAGCCGGAAACACGGACAAAGTGGTGAAGTACATTAACGAAGCGCGCGGGATGAGTATTTCGATCCTCCCGCCCGACGTGAATGAAAGCGATCTGTATTTCACGCCAGTGGGAGAAGCTATCCGGTTTGGCCTCGCGGCCATCAAGAACGTTGGCGAAAACACCGCTAAAGCCATTCGCGAATCGCGCCAGGCACGGGGAGAATTCAAATCGCTCTACGATTTCTGCGAGCGCATCGAATCCCGTTTTCTGAACAAGCGCGTCTTCGAAAGCCTTATCAAGTCCGGCGCGCTCGATTCATTCGGCCCGCGCGAAGCGCTGCTCGCATCGGTCGACGATGCTCTCGCCACGCTGCAACGCGCTTCGCGCATGCGCGAGTCGGGACAGCACGGATTGTTCATGGCCGCAGCAGCTCCCGCGCCGATTCCTTTCCAGTTGCATGAGGCCGAGCCCTGGAGCGAAGAAGAGCGGCTTGCGAGCGAGTATGCCATGCTGGGATTTTACGTTTCCGGACATCCGCTGGAAAAATACGCATCGCGACTGGCCGGTTTGAAGGTAGTATCACTCGATCAGATCGAGGGCCAGCGAAACGGCAAAGAAATCACCGTCGCGGCGCTCGTGGTCAGCAGCCGGCCCATGCGCTCGCGAAAAGGAGCGCGCTGGGCCATTTTTACGATTCAGGACATGACCGGCATCCAGGAATTGCTGGCGTTTCCCGAGAGTTTCGCGCGGCTGGAGCAGATGCTGAAGCCTGGCAAGCCACTGCTCATGAAAGTTCGCGTACAGGTGGAAGAGGCCGGGATGCGCCTATCGCTCGAGGAAGCGCGGCTGCTCCAGGACATTGCCGACCGGCCCGCAGCCAGTGAGTTTCGCTTGCGGCTTGATTTGCGAAAACTGAGCGAGGAGGCGATGGACCAGCTGAACCAATTGATAGAGGACGCGCCAGGGGTCTGCCCGGTCGTGTTCGAGTTGCGCCGGCCGGACGGATCCGTGTGCGTGATGCGCGCGCAGCAGCGCGTGAATCCTTCCCCTGAATTAGTGGAAGCCATCCGGCGAGTCTGCGGGGAACATGCTGTCGTGGTGGGAGCATGAGAACGAAAGAGAAAGAAAAAGAAAAGGGCAAGCAACAGGCCGAACGCCAGAAAGTGATCGAACATCTCGAGAAAGATGTCGAGGAACTGCGGCGCTTGTCCGGCGATGGGAACGAAGAGGCAGAGCTGGAGCGCATCCGCCGGCAAGTGGCGGAGCTGCGTCGCGAGTTTTATACCCATTTGGGGCCCTGGCAGCGCGCACAAATCGCGCGGCACCAACAGCGACCCTACACGCTGGACTACGTCAATTATCTTTTTACGGATTTCATGGAACTGCATGGCGACCGCGGCTTCGCCGACGACAAAGCCATCGTTGCGGGCCTTGCGAAGTATCACGGCCGGCCCGTGGCGATCGTCGGCCATCAAAAGGGACGCGACACCAAGCAGCGCCTGGCGCGCAACTTCGGCCAGCCCAAACCGGAAGGATACCGGAAAGCGCTGCGCGTAATGCAACTCGCGGCCAAGTTCGGCAGGCCGCTTCTCAGCTTTGTGGATACGCAAGGCGCCTATCCCGGCATCGATGCGGAAGAACGCGGTCAGGGCGAAGCCATCGCACGGAACTTGCGGGAAATGGCGCGGCTGGCCGTGCCAATCATCGTTACCGTGACGGGGGAAGGGGGCTCGGGCGGAGCCTTGGCCATTGCCGTCGGCGACAAAGTGAACATCCTCGAGAATAGCTTCTATTCCGTCATTTCTCCGGAGGGTTGCGCATCCATCGTTTGGCGCGACGCGTCGAAAGCGGAAACCGCGGCCGCGGCTATGAAGATTACGGCGAAAGATTTGCGCGAGCTGGGCATTGTGGACGAAATCGTTCCCGAACCGGACGGAGGTGCGCATACGGATCACGAAGCGGCAGCACGCCTGCTAGATGAGGTGCTGGACCGGCAGCTCATGACTTTGATGAATCAGCCTCCCCGCGAATTGCTGGAAGCGCGCTACGAAAAATTTCGCCGGATGGGCCAGTTTTTCGATTTGGCAAACACCTAGCGTGGGCTCCCCAAATCCCACCGCGCTGACTTTTTGACCCCGTAGCACATTGGAAACGCGCACAACCTGAGGCGTTGTGCGCTCCCATCGTGCGTTTTACTCTGTTGGCGCACTCACCCCGGCGAGTCGTAGCTGTAAAGAGAGCTTGTGGGCCCGTCTTAAAGGACCTTTGCTGGTCCTTTGGAGGACTTTGCTGAGTCTTCTTGAGGATCTTGCCGGTCCATCCGGTCCGCAGAGAGCAGGAATCGTCATGTCCGAGCCCTTCCGTCCTTACGAAAAGCTGGTTGATATCGTCATCTTCGGGAGAAAGTTCCAGGTTCCGGAGCGCAACTCGCTCCTGCGCTGCTTCCAATTCATCAGCCCGGAGACGATTCCCTACGGGCGGTTCTGCTGGAATCAGGATTGCCAGTATTGCCGCGTGACCTGCCAATTGCCCGACGACAACGAACCGCGCGAGATGCTCAGTTGCAAATTCATCGTCATGCCGGGTATGGAAGTCCTTGAGATGAGCCAGGAACTCAAATGGTGCCTGCGCTCCAAGCTGCCCTCGGAAGCCGCGGCGATGCAAGACTAGCCTACTCCGAGCGCAGGGCTTGCATGACGTCTACGCGGGCAGCGCGGGCTGCCGGCAAGGCCGACGCGATCGCTGCGGCGGCTAGAAGAATGATCGCCGAACCCACCACCGGCAAAACGCTGGGCATGCGCAAGTCCGGGAAATAGCGCTCCGAAATGCGGGCAAGCCAGTATCCGCCGAGAGCACCCGCAACTAATCCGATGACGGCCATGGCGGCTCCTTCGGCAATCACACCGGCGAGAAGCCGCTGCGGCGGGGAACCGAGAGCGAGGCGGATACCAAACTCACGCGTGCGCGCGCTGACGGAGAAAGCGAGAACGCCGGCAACGCCGACCAGCGCGATCGTAAGCGCCACCGCTGCGAAGATGCCAAAGACCACGGTATTGAGGCGATCCGGGGTCAGCACTTCCGCACGAATGTCTTCCAAAGTGGCGGCCTTCTCGACAGGCTGCTCCGCGGACATGCCGCGAATGATATGCGTGACCGGGGTCACAAACGAATACGGATTTACGCTGGTATGGACAAAGAGGCGCCCGTTGAACATCGGACCGTGGTTAAAGGTAGTGTAAACAGTGAGAGTAGGCTGCGGAACCACGTGTTCTTCGTCAATATCGGCAGTGACGCCAATGATGCGCAGCGGCTCGCTCTTGAACCCGGGGATGAACTGCAACACCGGATCGGTCCAATAGACATGGCGATTCAGGGCGTCCTGGCCCGGGAACATGCGCTTGGCAACACTTTCGCTGACGATGACAACGGGCTGTTTCGATTGGGTGTCGAGGTCGTCGAAATCGCGCCCCGCGAGGATGGGAACGCCGAGCGCGGCAAAAAATCCCGGTGAAATGACACGGAACTGCGCGCGCGGATCATTTTCGATGCTCTGGACGTGGCCATCGCCGGAGAATTGTAGGCCGGGACCGAATGCACCGGCGTCGCGCCACGGGGCCGACACGCCGTAAGCGGTCCTGGTCACGCCGGGCAGGGCGTCAACGCGGCGGATCATTTCTTTGTAAAAATCCACGACTTGCTGAGGCGTTTTTTGGTATTTCAATACGGGAACGTTGATGGCCAGGACGTGGCGCGTGTCCATGCCGGTCTGCGCGGTCTGCATGGCGATGAGGGTTTTCAGAAGCATGCTTGCGCCGGCGAGGAGCATGAAGGAAGCCGCAATCTGGACCACGGCGAAGGCACGAAGACGGCGATTGGTGCTCCCGGTGATGCGGACGCTGCCGCCGGCGAGGCCGGGGGTCTGCGAAACGTTGGCGCTCGGGAGGCGCGGAACAAAGGCGAGAAGAACCGAGGCGACAACGGCAAGAATCGCGCCCACCCATAGCATGCTCGAATCAACAGTTAACTCGACGGCGCGGACTGAAAAACGCGAGGCGTAGCGCGCCAGGACGTCGAGCAGGGGGCGCGCGATCATCACGCCTAGCGCGGCTCCGGCAACGCAGAGGACCAGGCTTTCTGCCAGCAGCGTCCGGCGCAGGGCGCCGCTGGTGGCTCCGAGGGCCGCGCGAATGCTCAACTCTCCTTCGCGCCGCACGGTGCGCGCTAGGATGAGGTTGGCCGCGTTCGAGCAAGCAATGATGAACACAAGACCGGAAGCGGCCAGAAGAACAAGAAGGACCGTGCGAGCGCCGGAAGTAATCTGGTCGCGGAGAAGCCTCGCATCAATGTGGAAGTCGCCGTTGGTGGGGTAATCTTTGTGGTGATCGTTCTTCATCGCGGCATAAACGGAACGCAGCTCGGCGCGAGCCTGTTCGAGCGTTGCGCCGGGAGCTAGCCGGCCGAAAAGTTCGGTCATGCGATGGACGCGGCCAGTGACCATGGTGGCGTCGAGGTGGTGCGCGCTCGTAACGACGTTGGCGATGATGGCGGTATCGGCGGGATAAGGGATGGAGGGTTCGAGGACGCCGATGACCGTGGCAGTGCGGGCATCAAAGCTCTCGAGGCGAACCTGTTTGCCGATGACCGAAGGATCTTTCTTTAGAGCCGTGGACCAGAATGGATAAGTGAGAACGACAACCCCGGCGGCTTTCGGACCATCGTCTTGGGGTTCGATGAGACGGCCGAGAACCGGGTGGAGGCCGACGACCGCGAAATAGTCGCCGCCGACAACGCCGGCTTGCACTTCGCGAGGTTCGCCCAGGCCCACCATAGAAAACCCAATCTCCGAGAAGTCTCCAAATTCGGAAACTGTCTTAACGCTAGCCTTCAGGTCTTGGATTTCGGGGACGGAGAAATGTTCGTCATCCATGCCGATTCCGCGGGCGCTCTGCTGAATGTAGATGAGCCGGTTTTCATCAGCATTGATGAGCGGCCGAAGTAACACGCCACGCACGAGGCTGAAAATAGCGGCGTTCGCGCCGATGCCCAGGGCAAGAGTCGCGATGACCGTTAGAGCTAGCCCCTGGGAACGCATCAGGGAACGAATCGCCAGCCTAACGTCCCGAACGAATAGAACTAGTGTCTTCATCGATGACTCCTTGCTCCGAACTCGGATTCCAATTCCACCCCAGACTGCCGGAAAGTCAAATTCTCGCCACAACGCCCGTTGAAGGCAAGGCTTCGATTGGGAGCCCCCTGGTTGGCTGCCTGCTTCTATAACGCGGCAGGCCCCATTGTGTTTCAGAAGAAAGCTTGCCCTGGGCGGCTGTGAGGTGAATCCTATAGGGTAATGATAACGCCAAATCCCAATGGTTTGCGGTGCGATGGATGTGGGCAACCGGCGTCGGCCGAGCATATCGCCCGGAGGTTGCGACGGCTGGAAGGGGCGACGCGGTATAGGCCCGTGCACATCCAAACCCTATTGCTGGGCAGCGTGGCTCCGCGAGAGGACCAAGAGTTTCTGTACTCTCCAGCCGGGGAGTTCCGGGGAGAAGCAGCGCAATTGCTTCGCGCCGTGGGGATTTCCTTTGAAGGGAAGTCTGCCGAAGCGGTTCAGGCGGAGTTTCAGAGCGCGGGGCTTTTCCTGGCGCATCTCCTGGAATGCCCTTTGGAGCAGGGCCACAATTCCGGGCCTGAGGTAGTGGATTTGCTGCGCAAACATCTCCCGGCGGCGGCCTCACGGATTCGGCGTTCGCTGAAGCCAAACAGTGTGATGTTGGTCAACGATGTGCCTCAACTGATCGTCCAGGATGTCCTTTCCGTGGATGTCGGCTGTAGGATTGTTTCCGATGGCGGGAAGCCCTTCAGCTGGAGCTCCTCGGTCGAAGAAATCAGTCTTTCCCGCTTTCGGGAAATGCTATCCAGGCCAGGGCGGACCTGAACGAAGGTACAACCATGGGCGATGTTTTGGACGTTGTACTTCGCGGCACTAGAAGGAGATAGACCGCATTCTTGCCTGTGGTAGAGTAGAATTGACAAAGAGCAAGGATCATGAAAAAACAAGCTAAATTTGGTCTGGGGATGGGGATCATCGTGGCGGCGTTGGGATTCCTGGCCTGGCTCGGCTATGGCGAGAGCAAGACCTACTACCACACGATTGTAGAATTGCAAACGCTGAAGAGTTCGGAGCGGTCGCAGCGCATGCGTGTTGGCGGCACCGTTGCCGTGGGCAGCATCCGGCGCCTTGCCGGGCGTGTGGATTTCGTCTTGGAAGGCGAAGGCAAAGCCCTTCCGGTAAGTTACTCCGGCAGCGATCCGCTGCCGGACACGTTTAAAGACAAGTCGCAAGCCCTGGTGGAGGGCCACCTCAGCACCGATGGCCGGTTTATGGCCGAACATGTACAAGCAAAATGTGCGTCGAAGTACGAAGCGGCTCCGGGGGGAGATACTAAGGGGGCCGCAGCCGGTTCTACGCAGCAAAGCAGCATGTAAAACGCCCGGATGACCGGGGGAGAGGCGGGGTCGTTGTGGATGTATTTGGTTCCTTTGCACTCCTGCTAGCTTTCGTGTGTGCCGCGTATGCCCTTGTGGGAGGCATAGCGGCGATTATCACGCGCCACCCACTGCTGGTTAAAAGCACGCGCCAGGCAGGAATGGCCACGTGCGGATTGATTTTCCTTGCCACTTTCAGCCTCGAATATCTATTTTTCACCGATAATTTTTCCGTTTCCTATGTGGTTTCGCACAGCAACCGGGACCTTTCCACGTTCTACAAAATTGCGGCGCTGTGGTCGGGTATGGAAGGGTCGTTACTGTTTTGGAGCTTCCTGCTGGCCATCTATGTTCTGTCCGTTTTGATCACCTACCGTAACAAAAATGGCGAGTTAATGCCCTACGTCGGTGTGGTGATGGCCGGCGTGCAGCTCTTCTTTCTGGCGCTGAGCAATTTCATCGAGAGCCCGTTCAAGGCACTAGGGACATCGGGGGCGGACGGCGTGCTGAGCTTTGTCACGCGGAGCGACGGAAACGGCTTGAATCCGCTGCTGCAATACCCGGAAATGGTGATTCACCCGCCGAACCTGTATTCCGGCTACACCGGATTCACGATTCCGTTTGCGTTTGCCCTGGGAGCGCTGCTGGCGCGGTACCCGGGTGAGAAGTGGATCCACCTGACGCGCAAGTGGACCATGATTGCGTGGATGTTCCAGTCGCTGGGGATCATGCTTGGAGCGCATTGGGCGTATGCGGTGCTGGGTTGGGGCGGATACTGGGGCTGGGATCCCGTCGAGAATGCGTCGCTGCTTCCGTGGCTGACGGGAACAGCCTTTTTGCACTCGGTTATGATGCAGGAAAAGCGCGGGATGATGAAAGTGTGGAACGTGTGGCTGGTGTTCTGCACGTTCCTGATGTGCATTCTCGGCACGTTCCTCACGCGAAGCGGGGTGGTGAGTTCTGTTCATGCGTTTGCGCAGTCGAATATCGGGCCGTGGTTTGTCGCGTTCATGGGAATCACGCTGGCGGTTTGTTTAGGCGCGTATTTGAAGAACCGTGATTATCTGGCAAGTGAGAACCATCTGGATGCCGTAGTCTCGCGCGAGTCGAGCTTCCTATTCAACAATTTGCTTTTCCTGGTGGCGTGCATTGCGGTGATTTCCGGAACGCTTTTTCCTGTTTTCTCGGAGTGGTTCACCGGCAACCGGATCAGCGTGGGCGCACCTTACTTCAACCGCGTGAATATTCCCATCGGGCTGCTGATTCTGTTCCTGACCGGGGTCGGCCCGCTGCTCGCGTGGAGAAAGACTTCCACAGAAAGCTTGAAGCGGAATTTTGGATGGCCACTGCTCATCGGCGCCGTGGTTGGCACGGTGGCTCTTGCTTTGGGATTCCGCGATTTTTTTTCGGTGGTCTGCCTCATCCTGTGCGCTTTTGTGGCCGCGACGATTTTGCTGGAGTTCTACCGTGGCGCGAAAGTGATTCGCGCGCGTTCGGGCGCCTCCATTGCCGCGTGCGCCATTGATTTGACGATGCGCAACACGCGCCGCTACGGCGGCTACATCATCCACATAGGCATGGTGTTCGTGTTTATCGGCTTGGCTGGCAACGCATTCAATCGCGACGTGCAGAAGGCCATGCGGGTGGGCGAGACGATGCAAATCGGCTCCTATACCGTGCTGCTGCAAGGCGTAGACACCAAGCCGGAGCGGAATTACACGGCGCAACGCTTACTGGTGGAAGTGTTGCGCGACAATAAACCGATGATGATGCTGTTTCCGGAAAAACGAAATTTTATCACCAACAAAGAGAACGGCACGATGGTGGCCATTTATTCCACGCTGAGGGAAGATTTGTACGTGGTGTTCGCCGGAATGGATCCCGATGCGCAGTTGCCGGTAATTCATACTTTCCTCAATCCGCTGGTGAAATGGATTTGGTTTGGAGGCGTCACCGTGGTGTTTGGAACGCTCATCGCGCTATTGCCGAATCGCCGCTCGGTACTCGTGCTGGCGCCCGCTGAACAACCTTCTGCCGTGCAACCGCTGCCGCATGCGGTCACTACATCGGTCGCCTTGCGAGAGGGCCATGATTAAAGCTCTTCTCCGGATAGCCGTTGCTGTCCTGCTGGGATTTGCCACACTGCCGCTGTTGTTTCCGCCCGTCGGTGCGCAGAAGATTTCCGACCGCTCGAAGCAAATAGGAATGAAGCTCAAGTGCATGTGCGGCTCGTGCAGCATGACGGCGGGCGGCTGTTCGCATCCTGGCGGCGAGTTCTCCGGTCCGTGTCAAGCCTGGGCGCTGCCTGCACTCCAGCAAATTGACACGCTTCTCGCGCAGGGGAAGACCGAACAGCAGGTCATGGACTCCTTGGTCGCGCAATACGGGCCCACGGTCTACGCGGAACCGCCAAAGTCGGGATTCAGCATGGTCGCGTGGATGATGCCGACGTTCTATCTTGTTGTTGGAGCGGTGGTCGTGATTTTCGTGATTTCGCGGTGGGTAAAGAAAAACGAGCCGGAGACCGTTTCGAGCAGTGCTCCAGCAAAGTCCCTTCCCCCGGAACTCTTGGAGCGGGCCAGGAAGCTGGCTGCGCGCGAGACGGAGGACTGAGCAGTGGTGCGGACTCTTCTTTTTGCAGCGATGGTTGCAGATTCCGGAGACTGGGCCGTCCTCGGAGCATGCCTGATGCTCGCCGTGGCCGTTGCGCTATTCATTTTTTATATTCAGCCGGATGCGTCGGACCTTGCGCCGCACCGCACCAAGCTGGATCAGTTGCTGGAGCGGCGGGACACCATTTATGACAATTTGCGGGATTTGCGGTTTGAATACCGGTCGGGAAAATATTCGGAAGGCGATTTTGAGGCCATGAAGACCGCTCTGGAAAATGAAGCAGCGCTAGTGCTTTCGGAAATCGATCAAGTAACGGAAGCGCAGGTTCGGCGGCCAAGAACCGCACATCCCGCTGACCGGAGCGCGCAATGAAAACCAGTGGCCAATGGCCCCTCGAAGCTCGCAGTAAACGCTTACCCCCTCGAAGCTCGGGGCCAGCGAGTGGCCAGCAGCAGGCAACGCCTGGCGCACGATTGCTGCTTCTTTTTCTGCTCCTCGTACCGTTTTCCGCAGCACACGCTGGCACGGTGCACGGAACAGTACGAAACGGCACGACCGGGCAACTTGCCGCGGGCGTGGAGCTTACTTTAGTCCAGCCGATGGGCGGGATGCAGGAGGTGGCTCACGCCAAGAGCGGATCACAAGGCGAATTCAGTTTTGACCATCCCGACATCGGCGCGCAGCCGATGCTGGTGCGCGCGACCTACAACAACGTTCATTTCAATACCATGGTGCCGCCAGGCACCGGCAACGTGCAGGTGGATATTTTCGAGCCTTCCAAGGATCCGAAGACGATCAACGTCACTTCGCACTTCGTGATTTTCGAGCCGAGTGGGACGGCTTTGAAGGTGGCGGAGGAATACCAGATCGAGAACAAGTCGCAGCCGCCACACGCGTATTTCCGTACGGACGGAAGTTTTAGCTTCTCGCTGCCGGAAAAAGGCGAGTTGGAAAACGTGGCGGCCGCCGGGCCAGCCGGAATGCCGGTGACGCAACTCCCCATCGACAAGAAGCACAATCGTTATTCGATCGCGTTCGCATTTCGCCCGGGCGACAGCACCGTGCGCTATTCCTACGGCCTACCATATCAGGACAATGCGGCGAGTCTTAAGATTCCCACGATTTATCCGGGAGCGCGCTTGTTGCTGGTGGCTCCTCCGACGTTGCAAGTGAGCGGCGACGGGTTTGCGGCTGCGGGCCAGGAGCAGGGAATGAACCTCTATCTGCGGCAAGACGTCCCTGCCGGTACGCTGGTGGCGGTGAAGGTTACTGGCACTGCGCCCTCCGGGGGCGGAGGAGCAGAAAGCGCGCCGCAGGGCCGGGAGGCACAGGACGCCGGAGCAGAATCCGGCAGCGCGACCATCCAGGCGGTTCCGGGCAGGCTCGACAGCCTGAAATGGCCGCTGCTTGGGGGCTTTGCCGTCGTATTCGGATTGCTTGCGTATCTGCTTTCCCGGAAGACTGTTGTGGCCGTTGGCGGTGGTGCGGTAGCGGCAGAAGCGGTTCCTGCGGGGAAATCCAAAAAGCCCAAAGGGCAACCTACGACCGCGCCTCCTTCCGCTTCGTCCCCGGCAGGTAAGGCGCCCTCCAATGGGCCAGCTAGTTTGTCAGTTGTAGACGCGGCCATCGGAACCAGCCTCGATGCGCTGAAGGAGAGTTTGTTCCGTCTGGAGTTGCGGCATCAGGCCGGTACGATCACCGAGGAAGAGTACACGCGGGAGCGCGCGAAGGCCGAGAAGGTGCTGCGAGACCTGGTGCGGGCGTAGGAAAGAGTCTGCTTTTGGGGGTCAGGGAAACCCACACCCGGCAGTTTTCGCAATAGTGAGAAACAAAGGACTTAGCCTATACGGAACGGAAAAGAACCTACCGAAGAATGGAGGGAGTGAGGTAGCGGCCCCCCGTACTGTTGCAACACTATCAAAACAAGGGCCTTGCAAATTCGGCAGTTTGTAAGTGCATGAAAACAAAGGGCAGCAACATGTCGTTGCACCTTATGTTCGGCAAACGCAACTTGAAAGACACCTGGGGATGCGCTGAAGTGCGCCCCTCGGGCGGCCTGTTCACTGGCTTTTGCAACCGCTTGCGGCTGTCCAGGTCACCCGCAACCTATGCCTTTCAGACGTTGGCCGCTCTCGAGGCTGCACGGTGACGGCAGCGGGCTTTACCCCCAGAGGAATCCGGTTTGACAACATCGAAAAACGCTACGGCGGGCTTTACGCACTGAGACGAGTGTCGCTAGAAATAGGCGCAGGCGAATGCGTTGCGTTCGCGGGTAGAAACGGGTCGGGGAAGACGACGCTGCTGCGCATCGCGGCGCGATTAGTTCGGCCTTCGGCTGGTTCTGTCCGTTTTTTTGGCCAGACTGGAAACGATGGTCAAGCAGGGGACGGCCGGGTAAACCCGCCGCAACAGGCGGCGACCCCAGCAGACGTCCCCATCGGTTTTGTGGCGCACGCCACGATGGTTTACGACGAATTGACGGCCGAAGAGAACCTTTCGCTCTTCGCCAAGCTGCAGGGAATTGCGGAATCGAGCAAACGGGCGGCGCTACTACTAGAAGAAGTCGGACTTTCCGAGCGGCGCGCCTCTGTGGTGCGGACATTCTCGCGTGGAATGAGGCAGCGCGTGGCCATTGCGCGGGCGCTGCTCAACGAACCTTCGGTGCTGCTGCTGGACGAGCCGGCGACTGGCCTCGATCCGGAGGGAATTACCTGGCTGGCGAATACGCTCGGCCGGATGCGGGACGCGGGGCGCACGATCCTGATGAGCGTGCACGGCGAATCGGAGATCTCCGCGCTTGCGACGCGCGCGATTCGGCTGGATGCAGGGTCGGTGGTGGCCGATACGCGCGCGGGCTCGGACATGCACGCAATTCTTTCGCTTGCAGGCGCATAACGTAAGAGGTCGAAAGTTGAGAGGGGGGACGGGGGCAGAGAGTGCTCCCAGGGATCTGCTAATGCGACCGTCGCATGACCGAGTTTTTCAAGTAGCAAGCGCAGTGACGCGGCGTACTGGCTTGATTCCTTTGAACGCAAAACGATGGCGCTGATTGCTGACATGGCGGTGCTGCTGGGCAAGGAACTTCGCACAGAGTTCCGTTCGCGGGAACTGCTGACGACGACGGTCGTATTCATTCTGGTGGTGGTGGTGCTTTTCAGCTTTACTTTTGATCCCAGCATCGGCGAGTCGCGAAGGTTTGGCCCCGGCCTGTTGTGGCTGTCCTTTTTGTTTGCGGCATCGCTGATGCTGCAGCCGTGCTTTTTGCGCGAGCAGAACAACGATACGCTGAGCGCACTGCGGTTGTCGGTGCCCGATCCGTTTTCGATTTTTCTCGCCAAGCTGAGCGCGAATACGTTATTCCTGCTGCTGACGGAAGTATTGATGCTGCCGGTTTTCGCGGTTCTCTATAACCTGCCTGTTCTTCCGGTTTTCCCGCAGCTTGTGCTAGTTTTGTTTCTTGGCAGCCTGGGGGTAGCGATCCCGGGAACGGCTTTTTCGGCGATCTCGGCGCAGGCGCGCATGCGCGAGCTGATGTTGCCGCTTCTTCTTCTTCCACTTTTGACGCCCGTCCTCATTGCCAGCACGGAGGCCACGGGCGCTCTTCTCGAGGCCAATCCAGAGTTGCGTCGCGACTGGCTCGGGTTTCTTGCTGGTTTTGATGTCGTGTTTTTAACGGCGATATGGCTTTTCGGCGAATACCTGCTGGAAGAGTGAGGGGTGACTCGCGGAAAAGCTTCGCAACGGACGGCTTGAGGAGCTTTGAAGATGCGGTTTGATTGGAAGACAGTCCGCAAAAGAGGTCACTCGCAATGACGAAGAGCATCCTGCGCGCCGCGGTCTTGTTTGCGCTGATTGCTTCCACGGCGTACCTAGCTTTTTACTACGCGCCCATCGAGAAGACCATGGGCGTGGTCCAGAAGATTTTCTACTTGCACATTTCCTGCGCGTTCAGCGCGTTCGTGGCTTTCGGGACATGTTTCTACGCGAACCTTCGATACGTGTTTACCCGCGAGCCGAAGTCGGATTGGCTGGGCGTGTCGGCGGCGGAAGTGGGGCTGGCGTTCATTACCGTGGTACTGATTACCGGCCCGATCTGGGCGCATCCGGTGTGGGGAATCTGGTGGACCTGGGACGCGCGGCTGACGCTGACGTTTGTGCTCGGGCTGCTCTATCTTTCCTACCTGCTGCTGCGCTCGATGATTGAAGAGCCGGACAAGCGGGCGATGTTCAGCGCGCTGTTCGGCATTTTTGCGTTTTTGGACGTGCCGCTGGTGTATTTTTCGATTCGCTGGTGGAGGACACAGCACCCGCAACCTGTGATCCTGGGCGGACCGGGTTCGGGGTTGGAACCGCGGATGCGTGTTTCGTATTTGTTGATGTGGGGGGCGCTGACGGGGCTGCTGATTTTGCTTTTGAGCGCACGGTACCGGCTGGAGGCATTGCGTGCCGGGGTAGAGGACTTGCGAAGGGAGGCAGAGGTTCGATGAAAAATCTGGATAGTGTGCTGGCGGCATATCTCGCGGGCTGGGCCATTTTCTTCGTGTATTACATTTCCGTCTCGCAGCGCATGAGCACGTTGCGCGAAGAAGTAGAGCGGCTGAAGGCGATGTTGAATAAAGGAAAGTGATCACCGTTAGAAGGTTCCTGCTGGAGAAAGAAAGAGCACGGGTCTTCCCGGTGCGAACCGGGACGCAAAAGTCGCGAAAAGACCCGCAACAACGATCTAGGAGGGTCAGCTTGGCCGGGAAGAAGCGTATCGGAATCGTATTGTTCCAATTGGGAGGGCCGGATTCGCTGGACGCCGTCGAGCCCTTTCTTCTCAATTTGTTTCTCGATCCGGACATTATTCCGCTAGGGCCGCTGGGATGGTTGCGGCGCCCCATCGCCAGGCTCATCTCCTCGAAACGCTCGGTCCCCGTGGCCGGGAAATACAGAGAAATCGGGCGGCGATCTCCGATTCGGCTGCTTACCGAGCGGCAGAGGGTCCGCTTGATGGACGCTCTGGTAGCTCACATTGACCCGGTTATCGTGACGGCCATGCGCTACTGGCACCCGATGACGGCAGAGGCAGTGGAGGCACTGCGGAGGGCAGGCCCGCTGGACGAAATTGTGCTCTTGCCGCTTTATCCGCACTTTTCCTACGCGACGACGCTGAGCAGCCTGAAAGAATGGCGGCGCGTGTATGGACAACCTAACGGCGGGCCGCCGGAGCGCACCATCGATCATTTTTACGATCATCCGCTCTACATTCGGGCGCTGGTTGAAAAAATTGGCTCGGTGTTGCGGCAGTTCGAGGATAGTTCGCGAATTGATTTAGTTTTCAGCGCGCATGGATTGCCGATGAGCCTGGTCGAGAAGGGGGATCCGTATCCCAAGCAGATCGAAGCGACGGTGAGCGCGGTGTGCGAGTTCGGTGCAAAGCATTACTCTAGCTGGCCACGGACCCATTTGCTTTGTTACCAAAGCCGCGTTGGGCCGGCAAAATGGCTGCAGCCGCCGCTGACGGGGACCATTGAGCAACTTGGCCGTAAAGGCGTCAAGGAAATTCTGGTGGTTCCCATCTCGTTTGTGACCGAGCACATCGAGACGCTGCACGAAATCAATATCGAGGCCCGGGCGGATGCAAAGAAGTTTGGAATTAAGACGTTCCGCATGATGCCGGCGGTGGGAGATTCGCCACTTTTTATCGGGGCGCTCAAGGATCTTGTGCTGCGAGCCGTGGGAATAGAACCACCCTCGTCCTCCACGCCGGTGGCCTCGGCGCAAATGGGTGGCGCGACAGTTTAACGGAGTGCAGTTCTAACTGCTTTCCTGCGTGGGCCCTTCACCAAGCCGCCTAAGGACGTAGCGAGCCTTTTCGGAGTCTTCTCCCCGCACCGACAGGC
This sequence comes from Acidobacteriota bacterium, assembly GCA_003224085.1. Classification (GTDB taxonomy): domain Bacteria; phylum Acidobacteriota; class Terriglobia; order Acidiferrales; family UBA7541; genus Acidiferrum. The sequence continues at coordinate 28,953 of QHYK01000074.1, read as the reverse complement.
GAAACCGGAAGTCGTTCGAGGTCAAGGATAGAGGGACACCAGCGACGGTATCCTGTATCGCAGCGAGAACGCCTGCGGACAAGAGCGCGTTGTTAGCATGATCCGCTTCAGCCTGCGTGCGGAATGCTTGAACAAAAACAAGCTCACTCTCGGGCGGAGGCTGAAGTACATGGTGCGCCTCAGAAGCTTCTTCTTCACGGACCAGGACTTTGAAACCGAGCCCACTCCATGCCAAATGGTCACGCATGCCACCCGCTCTATCGGCCTGAATCATGGCGTCAATGCCCGCGGATTCGAGCGCAGTCTTGGCAAGGTCGGCTTCGACCTGCGAGGCAAAGCGGTCAACGACCACGAGTTTGCTGCGATCCATGCGGCCATTATACGCCTGCACACCCCTGCCCGGTTGTACAGCGGTGTTCCACAACGGGTCAGGGTCAAGCGATTCTTTACGTTGAGATGCTTTGTCGCTGGAGCATGACAACTCGCAGTAAATGGTGCCTTAATGACGTGGTGGCTTTTCGGAAGGGATTCGATTTCGCAAAATCGCGGGAACTCAAGGTATAATCCGCCGCTGGGCCGCATCTAACAAGAGTCGATGACAGCTAAGTACAAATCAGGTGTGCACAAATTTGCCGTTTTCACCGTTTGCTGGACGATTCTGCTGTTTGTCGCAGGCGCGCTGGTGACCTCCAAAGACGCGGCGCTTTCGGTGACGGACTGGCCGAAATCGCACGGCGCCTGGGTGCCTCCGCTCAGTTCGCTGCAAGGCGGTGATTTCTTTGAGTTTTCGCATCGCTTTGTAGCCGGAGGTTTGGGGATCTTTACGCTGGTCCTGGCGGTATTGCTGCTAGGGGAGGAGAGCCGCGTTTGGCTGCGCTGGCTGGGCGGGATTGCCGTGCTCGGAGTTGTAGTGCAGGCAATACTCGGTGGCCAGGTTGTGATTCAGCTTCTGCATTACTGGCTGCCGGTGATTCACGCTTGCTTTGCGCAGATTGTCTTTGCGGCGGTGCTGGGGATTGCGGTTTTCACAAGCAAGTGGTGGGTTTCGGAACGGCCGCAACTCGAAGACAAGGGTTCGCCATCGATTCATTCAGTCGCGATATGGAATGCCCTCGTGATTTATTTGCAGGTGATTCTTGGCGCAGGATTCCGGCATAAGGACTTTGCGATCTGGCCCCACGCCGCAGGGGCGTTGGTAGTTCTTGGCACGGTAACTTGGACTGCGGTGGCACTCCGCAAGAGGTTTGGCGCTTCGCCGGAGCTCGGCAAGGCGCGCATTTTGCTGCACGCTATCTTTGGGGCGCAGTTCTTGCTGGGGCTGCTGGCGTATTGGTCGCGGCTCACGACCGCCGACGCGCCGCAACCGATGCCGCTGATGGTTTGGCTCACGGTGATTCACACCGTGGTGGGGGCGATTTTGTTTGCGTTTTCCGTCCTGGTTGTGCTCCTGTGCTATCGCTTGGTGCCGCGCGGCGCGGAAGTGGCCGCGACGGCGCCACCGGTGACGGCGGGATGAGCACGGTTCGCAGTGTCGATCTCACACTTGCTTCGCGCGCCAATGCGTACATTGCGTTGACGAAGCCGGACGTATCGTTTCTCGTGCTGATGACCACGGCCGCCGGGTATTACATGGGCGCGCGTGACCCGGTCAACTGGCTGCATATGAGCCACGTGATTTTCGCGACGCTGCTCATCGCCGGAGGAACGGCGGCGCTGAATCATTACGTGGAGCGCGAATCCGACCGCTATATGCGGCGGACAGCTTCGCGGCCGCTGCCGAGCGGCGTGCTGGAGCCGGGGCGTGCGTTGGAGTTTGGCTTGGCGCTGGCCGTTGCCGGAGCCATTGATTTGTATTTGGCGGCGGGGCTACTTGCTTCCGGGCTGGGTGTTTTGACGTGCCTCAGCTATTTGCTGGCGTATACGCCCCTGAAGAAGCGCACGGTTTGGGCGACTTTTGTGGGTGCTTTTCCTGGCGCGATTCCGCCCATGATTGGGTGGGTGGCGGCGACCGGTTCACTTGGCCGCGGAGCGTGGCTGCTGTTCGGGATTCTGTTCCTGTGGCAGTTTCCGCATTTCTACGCGATTTCGTGGATGTATCGCGAAGACTACGCACGCGCGGGAATCGTGATGCTACCGGTGGTGGACCGTGAGGGCAAGCGCACGTTCCGGCAGATCATTCTTTACGCCGCTGCGCTGGTGGGTGTAAGCCTGCTACCCGCGGTGTTTGGGCTGGCGGGCATCGTGTACTTTTTCGGGGCGCTCGTGGTGTGCACCGCGCTGGTGCAAATCTGCCTGTGGGCGGCGAGCAACAAAACGAATTCGCGTGCGAAATGGCTGATGCACGCGACGGTCTTGCACATCCCACTGCTGCTCGGGCTAATGGTCTACGATAAGCTGCCGCGCTAAAGACGGTGACTAGTGACTGGTGACTTGTGACTCGTGGAAGACAGCCTACGCCATACAAAGCGCGACTATGATTTCCAATGCTGCGCTAAATGCGTGCCTGAACGGGCTTAGCGGGATTTTGCTCGCTTGCGGGTATGCGGCGATACGGAGCGGTAAAAAAGATGTGCACAAGGCGTTCATGCTGTCTGCGTTTGCGGCGTCCGTGATTTTTCTGATTTCTTATGTGACCTACCACGTACGCGTGGGCAAAGCTGTTCTGTTTCAGGGTCAAGGGTGGATTCGGCCGGTTTATTTTACGCTGCTGACGTCACATACGATTCTGGCGGTGATGATTGTGCCGTTGATCCTTCTGACGCTACGCCGCGCGTGGCTGGGACGGTTCGATAAGCATCGTCTGATTGCACGTTGGACGCTGCCGTTGTGGTTCTACGTGTCGGTGACAGGCGTGATCATTTATCTTATGGTGTATCAGATTTATGCGCCCAGGTAAGTCAAATGGCCGAGCGGCTGAAGTTCAGGGATCGAAATTCACAGAAAAACCCCCACCCCTAGAATCCGAAGGGTGCGGCACCCCCTCTTCCATCCACGAGTGAACGCTCCAGCGTCCGAACTCCGTAGCCGGTTCAAAAAAACTGAAACAACGCAAGGTAATAGGAGTTAAAACTGGTTGTTGTCGTCCTGGCGGAATCCAGGGGGAACCAGCGCGCCGGTCTGCGGGGAGCGGACGGCTTGGCGCGTGCCGGCCTTGGGGAAGACGATGTGCCAGAAATCCGTATTGGGCGAAGCGAAGGTAATCCCCACGAAACGGCGCTCGCGCTTCTCGCGCAGAGAAGTGACGTGGCATTCGGCGGACTCGGCGGTCATTTCATTGAAGATGCGGATACTTTGTCCGGGGATGAGCGGCGTGTCCATTAGCAAGAGAGCGCCATGCGCGCTGACGACGTAAGTGGAGGCGTGCAGGTCGATAGTTTCGCCTTCAGGAAGGCGGCAGCGCACCTTCACGGGAATCTGAAGGGGGAGGCGAACCGTGCGGCGACGCTCTGGATAACGCGTTCTCTGCATAGAAGAGCTTTCCGAACGGACAAGGACACAAAACGTCTGGATCGATACTGCCACAAAAAGTCACAAAAGGCAAGCCGAATAACCATTTAAAACTGCTAGTACTTGGCTGGGTGTAGCATGCTGCTCCCTAAGTGAAACGGGCAGCCCGCGCCCGGCAAAGGCAGCGACAGCGCATTTACTTGGGAGTCGCCGCAGCGAGGCCGTCCAAGACGGCGTTGGTGAACTGCTCGGTGTTGGCTTTGCCGCCGACGTCCTTCGTGAGGTAGATCCCGTCGCGGTAGGTCTTCAGGATGGCCGCTTCAATCCTTTCGGCGGCAACTGGTTCTCCGAGGTGCTCTAACATCAAAACGGCGCTTAGAAGCAGGGCCGTGGGATTGGCCAGACCCTTCCCGGCGATGTCGGGCGCGGTGCCATGGACGGCTTCAAACATGGCGCAGCGGTCTCCAATATTGGCGCTAGGAACCACGCCCAAGCCGCCGACGAGACCTGCGGCAAGATCGCTCATCACGTCGCCATAGAGATTAGGCAGCAAAAGCATGTCAAACTGGAGCGGATCGATAACCATTTGCATACACGCGTTGTCGACGATCAATTCCTTGTACTGCATTTCGGGGAATTGCGCGGCTACGGTGCGGACGGAGCGCAAAAACAAGCCATCGGAAAGCTTCATGATATTGGCTTTGTGGATGGCGTGAATCTTCTTGCGGCCATGGCGGCGCGCGTAATCAAAAGCAAAGCGAGCAATGCGCGTGGAGGCCTTTTCCGTGATGATTTTCAGGCTTTCGACGACGCCGGGAACGACCTCATGTTCGAGGCCGGAGTATAAATCCTCGGTGTTTTCGCGGACCAGAATCAGGTCCACGTCCTCGAAATGAGATTTGACGCCGGGAATGTTCTTTACGGGCCGCAAATTGGCGTATAGATCCAGGGATTTGCGGAGCGCTACGTTCACGCTGGGGGCACCTCCGGCGATGGCGGTGGCCATGGGACCTTTCAGGGCGACGCGATTACGGCGCACGGATTCAATGGCCGCCTGATTGACACGCTGGCTTTGGTCGGTCGATTCATCGGCACGGCCAGCGATGACTTCCCACTCGATTTCCACGCCGGCCGCTTCCAGGACGCGGCGGGTAGCGGCGGCCACTTCAGGACCGATGCCTTCGCCAGGAATGAGCGTAACTTGATGTTTCATGGTTGCATCTCATTGTATGCGAAGCGTTTGAGGATGTGGAAACCGGGCGCGAAATCGGTGTTTCCAAGCTCAACACAGGGGGTCGGGAAAGTGTCCTGGAAGGTGCCCCGGTTGCAACGTTTTGCTATAATCTAACTGTAGCTGGCGTCCCGACCGGGTCGGGGCGCGGAGGCCAAAGGAATTATGCTGAGTTTAACGCCCGTTGCGAGTTCCAAGGTTAAGGAAATCATGAATATGCAGAGCCCTGTGCCGGCCGCCTTGCGCGTGGCGGTGGTGGGCGGAGGATGCTCCGGATTTCAATACCACATGGCGTTCGAGAACAACACCACGGAAGCCGACCAGGTCTTCGATTTTGACGGCTTGAAAGTAGCCGTGGATCAAATGAGCTCGATGTACCTGGACGGAGTCGAGATTGACTACATCGAGACGCTCGAAGGCGCTGGATTCAAGTTCAACAACCCGAATGTGAAGAGCACCTGCGGCTGCGGCAGCTCGTTCAGCGTTTAATTGGTGCAGGGAAGCGCCAAGGCACTTCGGCGAGTTTTGGGGCTCCTGGACGAAGGGTTCAGGAGCCTTTTTTGTGCCTTCTGCTTCGTTTTATGACTTTCAGTCGATCAGATTGGGATGCAAAGCATAGTGCGGCGGCGACAGAAGCCGCTGAGGCGCCAGCGGGGATTCTGAGCGAGCTGTGGCCGCTGCTGCCCGCGGGAGCCGCGCTGGATTTGGCGTGCGGCAGAGGAAGAAACGCGCTTTTCCTGGCCGAGCATGGGCGGCACGTTACGGCGGTGGACTGGTCGGCGGTGGCGTTCGACATCGTGGAAGAACGCGCGCAGGCGATGAACATTCCCGTGCGCCGAGTACACAGGATTGGAGAAGCAAAACACGCTGCGCCCGCGGGAATTGACTTGGTGCAGGCTGATCTCGAACGCGTGCAGCTGCCAGCGAACAGCTATTTGCTGGTTTTGTGCGTGCGCTATTTGCAGCGATCGCTGTTTCCGCAAATTTGCCGCGCGCTGCGTCCGGGAGGAATGCTGCTATTGGAGACGTACACGAAAGCACAGCTGGATTTTTCGGGCGGACCGCGGGATCCGGAGCACCTTTTGGATAAGGGTGAACTCAGGCGGACCTTCCCAGAATTTGAGACAGTTTTTTACCGCGAGCTGCGGGCGGGGCAGGGAATTGCCAGCCTTGCGGCGAGGAAGCCTACAGCCGCAAGCAACCATCACAAATAGGTGAATAGGCCAGATTGTCCCAGCTTACGGGACTTCGATACCCGCGGCTGGTGAAATGACCGGGGACGCGGTGAAGCGTGCCCGTGCGCCGACTTTCGCACGAAATTGCACTTCGCCAATGGCAGGCCGAAGTAACCGGCAAAGAAAAGCGGCAGCAAGGCTGCCCTTCGCGGCTCAGGTGAACCCGTACTCCACAAATGCCTGCAATAAATGTCCATGGCCCCGTCAAAGCGGTATTGCGCAGATTGCGCAGGGCATTGTTTGCAATCTCGGGCGACAGTTCGTATGCTTTAGTTCGAGCATGAAAATAGCTCTTGCTCAGTTCAATCCCACAGTCGGGGACTTCGCGGGGAATTCTGCGCGCATCCTGAGCCTTTCAGCCGAGGCCTACGAACGAGGCGCGGGGCTCGTGGTGTTCTCCGAACTGTGCTTGTGCGGCTATTTTCCGCTGGACCTGCTCGAACGGCCCGCCTTCATCGAACGAAATCATAAACAATTGAAAGAGCTTGCGGGCAAGATTCCGGTGCCGTCAATTGTGGGCTATGTGGGAAGGGTGAAAAATGGAACAGGGAAGTCCATTGCGAACAAAGCCGCGCTGATTTGCGGTGGGCGGGTGGTTTTTGAGCAAAGCAAAATGCTGCTGCCCACTTATGACGTGTTCGATGAAACGCGTTACTTCCAGCCGGCGGATCGCCAATACGTGTTTGGCCTGGACGGCGAGCAACTGGGCATCACCATCTGCGAAGACGTCTGGAACGACAAGAATTTCTGGGCCAAGCAGCTTTACGAACGCGACCCGGTCAGCGAAATTATCCGGCAGGGAAGTACGGTGTTGCTGAATCTCTCCGGGTCCCCCTATTCGCTCGACAAGCGCGCGCTGCGTTTCGAGATGTTGCGCTCCATTGCTCTGACACACAAAAGGCCCGTGATCTACGTGAATCAGGTAGGAGGAGATGACAGCCTCGTTTTCGATGGTGCGAGCATTGCGTTGACGGCGGACGGAAAAGTAGCCGCTCAAGCCAAAGCGTTTGAGGAAGACCTGGTCATCTTCGACACCGCCACCGGGAAAGGCGATGTGCATGAACAGCCGCGCGAAGAGATTGCTTACGCGTATCGCGCGCTGGTTACGGGGACGCGCGACTATGTTCGCAAATGCGGTTTCAAGAAAGTGCATGTCGGCTTGAGCGGCGGCATAGACTCCGCCGTGGTGGCGACCATCGCTGTGGATGCGCTGGGCGCGGAAAATGTGCTAGGCGTGTCCATGCCGGGGCCATTCTCGTCGCCAGGGAGTAAGGCCGACGCGCAGGCGCTGGCGAAGAATCTTGCGATTGAATTCCTCGCCTTGCCAATTACCGATGTATTTGAAGCCTACAAGCGAACGTTGACGCCCGCTTTCGGGGACCGGCCCGCAGACGTCACGGAAGAAAACATTCAAGCGCGCATTCGCGGGAATTATTTGATGGCGCTGTCCAACAAGTTTGGCTCGATGGTTCTGAGCACGGGAAACAAGTCGGAGATTGCCGTTGGTTATTGCACGCTTTATGGCGACATGGCGGGGGGATTGGCGGTGATTTCCGATGTGCCGAAACTCATGGTGTACGAGTTGGCGCGCTGGATTAACCGCCAAAGGGAAGTGATTCCCACTTCGACGATCGAGAAGCCGCCGTCCGCGGAATTGCGCCCCAATCAGAAGGATGAAGACAGCCTGCCTCCGTACGAGGTGTTGGACCGCATCCTGAAAGCCTACATCGAGGATTTGCACAGCCCGCATGAAATTGCGGACCACTATGGATTCGACCTAAAGCTGGTGCAAGACATTGCCCTGCGCGTGGACCACAATGAGTACAAACGCAAGCAAGCGGCGCCGGGGCTGAAAATAACTTCGCGAGCGTTCGGGTTTGGCCGGCCGTTTCCGATTGCGCAGAAGTTTGTTCCTTAGTTTGCAAAGAAAGTTGAAAAGTCGACCGTTGAAAGTTTAAAAGGAAAGCAAAAAAACAGTGAGACGCCGACAACATGAAATGAGGTCGTTTGTGAAAATGCTAGGTCAACTTACCGCAACCCTGGCCGCCGCTCTGTTTGTGTCCGTCGCCGCGGCGCAGCTGCCAAGCGCACCCGCAACCGGGTCGTCCGCGCCGACCCAGACGCAGAAGAATATTGAAGCCTATTTGCGGAACCTCTACGCGTTTGGGTCTGACGTGAGCGTGATTGTCGGGCCGCTCAAAGAGTCGCAGATAGAAGGAATCCTGGAGACGAACATCGACGTCACCGTTGGTGACAACAAGCAGAAGGCTAAATTCTACGTGAGCAAGGACGGGAGGTACCTTTTCCGCGGCGAGCTCTCGGATATGACCAAGGACCCGCTGGCGGAAAATCTTACTCAGATCCACATGAGCGATGCGCCCACGCTGGGTGATCCCAAGGCGCCCGTGACCATCGTGGAATACTCCGATTTCGAGTGTCCCGTATGCCGTAACCTCCACGACGTTTTGAGAGGAATGCTGCCTAATTACGCGGGCAAGGTGCGCGTCATATTCAAAGATTTCCCCCTCGAGCAGCTCCATCCCTGGGCGCGAACCGCAGCGATTGCTGGCCGCTGCGCTTACCAGCAGAGGCCGGAAGCGTTCTGGAAGTTGTACGATCTCGTCTATGACAACCAGGAGGTCATCTCGGCGGCCAACGCGTGGACCAAGATGGTCGACTATGCCAGCCAGTCAGGTCTGGATGCCGAAGCGTTTAAGGGTTGTATGGCCGGCCCTAAAGCGGCAGCCGCCGTGAATGCGAGCCATGCCAACGGCGAACAGCTGGAGGTCAACAGCACGCCCACCCTCTTTGTAAATGGCCGCCGGATGGTAGGCGCCGATGAGCGCCTGCTCCAGCAATTTATCAACTACGAACTCGCCAAACTGAACCCGACCAAATCAGCGGAAAGAGCTAGCAAGCCCTAGAAGAAGGGCATCCGGTCGTGAACAACCGCACCCTTAGTGGAGGGATTTGTGCCCGCCTATTAGTTAACATAATATTCCTTATGGGACGCGCCTCCCCCGAGTCGCCATTCAGCTCGCGGGCGAGACTCTTCGGCGATTTCTTTCGCCGTGGTATGGAACTGGTCCGTCCGCTTGTCGCCGAGACCGATCACGCCGGTGCATCCGGGGGTGGGCGTGAACGGCGTACGGTTCGCCGAGCTCGGGCGACCGCACAGCCAGCGAACCGAAGTAGGTGCGCTGGCACGGAATATTGACGAGCGACACTACTTCCCTTGCCTTGGGCGGCTGTTCGCCAGGAGGGCTGCACCAAGGCAAAGGAGCGCTCCGTCCCGCACTTTCGAGCGATGCACCCCTCCCTTCTTCCCCGTCGTCCGCAAGAAGCGCCCCAAGCCGGGCGGATGGACTCCGTTAAATAACAAGGCGCCGTATACCCAAATCCGAACAGCTATCCAAGTCTTTACGTATCTCGCGCGCCAGCCTCTTGACGCGCATGAATCATCGGCAGATAGTCCGCGACAAACAAATTGTCCTGTTTCCCCGGGATGTTCTTATCTGTACAAAGTGTCCAAGGAGGTTTGTCATGCCTTTCTTTCTTCATCAAGTCAGCTACACGCCCGAAGCCCTGGCCAAGCTCATTGCGAATCCGCAGAACCGGTTCGACGCCGTACGCGCACCGATCGAAAAGCTCGGAGGCAGAGTGCTGAGCTCGTACTTTGCGTTCGGGCAGTACGATGCCGTGCTCATCACGGACATGCCGGATAACGTCTCGGCGGCGGCGATTGCTCTGGCGTTTGGCGCCGGCGGCTCGTTGCGCGAATGCCAGACCACGGCGCTGCTGTCCAACGCGGAAGGGTTGGAAGCCATGCGGAAGGCCGCGACGTGCGGTTACAAGCCCGTCCAGGCCGCCGCCAGCGCTGCCGCAATGCCGCCGCGCTAGGGAACGGCACTGCCAAGCGAGCAGCCACTTCCGACTCGCAGGAACAACCCTGTCGGCCTCGCGCTAACAAAGCCGAGCCTTTGCGTGCCGGGCGAGTTTAGGGTCCTGGGCGGCGGACCGGCACCGAAGCTTATCCGCCGGGCCGCAGGAGACCCCAAACAGTGCAAATTTTGCTTGACATTTCTTGGTTTGTACAGTATTGTACAAATCTTAGTATTTGTATGTTTATGTACAACAATATGTATTTGTACATTATTGCGCAAATGCTTAGATTTGCCCGTTTGTACAAATGAAAGAAAAGCCCGGAAATGGGCATACCATGTCTTGCGCAATCCACGGAGTGCTGATCGCTGACGTCCTGGCCTCCAGCGACCGCAAGGACCTGCGGACGCTGCTGGGCAAGAAGCTCGCCGCGGCTTCAGAAAAGCACTTGCGCGAAAAGCTCATTCGCCTGCCCTATAGCGTGACCGCCGGCGACGAATTCCAGACCGTCACCGGAGCCCTGGCGTCGCTTCCCGCGCTGCTTTTGGATTTGCGCGTCTCCTTTCAGCCTTTGTCCCTTCGTGCAGGAATCGGTATCGGCGATGTTGCCGACCGCATCCAGCCTCCCGTCAACCGGCTCACCGGCCAGGCCTTTCAGTTCGCGCGCGGGGCCCTCGAAAATGTCAAGGCCAGCGGCCTCTTCAAATTCGAGGTTCTGACCGCCTTTGCTTCGCATAACGAAGTCTTTGACCAGACCATCAATCTGCTTTACGGCTTGCACGATACCCTGGTGGCCCAGATCACCGCGAAACAGTGGGAAACGATTCGCCGCTTCCTGGACGAACCGGCTCTCGAGCAAACGGCCAAGCGGCTCAAGCTGGATGTTTCGACGGTTTCCCGAAACTTGAAACGGGGATACTATTGGCAACTCGCCGAAACTGCTAAAGTAGCCGGGGCGTTCATCGAACGCTCTTTTCGTTAGTTATCATTTGTTGCACAAAAACGTACAAATCGGGAAATTTGTACAAAGCTATGCAAATCCTCTTCCGGGCGTTCCTGGCGATTTACCTGGCTCATCTGCTGGCCGATTTCGTTTTTCAGACACATCGCCTTGTCGAACAAAAGCGGCGCGGCAAATTCTTTGCCTATTTCCTTCACGGCCTCATCCACTACCTCGCCGCGGTCATTCTCGTAAGCTTCTTCCTCGCAGGATCCGGCTTACAGTTGCGTACGCATTTAGTCCTTCTCGTCCTTACGCTTGTCCATTTGCTCATCGACATGGCGAAAATCCGCTTCGCCCAAATGGCTTTTGTCAAGGACGGGGCCATCGCCTATGTTTCCGACCAGTTTCTTCACTTTTTGACCGTCGCCTTGGCCGCCTGGCTGCTTTCACCGGGGCCTTCCCTCGCGGAAGCAGCCGCGCTGCTTGCAAGCGGGCGCGCCATTCCGAGCAAGCTGTTGGTGGTGCCCGTCATTTACATCACCGTGATTTTTGGCGGCGGCTATCTGATTCGCGCCCTGACGCGTCCGCTGGCGGAAAGCGTCAAGCTGTATCCAGAGGAAAAAGGCAACGACCCTATGCAAAACGCCGGCCTGTACATCGGTTGGCTCGAGCGCTTTCTGCTGCTCACCGCCTTGCTGCTGCAATCTCCGGGTACGGCTGGACTGATCCTGGCCGCCAAAGCGATTGCGCGTTATCCCGAATTCAAGTCCGAACACTTCGCAGAATATTTTCTGATCGGCACGCTTCTGAGCTTCTCGATCGCGGTTCTCGGTGGTGCGGTCCTCGCACGCATAGTCCTGGGCCAGTTTCACGTCACGGGATAAATTTCCACAGCGCCGTTCCCCATGCGCTGCTTTCCTTCTCAGTTTTGTTAGAATCTGGGCGTGGAAACCTCGACGGTTTCGCCGCGGCTTGCCATCATTCAGTTGCACCCGATTAAGGCGCTCGATCCGGTGCAGGTCAGGGAAGCTCGCATCGGGCCAGGTGGCGGACTGGAATTTGACCGCGTCTGGGCTCTCTACTCCGCGGATGGCCAATGGGTGAATGGCAAGCGCACTGCGGCTGTTCATCTGATTCGCGCAACCTATGCGCCGGACTTCAGCTCCGTCACCCTCTCCGTTCCCGACCGCCGCGGCACTCCCACGAAAACCCTCGACTTTCCCGGCGGGTTCGCCGACGCCGCGCAGTGGTTTAGCGCTTTTTTCGACCAGTCCATCACCGTGCGTTATTCACCGGAAGGCTTTCCCGACGATGCCGTCGCCAACGGCCCTACCATCATTTCGACCGCCACGCTTGATGCGATGGCGGCTTTGTTCCCCGGATTGACCGCCAACGACATGCGGCTGCGTTTTCGCACCACGCTGGAAATCGACGGCGTCCCGCCCTTATGGGAAGACCAGCTCTTCGCCGCAGAGCCAGAGAAACTCGTGCCTTTTCGCATCGGTGAAGTGCAGTTCGAGGGCAGCAATCCCTGCGCGCGCTGCGCCGTCCCTCCGCGTAATCCGCAAACGGGAGCGATTATTCCTGGTTTTCAGAAGATTTTTTCCGACTATCGCCGCAGCCACATTCCCAGCTGGACTCCCGAAGCGCGCTTCGATCACTACTACCGCCTGGCCACGAACACTCGCGTCTCGCCTTCCGAAGCCGGCAAGCTCCTCCGCGTCGGAGATTCTTTGCTGCGTTAGCGTAGGCTGCCCTGGGAATCGTGGGACGCACCTTTATAATAGGCGCCAACCGAAGGCCGCTCGGTGCGACGCTCCTCCCCGGAGCGCCGCACTCTCGGGTCTCGCTTCCACCAATTCCCATCCTGGGCCGTGCGTCTCCCACGTTTTGCTCCGCCTTCTTACGTCTTGGCAGCCTTATAGGTATTAGGAGACCCTGCGAAGCGTCGCGAGCACTTCACGCCGAAGACACAAGCGCTGAGATTGCGCACAAACGTAGGCAGCCTGCGAAACGCCAATCAGATTATAGGGGAATCTAGACTAGGCTAGCGGCCGGAAACCGCGGCAACTGCCGCCGGCGTTTTCTCAAGTAGCTGCTCTTTGCGGTAGACCAGGGAATTGATGTCGTAGGTAGCTAACTCAAATCCGTGGCCATGCGTGATCGCATCCGTCGGGCATGCTTCGACGCAGTACCCGCAGAAAATGCAGCGCGAATAATCTATGTTGTACACCTTGGCGTACCGCTCGCCAGCCGAAATCCGGTTCGCATCCGTGTTTTCCGCAGCTTCGATATAAATGCAATTCGCGGGACAAGCTGCCGCGCACAAAAAGCAACCTACACACTTCTCCAGCCCGTTCTCGTCGCGGTGCAACACATGAATCCCGCGATACCGGGGCTGAAAATGCACGGACTCATGGGGGTAGTTTTCCGTCACCGTTTTCCGGAATATGTTCCGGAACGTCACGCTAAAACCCTTGACCAGCGCTTCGAACGTTTCACCCACTTCACGCAATACCGATGGCATAAGCTAGCAGTCTAACAAAGCGCACGGGACCGGGCAAATGAGCCATGCAACGATTTCAGCGGGATTTCCGCGCAAGGCCTCATTTTTTCAGCGCTCCGATGATCTGTTTCCCGTGAAAGCGCCCATTTTCGATGAAAATTTCTCCCGTATGTCGTCCTCCGATCACCACTCCCGCCAGATGAATCCCCGGAACGTTGCTTTCGAGAGTATTCAGGTCCAGCGCCGGCCGCTTGCTCTCCGGATCGAGTTGCACCCCCATGCTTTCCATAAACGAAAAGTCCGGGTGATATCCGGTCAGCGCAAAAATCTGTTTCGCAGGAATCCGGTTTGTCTGCGCGTGATTCTCCACCACCACCTCATCCTTGGTGATCTCCTCGACCCGAGTATTCAGCAGCGCCTTAATCTGCCCCGCTTTGATGCGGTTCTCGATATCCGGGCGAACCCAATACTTGATCGTCGCGCCCAATTCCCTTCCCCGGTGCACCAGAGTCACGTTCGCTCCGTTCCGATACAGGTCCAAAGCCGCTTCCGCCGCCGAGTTCTTTCCACCAATCACCACCACGTCCTGCTTCCAGAACGGGTGCGGCTCCGTGTAGTAATGCGAAACGTGGGGGAGATCCTCTCCCGGCACTCCGAGCAGATTCGGTAAATCATAATAGCCCGTCGCCACCGCAATCTTTTTCCCGTGATATCTCTCCTGTCCTCCCTTCTCCGTCTTCGTCACGACCGTGAAGTTCCTGTCATTTCCATCCACGTGGATCACGCGCTCGTAGAGCCGCACTTCCAACTCATAATGTTCCGCAGCTTTCCGGTAATACTTCAGCGCCTCCCCGCGAGTGGGCTTCTCCCCTGCACTAACCAGCGGCAAGTCCCCGATTTCGAGCAACTCCGGCGTGGTGAAAAACACCATGTTCACCGGATAGTGGTACAGCGAATTGCACACGCAAGCCTTGTCAATCACCAGGGGTTGCATCCCCGCGCGTTTCGCTTCGATGGCGGTCGCAAGCCCGGTCGGCCCCGCGCCGATGCAGATAATGTCGTAGGTTTTCATGAGAATTTGAGTTTGCCGCGAGGCGCGAAGAATTGCAATTCGGGCGAATTATTGCTTTGCGGCGGACTCCAGAATGTCCTGAAGTTCCGTGCGGAAGGATTCCAGCTCGCGCACCCTCTCTGGCGTAGCCTGCACTTCCTTCTTCTTCCAGACGAACGCTTCGCCAGACGCGCACCTCAGCTTCACGCTGAAATTTCCATCCACCAGATACGCGGGCGGCGCGAGCAGCTTCAATCCCCCATTCGAAACTGGCGCCAATGCCGCGACGCAATCGCCCTTTCTCATGCACAGTGCGTTTTCGTAAGGCGGAATCGCGATTGGGCGAAAGCCAGCTTCAAAAAGCCGCTCCATCACCTGCATTTGCTTCGGAGAGAGTTCAACCATTCCATTGCATTATTGGCCGGTTTCAACATGTTTTCGCAAGCAGCGGCGCTTATGCGGCTGGGCTTACGCAGCCGTGGTATCCGCTTCCGAGGAACTTCCTTCAAGCTGCGCCAGAATTTCCCGCAGCGTTGAAATCAGTTCATCGCGCGAAACATGGCTTTTCTTGAATTGAATCCGGAACTTGAAGGTTTCGCTCGGCGGCTCGAATTGGAAGATGAAGGGCCTGGGCCGCTGTGGACCTGTTCGCTCTTGCCTGCGTTCGCGCCGCGCCTCATCGCGCGTCAGCCCTCCCTGCAAAATGCGCTGAAGCATCTCGGCCATTTTCTTTTCGTTGGGTTGGCGCGCAATTTGCAGCAGCAGCGATTTGGACATAACTCCATGATCGACGCACTTTCTGCGCAACAAATCGGGGATGCTTCGCAGCGAGAGCGTTTCCGTCACAGAAGAACGCGCCCGCCCGATTTTCTTCGCGATGTCTTCGTGCGTGTATTCGAATTGTGTGCTCAGCCGGTGCAGCCCATCCGCTTCTTCAAACGGTGTCAGATCTTTGCGCTGGATGTTCTCGATTAACCCGAGTTCGAGAGTTTCCGCGTCATCCGCCATCTTCTCGATGCACGGCACTTCCCGCAATCCAGCCGTACGCGCCGCATGATAGCGGCGTTCGCCGGAGATGATGTAGTAGCAATCCTCGCGCGGTACGTAGCGCACCAGCAGCGGCTCGAGCACGCCTTTCTCGCGCACCGACTCAGCCAGTTCGCGCAAATCGCCCAGCGCCTTGCGCGGCTGATCTGGATTCGGACGGATCTGATCCAGCCGGATCATCCGCCCGACGGCCGCCCCGCTATAGCTTGTCAGCGATTCTACGTAGTGCGCGTCATGCCGCATCTTCAGCGTGACTGGCAACCCGATCCTCTTCGACACGTTGAACAACCTCCCCCGCGAGTTTTTTGTACTCGGCGGCGCCGGGTGATTTCGGTGCAAATGTAAAAATCGTTTCCTTGTAGGCCGGGCTCTCCTCCAGCCGCACGTTCTTGGTAATTTTCGTCTTGAACAGCACTTCCCCGAACACGCTGCGAATCTGTCCGTGCGTGTCCTTGGATATGTTCGTGCGCTTGTCGTAAAGCGTGATGACCACGCCGAGCACTTTCAGCCCGGGATTCGGCCGCGCGCGAATCCGCTCGTAAGTCTCGAGAAGATCGTCCGTTCCTTCGATCGCGAAGTACGCCGCTTGGATGGGCACAAGCAAATGGGTCGCGGCCACCAGCGCATTGACCGTCAGAATCCCAAGCGAAGGCGGTGTGTCCACAATCATGTAGTCGTAGTCCTTCTCTACCGGTGCCAGCGCATCTTTCAACCGGAAAGGTGCGTCAAATTGTCCCGCGAGCGCTTGCTCCAGCTTCGCCAAAGCCAGCCGGCCAGGGCACAAGAACAGCAAGGGATCCTTCGTGGCCCTAATCACCGTGGGCAATCCTGCGCGGCTGTCGCCCAACACGTCAAACATGGACGTAGAGACTTCCCCGGCATCATAAAATGCGATCGTGGAATTCGCTTGCGGATCGAGATCAATGAGGAGTGTTTTCTTGCCGCGAAGTGCCAGCGCCGCTGCCAGGTTGATTGCCGTTGTTGTCTTGCCTACGCCGCCCTTTTGGTTCGCAATCGTGATGATGGCAGTCATCTTCTTCTGCCTCCGCTCGCACGCCCTCGCCGACAGCGATGGGCGCGCCCACAAGCACGCCGCGATCTGGCAACTGAGTTCCTATATATGGGTGCCGCCTCCTGAAAACCCCCAAGGCCTAGGTTAACTCTACGTTTTCAACCCGTTCGTTGGCAAGGAAAAAAGTACAGGATTCAGCGATTTTCGGAAGGCGTGTGGAAATCTCAGGGTTCCCAAACGGGCCGGGCCGGCGCTCCCCGCCCTGCCCGCATCCTAAAAATCGAGTCCCCAGAAGTCTTGCATCGGCTCTTGCAGCTCGACCCCCAGCTCCCATCCCGCCGGGCTCTGATGTCCCCGCCAAATCAAGTACGCATCGCTGGCATTCTGGTTCACCAGGTTGATCACCCGCACCTTTTGCCCCACCGCAAAAGCATGCGGCACAACTGCCAGGCAGCCTTTCCCACTGATATCTTTCGTATATCCTTCTGACCGGACAACCTGTCCGTCTTCGGTGCACTGGATGGCCACTCGCACTCGCGAATTGAGGCGCCCACTCCCACGGATTTCCTTCCCTGTTGCTTCAAACTTCGCGTGTTCTTGCAGTGGCACGATCAGCCCCCGGCTTTTGCGCTAATTCTGGGAAACGTGAAGACCTTCAAAACTGCTTCAGTCAGCCTACGAGCCGTCTCTTTCCGGGTCAATGGAACTTCGCTCCCAGTACACTCGCAAGTTAACCCCCACGGGAGCGATCTGGTCTCGGACTCTGCCACCTTGTAACATCGAGCCTCTCGTGCTCCGGTTTGCTCCTTTCCTGTGTCGCCCTTACACTCTTTAGTTCGCACCCATGATCACCGTCCAGGCACTTCGCCACGAACTCCGTCCCACAATCCGGCTTGCATTGCCCTTGGTTCTGGCCGAAATCGGATGGATGAGCATGGGCATCGTGGACACCGTCATGGTCGGCCACCTCCCCGACAGTGCGCGCGCCATTGGTTCAGTCAGCATCAGCTCCAATCTTTTCAGCGTCTTAGCCTTCTTCGGTGGCGGTCTCCTCATTGGCCTCGATACCCTCGTCACGCAAGCCTTCGGCGCGGGCCGCCGCGAAGACTGCCACCGCTCTCTGGTCAACAGCATTTATCTGAGCATGGTGATGACGCCCTTCCTGATGCTTCCAGTTTGGTTGTTCGCTCCTCTTCTTCGGCGTCTGCACATCGAACCGCAACTCGCCGCGCTCGCCGTTCCCTACATGAAGGCGCTGGCCTTCGGCCTTTTTCCTCTCCTGCTTTATTTCGCTGTCCGACGCTGCCTGCAGGCCATGAACATGGCCCAGCCGATTGCCTTCGCGCTCGTGAGCGCCAACGTCATCAACGCCTTCTTCAATTGGGTTCTCATCCACGGCAAATGGGGCGCTCCCGCGATGGGCGTGGTGGGTTCGGGCTGGTCCACAGCCATTTCCCGCTTGTATTTGGCAGTCGTACTCGTCAGCTATCTGCTCTGGTACGATCGCCGTCACCGCACCGAGCTGCTCAAGACTCCGATCAATATTGACTTCACTCGCATCCGCCGCCTTATCTCGCTGGGGCTTCCCGCAGCCGTTCAAATCGCCCTGGAAATCAGCGTCTTCGCTCTCGCCACCGCCCTTATCGGCCGCTTGGGAGCCGTCGCTCTTGCGAGCCACCAAATTGCGCTCAACACCGTTGCCTTCACCTATATGGTCCCGTTGGGCATTTCCTCCGCTGCCGCCGTTCGCGTGGGCCACGCCATCGGACGCGGAAAGCCCGATTCCGCGGGTCACGCCGGCTACACCGCCATTCTTCTCGGCGCTGGATTCATGACTCTAGCCGGAATCGCGCTCTTGGTCTTTCCTCGCTGGATCGTCCGCGTGTATACCCCGGACGAGACCGTCATTCACCGCACTTCCCTGCTCCTGATTGCTGGCGCGGCTTTTCAGTTGTTTGATGGGATTCAGACTGTGGCCACCGGCGCTTTGCGCGGCGCGGGAGACACGCGCACTCCCATGGTTTGCCACTTCACGGCTTACTGGGTGATTGGTTTGCCGCTGGGCGCCTGGCTCTGCTTCGCTCGAAACTGGGGCGCCTTTGGGATTTGGTCAGGGCTCAGTCTCGCGCTCATCCTGATCGGCATCATCTTGCTGTTCGCCTGGCGCCGCATGGTGTATCGTCTTGCTGAACACTGTCCCCAAGCAAGGCCCGGTGACCACTCCAGCCCAGTGCCGGTATTCAAGTCAGCCAATCAGAGGAGGAATCCGTGAAGCACAAGCACTTCATCCTAATTACGGCCATGACGCTTGCCTTGAGTTCGCCGGCGCTTGCCCAGCGCGGCCATGGCGGCGGCCCGCCCGCAGGTCACGGTCCCAGCGCCGCGAACTCGAACGGAGGTGCGCCCGGCGCTAAGGCAATGAATCATACAGACATGTCGCACGCTTCTCCCGGCACGGTGCTCAGCCATAACACCGCCATCGCCGGCAAAATCAAAGCGTTGACCAACGAAGATGCGGCTACCGCCTGCAAAGGTTTTAAGAATCTGGGCCAGTGTATGGCTGCGGCCCACGTCGCAAACAACCTGAATATTCCCGGCGGGTTCGATGCTCTGAAAGCCAAAGTCACGGGAACAGGCGCAATGAGCCTTGGCAAAGCTATCGAGGCGCTTGAACCAAGCGCTAACGCAAAGTCCGAGGTCAAGAAAGCCAACAAGCAAGCCACTGACGACATGAAGGAAGCAGAGACCAACTCGTAAGCTCGCAATATGGCAAAGCCACTATTCAGGTGGCGAAGCACCTCCTTCGCCACCTTTTTCTTTTCCGTCCTGATTTTTCGAGGAACTGCTTAAAAGTTAGGTGGTTATATGCGTGAGGTTTTCACAACTCACCGCGAGTCACAACTAACCAGTCCCCCCTTTCACATCTTATACCGGCCAAGGTCCTCGTCGGAGAGCCCTTCCAGCCAGTTGCGTAGTTGCTCGTTGGTATTGCGCTCGGTAAACGCGCTCGAAACCTTGGAATTCTTGAGCACTGCGTCATCCACATAGATGGGGCAATCCATCCGCAGGGCCAGCGCCAAAGCATCGCTCGGTCGCGAATCAATGGTCATCATCTGCCCGTCGCGCTCCACCCAGATTAACGCGTAAAACGTATCGTCTTTCAGGTCATTCACTACAATTTTCTGAACGCGCACTTCGAGCCCAAGCAGCACGTTCTTCAACAAATCGTGGGTCATCGGCCGGGGCGTGTGTACTTTTTCGATTTCCAGCGCGATGGCGTTGGCCTCGTAAACACCAACCCAGATCGGGAGGATTGCCTGGCCTTGCACGTCTTTCAGCACGACAATCGGCATGTTCGTCACAGGATCCATCATCAGGCCGCGGATTTTCATTTCCACTTCCATGGAGGCCTCCCCTAGGTCAAACCACGTGTTCTCCCACCAGGCTGTTCGGTGTCGCTCCTGTCACACGGACTTGAACGTAGGTTCCCAGAAGTTCTTGCTCTTGTGAAGTGAAATTTGCCAACCGATTCGAACTAGTATATCCCGACCACTGGTTCTCGCGCCGCGACTTCCCGCTCACCAGCACCTCAAACGTATCTCCGACCAGCCTTGCATTGCGCGCTTTCTGGATTTCCCGCTGCCGGTCTTGAAGAATCGCAAGGCGCCGGCTCTTCTCCTCCTCCGGAATCGCGTCGTCCATTTTCAAAGAAGGCGTGTTGGGCCGCGGCGAATACTTGAACGAAAACAAGCTTTCGTACTTCACTTCATCCAGCAAACACAGCGTTTCCTCAAAATCCGCTTCCTTTTCGCCCGGGAATCCCACAATGATGTCCGTGCTAATCGCAATGGGCCGCGACACTCCGCGAATCATCGCGATTTTCTCGAGATATTCCTCGAGCGTGTAAGTCCGCTGCATCGCGCGCAGAACCCTCGTCGAACCCGATTGCACCGGCAAGTGCACGTGCTCACAGATCTTCGGCTGCGCCTCGATGGCTTCCACAATATCCTTGGTAAAGTCGCTCGGGTGCGAAGTCGTGAATCGCACCCGGCGAACTCCCGGAACGCCCGCCACGGCCAGCAGCAGCTCGGCAAAACGCATTTTCCTCGGCGTAGGGTCCTTATAGGAATTCACGGTCTGCCCCAGCAGTTGAATCTCCGAGTATCCCAATTCCGCGAGTTGCCTCACTTCCCGCAATATCGAATCGCTCGCGCGGCTGCGTTCCGGCCCCCGCGTGTAGGGCACGACGCAATACGAACAAGCCTTGTCACAGCCCTCGATGATGGTCAGATACGCGCGAAACGGATTGTCGCGCCGGGTAATTTCCGTCTCGAACGTTTCCTCCGTGTCCGTATCCAGTCCGGTTACGCGATGATTTCCAGACTCCAGTTGCGCAATCAACTCCGGCAGCTTCCGGTAACTCGCCGAGCCGCACACCAGGCTCACCCACGGCGCACGTTCGAAAATGTCCTCGCCTTCCTGCTGCGCCACGCATCCCAGCACGCCGATAATTTTCCCCTGGCTCTGCTTGGCGCGGTACTCCCCCAAACGCGAAAAAACCTTTTGCGCCGCTTTTTCGCGAATACTGCAAGTGTTATAGAGGATCAAGCCAGCTGCCTCCGGCGTTTCCACTTGCCGGTAGCCGCGCGCGAGCAGTACCCCAGCCACTTTTTCAGAATCGTGGTCGTTCATCTGACAGCCGAAAGTCTCCAGGAAAAAAGTGCCGCGCTCCGGCGTCTGAGCAAAGTCCGCCGGCGGTCGGCCGGAATAATTCGCCTCGCCGGTCAGTCTTCCAATGTCGAAGTCAAACGGTTTACTCATGCTCAATTCGCAGTTTACCACACCTGCTTTTTGGGAGTGCGGCAGCCTTCTTTACCCTGAGCGTCTTTTGCAATGGGCCGCCGCTTTTCTTTTGGCCACGGCACCTTCCATTACTTCTCGTAAGGTTCCCCGCATTCTTTATTCGGCGTAAAGTTGCAATCTGCAAACCAAGGGAAAAAGGGTCAACATTGAGGATCATTATGAAACCCATTCGCATCGGGTGCCTGCTTGCCCTCATATCCATTTCTGTTTCCGCTCAGGAAACTCCCAAGGAATATCAGCAGGTCCTTGCCCTTTTGGGTCGCTGCGGCGATTTCAAAGCCAACGTCCTGAAAGTGAACATCCCCCGCAGCGATTTGCACGTGACGATTTCCGGTCAGCCCACGCCAACGCCCTTCGGTTTTGGCGGGTGGGTAGCCATGACCAAAGACGACGCCGGTATGGATGTCCTGATGGGCGACCTCGTCCTCACGCAAGAAGAAGTCAATGCGGTTCTTTCCGCCCTGCTCGATCACGGCATTGAGGTCACCGCCCTTCACCATCACTTTTTCGTCGAGGAGCCGCGTATCTACTTCATGCACGTCCATGCTCACGGCGACGCCGTGACGCTTGCAAAAAGCCTCAAGCCAGCGCTCGATCTCATCCCCAAGCCGCCCGCTCCCGCATCGGCTCCCCCAGCCGCGTCGCCCGCATTCAACCTCGTCGCCCGCGACAAAATAGTCGGCCAAAAGGGTGAAAGTCTCGGGCCGGTTTAGAAATTCACTCTGGACGCGACGACCTTGGCCTCAAAGAGAACGGAGCCGCAATCAACGCGCGCATGGGCCTCAACTCCTGGGCCGCCTTTGCCGGGAACGACTCGGACGCGCAAATTGCCGGCGACATTGCCATGCGCGAAGCCGAACTCAATGCCGTTCTCAAAGCTCCCCGCGAACACAAACTGAACGTCGTTGCCGTCCACCACCACATGCTGGGGACGCAGCCGCCCGTAATCTTTTTGCATTACTGGGGCCGAGGAGCTTGCCGCTGGCTTCCGCGCCGCCCTCGACCTGTTAGGGAGGTAAACTCGGCTCTCGCTTTTCGAGGCGAGCCGACCTGCCCACACGAAGCAAGCATCAACGGCTTGTACGACCGAATCGGAGGATCACAAGTCACCAGTCACGAACACGAGTCACGAGCCATGTTTCCTCATAAGCATCAAAATCCGAAACTCTCGCATCGTATTGGTTGCGGGGGTTGGGTGCGTATGCTACGGTTTTTACGCCCAGAAAAAATTTCCCTTTCGCTGAGGGGCACATCATTTTTCTTTTCAACGCGATTCTTGCGACCGATATTACGGAAATTCTCGTGCAGACCGGATGGGTCGCCCGCGGCGTTCTTGCGATCCTTCTTCTCTTCTCCCTCATTTCCTGGGCCATGATTTTTCAAAAATGGGGCATGTTCGGCCGCATCCGCCGTCAAAGCGCCCAATTCCTGCACATTTTCCGCTCGACCCACGGGGTCACCAATCCTCAGGCGCTCGCGTCCTCTGGCTCGCCCTTCGCCAATGTCTATGCGGCAGGCTATCGCGAACTCCAGGCGCAAGTGGGCGGCATTGCCCCGAATCCGCATCCGCCGAGATTGAAGAGCCTGTCGGCGGTCACGGTCAGCATGCAGCTCGCTTCCGCCGAAGAAGTGCGCCGCGTCGAGAAAGGGATGGCCTGGCTTGCCACCACCGGCTCCGTAGCCCCCTTCATCGGCCTTTTCGGCACGGTTTGGGGCATCATTGACGCGTTCGCCGGCCTCGGCAGCGCCGGCGCCGCCAGCCTTCGCGCCGTCGCACCAGGTATTGCCGAAGCGCTGATCACCACGGCCGCGGGCCTGGCTACCGCCATCCCCGCGGTCATCTTTTACAACCAGTTTTTGCAGAACATTCGTGACCTGGGGCAACGCTTGGACAATTTCGCTATGGAAGTCACCGCGCAGGTCGAGAAGGCATTTAACTAATTTTTCGCGGCCGTCCCACCAGCCGCGGCGCAAAATCACAATGCAAATCGTCAAATCAACGCAAACTTCGCTCTCCGAAATCAATATGGTCCCGTTTGTGGACGTCGTCCTCGTTCTCCTCATCATCTTCATGATCACCGCGCCCATCCTGCAATCCGGCATCGAAGTCGACGTCCCCAAGACCAAGACCATCAAAGACATCAGCCAGGACCGCCTCGTCGTCAGCATCGACAAAGCGCAGCGCATCTATCTCGGCAACGATCCCATCAATATTCATCAGCTCGGCCCTAAGATTCACTCCCAACTGAAGGACACCCGGCAAAGTGTCTTCTTGCGATGCGACGAAGCCGTTCCCTTCGGCGTTTTTGCCTCGGTCGTCGACACGCTCCGCGTCTCCGGCATCAACAACATCAGCATTGTTACTGAGCCGCTGACGGAGCGTGCGCGCTCGAAGTAAAATAAGGCTATGGCAACCGCTCTCGCCATCCCGAACGACCTCGCGCTTAGGAAATACTTTTTCCACTCCATCTTCTTCCATGTCTTGCTGATTGTCGTGGCCTTGAGCGCTGCCTATTTTGACCGTCGTGGGGCAGGCTGGGGCGGCGTCGGCGGCAAACTCGGCGGCACTAAAGTGAGTCTCGTCAGCCCCGCGGGCATTCCCATGCCCAGGGAAGAAATGGTCACGGAAAGCAAAGCCGTCGATCCCACCAAGAGCCTCCACAAGGAAGACCCCAAACCCCTCCCACCCGAGCCAAAAACCAACGCCACCAAGATCCCCAAGTTTGAAAAAGAAAAACCTTTGCCGTCTTCTCGCAAGACTCGCACTCTCGAAAACAAAACAATTGAAGCGGACAACGCCATCCCCGGCCACGGCGGCAACCCGGACCTCCCCACCGGCTTTTCTCCGACTCCCGGTCCTTCTTCTGCTGGCGAAAAGGTCATCGGCCAGGGCGGAGGCGACTTCGGCGGCCGCTATCCCTGGTATGTAGACTCCGTGCGAAGCCGCATTCGCCAGTCCTGGGACCAAAGCACCATCGAAGCAGCCGTTCGGGCAGTGCATGGCGCGCACACGGTAATGACGTTCCGAATCAATGCCAACGGTTCAATTTCCAACATCCGCATCGCTCAAAGCAGCGGCAACTCGTCCATGGACTATTCCGCCATGCGCGCGCTGCAGAGTATCGATGCATTCCGTCCGCTTCCCAACGACTATATGGGGACGTATGTGGACGTCACTTTTGACTTCGATCTTTCGTTGACGCAGTAGCCGCTCTCGCTCGAAGGGCAGGGTTTTCAGTACTTAAGGGGGAAACTTGTTGAAATCCGCAACAAGATGTGCAGGACTGTTCTTCTTCACTGCTGTCGTTTTGTTGACCGGCCGTTGCGCTTCTGGCCAAGACTGGTTCCGCACGGGCACTGGCCTTGGCCAGGCCAAGCCGCGCCTGGCCATCGCCGACTTCGCGGCCCGCTCCGACGCCGCAAAACCTCACGCCACGCTCTTCACCCAAGTCGTCCGCGACGACCTGCAATTCAGCGGCATCCTCGATCTCGCCAGCCCGAGCTTCTATCCTTCTGAAGTGCCTACCGTCCCATCGGAATTGAAAGCTCCCGCTTGGGTCGCGCAGCCCACCAACGCCAATTACGTCGGCTTCGGCAATTTGACCGAGTCTCCTTCCGAAGTCACCATTCAGGCTTGGCTGTTCGACGTTCGCAATCCTTCTTCTCAGCCTGTCGTCGGCAAAGTTTATCGCGGCGGCCCAACAGACCTGCAGGTTCGCAAATACGCGCACGAGTTCGCCGACGAAATCATCAGCAAGCTTTCCGGCGGCTTGCCCAGCGTCGCGCAAACGCAGATTGCCTTCGTTCGTTCCACAGGCAACGGCAACAAGGAAATTTGGGTCATGGATTACGACGGCGCCAACCAGCACCAGCTTACGAACCTTCACTCCATCGCTCTCACGCCTCGCTGGGCGCCTGACGGTTCGCGCATTGCTTTCACCTGCTTCGCCCCCTACAAAGGCATCAACAGCCCGCAGATTTGTATGTATTCCATAGACACCGGGAAAGTTATCTCTTTCCCTCGCTTCGCGGGCACCAACATCACCCCCGCCTGGTCACCTGACGGCGCACAAATCATTTTCTCCTCCTCCATGCAGGGCAATCCCGAGCTTTACGTTTGCGATGTCAACTGCAATCGTCCCAAGCGCCTTACCCCGTCCAATGGCGCCAACATGTCCCCCGTTTGGAACCCCAAGACTGGCCAGACCATCGCCTTCGTCAGCGACCGCGGCGGCACTCCCCAGCTCTATCTCATGAACGCCGACGGCACCGGCGCAACAAAAATCGATCTCCCGGAAAAGGGCTACGTCATCGACCCCGCCTGGTCGCCCAACGGCCAGCTTCTGGCCTTCAGCTGGCGCCGCCCCAGCGACGACTACGATATCTACGTCATGGACGCTGCTTCCCGCCAGCTCGTCGAATTGACTCGCGACCAGGGCCGCAACGAGCGTCCCAGTTGGGCGCCAGATGGCCGCCACATCGTCTTTGAGTCCACGCGTACTGGCGTCGGCACGCGCCAGATTTGGACCATGCTCGCCGACGGCTCCCAGCCGCACCAGCTCACCTTCACCGGTCACAACGAATCGCCCAACTGGTCCACCCATTAGCAGAGCCAGTGCAGGAAGCGCTAATGCGTTTCATTCCGAGGTGCGAAGCGACGAGGAATCCTGGCTTGCTCTATGCGGCTTTCGACTCTATTGAAAGATCCTTCGAAGAAGCTGCTGAGAATCAAATTGGAACTTGGGGAGCCGCCCATGCATCTCATGAGTGGACCCGCGGTAAGCAGCTGTTGCTCCCCTGGAAATTTGGGTTTCGGTTGTTGGTTTCGCTTGCCTCTTGCGGCTGTCTATAATATATCGTGTTACGATACTTTGCGCCCGCCCAGCCCGCTGGTGTTAGGATAGTGGCCCTGTTGGGGTGAATACGGGGATTCTACAGTTCAGGAGGATTTGATGACTTTGGCTTCACGCTTGTTCCATCGAACTGGTTTGGTTGCCTTGCTCGGTGCTGCTGTCCTTGGTCTTGGTTGCGCAAAAAAAGTGACTCCGCCTCCGCCACCCAAGCAGGAGGCTCCTCCGCCCGCTCGTCCCACCGTGACGCTGCAGGCCAATCCAACCACCATCAATAAAGGTGAATCCTCCACGCTGACTTGGAATTCCACCGACGCTACGCAGCTTTCGATTGATCCCGGCGTCGGCACGGTGACCGCGGAAGGCTCCACGAAAGTCTCGCCCACCGACTCCACGACTTACACCATTACCGCTACCGGCCCCGGCGGCTCCGCTACGGCCACCGCGGCAGTTTCCGTGAATGCCCCTCCGCCACCGCCGCCAAAGCCGGAGCCATCCATCGACGAGCTATGGGCGAGGGAAGTGCAAGATGCTTTCTTCGATTTTGACAAAGCGGACATCCGCGCCGACGCCCGTACCGCGCTCGCTCAAACGGCTGAGTTCTTCAAAGCGCATCCCTCGGTTAAGGCGACCATCGAGGGCCACTGCGACGAACGCGGCTCGACCGAATACAATCTCGGTCTCGGCGACCGCCGCGCCGCCGCCGTGAAGCAATATCTTGTTTCCCTCGGCGTCTCCGCGAGCCAACTCAACACCGTCAGTTTCGGCAAGGAGAAGCCCTTTTGCATGGAGCACAACGAGACCTGCTGGCAGCAGAATCGCCGCGGCCATCTCGTCAAAGCCAACTGACGGCCGTGGTCGTTCATCCGTCGGGAGAACAATCCCCATGTGGCGGCAGCTTAGTTGACGGAAGTCATCGGCGGTAAGGGTCAATTCTTTTCCTTTGCCTCCTTTCCTTCCTTTGCGTCCTTTACTTCCCTGGTAATCGATAAGGCCGCAAGGCCGGGCAAACTCTTGCCTGCTTGCGGCCTTCTTAATTAGAGTGGAGACGATTTGTTGAGTCTGTGTGGCGCGTGGGGCCCGGACTGGACACCCGGCACAACGGTCCGCAATTTCCATCGAGCTTTAACCCATGAGAAAATGATTCTGCGATTCCACACGGCTTCTTCCCAGGCGGTTCTGGATTCGGATCCTTTAGGAGGATTGGTCATGCGTACACGCAATGTCGCTATTTTTAGTGCCGCCGTTTTCGCCGGTGCCGTTTGCGGAAGCCTCATCGGCCCCCGCCCGGTCGAAGCCGTCGCCCGCGAAATCATCGACCTCCAACGCGACGTCACTTCCCTGCTCCAAGGACAAAAAGATATCTCCACGCAGATGATTCAGGACCACGCTGCCATCAAGGCCATTGTTGGCGGTTTCAATGACAACATCAACAAGCTGAACGGCACTATGGGCTCGCTGCAAAAATCAGTGCAGGACGTGCAGGCCAATTCCGGCGCTCGGCTGGATACCATGTCCACGCAAGTCCAGGGCCTCTCGGACAATCTTGAAGAAATAAAGTCGCGCCTCGGCAAGCTCAACCAGCAGCTCGTTGATCTTCAAAACGCCGTGCAGGGCCTCGACGCCAAAATTTCTTCCGGCGGCGCACCAGCCACCGGTGCTGGAACTCCCACGCCGACCGCAGGCAATCTACCGCCTTCGGGTTCCTCAGGCTCCGCCGCTCCTTCCGGCCACGCCCCGTCCGCCGACACTCTCTATTCGAACGGCTTGAAAGACATTCAGAGCGGCAAATATGATCTGGCGCGCTCGGAATTTCAGGACTACCTGAAGCATTACGGCGGCACCGATCTTGCTTCCTACGCCCAGTTTTATATCGCCGAAATCGCTTACCGACAGAAGAACTACCAGCAAGCTGTTGCCGAGTACGACAAAGTTTTGAACAACTATCCAAAGAGCATGAAGCTCGCTCCCGCCCTCCTCCACCGCGGAATGGCGATGCTCGAACTCGGCCAGAAAAGCTCCGGTGTCCGCGATCTTCGTGAAGTAGTGAGGCGTTTTCCGGGCAGCGAAGAAGAACGCTACGCCCGCGCGAAGCTTAAGGAATTCGGCGTCCCCGTGTCGGCTTCGTCACGGTAGCGTCTGCTCGCATCCCCGTTCCACAGCTTTCTCTCGCTGATCGTTCCCCGCTCGCCCAGCCCTCCTCCGCTTCGCAGTCGTAAGTCCTAAGTTGTAAGTTCTCCGTCGAAGAAGAAGCCTACGAGCGCGCAGAACGGCGGGCGCGATGCCTTCCTGGAAGAGGGCTTCCGATTGGGTGGGAAACCAGCGCCGGGATGAACTCCATGAGCGGTAAAACGGTTGTGAATACCAATGTACTGATCTACTCGCACGACGTGGATGCCGGACGCAAGCACGAGATTGCGAAAAAGCTGATCGGCGAGCTGTGGAAGGAGCGCGAGGGCTTTTTGAGCATGCAGGTCCTGCAGGAGTTCTACGTGAAGCCTTTTTGCCCTATCAGGTTTGCCAGGCGACCGACGGCTCGGTATGGATCCTCGGAAGAAACCTGGATTCTAGCAATTCCCCCAACCCTGATAATAACGTTTTGCGCGACTTCAGTTTTGAGAAGGGGCTGCTAGGGAGATTTATTTCCCTCGATTCCCTTTCCAAATCATCTGACGCCGTTTTGCTGATTACCGAGGGGAGCCGTAAAGCCCCTTGCCTTCAGATTTCTGAGGAATGCTGTCAAGGAGAAATTGACTTTCCACAGGAAAATTCACCCCCCCTCCTGCACAATTTTCAAACACGTTTCTCACAACGCCACCGCTTTCGTTGCTGCCACCAGCGGCGAGTTGTGTTTGGCCAAGGCCGCCAGGTAGACGTTCTCGTTGT
>QHYK01000017.1 GCA_003224085.1 Acidobacteriota bacterium | reverse complement strand
CCGAGAATAATTACACGGAGTACAAACGCCAGCTTGTAAAGGCTGTAAGAGTCATACCCGGTGTGGAATCCGCCACCAGCGCGATGCTGATCCCCTTTGGAGGCAGCAGCTGGAACGAAGGAATCATCACGGAAGGATCGGACTCAGATCAAGGTGTCGCCTGGCTGAACTATGTAGAGCCGGGATATTTTCAAACCATGGGGACGCCTCTCCTTGCGGGAAGGGACTTCGATGACCGGGATACACCCGCGTCCGTGAAGGTGGTCATCGTCAACCAAGCCTTCGTTCAAAAGATTCTTAAGGGCGCGAATCCCCTGGGTAAGCGATTCCGCGAGCATAAGCCGCCGGGAAAGCCTCGTCCTCTCTACGAGATTGTTGGAGTCGCCGCAGACAATAAATTTGACGACATGCACGAAGATTTTCTTCCATTTGTTTATTACCCGGCCACACAGCAGGAAACCGGCCCGGACGATCAAATTATCATTCGTTCTTCGCTGCCGCTGGCGGGCTTGATGGCGTCCATTAAGCAGGCTATAAGCGACGTCAACCCGGGAATCGACTTCGAGTTCAAAGTATTCAAGACGCAGGTGCACAATTCCCTTGTGAAAGATGAATTGATGGCCACGCTTTCCGGTTTCTTCGGCTTTCTCGCCGCGCTGCTGGCAGCTGTCGGTCTTTACGGAGTGATTTCCTACATGGTTGTTCAGCGCACCAAGGAGATTGGAATTCGCATGGCCATCGGCGCAGAGCGCGCAGATGTCATTGGCATGATTTTGCGGGAAGCCGGTCTCCTCACGATCGCAGGTCTTGTGAGCGGCACCACCTTGGCGCTTTTGTCCGCGCAAGTGGCGAAATCGTTGCTTTACGGATTGAAGCCGCGGGACCCATTCACATTGGTTCTCGCTGTTGTCACACTGATATCCGTCGCAGCGATTGCCAGCTTCCTGCCCGCTTACCGCGCTTCGCGGCTGGATCCCTTGCAGGCCCTCCGCTATGAATAGCTAAAGATTTGCGGCTGGCAGCGTTTGCACATTTGCTCGGCATTTTTCAAAGCTACTCTTGTCGCTCCTCTGATACACTACGCGACCATCAGATCAGCATCGCAGCTCTTGGAGCCACCACATGAAACTCGCACTTCGCCTGGCCATTTTCGGAATAGTTTGGGCGATTCCACTCGTCGCGCAAGAAACCGCGCCGAAGATTCCGCGGGCGATCACGATCGACGATTTCTTCGAGATTCGCGAAGTGTCGCAGCCGGAGATCAGCCCCGACGGCCAATGGATTGCCTACGCGGCGCGGACGCGCAACCTCAAAGAGGACAAGAATGAGCAGCGTCTGTGGATGATCTCCACGCATGGCGGCGACGCCCTTCCGCTCTCAGCTGAAGGCGTCACCTCTTCTCATGTCCGCTGGACCCCTGACGGCAAATACATTTCGTTTCTCTCAGCTCGTGATGGAGGAAAGGCGCAAGTGTGGCTTCTCGACCGCCGCGGCGGAGAAGCGGTTCGCTTGACCGACACGGTGCAAGGTGTGGACGATTTCGAGTGGTCTCCTGACAGCACGCGGCTGGTTCTGATTCTCCGCGATCCCAAGGCTGAGGACCTGGAGACAGCAAAGAATAAGGAAAAGCCCGCTCCAGCTACTCCGCCCAAACCGAAGACCCCTCCTCCTTTTGTTATTGACCGTCTGCAATTCAAGCGCGATACGGTCGGCTACCTCGATCGGCGCCGCACGCATCTTTACGTTTTCGGTGTCGGCTCCAAGAAAACTACGCAAATCACTTCGGGAGATTTCGATGACAACGAGCCGGCCTGGTCGCCGGATAGCAAATCCCTCGCCTTCAGCAGTAATCGGTCGCCTGATCCCGACGCCAACTATCAAGCGCACATTTGGGTGGTCGCCGCTGACAATACGGATAAAGGCGCGCACGTCACCCAGGTCTCTCCGAATCCAGGTCCTGACTCGGCGCCAACCTGGTCTCCCGATGGCAAGTGGATCGCTTACGTCACTGAGCTTGACCCGCAACTGTTCTACTACAACACGCGTCACCTGGCGGTTGTTTCCTCAACGGGTGGGCAGGCAAACGTTCTCACGCGGGCTTTTGACCGCAGCATTCACCGCCCGCGTTTCTCCGCCGATGGTCGCTCGATTTACTTCGTAGCCGAAGACGATGGAACGCAAAATCTTTGCCGCGTTCCTGCCGGGGGCGGAGAAATTACCCGTCCGATCGGTGGGCGCCTGGCGGTCGGAACGTATTCGCTAGGCAAAGACGATTCCGTTGCCGCGCCAATCACCACTATCGATCGTCCCGATGAGATTTTCTACCTTGCCGGTGGCGCCAAGGAGCCTATGCGCCTGACGAAGACTAACGACGCTCTTCTTTCCCAGCTCCGCCTTGCGCAAGCGGACTATGTGCATTTCAAGAGCAAAGACGGAACCAGCGTGGCAGGGTATTTGTACAAGCCGCTCGACTACACGCCTGGCAAAAAAGTGCCGACGCTCCTGAATCCGCATGGCGGACCGGTGGGTCAGTACACCCCTTCTTTCTATCACCTTGCTCAGCTTTACGCGGCGAATGGCTATGCTGTTTTGCTTCCCAATCCTCGAGGTTCCTCCGGTTATGGCCAGAAATTCTGCGCTGCCATTTATGCGGATTGGGGGAACAAGGACTACCAAGATGACGTGGCCATGGTGGATTATGCCGTGGCGCAGGGTATCGCCGACCCGGATAAACTTGGCGTTGGTGGCTGGTCTTATGGCGGCATCTCCACGGATTTTATCATTTCTCAGACCAAACGCTTCAAAGCGGCCATCTCCGGCGCAGGCGTCGCCCTAATCGCCAGTTTCTACGGCCACGACCACTACCAGCGCGACTACGATATCGAGCTTGGCCATCCGTGGGAGCACAAAGAGGTGTGGGACCGAATCTCGCCCTTCTATCGCGTCGCGGACATCACTACTCCGACGCTTTTCATGGGCGGGGACATGGATTGGAACGTGCCGATTCTCGGCAGCGAGCAAATGTATCAGGCGATGAAGACTCTCGGGCGCACCACCGAGCTTGTCGTGTATCCCGGCGAGTATCACGGCTTCACCGCGCCGTCGCACATCAAGGACCGGATGGAACGCTTCATGGCGTGGTACAACCACTACGTCAAAGGCGACTCCGCTCCTGCGCGTCCACCTGAAAAGCCTGCAACTCCCGAAACGAAGACTGTTGGCGGTGAGTGATGCGCTTTCTTTGCGGAATATTTGCCATTTTGCTGCCCAACGCTTTCTTCGGCATTACTTGCTACGGGCAATCCAATTTCACCGTCGGGACAGCTTCGGCGGCGCCGGGGCAGAAGGCCACGGGCTATCTCGAAGTGCCTGCCGGCGTAGATCCGGGCACGAATATTCCCGTGGTCGTCGTGAACGGCGCGAAGCCCGGCAGAGTCCTTGCGCTGGTTTCCGGAGCACACGGCACGGAATACGCTTCCATCATCGCGGTTGAAAAACTCATTGCTCAGCTCGATCCGGCTCAGGTCACGGGCACGATCATTCTCGTTCCTCTTGTGAACATCGCGTCCTTCGAACAAAAAGTTCCGCACGTAAATCCCATCGATAACAAGAGCATGAACCGCTCTTATCCTGGCAAAGCGGACGGTACGCAAACCGAGCGCGCGTCGTATATCATTGCCAAACAGGTTGTCGACCGCTGTGACTACCTCATCGACTATCATGGTGGCGACCTCGACGAGAGCTTACGGCCGTACGCTTACTGGGGGCCCACGGGGAATGAATTGCAAGACCACATCTCGAAGGAAATGGTTTTGGCTTTCGGGCTGGACCACATCATTATTTGGAGCGAGCGGCCAACCGATCCAAACGCCACGCGCTATCTGGACAATACCGCTTCGGTCCGCGGCAAGCCGTCCATCGTTGTAGAAGCAGGCTATGCCGGAACTGTCGAGAACGACGACGTCAATCTCCTCGTCAACGGCACTCTAAGTACGATGCGCGCGCTAAGAATGCTTCCGGGCGAGGCACACTTCATCGAAAACCCGGTTTGGATTGAAAAACTATCGGATGTTCTCGCCGATGGTCCCGGCATCTGGTATCCGCTTGTTAAGCGCGGAACATATGTTTCTGCCGGAATGAAGTTGGGCACCATTACGGATTACTTTGGGAAAGTAATCGCTGAGCCGCGCGCGCCGGTCTCTGGGGTGGTGCTTCACATCAACGCGGTTCCTTCGCTAAAGAAAGGGGACAATATCGCCGATCTCGGGGTGGTAGCCGCGCACGCCCCTTAATCGCTTCGATAGCACGGCTGTGACGTACGACATTAGTGTGCTGCCCCTTTCGGTGATAAACAGTTCTCGTCTGTAGGCAAGGAGGACCCATGCGCAAATGGGGCGTCCTCGTTTCGATCATCTATGCGGTGATTGTGGTGGGCTTGCTGATTCCCGTTGCGGTGTTGCTGGCAGGCCCTCCAGATTTGCGCGAACTCGCGAAAGGGCTGGCTGCTGCCTACCAAGAGTGGCTAGTGTGGGTGCCCGTTGTCATCGTCCTGGGTGGGTTTTGCTTTTCTTGTCCGTGGACACGTCGCAGAAACGTCCTGAGCCCCGCTCGCACATTTTCCTGTCTTATCTGGCGGGTACGGTCCTTACTGCTCTTCTTACATTCGCGGTGATAGGTTGCATCGGCTTCGCGGTTCAAGGGGAAAAGTTCGGAGAGGGCGCGTTTGCGAGTCCTTTCCTCTTCTTTGGCATAGCCTGGGCTTTCTGGGGAATTGTTTTTTACCTTTTTTTGCGCAACTCTTCTACGGTTGTGGACCGGATAGTTTCTTGGCTGCTCCGGGGCAGTGTTTTGGAGTTGCTCGTTGCCGTACCTTGCCACGTCATCGTGCGGCGACGGCACGAATGTTCGGCGCCCATGGTCACCAGCTTTGGCATAGTCACCGGC
Organism: Acidobacteriota bacterium; assembly: GCA_003224085.1. Lineage (GTDB taxonomy): Bacteria > Acidobacteriota > Terriglobia > Acidiferrales > UBA7541 > Acidiferrum. The sequence continues at coordinate 996 of QHYK01000017.1, read as the reverse complement.
ATCGCTATCATGCTCCTTTCCTTTGGACCAGGCGTCTTGTTTCTGTACAGGAAGCGGCTGGACACCTACGCCTCTCGTTCCTCTAATTAGCGGGCAAACAAAAACGGCGCCCGCACCCTCGCGAAGCGCCGTTTTTGTTCCACTTCAAGAATTCGCCTAACTTAATTCTTACTCGCCACCGAATCCCGACGGTCTTCCCGCGGGGTCATGGAGACAACGATGTATTCGCGTTCCTTGTCATCGGCTTCGGCCACTTTGAGTATCAATTTGTCCTTGTGCAGACGGAACTGTGCGGTTTCACCGATGGGCAGCAACGCCGGATGTTTGTCGTCTTTCGGGCGAATGCGATAAACGACCTTCTCGCCCTGCAGCACATACTCCTGGCAGAGCACTTCCTGCGTTTTCTTGCTTTGTGAATCTGTGCCCAGGATTTCCCCGGCCATGGATTTTCCGCCCTTTTCCTGCACACCGCAGGGAGCCGATTCCATCTTGAGCAAAGTCCCTTTTTGATAGTCGTCGTGCTCCTTGGCGGCACAAACCCCGGCCAGCAATAGACAGCCTGCGAGCGCACACAACTTGGTGTTCATGGGTTGTCCCCTTTCTCCACAAGATAAGGGGCTCGAGCGCGCCAGAAAATAGGCCAAGAGTCCGTGTGTGTCCAATTTGTAAGCTAGCCCACACCTAGCGGGAGTTTACTGCGGCGAAGCCCCCTGACGCGCTCTCATACCAGGTAAGCCTTTCTGAATAACCGATTTCGTGTGTCGAATGCCGACCCGAATATGTATTACCCTACGTTTATGGGAATACGTATTCTCCTAGACCGCTATTTTCCGCTTGACAACTGGAGTTGTCTGTTGTATGTATTCCCCTACGATGGCGACCATCATCGCCAAACAGAAAAGACGCAAGCTGTACTACTACGTCGTCGAATCCGCCCGCGTCGATGGCAAACCGCGTATCGTCAAGCAGACCTACCTGGGCACCGCCGAACGCGTC